>NZ_JABFAW010000004.1:95541-114125 GCF_017168375.1 Kocuria sp. KRD140
CCCACCAAGTCCCCCTTCAAGGACGTGCCCACCAGCCACGTCTTCTACAAGGAGATCGCCTGGATGAGCGAGCAGGGCATCACCAAGGGGTGGCCGGACGGGACCTTCCGCCCCACCCAGCAGATCAACCGCGACCAGATGGCCGCGTTCTTTTACCGGATGGCGGGATCCCCGGCGTACACCGCTCCGAAGGCCTCCCCCTTCAAGGACGTGCCCACCAACCGCGTCTTCTACAAGGAGATCGCCTGGATGAACGGGCAGAACATCGCCCGTGGTTGGTCGGACGGGACCTTCCGCCCCTACGAGCCCGTGAGGCGCGATCAGATGGCGGCGTTCCTCTTCCGCTACGACCAGCAGAAGTAGTCGCTCCCAGCGGGGTTCACCACATCGGTTGATCCTCCGCAACGGCGAGGGCCCCGTGGCAGCCACAGTGTGGGTGTCACGGGGCCCTCGCCGTGTCCGGGTCAGGCCTTTTGCCCTACCGGCCGTAGAGCTGCTTCGCCTCGTCCCGCTTGGCACGCACCGCCTCGGCGAAGCCCGCGGGCGCCGTCAGTTCTTCCAGGGCCACAGGCTCCGAGGTCTGCCCGGCATGGACCAGCGACCAGTTGGAGCCGACCTCGATCACGGACTGGTGCTTGACGTCGTAGTACCCGGGTTTGCCGCTGAGCGCGACACCCCTGGCCCCGTGCAGCGCCGCGACCAGGTGGTGGTGGAAACGGGTGGTCAGCCACACCTGGTGCGGCCCGAACGTGAAATCCCCGTCCCATGCGGCCTGGAACGGGATGAACCCGTCCGGGGCCACGAGATCCCGCAGCCGGTCGAAGCCCTCATGATCGTCCCCGGGGATGGCCTCGAGGTAGCGCACGGATTCCCGGGGTAGGTCCCACCGCCGCACTTGCGCCCCGGCGAAGTCCAGCATCCGTTCGAAGGACCCCTCCGCCAGGGTGTCCGACTGCACGCACACCACCACCTCGCTCGGGGCGTCCGTACCTTCGGTGCGAGCGGACGACCCATCCCCCTTGTGCCCGGCCAGGAGCCCGAGGGCCCGTGCGTGGCGGGCGTCCTCCGCGAGGAGGAAAGCGTCGTCGAACCCCATGGGCACTCCGGCGGCCTGGGCGCTGGGGCGGTCTCGCACGCTGAGGTGGTCCAGGTCCGTGAGCGGGTCCCCCGCGAAGGGCATCAGCCCCTGACCCGTGGCGAACAACCGCGCTCCCGAGACCTCCCGGACCGCGCGCATCGCCTCGACGATGTGCAGGTTCGCGGCCCAGTCCCGGTGCAGCACCCCGCCGCCCAGCAGGTGCACGGTGCTCGCTTCGCGCAGGGCGAGCAATCCCGCGTCGTACTTCGGGGACCCCAGATCCTCGATCAGGCTGCGCATCGAGCGCCCCGAGCCGTGTTCCACGTCGTGCAGAGCGCGGAAGACCGTATTGACCACATGCAGTCGTGGATGGATGCCGCGCAGCAGGGCGGTGACGGTCCCCGGTTCGCGGACGTCCAGCCACACGTCCGTGGTGGGTGCCACCTTGGCCAGGTAGTTGACCCAGGTGGCCGCAATCAGCTCGTCCCCGAAATTCGGGTAGCCCGCCCACGAGATCAGGTAGATCGGGGGCTTGCGAGCGGGAGGGACCCGTCGATGGTCCTTCAGAAGATTGCGCATGGATGCAGGGTACCCACAGGTCGATCCCAGGATTTAGGGGTTGCACGGTGTCCCCATCGGCGGGGCCGTTGTCGGCTCGGCGAATCACCGCGCCGAACACATCGGCCGCGGCAGCCCCAGAGTAGCCCCATCCGGTCCCGTCTGCCGCGCGCAGGATGACGGACGGCCACCACCGGTGCCCGTGCGGACGGGTAATGTTCTCTCCCATGCCCCATGACGGTCCCACCGGCGCACGCGGTTCGGCCAGCGTGATCCACGGGGGATCCCGCGAGCACTCGCCGCACGCGCCGTCGCAACCGCCACAGGGGAGTTACCTCAAGCCACGCCACCTGGTGATGATGGCGCTCGGCTCGGCCATCGGCACCGGCCTGTTCGTGGGGACGGGCGCGGCGATCCAGACCGCCGGGCCCGCCGTATTGATTTCCTACCTCGTGGCGTGTCTGCTGCTCGTGCTCGTGATGCGCGCGCTGGGCGAGATGGCCGCCGCGGATCCGTCCTCCGGCGCGTTCTCGACCTACGCGGGCAAGGCCATGGGACCCACGATCGGTCGCGCCCTCGGGTGGTTGTGGTGGGCCCAGATCGTGGTGGTCGTGGCCGCGGAGGCCACCGCCGCCGCGCAGCTCGTGACCGAGATGTGGCCCTCGCTGCCCCAATGGTTGTGGGCGTTGATCTTCATGGCCGTGTTCACGGTCATCAACCTGGTGCGCGTGGGCACGTTGGGTGAGACGGAGTTTTGGTTCGCGCTGCTCAAGGTCGCCGCGGTCGTGGCGTTCCTGGTCGTGGGTGTGCTGTTGCTGATCGGTGTGCTGCCCGCTCCGAGCCCGGGGCTGTCCAACCTCACGGAGCACGGCGGGTTCATGCCCAACGGCATCACGGGGGTTGCGGCCGCACTGCTGGTGGTCGTCTTCGCGTTCGGCGGCACCGAGCTCGTGACTATCGCCGCCGCCGAGACGGAGGACCCGCAGACCAACGTGGCCCGCGCGATCCGCACCATCCTGATCCGCATCCTGATCTTCTACGTGGGCTCCGTGACCGTCATGGTGCTGGTGCTGCCGTGGAACAATGAGGGCCTCTCCTCCAGCCCGTTCGTCGCGGTCCTCACGGAGGTGGGGATCCCCGGTGCGAACGTCCTGATGAACATCGTCATCATCCTGGCGCTGCTGTCCGCGCTCAACGCGAACGTGTATGGCAGTTCGCGCATGCTCTACTCCCTCGCGCGCCGGGGATCCGCACCGCGTGGGCTCGCGGCCACCTCCTCGCGCGGGGTTCCCCGCCTCGCCGTCACGATCTCGGTGCTCTTCGGCTTCATCGCCGTGGTGCTCAACTACCTGTGGCCCGAGACGGTGCTCAACGTCATGCTCAACGTGATTGGCTCCACGTGCCTGGTGGTCTGGGCCCTGGCGCTGATCTCCCAGATCATCCTGCGCAAGCGCGCCGACCGCGCCGGGGTGTCCTCGCCGCTGAAGATGTGGGCCTTCCCGTGGCTGTCCTACTTCGCCCTGGCCCTGTTGGCCGCGATCGTCGTCCTGGGCCTCCTGGACACCGCCGTGCGGTTCCAGCTCATCGCCACGTTCATCCTGGTGTGCCTGATCGCGCTCGCGTGCAAGGTCTTCACGAGTTCACGCGTCCACCCCGAGGAAACCTCCTCAACCGGCGAGGCCGACGACGTCGTACCCCGGCTCTGACCCCGCTCCACGCCGACGATGGCGTGACCGAGCGCAGATCCCGAGTCGCTCGGACGACGGCGCGCCCCGGCTCCAGGGCGCGCCGTCGGCGTTCTCAGCTGGCCGCGGGTAGGTCGGGGAAGGCCGCGGCCACGCCCGGTGAGTGCAGTTGCCCGGCACGGGTCGAGAGCCCGGCAGCCAGAGCGGCGTCGTTCTCCAGGGCGGCGTCCACACCGCGCGCCAACGCCATGACGTACGGGGACGTCGCGTGCGTGAGCGACTGGGTGGCCGTGACGGGCACGGCGCCGGGCAGGTTCGCCACGCAGTAGTGGCGAATGCCGTCCACGGCATAGACCGGGTCGTCGTACGTGGTGGGCCGAGTGGTCTCGAAGCACCCGCCCTGGTCCACGGCCACGTCCACGAGCAGCGCATGGGGCTTCACGATCGACAGGTGCTCCCGGCGCACGAGCTTGGGGGCGAAGGCGCCCGGGACCAGGACGGAACCCACGACCACGTCCGCGCGCGGCAGTTCCTCATCCAGGCGGTGGGTGTCGCTCATCAGGACCCGGGCGTGGGGGAACAGCGCGTCCAATTGTCGCAAGCGATCGCCGTTGGCCTCGAGGATCGTGACGTCCGCGCCGGCCCCCACCGCTGCGCGGGCCGCGTGTTCACCCACGGTGCCACCGCCGATCACCAGTACGGTGGCCGGAACAACGCCGGGCACCCGACCCAGGAGGATCCCGGGGCCGTCCGCGTGGTGCTGGAGGTGGTGTGCGGCGTTGGCGATCGCCAGGCGGCCCGCGATCTCGGACATCGGGCGCAACAGGGGCAGCGTGCGTCCCACCCGAACGGTCTCATAGGCGATCCCCGTGGTGCCCCTGTCCAGCAGTGCTTTCGTCAGCGAACGGCTCGCAGCCAGGTGGAGGTACGTGAACAGCGTGAGGTCCGGGCGCAGGAAGTCGTACTCGGAGGCGATCGGCTCCTTGACCTTCACCAGCAGCTCGGCCTGCGCCCACGCGTCCTCCTGGGACGTGATCCGCGCTCCCGCCGCGCGGTAGGACTCGTCCGAGAAACCCGCGCCCTCCCCCGCGTGCTCCGCGACGAACACCTCGTGGCCTTCGGCGACCAGTGCGGTGACCATGGTGGGGGTGAGGCCCACGCGGGCCTCTTCCGGTTTGATCTCACGGGGTACGGAGATTCTCATGACGGCGCGCTCCTCTCATGGGGCACGCGTACCCGAGGAGGTGTGCTCGGGTCTGGCGATGGGCCCCGGCTGTCCTTCCATTGTGCCCCGCGTCACCCGCACCCGCACAGGGGGCCGGGGCGAGTATGACCAGGTCGCCCGGTCCGTTCAGGACCGGGCGACCGGTTCATCGTCGCAGCCGGACGGGGTCAGCGGCGAGCGATCTGCTCCGCCGCCTCCGGGTCCGAATCGTGGAGGAACTTCTCGATCCGGGCGGCCTCGTCCATCTCGCCGATCTGCGCGGCGGCCTGGCCCAACGCTGCCAGCGCCCGCAGGAACCCGCGGTTGGGTTCGTGGGAGTACGGCACCGCGCCGTGCCCCTTCCATCCATGGCCGCGCAGCGAGTCCAACCCGCGGTGGTAGCCCACCCGGGCGTAGGCGTACCCCTCCAGAGTGCGGCCGTCCGCGAGCGCCTCCTCCGCGAGCATCGCCCACGGCAACTGCTCCTTGGGGAAGGCCGCCGCGAGGTCCTCGGCCACGTCACCCGCGTCGAGGCGGGCCGTCAGCTCGGGGTTCTCGTCCAGATAGGTGGGAGCCGGTTCGTCCAGCAGATTCTTGCCGAGCAGTGCCACGGTGGGTTCCTTTCCACGCCGAGTTCAAGGGTTCGTTGCCACTCTACGCAGCGCGCACGACGCCGCTCCACGCCGTTCGCGCACGACGTCGCCGAGCGCCGTCGAAGCGGTTCAGTGCGTGATCATGATGCCCACTCCCGGGCCCAACGGCAGTCCGAGGAAGTAGAAGACCATGAGAATGAGAACCCACACCACCCAGAAGGGGACTACGAACGGAATCATCCTGGCCATCACCGTCCCCAGCCCGGCAGAGGGTTCGTACTTACGGAGCATGGCGAGCAGCACGACCATGTAGGGGTTGAGAGGGGTCATCACCTGCGTCGCCGAGTCACCCACGCGGAACGCCGCCTGGATGAAGGCGGGCTCGAATCCCAGAATGCCGAACATCGGCACGAAGACTGCGGCCATCAGAGTCCACATGGAGGATCCCGAAATGATGAACAGGTTCAGGATCGAACACAGAATGATGAACCCGATGATCACGGGGAAGCCGGTGACACCTGCGTTTTCCAGACCCGATGCGCCGGTGACCGCGATCCAGGAACCGATCCCGGACCAGTTGAACAGCGCGATGAACTGCCCCAGGATGAACGCCAGGACCAGGAAGGACGTCATGTCCTTGAGGGCTGCTCCCATCATCACCGGGACGTCCTTGAATCCCCGAACGGTTCCCGCAATCCGGCCGTAGACGTAACCGCTCACGGAAAAGAACACGAAGATGATGAAGACGATGGACGCCAACAGCGGTGATTTGGGGAGGAAGTTCCCGTCTTCGTTGCGCCATGGTGAGCTCGGCAAGAGTGTGAAGACGGTCAGTGCGACACCGATCAGCACGAACGTCACACATGCCCACAGAAGTGCCTTTTTCTCCCTAGGGGACAATCCGGCCTCGACCTGGGGTTCCCGGGACTCCGCAACGGTTTGCTCGTCCCCCACGATGCGCATGGCGCGGGTGTCGGTCATGAGCTGACCCGTCTCCGGGTTGACCTCGTCCTTGGACACCCCCGCTCGCATGACTCGCGGTTCCACCACCTTGTCGATGACGAACCCCGCCACGCAGGAGAGTACGACCGCCGCGACGATGTTGAAGTAGTAGTTGGACAGCGGGTTGGCCTCGGTGGCGTGATTCGCGAGCGCGGGCACGGTAGGGATCACGGCGTTGGTGATGCCCGCGAACAGGGCATCGAGCGACGTCGGGAAGATATTGGTGGAGTAACCAGCACCGGCCGACGCGAAGCCGCCGAGCAGACCTGCCACCGGGTGACGGCCGGCTGCTTTGAACGCAAGGGCGGCCAGAGGCGGAATCACCACGAACGCGGAATCGGCCATGATCGACCCACCACGCCCACGAAACCCACGGTGTACGGCAGCAACCAGCGGGGGGCTCCACCGATCGTGAATCGGATGGCGGCGGCCAGAAACCCGGACTTCTCCGCGATCCCGATCGCCAGCAGAATGGTGGCCACGGTGACCAACGGCGGGAACCCGATGTAGTTCTCCCCCAGGGTCGTGGTGAACCACGCGAGACCTTCCCCGGTGAACAGACCCTTGATCGCCAGGGGTTCATCCTTCCCCGGTACGTGTACGACCACGTTGCCCCAGGCCATGGCGGTGGACACGACCGCCGTGATGAGGAACAGGATGGTGAACAGGGCGAAGGGCTCGGGCAGCTTGTTGCCCACCCGCTCGATACCGGTGAGGAGTCTGTCTCCCACATTCGATCTCTTGGTCGCGGTGGCGGTCATGTGTACTCCATCGAGGTCAGTGGTCGAAAAATGTCGATGCGTGGCCCGCCGGCTCCGGTTCAGTCGAAATAGCTCTCCACGGCAATGCCGCCCCCGCCGGCGTGGAAGTCATCACGGACGTGTTGAGCCAGTGCATCATCGACCAGATAGTCGAGAGCCACCGCTGCCAGTCCGTACGCGCCGTCGACACCCGCAGCTTCTGCCTGCGGGGTAGCTGCAGCAGCCGCGAAATCCCGGGTGTGCAGGCCCATGTCCTGGTCCGTGATGCTGATCAACGGGTGAATACCGGGAATCCGATAGCTGACGTTGCCGAAGTCCGTGGACGCGGCCAGCACCTCGGACACCGTGCCCGCCGGGTAAGGATCGCGCCCGCGGCGCCGTTGAGCGAGGACCCACCGATCGGAGAGGGGCGAATTGCCCAGCACGGGAAGGGTGGCGGGGGACGAATCCCAATCGATCTCGACATCCACCCCGGCCATCAGCGCGGCACCCTGGAGAACCTCGGTCACCCGTTGGGACAAGGCCTTCAGGGTCGCAGGGCGCTGGGAACGGACGTACAGCTGCAGGGTGGCGGCCTCGGTGATGATGTTGGGGCGTTCTCCGCCCTCGGGTAGTACGGCATGGATCCGATCGGTGGGCGGGGTCTGCTGTCTCAGCAGGCCCAGCCCCTGGTAGGCGAGCACCGCGGCGTCGAGAGCGTTGCGTCCCATGAACGGGTGCGACGACGCGTGAGCTGCCGCACCGCGATAGTGCACCGTGCACTGACGGCGACCGAGCCACACCTGGTCCACGAGATCCGCGATGTAGGAGTGCACCATGACCGCGGCGTCGATACCCTCCAGTGCACCTGCTCTGGCCATGATCTCTTTGCCACCTTCACCCTCCTCTGCGGGCGTTCCCAGGTAAACCACGCGGCCGGAGAACGCGGAGGGTGTGCCCCGGATGAGCTCGACGAGTGCCACGAACGCACCCAGGCCGGTCACGGCGATCACATTGTGTCCGCAGCCGTGGCCGATACCGGGCAGGGCGTCGTACTCCGACATGATCGCGATGGTGCGGTGACACGCCGGGTCGAAGTCCTCGGAGGTCACCTCAGCGCGAATGGCGGTGTCCAGACCGAAAGCGGGGTTCTCCGCGGGAATGTCATGGTCCGCCAGATGATCGACGATCAGCTTGACCGCACGATGTTCCTGGAATGCCGTTTCGGGGTTCTCATGCAGTTCGTGCAGTACGTGACCGAGGGCCGTGGTCTGGCCCTCGATCGAGGATTCAAGACGCTCATGCAGCTCATTCGCTGCGCCGTCGTGGCTGGCCAAGTGATGTTTCAGCTCGTTCTTACGACGTTCCGTATCCTGCTCGAGCTGTTCGAGGTAGGCCCGGGAGGGCTCGGAATTGACCGTCAGGTGGTGGCGGTCGCGGTCTGGGCTTTCTTCCGGTGAGTGGCTCGTTCCCATACTTGGGGAGCGTAACAAGTGATTCGCATCACCCCGGTGAGCGGCCCTGTAGTGTTGCGGCCCGAGACACGACGGTGCCCCGCACCACGGGGTACGGGGCACCGGAGGAGCAGGGGGAACCTACTTGATGGAGGTACCCGCGGAACCGAGGTTCTGGCACGCCTCCACCACGCGGGCGGCCATGCCGGTCTCGGCCTCGGCGCCCCACACGCGGGGGTCGTACTTCTTCTTGTTGCCGACCTCGCCGTCGACCTTGAGGACGCCGTCGTAGTTGCTGAACATGAACCCGGCCACGGGGCGCGTGAACGCGTACTGGGTGTCGGTGTCCACGTTCATCTTGATCACGCCGTAGGACACCGCGTCCGCGATCTCCTGCGCGGTGGAACCGGAGCCGCCGTGGAACACGAGGTCGAACGGGCGGTCCTTGCCGATCTTGGCACCCACCTCGTCCTGGATCTGCTTGAGCAGTTCGGGGCGCAGGCGCACGTTGCCGGGCTTGTACACGCCGTGCACGTTGCCGAAGGTCAGCGCCGTGATGTAACGGCCCTTCTCTCCGGCGCCGAGCGCCTCGATGGTCTTCATGCCGTCCTCGACGGTCGTGTAGAGCGTGTCGTTGATCTCGCCGACGACGCCGTCCTCCTCGCCGCCCACGGCCCCGATCTCCACCTCGAGGATGATCTTGGCCTTGTGGGTGCGCTCCAGCAGTTCCTGGGCGATCTTGAGGTTCTCGTCCAGATCGATCGCGGAACCGTCCCACATGTGCGACTGGAAGATGGGGTCCTCACCGCGGGCCACGGCCTTCTCCGACTCGGCCAGCAGCGGCAGCACGAAGCCCTCGAGCTTGTCCTGGGGGCAGTGGTCGGTGTGCAGCGCGATGTTGACGTCGTAGTTCTTGGCAACCTCGCGGGCGAACGCCGCCATGGCCAGCGAACCCGTGACCATGTCCTTCACGGAGGAGCCGGACCAGTACGCCGCACCACCGGTGGAGGCCTGAATGATGCCGTCCGAACCCGCCTCGGCGAAACCGCGGATCGCGGCGTTGAGGGTCTGGGAGGAGGTCACGTTGATGGCCGGGTAGGCGAAGCCCTTCTCCTTGGCCCGGTCGATCATCTCGGAGTAAACGTCAGGGGTTGCGATGGGCATGAAACACTCCTTCTACTGGGTTCCCGATGCACGGCTGGACCGTGGCCTGAGGCCTGTTTCCAGTCTAGGTGACGGGTCTGCTCGTGACCCGGGACGGCACCGCAAAATTGCGGCCCGATCGGCTCAGAGCCGCGCCGTGGTCACGCCGCCGTGACCACGTGCGGACCCACGGGTGACCTCCTCGGTGGGTGCGCGGCGCCCGGGGGTCGTTGCCCCGTGGCGCTCACAGCCGCCAGCATGAGCTGGTCTGCGGGATGCCATTGAACCGTGCGTCCAGGTAGACGAGCATCGAGGGAATGCCTTCCAGGGAGGCACCCACATGGGTGGGCGTAGCGAGCGTCTGCATGGAGACGTTCACCCCGGAGGCGCACCATTTCTGGGCGAGCCGTCGGCCCGACTGGTAGGGCACGACGTCGTCCGCCACGGTGTGGGCGATGCGCACCGGGACACGAGGGTGGCGGCCCGCGGCACCGATGGTCTGCTCGTCCAGGTACGCCTTCAGAGCGGGGTCCCCGAGCAGCTGGGAGAAGGAGCGCCCGTCAGCCGTGAGCTTCTCGGACGGCACCAGGGCGTCGGCGAGGACGGTGCCCACCAGGCAGCTGTCCTGGGCCTTGTCATAGCGCCTCTGCCCTTCAGCATTGAGTCTGTCCCGAACCGCCACCCCGGAGTCCTCGGCCGCCCCCATCACGTAGAAGGACAGGCCGGAGAAGAGAGAGGAGTCGATGTGCTGACCCGTGAGTGTGAGGTCCGCGGGCGGCGCACCCACCCAGGCACTCTTGAGCTGCACCTCCGGGGCGTACTCAGGGGCGCTCTCCGCGGCTGCAGCCGTGGCACCGCCGCCCTGCGAGTATCCCACGGCGGCCACGGGCGTCTTAGCGTCCACTCCCTCCATGCCGAGCTGCTGCGCACCGCGCACGGCATCGAGCACGGCGTGAGCCTGGTCCACACGGTTCATGTAGGTGTGGGCGCCGTCAGTGCCCAGACCGATGTAGTCCGGGGCCACCACGTTGTAGCCAGCATTGATCAGGCCGGCCAGGCTGAGGCCTTCGGAGTTCGTGCCCATGGCCATCTGACGGGACGGCGCGCACGAGTCGCCCATACCCTGGGTACCCGAGGACAGCACCACGAGCGGCCGTGGGCCGGGCTTGCGCCACGCAGCCTTGGACTGCAGCACGGTGCCCGTGGTGGCCACGGCCTGGTTCTTGCTGTTGGTGGTCCTGTACATGATGCGCGTGGCGGACGCATTGGGCTTGATGAGCTTGACGGGGTCCAGGTAGAACGTGGACGGCTCCGAACGCACCACGCCCCCGTTGGCGGCAGGCAGCTGCGCCGGGGTGCTGTAGAAGTCCGTGTCCGTGGAGCTGCGGAGCTTCTTCAGCGCATCCTCGCGAGCAAGATCATCGCGGGTCAGCCCCTGCTCCTGGAGCTTCTGGTCCTGCTCGCTACGCGGCAGCTCGGAGAAACCGCCATCCGGTGCGGAGCCTGCTGCGCTCTGCGCATTCGCGGGCTGCAGTCCAGCAAGCAGCAGCCCAACGCCCAGGGCGAGGGCACCCGCAGAACGCCGCAAGGACGATGGTCGAGTGGTCGAGGCAGCCATGAGCATGCGAACCTTTCATCATGTGATTCAATTCACATGACCCTACGGTAACTTCTGCCTCCTGGCTATGGTCGGCCGGCCTTTTTCACGCTCCCGTGCCCTTCGTGACGTCGGACGAGGGCGCAGGACGCTGCTCGAACACGTGGCGGCGGATCCATGCATGCATGGTCACGGCGGCGGCCGCTCCGGCGTTGATGGAGCGGGTGGAGCCGAACTGCTCGATGGCCAGCACCGCGTCCGCCTCCGCGACGAGCTCCTCGGAGACCCCCGGGCCCTCCTGACCGAACACCAGGACGCAGCGTTCGGGCAGCTCGAACGTCTCGAGCAGCTGGGAACCGGGGACGTTGTCGATCGCGAGCACCGCGAGTCCCTCGCCGCGTGCCCAGGCCGTGAACTCCGCGACACTCGCGTGGTGGCGCACGTGCTGGTAGCGGTCCGTGACCATGGCTCCGCGGCGGTTCCAGCGGCGTCGTCCGATGATGTGCACCTCACGAGCCAAGAACGCGTTGGCGGTGCGCACCACGGAGCCGATGTTGAAGTCGTGCTCCCAGTTCTCCACCGCCACGTGGAAGGCGTGGCGCCTGGAGTCCAGGTCCGCGATGATCGCGTCCATGCGCCAGTAGCGGTACTGGTCCGCAACGTTGCGGCGGTCGCCCTCGCGCAGCAGCTCGGGGTCCCAGCGCTCGCCGGCGGGCCACTCGCCCTGCCAGGGGCCCACGCCGACGACGCGGGGCGCAGCGTCGTCGTCCTGCCGAGACCCGGACGCGTCCGGCTCAGTCAAGCCCGAGCTCGTCCTTGGAGTAGGCGTACAGGCACGGGACGCCCGCGGTCTCCTCGATGCGCTCCTTGGCGCCGGTGCGGCGGTCCACGATCACGGCAACGGCCACGACGTTCGCGCCCGCCTTCTGCAGCGCCTCCACGGCGGTCAGGGCGGAACCGCCGGTGGTGGAGGTGTCCTCCACGACCACCACGTCCCGGCCCACCACGCTGGGGCCCTCCACCTGACGCCCCATGCCGTAGGACTTCTGAGCCTTGCGCACCACAAAGGTGTCGACGGCGCGGCCCTGGTCCCCGGCCGTGCGCATGATCGCGTGGCCCACCGGGTCCGCGCCCATGGTGAGCCCACCGGCGGCGTCGAACGCGATCCCGGCCTCGTCCAGCAGACCGAGCATGACCTGACCCACGTACCGGGAAGCCTCGTGGTGCAGGGTCACGCGGCGCAGGTCCACGTAGTAGTCCGCTTCGATGCCGCTGGCCAGCGTGACCTTGCCCCGCACCACGGCGAGGTCCTTGATCAGTTCGCGCAGGCGCTCACGGGCGGTGGCCAGGTCCACGGGAGAGAAGTCGGTGCTCATACGGGCAGTTTACGTGTCGGGGCTAACCCCTCAGCCCAGCCTGCCGCCGGATTCTCGCAGGTAGCACGCCGCGCACAGGGACTCGTAGGTGACGGCCACGCCGTCGATGGCCACCTGGTCCCCCTCGAACACGAAGTCGTCGCCCACCCTCCGCGTGTTGAACAGGGCCTTGCGTCCGCAGCGGCAGATGGTCTTGAGCTCCTCCAGGGTGTGGGCGAGCTCCATGAGCCGCTCGGAGCCGGGGAAGGAACGGGTACGGAAGTCGGTGCGGATGCCGTAGGCCATCACGGGCACGTCCAGCAGCACGGCGATCCGTAGCAGGTCGTCCACCTGCCCGGTCTCCAGGAACTGCGCCTCGTCCACCAGCAGGCACGCCACGGGCTGGGCGTCCACATGCTCGAGCAGGGCCTCCGGGTCATCGCCGGTGGAGTGGCGCTTGAACAGGCCCATGGCGCTCTCGCCGGGCTGGATCAGGAAGTCCACCGTGCGGGTGACACCCAGCCGGGAGAGGATCTGGTCCTCGCCCTTGGTGTCCACGTGGGGTTTGGCGAGCAGCACGCGCTGCCCGCGCTCCTCGTAGTTGTAGGCGGCCTGGAGCAGCGCCGTGGATTTCCCGGAGTTCATCGCGCCGTAGCGGAAGTAGAGCTTGGCCACGGTCGGTCAGTCTATCGCCGCCCGCAGCCACGCCTTCGACGGGCGCGGCCAGCGCTGCACGCGGCCGTCCTCGGAGGTCACCTCGACCGCGTACTCGATCTCACCCGAGGCCGGGCCTGCGGCAAGTGGGCCGTGTACTCGCCGTTCAGTGCGGTCTCCCGCATGGGCGTGCGGGAGCTTCTCGAACGGCAGCCCCAGCGCCCGGCTGAGCGCGGGCTGGGCACGCTGGTCCACGGGCTCGGACTCGAGCGCGGCGAGGGGCTCGCGGCCTGCAGTCTCCAGGGGCGCGCCCGGCTCGTGGGCAGTGAACGGCGTGGCGTAAACGTACCGCGGGCCCACGCACCACAGCTGACCATGCTCGTCCATCACGGGGTGCGGGCCCCAGTCGCGCACCCACACGGCGTCGTCGCCCTGCGGCGCATGGACGAACGTGACCCGGTCCGGGGAGACGCCCTGGGACGCGAACCACGCGGCGGCGTCGATCTCCGAGGCGGCGTCCGTGACGAGGACCCACAGGTGTGCGTCCAGCGCGAGGTCTCGCAACAGGGCACCCGGCAACGCCGCGGGCCAGGTGACGAAGGCCCCGAGCGCGGGCTCCCACTCGGCGACAAGTCGTTTCTTCCCAGGGTCCACCATTCCACGCCCAGGGGGTGCTGCGGCTCACCCTGCGGAGCGGGTCAGGCCGCGCGCCCCTGGTCCCTGGCCTCAGCGCTCCTGCACCCGCCCGGTAGAGGCACGACGACGCCGCCCCACGGCCGCAGGACCAGGAAGACGGCCTGCATCAGGTAGCCGCGGTCCGTGATCTCCTCGGTGGAGGACTGGACGCCATGGCGCACGTGCTGCGGCGGGGGTTGAGGGTGGCCGCCGGCACCCAGGGGCCGGTCCGGAATGACAGACCTTGCTGCGGCATGGAATAAGGTCCCCGCCCGGGGCTGTTGAGACAGACATGACCACAATGAAGGCGCAGACATATCAGCAGTACGGCGACACCTCCGTACTGGAGCTCACCGACCAGCCCATGCCCAAGGTGGGCCCCGGTGAGGTCCTGGTGAAGGTGAAGGCCGCGGGCATCAACCCGGTGGACTGGAAGGTCATGTCCGGCGGGCTGGATCCCATGATGACCGTCCAGTTCCCGGCGACCCCCGGCTGGGACGTCGCGGGCGTCGTCGTGGGCAAGGGCTTCGACACCCCCAGCGTCTCCGAGGGCGATGAGGTGATCGCCTACGCCCGCAAGGACTGGATCCACGGCGGCACGTTTGCCCAGTACGTCTCCGTCCCCGTGCGCGCACTCGCCCCCAAGCCGAAGAGTCTTTCCTGGGAACAGGCCGGAGGGCTGCCGCTCGCGGGACTCACCGCGTACCAGGTGCTTACCCGACTGGGTCTCGCGGAGGGCAAGACCGTGCTGATCCACGCGGCCTCCGGTGGTGTGGGGAGCATGGGCGTGCAGATCGCCAAGGCGTTCGGCGCGCGGGTGATCGGCACCGCATCGACCAAGAACCACGACTACGTGCGTGAGCTCGGCGCGGAGCCCGTGGAGTACGGGGACGGTCTCGTGGAGCGCGTCAAGGAGCTTGCCCCGAACGGTGTGGACATCGTCGTGGACTTCGTGGGCGGCGTGGTGGAGGACTCCGTCGCCGTGCTCGCGGACGGCGGCCAGCACGCCTCCATCGCGGACCCCGAGGTGGAGGAGCACGGCGGGAGCTACATGTGGGTCTCTCCGGACGCAGAGCAGCTCACCGAGCTCGCTCGCCTGGCCGACGACGGCAAGCTCACCGTCCGCGTGGACCGCACCTTCCCGCTCGCGCAGCTGCCGGACGCATTCACCGCCAGCCAGGAGGGCCACGCCGTGGGCAAGATCGTGCTCACGGTCGACTGATCCGCGGAACGCCCCGGGGGCGTCTCGACCTCAGCGGGGCGACTCCCGGGGGGCTTTCGCGCAGGCCGGGGCCACGGAGCTCTGACCACATCACGACGATGCCTCGTCACGGGTGGACCGTGACGAGGCATCGTCATGTGCGGGGCCGTGCGGTGTCGTCGCCCGTGGCTGCGTGGCCGGGACGGGACAGGCGCGCGGCAGCGAGGATCAGCGCGGCGCCATGCGCAGGGCGCCGTCCATGCGGATGGTCTCCCCGTTGAGGTAGTCGTGCTCCACGATCATCCCCGCGAGCTGGGCGTACTCGTCCGGGCGGGCCAGGCGGTGCGGGAAGGGGACGGACTCCGCCAGGGCGCTGCGGAAATCCTCGCTCACCCGACCGAGCATGGGGGTGTCCACGATCCCGGGGGCGATCGTCATCACGCGCACCCCGCGGGAGGAGAGGTCACGCGCCGCGGCGATCGTCATCGAATGCACACCACCCTTGGACGCGGCGTACGCGGCCTGGCCGATCTGTCCCTCGAAGGCAGCCACGGAGGCGGTGTTGATGATGACGCCGCGTTGACCAGCCTCATCCACGGGCTCCTGCGCGGTCATGACCTCCGCGGCGAGCGCGAGGACCGTGAACGTGCCCACCAGGTTGATCCGCACCACGCGCTCGAACAATGCGAGGTCGTGAACGCCGTTCTTGCCCACCACGCGCGCGGAGGTCCCGATGCCCGCGCAATTGACCACGGTGCGCAACGGCGCCACGTCCGCGGCGGTGGCCACGGCGGCCCGCACCTGCTCCTCGTCGGTGACGTCCGCGGACACGTATTGCACGCCGTCGACCGGCGCGGCGGCGTGCACGACCTGCGGCAGATCCAGGCCGATCACGCGCGCCCCACGCGCCACGAGTTCCGCGGCCGTGGCCGCCCCCAGCCCGGAGGCCGCACCCGTGACGACCGCCGTCGAGTCCCTGATGTCCATGTCCGCTCCGTTCCCCGCCTCGTGGGCGGTCCAGCACGCTGTTGATGACGCCGTTCGTCGCCTTCTCCGCCCGATCGTACGGCTCCGGTGCGCGCAGGTCGACGGGCCCCATGAGCCGGCAGGCCCCGGTCAGCGCGCGACCAGCGACGACGCCCCGGTGCGGTGCAGTAAATTTGAGGAACCAGCCACCCCCGGTTCGAGGCGCGAGCACCACCGGCGCGCCGGGCCGGGGATCCGCACACGTCGCAGCGAGGATCCCATGAGCGAGACCACCGCCTCAGAACACTCCGTCACGCAGCGGTTCCGCGCCGCACGGGACCAGCTGCTGCGCCTACGCACCGACCTGGACGCCGCACACCGCGAGTTCGAGTGGCCCCGGTTCGAGTATTTCAACTTCGCCCTGGACTGGTTCGACGTCCTGGGCAACGGCGAGGATGCGGACCGCGAGGCCCTCGTGATCGTGGAGGAGGACGGCACCGAAACCCGCCGCACGTACGCGCAGCTGTCCCGGCGCTCGTCGCAGCTGGCCAGATGGTTGCGCTCGCGGGGCGTGCGCCGCGGTGACCGGGTCATCCTCATGCTCGGCAACCAGGTGGAGTTGTGGGAAACCATGCTTGCGTGCACCAAACTGGGCGCACCCATGATCCCCACGACCGTGATGCTCGGGCCCGCCGATCTGCAGGACCGCGTGGAGCGCGGCCGGGCGGCCTGGGTGGTCACGTCCCACACGAATGCCCTGAAGTTCGAGGACGTCCCCGGAGACTTCACGATCATCGAGGTTCCCGATCAGCCCGATCACCGTCCCCGTTCCGCACCGTCGGTCTTCGCGTCCTCCGCTGGGCACGACGACGCTGCGGGAGCGCCGGAAGCCGGGACTGCGGCGTCGTCGGGCGAGGGTGAAGAACCGAGCCCGCGGAAGATCGGGGAGCACCCCGTGATCGACTACCGGGACTCCTTCGCGGGTCCCGAGGAGTTCGAGGTGACCGAGCCCTCGCCCGCGGATGACCCGCTGCTGTTGTACTTCACCTCCGGGACCACGTCCCTGCCGAAACTCGTGGAGCACACCAACGTCACGTACCCCGTGGGGCATTTGTCCACGATGTACTGGATCGGGCTGGAACCCGGGGACGTGCACCTGAACGTGGCGTCGCCGGGGTGGGGCAAGCACGCGTGGTCCAACTTCTACGCACCGTTCATCGCGGGTGCCACCGTGTTCCTCTACAACTACTCGCGCTTCGACGCCGTGGCACTCATGGACCAGATGGACCGCGAGGGCGTGACGTCCTTCTGCGCACCGCCCACCGTGTGGCGCATGCTCATCCAGTCGGACCTGACCCATCTGAAGAACCCGCCGCGCAAGACGGTGTCCGCGGGTGAACCACTGAATCCGGAGATCATCGCGCGGGTCAAGGCCGCGTGGGGCACCGAGATCCGTGACGGGTACGGTCAGACCGAGTCCTCACTGCAGATCGCCAACACCCCCGGGATGCCCGTGAAACCCGGGGCCATGGGCCGTGCGCTACCCGGGTACGAGACCGTGCTGATCGACACCACGACCGGTGAGGTGAGCGAGACCGAGGGCGAACTGTGCTTGCGTCTGGACCCGCGTCCCGTGAGCCTGACACCCGGCTACCACGGAGACGCCGCGAAGACCGATGAGGCGTTCCGGGGCGGCGTCTACCACACCGGGGACGTGGTCTCGCGGGACGAGAACGGGGTCTTCACCTACGTGGGCCGCGCGGACGACGTGTTCAAAGCCTCCGACTACCGGCTCTCTCCCTTCGAGCTGGAATCCGTGGTGATCGAGCACCCCGCGGTCGTGGAAGTGGCAGTGGTGCCTTCGCCGGATCCCATCCGCCTGGCCGTTCCCAAGGCGTACGTGGTGCTCGCCGCGGGTCACGAGCCCACCGCCGAGACCGCGGAGAGCATCCTGCATCACTGCCGCGTGAACCTCGCGCCGTACAAGCGAATCCGGCGCCTCGAGTTCTTCGACCTGCCCAAGACCATCTCCGGCAAGATCCGCCGGGTGGAACTGCGCACCCGGGAAGCCCATCTGCACCCGGGCGGCCCGGAGGGCGGGACCACCGGGGAGCACACCGAGTTCTCGGACTCTGACTTCCCCTCGCTGCGCGGGAAGTAGGGGTCCGGGCAGTTCACCTCGCGCGGCACCCGACAGACCGCGCGGCAGGATGGCGCCGCAGCGGCGTCGTCGTCCTTACGTGGCGATCCGCCCCATCGCAGCGAACGCCACCATCCCGGACACGTGCAGGGTATCTTCGTCCAGCACACCGCAGGAATAGGCGTTGTTGTCCGCGACGTGGGCGGGCAGTGCGGCGGGCACGATTCCCTGACCACGGGTCACGGGAACTCCTGGATGTGACGACTGTTGATCCACCAGCCAGCCTTCCAAAACGCTGTGCCGGGTGCAACAGAGGGGTCCAGTGCGTCACTCCCACGTCACGGCGTGATGTCGGGGTCGCGCGTTCCCGGGCCTGTGCTCCGAAGCTCCGGCGCGGACGTAAGCTTGCCGGGCGCCGTCGTCCCCGGATGACGGCGCTCTGGAACCTCCTTGCTGCGAAAGGCCCGCCGTGAGCATCACCGTCACTCCCGTGGAGACCACCGACCGCTCACGCGCCCGCGTCCTGGGCTGGGTGGGAC
>NZ_JABFAW010000004.1:114225-162424 GCF_017168375.1 Kocuria sp. KRD140
AGATGCGTATAAGAGACAGCTCGTGGGCGGGCTGTTCTGGGCCAAGTGGCTCCCCTACGAGGCCAAGATCCAGACGCTCGCCGAAACCGGGGTGTGGAACGGTGCGGCGATCTTCGGCTCCGCGGGCGAACCGGGGTCCGCGCCGTCGTTGCGGGGTGCGATCGACTTCACCGTGGTCTACCTGAAGGCCGTATGGAAGGCCGCTCTCGTTGCCCTGCTCGTGGCCGCGGCCCTCGAATCCCTGGTCCCCCGGCGCTGGTTGCTGCGGGTGCTCAGCCGCAAGACCTCGTGGGGTCAGGGGATCTCCGGGGCGCTGCTGGCACTGCCCAGCATGATGTGCACGTGCTGCACCGCGCCGGTGGCCATCGGACTGCGCCGCAGCGGTGCGCCCGCGGGGGCCACCATGGCGTACTGGCTCGCAAACCCCTTGCTCAACCCGGCGGTGCTGGTGTTCCTGGCGCTGACCATGTCCTGGCCCTTCGTGACCACGCGCGTGGCCGTGGGCATCCCGGTGGTGTTGATCGCCGCAGTGCTCGTGAGCCGCACGTTCTCGACCGTCACGGTGCAGACCCCCGAGGCCCTCCCCGCCGATCCGCAGCACTGGGGTGAGCTGGTCACCCGGTTCGGGCGAGCACTGGGCCGGTACCTGGTGGTGATCGTCCCGGAGTACGTGATCCTGGTGCTGCTGGTGGGGTTGTTCGCCGGATGGCTCTCGGACTTCACGGGTCTCGCGGACCACGCCGGGCTCTTCTCGCTGCTCATCGTGGGCCTGATCGGGGCGGCCCTGGTAATCCCCACCGGCGGCGAGATCCCGGTGATCGTGGGGCTCACCGCGGCGGGCGCAAGTTACGGGGTGGCCGGGGTCCTGCTCATCACCCTGCCGGCCCTGAGCATCCCCTCGATCATCATGGTCGCCCGGCATTTCGGGACCAAACAGACGCTGCTGGTCACCGGGTGGGTCGTGATCGGCGGGTTGGTGGCCGCAGCGCTGCTCACCGCGCTGGTCTGAGCCGGCGGGTCAGGGCCGGTTGGTCCGGGCAACAAACCAGGTACTCGAGTCGCCCGCATAGCGGTCGGCGCCCCGGCCGCCCGTACATGGGCCGACGGCACGATGACCCCTGGCGCGGCGACGGCACCGGGCCGCGCGGCGTCGTCGTCAACCGGCGATCAGTGCGTAGATCCCGCCCAGGACGACGATCCCGAAACCGAAGCCCGCGAACAACTGGGCCCACGTATGGGCGCGCAGGACGCGGCGGCTCACGCACACCGCCACCGCGACGGGCAGGAACAGCAGACCCCACGGCCCCACCGCGACGGGCAGGATCACCGCAGTGCCGCCCATCATCATCCCGTGCACGGAAATCTTCCAGAACGGGCTCACGAGCGCGACCATTGCGCTCGCCGCGAGCGTGGCCATGAGCAGTCCGGTGACCTCCACGGGTCCGTGGAACGCGAGGTTGACCGCCAGGAACACGGCCACCAGCGCGAAGGTCCCCAGCATCACGGGTCGGCGGTGCTCCTTGACGCTCACGTGGTGGTCGGTGAGCACACCCCGGCGCGCCAGCACCGTGACCGTGGCGAGTGAGACCCCGCAGACCGCCAGCGCCGCCATCACGCCCCACAGCAGTGCCCCGAGGCTCCTGTGCACGGTCCACGGCAGGACCACCAGCAGCGCGGCCAGCACGAGCGGCGCCTGGAAGACCTCGCTGAGGACAAGGGCCCATGCGGGCCCTCGTTCAGCCGGGGCAGGATCCGGGCGCGGCGACGTTGTCCCCTCGTAGTTGGTCACGTGTGGCGGTCAGAAGTCGAGCGTCTCGTAGGTCTTGTGCGCGCGCTCCGCCAGGGCGGGGATCGCCTGGCGTGTTCCCCACTGGTCGAAGTGCTCGGAGCTCACATGGGCCGTGAACGCATCCTCGTCCGTGTACACCTCGAAGATGCGGAACACGGCAGGCTCCTCCGGGCTCTGGTACGCCTGGTAGTAGAGGTTCCCGGGCTCCTGGCGAGCGGCCGGGGAGAGGTGGGAGAGCGCGTCACGCACGGTGTCCTCCTCTCCGGGCTTTGCAGTCCAGGTGGCGCTGCAGACGAAGGCCATGGGTTGTCCTCTCTCGATGTTGACGCCGGACGGTCACCGGCCCGACTCATGCTACCGACCCGAGCTGGCGCGGTTCAGCGGGGAGGCATGCGCTGCCGTGCACCGTGGCCCGGCAAGATGTCCCCACCACGCGTTGTCCGTCCACCCGAGAGCACCGGCCATGGCAGAACCACCCGTCGTTCGCATGTTCAACGAGTACACCTTCAGCTGGCCGTTCTGGGGAGAGAACGGTCTCCCGGACCAGGAGGACTTCCCCCTCCCGCTGAAACTCACCAGGGACGTCCTGGTCTGGACTCGGAACTTCGACCACGAGAGGGGCTGGCCAACGGCAGAGCAGCGGGAGGCCAGCCGCCGTGAGGGCGAACGACTCGCAGGGAGGGTGCAGGATTCGGTGGGCCCAGGGGTCACCATCGACCTGGACATGTGGGAGGCACATGTCCACAAACCACGCCTGCCTCGGTGGCTGCGGATGCTCACCGGTCTCACGCCGGCGAGCTCGTGTGAGGCGCTCGTGCTGGGCCGCCGCTACGCGGAGCTGCCGAACCCCAGCCGACACGTGGGCGTGATGCTCGACGCCGCTGCGCAGCACCCCGGACGCACCGGCCGCGAGGTGCTGCAGCTCTCCGCCACCATCACGGATGCGGGCAGGGCGCGGGTGGACGAGATGCTGGAGCTCGACGCCGTGTGCCCCTGACCCTGCCGCGCGTCGAGCTGCGCAAGCGGGGGGCACCCGCGCCGGGCGCGGTCTGCTGATCGCCATCGGCATGCTGACCGCTCTGGCTCTGGGCTTGTTGATGTGGGTCGCACGCAACGACGGCGCACCCTTGTCGGCGGCCCTGGCCGTGACCACGACCCCCAGGGTCTGCTGCTGCCCGTGCTCGGGATCATCACGGCATGCAATGAGTGGAGCCAGCGCACCGCGCTCATCCCCTTCACGCAGGAACCCCGCAGGCTGCGCGTGGTCCTCGCCAAACTGCTCTCGGTGGCGGCGCTGGGCACCATCGCGGTGCTCTCGCCTGGGTCATGGCCCTCGTGGCCTTCCTGATCCTCGCCGCGCTGACCGGCCAGTCCCTGAATCCCGATCCGGACTGGGGACAGCTCGCGGGTGGGTGGCTCACCCAGCTGATCGCCGTGCTACAGGGCGCGGCGTTCGGCCTCGCCCTGCTGTCCGTCCCGTTGGTGATCGGGATCTGGCGTGTGCTCACGCGCGAGGTGAAGTAGGCGCGCCGCGCTCAGTCGGCGGTCGTGCGCGGTGCCGGATCCCTGTTGCCGGCCCGCTCCAGCCGCACCACATGGTCCGCGAGCTCGGCCACGTCCTGCGGGTCGTGCGTCACGATCATTGCGGTGCGCCCGGCGAGCACCCGCTGGAGCACCTTCCTCATCCGAGGCCGCGCGGTCACGTCCAGGGCGCTCAGGGGCTCGTCCAGCAGGATCACGCGCGGCTCGGCGGCCAGCACCCGCGCGATCGCCACGCGCTGGGCCTGCCCGCCGGACAGCTCGTCCGGCATGCGCTGGGCGAACGCCCGCGTGTCCACCTCGCGCAGCCACGCCAGGGCACGACGCCGCGCCATCGCCTTCCCCGCGCCACTCGCCCGGGGGCCGAAGGCCACGTTGTCGAGCACGTTGAGATGGGGGAACAGCAACGGTTCCTGGGCCATCAGGGCCACGCCCCTGCGATGCGCCGGGACCCACATGTCCTGGGCCGCCCCACCGGCGCGCAGCACGGATTCGTCCCCCACCCGGATCTCACCGCGGTCGGGGGCCAGCAGGCCCGCGATCACGTCGAACACGGTGGACTTCCCCGCGCCATTGGGCCCGATCAGGGCCGCGGTGGTTCCCGGCTCCACCGTGAACTCGGCGGCCACACGGCGGCGGTCGTGTTCAACACGGACCATCAGTCCGGGCGCCTCCCCCGCTACGCGGGGCGTGCTCACCCCTAGGCCCGACGCGCCCCCGGGTGCAACCGCGGATGCGGCTGCGGTCCTGACCACGGCGCCATTTCGCCCGGCCCCGGCGTCCGCCGTCCCAGACCCGGCCGCGGGTCGGTCACCGACCGCATGGGCAGTGCGGCTGTCCTTCGAGGACTGCGTCGAGCCACCGGACCGGGGCCGTGATCCCTCCGGATGGGGACCCCACTGCGGACCCGGCGCGAACCACCGGGTGAGGTTGGCGCGGAAGCCGGCGCCGCGGCGTCGTCGGGAGGGAGCACTGACCCCCACGACGAGCAGAGCAACGAGCACGAGCAGCAGGGAGAGGGCCACGGCGGCGTCGGGATCGGTCTCGCGCTGCAGGTAGATCTCGAGCGGGAGCGTGCGGGTCACGCCCTGCAGGCTGCCCGCGAACGTGAGGGTGGCGCCGAACTCGCCGAGGCAGCGCGCGAAGGACAGCGCGGCCCCGGAGAGCACTGCGGGCAGCACCAGGGGCAGCGTGACCCGGAACAGGGTGCGCGTGGGGGATGCACCAAGGCCCGCCGCGACCCGTTCGTAGCGAACGCCCGCGGTGCGCAGCGTGCCCTCCAGGGAGACCACCAGGAACGGCAGGGCCACGAACGTCTGGGCGAACACGACGGCCGCGGTGGTGAACGCGATGTCCACGCCCGCCGAGGACAGGGTGCCGCCCAGGAAACCCATGCGTCCGAAGGTGTACAGCAGCGCGATACCGCCCACCACAGGTGGCAGCACGAGCGGCAGCAGCACCAGTGAGCGCAGGAGCGTGAGGCCGCGCACGGTGGAACGGGCCAGAACCAGGGCGAGCGGGCACCCCAGCACCAGGCACAGCGCCGTGGACACGACCGCGGTGCGAAGGCTCAACCACAGCGCGGCGAGCGAGGACTCGCTCGTGAGCAACTCCCCCAGGTGCGCCCAATCGATGCGCAGCACCATGCCGAGCAAGGGCAACAGGATGACCAACGCCCCCGCCACCGCCGGGACCAGGATCCACCGGGGGGTCGTGACGAACCCGCGCGTCACGGTGCGCCGAAGCCCGCGTCCCCCAGGACCTTCCGGCCCTCGTCACCCTGGACGAGGTCCACGAACTGCCGGGCGAGCTCCGGCTCCGCGGAATCCTTGAGGGCGACCACGGGGTAGTTGTTGACCGCCTGATCCGTGCGCGGGATCTCGACGGTCGTGACCCTGTCCTTCGCGGACTTGGCATCCGTGACGTACACGATCCCCGCGTCCGCCTGCCCGGAGGTCACCTTGCCGAGCACGTCCGTGACCGCGTTCTCCTGGCTCACGGGGTGAAGCGCGACACCGTTGGCCTTCTCGATCTCCTGCGTGGCCGCACCGCACGGTACCTCCGGGGCGCACGTGACCAGCTTGACGTCCCGGTCCACCACGTCCCGGAAGGAGGTGATGTCCGCGGGGTTGTCCTTGGGTACCGCGAGGGTGAGCACATTGGTCGCGAACACGCTCGGCTCCCCCGCGGCCAGGCCCGCGTCCGTGAGCTTCTTCATGTTCTTCTGGTCAGCGGAGGCGAAGACGTCCGCGGGGGCGCCCTGGGTCAGCTGTTGCACGAGCCCGGACGAGCCTCCGTAGTTCATGCTGACCTTCACCCCCGGGTGCGCCGCCTCGAACGTGCGCGCGAGCTCGTCGAAGGAATGGGTCAGCGAGGCCGCCGCGGACACCCGCAGGGTCGTCTCCTGATCGGACGACGACGCCGCGTCCCCTCCCCCGTCCGACGCTCCCGCGCATCCGGAGAGCGCCACCGCGCTCACCGAGCAAGCCAGGGCGCGCATGCGTGTCGCCGCGCGCCCCATCACTTGCGCCCCTCGGTCTCGACGATGACCGCGGTGGACTTCACCACGGCCGTGGCCACGGACCCCGGTTCCAGCCCCAGGTCACGCACCGCTTCCGAGCTCATGAGCGAGACGATCCGGTGCGGGCCGCACTGCAGCTCCACCTGGGACATCACGGGATCGGAGGTCACGGCGGTCACGAGTCCCACGAGGCGGTTGCGCGCCGAACTGTTCACCCCGGCGGGATCCTGAGGGCTCACGGCGTTGTCGCGCGCGTATGCCGCGAGTTCGGCGCCGTCCACCACGGCGTACCCCGCGGAATCCTTGTGCCCGGTGAGCGTGCCCTGCTCGATCCACCGCCGGACGGTGTCGTCGCTGACGCCCACGAAGGTCGCGGCCTGGGAGATACGGAGGTGGGTCATGGGAGCAGTTTATCCGCATCTGCGGAACCACGGCCCTGTTTGAACCGCACTTGCGTGGTGTTGACCTGACACGCGACGACGCCGCGCGGACCGGGCCGCGCGGCGTCGTCGTCCCCTACAGGGCTCATTCGTGGGAGAACCGCGCCTTACGCTTCTCCGCGAACGCGGACATGCCCTCTTTCTGGTCCGCGGTGGAGAACAGCCCGTGGAAGACCCGCCGCTCGTGCTGGACGCCGGCCCACAACCCGGACTCGTACGCGGCATTGACGGTCTCGACCGCGTGCTGGGCCGCGGGCTTGGACATCTCCGCGATCTTTCCGGCGACCTCCAGGGCGGTGTCCATGAGCTCGTCCGCTGCGACCACGCGGGAGACCAAACCGGAACGCTCGGCTTCCTCGGCGCGCATCTGCCGTCCGGTGAGGATCATGTCCATGGCCTTGGCCTTGCCCACGGCGCGGGTGAGGCGCTGGGTGCCGCCCATCCCGGGGATCACACCCAGGGCGATCTCGGGCTGACCGAACACTGCAGTGTCCGCGGCGAGGATCAGATCGCACATCATCGCGAGCTCGCACCCACCGCCGAGCGCGTAACCGGCCACCGCGGCGATCTTGGGGGTGCGCAGCCGGGCGAAAGCGTCCCACCCCGCGAAGAAGTCCTCGTGGTACATATCGGACGCGGACTTGCCGGACATCTCCTTGATGTCAGCACCGGCCGCGAAGGCCTTCTCCGAACCTGCGAGGATCAGCGCGCCGATCCCCGAGTCACGGTCCAGCTCGGTCGCGGCGGCCACCACGTCCCGCATGGTCTGTTCGTTCAGCGCGTTCAGTGCCTTGGGACGGTTCAGGGTGATGACACCCACGCGTCCCTCGCGGCGGACTTCAATGGTCTCGTAGGAGTTCTCGTTCATGTGATCAGCATCTCATAGGTCCCTCGGGGGCGTGTCCGAGCGTGGGGGTCCAGCACCGGGGCCCAGCGCCGGCCTCCGTCCTCCGGGCCACGGGACGGGCTGGCGGTAGGCCCCTGTCCCCGCGGGAACCGGCCACTAGCATGGACGCATGCGTGAATTGCAAGCACAGATCGTTGCCGAGCTCGGCGTCTCTCCGCAGATCGATCCGGAGCGGGAGGCCCAACGCCGCGTCGACTTCCTGAGCGACTACCTCAAGGCCACGCACACCGCGGGATTCGTCCTGGGGATCAGCGGCGGCTTGGACTCCACCTTGGCCGGGCGCCTGGCTCAGCTCGCGGTCGAGAAACTGCGCGAGGACGAGATCGAGGCGGAGTTCGTGGCCATGCGGCTGCCTCACGGGATCCAGCACGACGAGGCCGACGCCCAGGCGGCGCTCGAATTCATTCAGCCGGACCGGGTCATCACGTACGACGTCGCGCCGGCCGTCCGCGGTTTCGAGTCCGCCTACGGTGCCGCGACCGGTGAGCAGCTCACCGATTTCACCCGCGGTAACACCAAGGCCCGCGTGCGTATGACGGCGCAGTACGCGGTGGGCGGGGACCACAACCTGCTGGTGATCGGCACGGATCACGCGGCGGAATCGGTCACCGGGTTCTTCACCAAGTTCGGCGACGGCGGCGCGGACGTCCTGCCCCTGGGCGGGCTGAACAAACGGCAGAACCGCCAGGTGCTCGCGTACCTGGGGGCCTCCGAGCAACTCGTGGGCAAGGTCCCCACCGCGGACCTCCTGGACGAGAACCCCGGGCGCACGGACGAGGACGAGCTGGGCCTGCGCTACGACGACATCGACGACTTCCTCGAGGGCAAGGACGTCCCCGAGGAGGTGGCCCGCAAGATCGAAAGCACGTTCCTGCGCACCCGCCACAAGCGCACGGTCCCGGTGACCCCGGCGGACGAGTGGTGGCGGGAGGGCTGATCCTCCCCGTCCGCGCGATGTCCAAGGGGACGACCCTGGCCTGACTGCGCTGGACAACCGCATTGGCCATGCCCTCCGACGGCCTGCGCCGTGCGCGACCCCGGTCCGGCCCCCCTGTGCTTAGACTGGGCCCAGTGACACGGGGTGCCGCTGCACGTTCCCACGACCCACCGGGCCGGGGAGCCCTGGATGCAATGGCTGAGATGACACCCGTCGAACCTGTCCAGTTAGTACTGGCGAAGGGATGTCACGGTGGCACCGCACGGGTGGCGCACCGCGTTCTTCGCCGTGAGCCACAGGAGTGAGCATGCGGATCGACACCACCATCGTCCTGATCACCGGGGGAGCCCGGGGTCTGGGTGAACACCTCAGCCGAGCCTTCGCCCGCGAAGGCGCCCGGGTGGTCGTGAACTACCACACGAGCGAGGACCGCGCCCGCTCACTGGTGCGCGAACTCGGTGAGGACAAGGTCATTGCCGTTCGGGCGGACGTGACCGATGCCGGGCAGGTGCAGCAGATGGTGGCACTCGCCCAGGACCATTTCGGTGCGCCCATCACGGTGGCCGTGAACAACGCGCTGGTGGACTTCAGCTTCAACGGGGACGCCCGCCCCTCGCTCGAAAACCTCGCCGCCGAGGATCTTTCCCAGCAGTTCACCGGCGCGGTCGTGGGCGGACTCAACGTGATCCAGGCGGTCGTCCCGGGGATGCGCCGGTCCGGACACGGGCGCATCATCAACATCGGCACCAATCTCTTCCAGAACCCCGTGGTCCCCTACCACGACTACACCGCAGCCAAGGCCGCCCTTCTCTCCCTCACCCGCACGGCGGCCAAGGACCTGGGGGCCCTGGGCATCACCGTGAACATGATCTCCGGTGGCCTGCTACGCACCACGGACGCGAGTGCCGCTACCCCGGCCGAAGTCTTCGACGCCATTGCCGCCGGTACGCCCTTGGGTCGGGTCACCAGCCCGGAGGAGTTCGCGGACACCGCCCTCTTCTTCGCCTCCGACTGGTCCCGCGGCGTCACCGGGCAGAACCTCGTGGTCGACGGTGGACTGGTGATGGACTGACATGGCCGCCCCGCACGACACCGCGCGGACCCCGTCCGCCGCCCCTGCGGCGTCCACCCGTCCCACCCAGGTGAACCAGCCGCCCGGGACACCCGCCCGGACGCTGCACCTCAACGCCTTCCTCTACGGGGCCGGCCACCACCAGGCCGCGTGGCGCGCGCCGGGCTCCCCGGTGCACCGCCTCACGGACATCGCCTACTACGAGGAGCTCGCGCGGACTGCCGAACGCGGTCTGTTCGACGCGGTGTTCTTCGCGGACGGGCACAGCGTGGGTGACGTCTCCGGCGGACCCCGCTGGAGCCTGGAACCCCTGACAGCGCTGTCCGCGATGGCGCGGGCCACCGAGCGCGTCGGCCTGGTGTGCACGGTGTCCACCACGTTCTTCACCCCGTTCCACGCGGCCAGGATGCTCGCGTCCTTGGACCACATCTCGGGCGGGCGAGCGGGGTGGAACGTGGTGACCTCCATGTGGGACTCCGAGGCCCGCAACCACGGCTACCGGGCCATGCCGACCAAGGATGAGCGCTACGAGCGCGCCCGCGAGTTCGTGGAGGTGGCCCGCGCCCTGTGGGCCAGCTGGGACGAGGACGCCGTCACCGCAGACCCGGAGGGCCGGTGGGCTGAGCCCTCCAAGCTGCACCGTCTGCACCACGAGGGCCGCCACTTCCTGGTGGATGGACCCCTCACGGTTCCGCCCTCCCCCCAGGGGGAACCGGTCCTCTTCCAAGCGGGTGCCTCCGGGCCCGGCAAGGCACTCGCGGCCGACTTTGCAGAGGGGATCTACGCCGTGGCCTACGACCTGCCCGCCGCGCAGGAGTACTACGCGGCGGTGAAGGCCGAAGTGGCCCGCGCCGGGCGTGATCCCGGTTCCGTGATCGTGATGCCCGGTCTGGTCACGTACGTGGG
Source organism: Kocuria sp. KRD140 (assembly GCF_017168375.1). NCBI lineage: Bacteria > Bacillati > Actinomycetota > Actinomycetes > Micrococcales > Micrococcaceae > Kocuria > Kocuria sp. KRD140. The sequence continues at coordinate 124,337 of NZ_JABFAW010000004.1, forward strand.
CCGCACGCACGAAGAGGCCCTCGAGAAGCAGGCCAGCGTGGACCGTTTACTCCCTGTGGAGCAGTCGCTCGCACAGCTCTCCACGTTCGTGGAGCAGGACTGCGCGCAGTGGGACCTAGATGCGCCCGTGCCCACGCTGCCGCCCCTGGAGGAGTTCACCGGTCCGCAGGGCCGCTACGGCACCATCCTGCGGATCATCGAGGCCGAGCGCCCCACGGTCCGCCAGTTGCTCGGCCGCCTCGCCGCCGGCGGGGGTCACTGCACGATGGTGGGCACCCCGGAGTCCATCGCGGATCGAATGCAGGAATGGTTCGACAACGCCGGCGCGGACGGCTTCAACCTCATGCCGCCCGTCCAGCCGGACTCCCTGGACGACTTCGTGGACCTCGTGGTCCCCGAACTCCAGCGCCGCGGCCTGTTCCGCACCGCGTACACCGCCACCACGCTGAGGGGTCACCTCACGCGGGGTTGAGGCCCCGCTGCGCAACCCCGCCACAGGACGACGACGCCGCCCCGCACGGTGGGCGGGGCGGCATCGTCGGTGGCGTCAGCGGCGTCGTCGCCGATCGGGAGGGTCCGGTCAGAGGAACGGGCGCAGCGGTACCAGGATCGTCTCGGCGACCCGGGCCATGGGGTGGCGATCGCGCCATTGGGGCGAGGACAGCTCCTCACAGTGCTCGTAGTCGGCGAGGAAGACCTTCTCCATCTCGGCCGCGAAATCCGGGTCCACGATCTCCACGTTGGTCTCGTAGTTGAACGAGAGGGAGAGCCGGTCGATGTTGGCGGTGCCCACGGTGGACCACTCGCCGTCGACCGTGGCGGTCTTGGCGTGGATCATGCAGGCGGCGTACAGCAAGATGGTGACCCCACCCTCCAACAACTGGCCGTAGAACCCGCGGGACACCCAGTCCGCCAGGATGTGGTTGGAGTCCTTGGGGACCATGATCCGCACATCCACCCCGCGAGCTGCCGCGTCCAGGAGGCAGTCCAGGATCTGCTGGTCGGGGATGAAGTAGGGCGTGTTCACCCAGATGTGGTGCTGCGCCCTGTTGATCGCGTTCATGTACATCTCGCGGATGGGGTACACGAGCTGGATGGGCAGGTTCGCGGAGACCCGCACCTCCGGGTCCCAATTCTTGGGCGCCACCCAGTCGATGGCGTGTTCCGGGTCCCGGTCCTCGTTCCACACGCTCGCGATGGAGCTGCGTAACCCCCATACCGCAGGCCCGATCTCCCGGATATGCGTGTCCCGCCATTGCCGGGAATAGAGAGAACCGAAGTTGTAGCCCCCCACGAAACCGATGTTGTCGTCCACCACCAGGATCTTGGAATGGTTGAAGCCCGAGAACCGCAGGGGCCCTTTCCAGAACGGGCGGCGCACCACCGGCATCCGGTACACGTGGACCCGGTCCGAGAAGTCGTAGAAGGAGGACGGGATCACGAGGTTCGCGAACCCGTCGTAGATGATGAACACCTCCACGCCCCGATCCGCGGCCCGGTTGAACGCGTCCAGGAAGCGCTGACCCGTCTCGTCGTTCTTCCAGATGAACGTCTCCATGTGGATGGAGTGCTGGGCGTTGTCGATGGCATCGAGCATGTCCTGGTACACCGCCTCACCCGACGTGTAGATGGTGATGTCCGAGTCCTGCACGTGCGCGTTGAACGTCCCGGGGTGCGGGGCGTCACGCTGCTGACGCCCGTGATGCTTCCACCAGTCGAGCCCGGCGAGCGAGGCGATCACCACGGCCTGCGCCCCCAGCAGGGCACCAGCACCCGCACCGGCCGCTTTCAGGAGGATACGGCGTTCTCTGATCTCGGCTAGCGCCCGCCTTGCGTCCATGACTTCACACTACTGCGGCGTCACATGGCGCGTCCCGGATCATGACCGGACCGGCCCTGGGAATTCACACCGCCCGTCCCGCGACCAGGGGCACTGAGGTGTTACGCGGCGGGAATCCGCCGAATGGTAATCCACCCCGTCCCATAAGCCCTCGTGGAAGGACGACCTCGTGGGCGACGCCGCCACACAGAACCCGGGCGCCGCCGCATCCGTGGCCCCGGACGTCACCGCGAGCGAGGCCAGCCAGGACGCGAACGAGGCGCAGGACCAGGCCGGCGAAGCCGTGGAGTCCGCTGCCCCGCAGGCCTGCGACAACACCGTCGGAACCGATCCGCTCGGTCCCTCGTACGAGAACCCGGTCCGTCGTCCGCCCGCGGTTTCCCAGCGTGGGCCGCGGCTCGCTACGGTGGACCCCATGAGAATCGCCACGTGGAACGTGAACTCCATCCGCGCCCGCGCCGACCGCATCGAGGCGTGGCTCGACCGCTCGGACGTGGATGTCCTGGCCATCCAGGAGACCAAGGCCAAGGACGAGAACTTCCCATGGGAGCTGTTCGAGTTCGCGGGCTACGAAGTGGCGCATTTCGGCGTGAATCAGTGGAACGGCGTCGCCATCGCGTCCCGCGTGGGGCTCAAGGACGTGGAGCGCACGTTCCCCGGTCAGCCCACGTTCGGCAAACCCGGCCAGGAACCCGCCCAGGAGGCGCGCGCGATCGCCGCCACGTGCGACGGCGTGCGGATCTGGTCCCTCTACGTGCCCAACGGTCGCGGCCTGGAGGACCCCCACATGCCGTACAAGCTCGAGTGGCTGCGCGTCCTGGAGGGCCACGCCGAACAGTGGCTGCAGGAGGACCCGCAGGCCCAGATCGCACTTGTGGGTGACTGGAACGTGGCCCCGCGTGACGAGGACGTGTGGGACATCCAGCTCTTCCGCGATGGCGGGTACACCCATGTGAGCGAACCCGAGCGCGCGGCCTTCAACGCGTTCATCGAGGACGCCGGGTTTCAGGACGTGGTCCGCGAGCGCCACCCCGGGCCGGGCGTGTACACGTACTGGGACTACACGCAGCTGCGCTTCCCCAAGAAGGAAGGCATGCGCATCGACTTCCAGCTGTGCTCCCCCGCGCTCGCGGCCCGTGTGCAGGACGCGTGGATCGATCGCGAGGAGCGCAAGGGCAAGGGCGCGTCCGACCACGCCCCGGTCGTCATCGAGATCGACTGAGCCATGCCTCTGATCAACGTGGGCAGCGCCTACCGCAGCATCACGGGCCCGCCCATGCGCTTCGCGCTGCGGATCTACGTGCCCCAGCAGGATCTCGACGCCGCCTACGCACCCGGCATCCCCCGCGCCCTGGACCCCTTTACCGCGGGCGTGCACGAACTTTCGGAGCAACTGGCCCGACTGTCCGACACCTCCCAGCCGTTGCTCCCGCCCGCACGCGAGCCGCTGTGGACCATGCCGTTCTCCACCGCACCCGCCGGTTCGCGGCGTCTGCCCGGACCCACCGGCGACTTCCCGGTCTTCCACCCCACGCAACGGCTGCGTCGATCCCTTCGCCTGTTCACGGCCGCGGAGAACGACGACAGCGCCCAGTTGCTGCCGCTACTCGTTCCGGAGAAGCAGGTCAGCGACGCTGCGAAGGCCACGTCCCGCGAGACGTTCGACCCCGTGTACACCCGTGAGTCCGCGTACGTGGTCCCGCTCGCGTGGTTCGCGGCCTTCGCCCCAGAGGACCACGTGACCTCCTACCACTCCGGGCACGAGGTGCACCGACTCATCGCCCCCGCGGACACCGCCGCGCGCCGGGTGATCCAGGCCGCCCAGACCGTGGAGGACGCCGCTCAGCAAGCCTCGGGGGGCGCTGACGAGCACGACCTCCCGGACGAGGCGCGCCAGGCTGCGGCGTTCGCGCAGGACCTCACCCGCCTGGGGCGGTGGCTGGGTGCGTTCAGCGCTGCCTCCGTGGTGAGCCTGGACTACGGGTCCATCGCGGATCGGCTCCAGCCGGACGAGAGCCCCCGGGACATGGCGGACGCCGTGGAACTGCTGCGCGAAGGGGATCTGGCGGCGGCCACCGCGGCGCTGCGCCGGATCTTCATGCGCTGGGCCCCGTTGGCCCACTTGCAGCAGGCGAACTGAGGCGGGGAAGGGCGGCGGGCCGTCGTCCGACGCATCCGCGCCAACCCATCCCTGCGCTTTTATCAGCTAAAGCAGCTCAGCGTCCGAAAATCTGCTTTAGCTGAGTAAAAGCGGGGGGACGTTCGGCGATGGTGGCGCGGTGGCTGCGAGGCCCCGTGGGAGATGGGTAGCCTGGATCCCGTGACTTCCGACCCCTCAACGCACTCCGACCACCGCACCACGGCTCCCTCCGCCCGGTCCGACCAGACCGCCTCGGTCTCCACTGCCAGCGCCAGCGACACCAGTGCCCGTACCGCGACCGGCACCGAATGGTGGCGCGACGCCGTCATCTACCAGGTGTATCCCCGCTCCTTCAAGGACTCCAACGGGGACGGCATGGGGGACCTGGGCGGGGTCACCCAGAAGCTGCCATACCTCAAGCACCTGGGCGTGGACGCGGTGTGGCTCTCCCCGTTCTACCTCTCCCCGCAACACGACGCCGGGTACGACGTCGCGGACTACCGCACCGTGGATCCGCGCTTCGGTTCACTCGAGGACTTCGACCGGCTGCGGGAGGAAGCGCACCGGTTGGGCCTGAAGATCATCGTGGACCTGGTACCCAATCACACGTCCGAGGACCACGAGTGGTTCCGGGCCGCCCTGACCTCCGAGCCGGGCTCCCCGGAGCGGGACCGCTACATGTTCCGCGAGGGCAGGGGCGAGAACGGCGAGGAGCCGCCCAACAATTGGAAGTCCTTGTTCGGGGGCCGGGCGTGGACCCGGGTGCCGGACGGGCAGTGGTATCTGCACCTGTTCGATTCTTCCCAACCAGACCTCAACTGGGAGAACCCGGAGGTGTGGGAGGAGTTCCGGGCGATCCTGCGGTTCTGGCTGGACCGCGGGGCGGACGGTTTCCGGGTGGACGTGGCCCACGGCATGATCAAGGCCCCGGGCCTGCCGGACTGGGACGAGCAGGTCCACATGGTCGAGGGCACGGATGCCCAGGGCGCCCAGGACGAGCCCGACGGCCCCAGCAAGACCATGGACACCGGCCCCTACTTCGACCAGGACGGGGTGCACGAGATCTACCGGGACTGGCACACGGTGCTTCAGGAGTACCCCGGTGATCGCATGCTCGTGGTGGAGGCATGGGTGGGTCCCGCCGAGCGCCTGGCTCGCTATGTGCGCCCGGACGAGGCGCAGCAGGCCTTCAACTTCGACTTCCTGGTGGCCGGGTGGCATCGCGACCGCATGCGGGACACCATCGAGATCTCCCTGCGCGCCAATGCGGCCGTGGGCGCGCCGTCCACGTGGGTGCTCTCCAATCACGACACGGTCCGCCACGCCTCGCGCTACGGGTTGAGCTCCCGCACGGCCTACCCCAACGGGATCGGCGCGCAGGACGAGCAACCGCACGCCGGTCAGGGGCTGCGCCGGGCGCGCGCCGCCGCCCTCGTGGAGCTCTCCCTCCCGGGTTCCGCGTACATCTACCAGGGCGACGAGCTCGGTCTGCCGGAGCACACCGAGTTGCCGGATGCCGCGCGGCAGGACCCCACCTTCCATCGCACCGCGGGTTCGGAGCTGGGGCGCGACGGCGCTCGCGTCCCCCTGCCGTGGGCTCCCGTGGGTGACGGGCTGGGTTTCGGTCCGGATCCGTGGTTGCCGCAGCCCGAGTCCTTCGCTGGGATCACGGTGGACCACCAACTGGGTGACCCGCAGTCCACGCTCAACCTGTACCGCCGGGCTCTGGAACTCCGGCACGACCTGGAACTGGGCACGGCCGAGTTCGCGTGGCATCCCCTGAGCGAGGGTGACCAGGATGTCCTCGCCTACACCATGTCGTGCGGGACCGGCGAGACCGTGCTGGTGGCCGCGAACCTCGGGGAGAGCGAGATCGGTTTCGACGAGCTCTCCCGCGGTGAGCTGCTTCTGGCGAGTGGCCAGAACGCCGTGGTCAACGACCGGTTGAGCGTGGACAGCGCGGTCTGGCTGCGCCTGACGTGATCCCCGCGCCGAGGCTGACCCCCGTCTAAAGGGCGAAGCCCGGGGCGAAGGGCAAAACGGATCTCGGAACGGACCTCGGGATCAGTGGCGCGGTGTGCTTGCGCAATTAGCCCGCAACCACGACTCGGCCGGCTCCAACGCCCGGTGGATCCGCACGGCCTCCGAGGGCTGGAGGGTGGCGCCAGCGTCGTCGAGGATGTCCCGGACGTCGTCGAACGCCGGACGCACCTCGGCGGGGAGCTTCCCACGGAGCCGGCTGACGGACTCAAGGGCCTGTTCCAGGGTGTTCTCGTTCGCGTCCTCGTCCTCGCTGCGATCGGTGAGGGGCAGCAGCTCCAGGCCGCTGTAGACCTCGGCCACGTCGAAGCACGTCTGGGTGTCCCCGGGGCTCGCGGACGGCGCGCGGGGCGCGGCGCTCGCGGACGGCGTGATGGGTGAGAGTTCGATCGTGGTGGTCTGGCCCTGCCGCGCGTCACACGCCGTGAGGAGCACGATGAGACCGGCCCCCGCCAGCAGTGCGCGCACTTGGTGATTCACAGCTGATCCTTCCGATCCGGCCACCCGGGTCCGTCCGATCCGGCGTCGGGTCCCGCTGCGACGACGACGCCTCTTACGGCCGTCCGCGCCGTCGGAACCCGCTGCGCTCGCTGACCCAGGGCTGCTGGACCGACGCAGCGGAACCGCGCAGTCCTTCCGCAGCGTCCGCGAACGGCCCACTCCACGCTAGGGTCCCAACCTCGGCGCACCCTGGAGGTCGGGTGCACGCCACCACCACGCCACCAATCCGCAGCAGTGCTGGTCGAAGATACCGCCCGGCCCATGCCGAGCTACTTCGAGGAACCCGCCCGGCGAACGTCGGGCAGCTCCGAGAAGCGGGAAGACATGAAGAAACCCCCGCGTGTAGAAGCCACGCGGGGGTTCAGTGGCTCCGACCGGCGTCGATCCGGTGACCTTACGATTTTCAGTCGTACGCTCTACCAACTGAGCTACAGAGCCAGGCACGTTCCCGGAGGCAACCCCCGGTGATATGCCGCAACGGCGCGAAAAGTTTCCTTTTCATCGCCGCCTGAGCGACCCTGACGGGACTTGAACCCGCGACCTCCGCCGTGACAGGGCGGCGCGCTAACCAACTGCGCTACAGGGCCTTGATTGTTTCCAACGAGTGAATATCCTACCAGGACGAACGACTCACTGTGCAAATCGCTCACCCCGCGGTACCTCGCACGGGAAAACGTACCCCCAACGGGATTCGAACCCGTGCCGCCGCCGTGAAAGGGCGGTGTCCTAGGCCGCTAGACGATGGGGGCCAGAACGCCGTCCGAGCATCACCAGCGGCAATATCGGACGATGGACCGTGAGTAGCTTAGAGGCAAACGGCTTGGTTGCACAAACCCGCGCGGTGTCCCGCCGGGCCCGCGCACGCCGCGGAACGGCGGGGATGGCACCCCGGGGGGCGGCACCCCGATGGGGCACATCGCGTTCGACACCAGGCGTCGGCACCGAGCAGCGGCGCCGCGTCGATTCAGATCGCGACGTCCGGTCTGTCCGAGAGTCGCGGGTCCCGGATGCACGGCACAATCATGGCCGGCCCGGCACTGTTGTGCAGCACCCCCTGGGACGTGGAGCCCAACAGCATGCCCGCGAATCCGCCGCGACCGCGGGTCCCCGTGACCACCAGTTGGTTCTGGGCCGAACGTTCCACAAGGACGTGGATGGGGGATCCGTCCACGAGCTCGCCGGTGATGTCCAGGTTCGGGAAGTGCCCGCGCAGCCACCGCACGCCGGCGTCGATCGCGGCCTGGATCTCCCCGCGCAGGTTGTCGAAGTCCACGGGCGAGGGCAGCCACGCGGAGGATCCGGAGTCCGACGGCGCGGCGCACACCACGGTCAGCGGCACCCCGAGCTGTCCGGCCTCCTCCGCGGCCCACAGCATCGCGGAACTCGCCTGTTGGGAACCATCCGAGCCCACGGTCACACCGTCCACGAACGCCTGACGGCGGCTCACGTTCTCGTGCAGTTGGTACTCCCTGCCCCACTGAAGGGGGATGATGCCCACGGGGCAGTGCGCGTGGGCGGGCACCGCGGTGGACACCGAACCCAGCAGGCGGCCGATCAACCCGCCCCGACCGCGGGAACCCAGGACCAGCAACTGGGCGTCCTCGCTCAGTTCGAGCAACACGTCGGAAGGGTCCCCGGCCTGGACGGTGGACCGGACGTCCACGTCCAATTCGGCCACGCGGCGTCGTGCCTCGCCCGCGAGGTCCTCCACGGCACGGTTCATGGCGGTGTCGTCGAACGCCGCGTACCCCACGTCGAACGTGGACCCGCCGAACATGGGCACGGAGTAGGCAGTGACCATGTGGAGGGGCGCGCCGCGCCGTCGGGCCTCACGAGCGGCCCAGTGCAGGGCGCCCATGCTCTGCTCGGAACCGTCCACACCCACGACGATCTCGGCCTCACGTGCGTTCATGGTGCTCCCTCCCTGGGCAGGATGTCCTGGTGCCAGCCTAGTCGTGTGCTCCCCCACACCGCGGAGGCGGTGAGATGATGGACGAGCCCCGGGGCGTGCTCCACGCAGCGCGTCCCGGAGGACGACATCGAGGGGCCGAGCCCCCGGAACGGAGGCGAGCCATGAGCGCAAGAGCCGAGCACCCCACCATGGCGGCGCAGGTCAGGGGCGGCACGTGGCGGTCGTGGGGCGGCAACCTTACCTTCAAGCCGGCCGTGACCGTGCGCCCCACGGACTCAGACCAGGTGCTGCAGGTTCTCCAGGAGGCCGCCTCGCAGGGCGTGGCGGTGCGCCCGGCCGGGTCCGGGCACAGCTGCTCCCCTCTGGTCCCCACCGGGGGCGTGCTGCTGGACACCTCGGCGCTCAAGGGTCTGGTGTCCGTGGACGAGGACCACCAGCGGGTCACGGTGTTTGCCGGGACCACGCTGCAGGAGCTGAACCTGGCCCTGGAGCAGCACGGGCTGGCGCTGGCCAACCTGCCCGACTCCACGCACATGAGCGTGGGCGGAGCACTGGCCACGGGCACCCACGGCACGGGGCTGGGCCAGCCATCGCTGGGCGGGCAGGTGGTCGGGCTGAGCCTCGCAACCCCGGGGGGCGAGCTGATCTCCTGCTCCGAGACCCACCGCCCCGAGCTGCTCGACGCCGCCCGGGTGAACCTGGGCGTGCTGGGCGTGGTGGTCTCCGTGACGTTCCAATGCGTCAACGCGTTCCGGCTGCACTGCGCCGAGTTCCGCGAGCCGATCGGATCCCTGCTGGACACCATGCAGGAGCGGATGTCCGCCGCGGACCACTTCGAGTTCTCGTGGATGCCGGGCACCACCGTAGCCCACACCCGTATCCTGAGCCGGTTGCACCGCCTCCCGGACACCTACACGCGCCCCGCCTCGCTCATCTCCCGGGCGCTGCGACGCACGGACGACGCCGTCCTGCGCACCTCCCTGACCGCCGGGCTGGGCCGCGTAGGGAACCTGATCCCGCGTGCGGTGAGCCGGCTCAACCGGATCGAGTCCCTCGCGGAGAGCTCCCGGCGCTACACGGACGTGTCCTACCGCGTGTTCACGGTGGCCCGCCCGGTGCGCTACGTGGCCGCCGAGTACGCCCTACCGCTGGAGGCCACCGCCTCCGCGGTGCGCGAACTGCGCACCCTGGTGGACGCGCACGTGTACGACCTCGCGTTCCCCATGACCGTGCGCTGCTCCCCGCCGGACCAGGGGCACCTCTCCCCCGCGGGAGGCCGATACACGGGGTGGATCAACCTGCGCCAGTACGGCCGGCGACCCAGCCAGACCTTCCTCACCGCCGCCGAGCAGATCCTTGTGGACCACGGCGGCCGCCCCCACTGGGGCACACTGCACACCCGCACCGCCGAGGAACTCGCGCCCCTCTACACACAGTGGGACGAGTTCCTCACTCTGCGCGCCGCCATGGACCCCCAGGGCACCCTGCTCAACCCCCACCTCCGGAGGCTGCTGGGACTCTAATGCCCGCTCGTTCCGCCCCTGCGCGGAGCCTTCACCGCTTAGAGCAGACCGTCGGCTTCGAGGAGCGGACGGACGCCCTCGCCGAACCAGTAGGCCTCCTCGAGGCACGGGTATCCGGAGAGCACGAACTCGTCGATGCCCGCGGCAACATACTCCGCCATGAGGTCGGCCACCTCCCGGTGGGACCCCACCATGGCCGTCCCCGCTCCACCACGCAGTAGGCCCACTCCTGCCCACAGGCCGGGGTGGACCTGCAACTTGGTCGCGGAACCACCGTGCAGATCCAGCATCCGGCGCTGCCCCTCGGACTCGGAACGGCGCAGCGCTTCCTGCTGCTCCTGGATCATCCGTTCGTCCACGCCCGCGAGCATGCCCTCGGCCACCGCCCATGCCTGAGCCGACGTCTCCCGCGAAATGGTGTGCAGACGGATGCCAAAGCGCACGTCGCGTCCGCGTGCCCTGGCGAGTTCACGGATCCGGTCGATCTTCTCCTTTGCCTGTTGCGGTGGTTCGCCCCACGTGAGGAAGACATCCGCGTGTTCCGCAGCCACGGTGGCCGCAGCTGCGGAGGAACCCCCGAAGTACACCTGCGGACGGGGCGCAGGCGGGAAGTCCAGCCTGGCCTGCTCCACGGCGAGGTGCTCACCTCGGTAGTCGAAGGGTGGCTCGTGATCCCACAGACGGGACACGATGTCCAGGAACTCTCCGGTCCGAGCGTAGCGACCGTCTTTGTCCAAGAAGTCCCCGAAGGCGCGCTGCTCGGTGGACTCCCCGCCGGCCACCACGTTGACGTTGAGCCGTCCCCCCGTGAGGTCCTGGTACGTGGCCGCCATCTGGGCCGCCAGGGTGGGGGACATGGCTCCGGGACGCAACGCCACGAGGAACTTGAGTCTTTCCGTGTGCTGGGAGATGGCGGCCGTGGTCAACCAAGCGTCCTGGCACCACAAGCCCGTGGGCGAGAGCACGGATTCGAAACCGTTGTATTCCGCCGCCTGCGCCACCTGCACCAGATAGGGCAGACGCGGCCCACGCAGGGTCTCCGTGGCCTGAATCCTCGCCCCGTGCCCTCCGCCCACGATGCCGCGGGAATCCGACGCGGTAGGGAGGAACCAGTGGAGGGACATCGGGGCCATGGGAAACACTCCTGTCGTAACTGTCCGGTCCAGGCCACGCTACGACTGACGGAGCTGAGGCTCACGCGTCACGTCACTCAAGGACACACAACCGATCCCACCCCGCGCCTGGGCAGGCGTCGACCCAAGGGCGTGCAGGGGAGGACGACCCGATGGGCGCTACTGCTGGACAGCTCCGCGGGAGACCGCCACCATCTCGTCCCGCTCCACGACCTTGACGCGCTCGCGGGGGTTGCCTTCGGCGTCATGGGAGGACTGCCCCAGGCTCTGTTCGTACTCGTCCAGCACAAGCCAGCCATCCCACGTGGTGTACTGCACGCCCTTGTCCTCGAGCAGTTCCACCACGGCCTCGAGCTGCGGGTGATCCGGATCCGCGAGGGACGCGCGGTCCTCCATGATGTGGTTCACGGTCTCGAGGGCGTCCGACTTGGTGGCCCCGATCAGACCCACGGGGCCGCGCTTGATCCAGCCCGTGGCGTACACGCCGGGAACCGGGGAACCGTCTGCCTCGATCACGCGGCCCTCCTCGTTGAGGATCACACCGCGTTCGGGATCGAACGGCAGCTCGGGCAGGGGCGAGCCCAGGTACCCGATCGCGTGGTAGACGGCCTGCACGGGGAACTCGGTGTACTCGCCCGTGCCGGTCACGGAGGCGTCCCCGTTGAGCCGGGTACGTTCCATGCGGATGGCGCGGACCTTGCCGTTCTCGTCCCCGAGGATCTCGTCCGGGGTCTGCAGGAAGTGCAGGTGCAGGCGGCGGGACGCCGTCTTGGGGGAATCATCCTCGCGCCACTTCTGCAGCGTCTTCATCATGACCTTGATCTGGTTGTTCTCGGCCATGGCCTTCTCGGAGGCCTCGTCGAACTGGAAGTCGTCGTCGTAGACCACGATGTCCACGTCACGGGACTTAGCGAGCTCACGCAGTTCGAGCGGCGTGAACTTGATCTGGGCCGGACCGCGGCGGCCGAAGATGTGCACGTCCGTGACCGGGGACTTGCGCAGCCCCTGGTACACGTTGCCCGGGATCTCGGTCACGAGCATGTCCTCGGCGTGCTTGGACAGCACGCGAGCCACGTCCAGGGCCACGTTGCCGTTGCCGATCACCGCGATCTCCTTGGCCTCGAGCGGCCACGTGCGCGGGTAGTCGGGGTGGCCGTCGTACCACGCCACGAAACGGGCGGCGCCGTAGGAGCCGTCCAGGTCCGCGCCGGGGATCTGCAGCGGCGCGTCGTTGACCGCGCCCGTGGCGAAGATCACGGCGTCGTAGTGGGTCAGGAACTCCCCGAGGGTGATGTCCTTGCCGTACTCCACGTTGCCGAAGAACCGAATGTCACCGCGGTCCAGGATGGAACGCAGCGCCGTGATGATGCCCTTGATCCGGGGGTGGTCCGGGGCCACGCCGTAGCGGATGAGCCCGAACGGGGTGGGGTAACGGTCGAAGAGGTCAACGCTCACCTCGAGCTCACCCTCACGGACCGCCTCGGTCTTGGTGAGCATGTCCGCGGCGTAGATGCCGGCCGGGCCTGCGCCGATCACGGCCACGCGCAGCGGACGTTGGGTGTTGGAAGTTGTCACGGAATTCCTTTCGACGCGCACGCGTGTCTCACGTGCTTGCAGGGACTTGGATCAACGGTAGTGAACGCGGGTCAGTCTTGCCTAACCACGCGGAGGAGCTCGCGTGGCCGCCCGCACCACATGCGCGCCCCGCCCTGCGGAACCGGCGGGGCAGCACGGTACGCGGGCGGCGTCGTCGTAGTATTTCTACACAAACATCCCCCACCCGTCCCGTTCGGCGCCCGAACGCGCCCACCCGTGAGGATCCCTATGTCGTCATCCACCCCGCCCGCTCAGCGCAGCGAGCCCCGAGGCGGGCTGGACCGCTTCTTCTCCATCACCCGGCGCGGTTCCACTGTGGGCCGGGAGGTCCGCGGTGGCGTGGCCACGTTCATCGCCATGAGCTACATCGTGGTGCTCAACCCGCTGGTACTCGGCTACGGCCAGGACGCGGCGGGCAACACCCTGGGTGGCGCGCGGGTGGCCGCCGTGACGGCCCTGGTGGCCGGCGTGATGACCATCGTCATGGGCGTGTGGGCCCGGTCCCCGTTCGGCATGGCCGCGGGGCTGGGCGTCAACGCGTTCCTCGCCGTCACCATCGCCACCAACCCAGGGCTCACGTGGCCCGAGGTGATGGGCCTGGTGATCTGGGCCGGCGTGATCATGGTGGTGCTGGTGCTCACCGGCTTCCGCACCGCCGTGTTCAACGCGGTGCCGGCGTCGCTGAAGACGGCCATCGTGGTGGGCATCGGACTGTTCATCGCCCTGATCGGCTTCGTCAACGCCGGGTTCGTGCGCCGCATGCCGGACGCCGCCGGGACCACCGTGCCCGTGCAGCTGGGCAGCGGGGGCCAGCTCTTCGGGTGGCCCACTCTGACCTTCGTGGTGGGGCTGCTGCTGACCGTGGCGCTGATGGTGCGCAATGTGAAGGGCGGAATCCTGATCTCGGTGGTGCTCACCACCGTCCTGGCGCACGTGCTGGAGGCGGTGGCACCCTCGGGATCCTCCACCGAGAACGCGCACGGCTGGTCGCTCGTGGTGCCCGCCACTCCGGACGGGTTCTTCGGCCTCCCGGACCTCTCCCTGATCGGCTCGGCGGCGCCCCTGGAGGCGTTCCAGCAGCTCGGGGCGATCTCCTGCCTGCTGCTGATCTTCACCATCCTGCTGTCCGTGTTCTTCGACGCGATGGGCACGATGGTCGGGCTCTCCCAGCAGGCCGGTCTTGTGGCCGAGGACGGCCAGATCGAGCACGTGGACCGTGTGCTGCTCGTGGACGCGCTGGGTGCCGTTGCCGGTGGCGCCGGGTCCGCGTCCTCCAACCAGATCTTCGTGGAGTCCTCCACGGGGATCGCCGACGGCGCCCGCACGGGTCTCGCGAACGTCGTCACGGGCGCACTGTTCCTGGCTGCGATGTTCCTGACGCCGCTGGTCAGCCTGGTCCCGTTCGAGGCGGTGGCCCCCGCCATGGTCGTCGTGGGCTTCCTGATGGCCCGCAACGTCGTCGACATCGAATGGCAGGACTGGGGCGTGGCCGTGCCCTCTTTCCTCACCTTCGCCGTCATGCCGTTCACCTACTCCATCGCGGACGGCATCGGTGCGGGCTTCGTCTCCTACGTCTTCATCCGTCTCGTCCAGGGCCGCGCAAAGGACGTCCACCCGCTGATGTATGTGGTGGCGCTGGCCTTCGTGATGTTCTTTGGCGTGGGCGTCATTGAGGGCTGGGCGGCCTGACGCCCGTTCCCTGACGACGACGGCGCTACGCGGCGTCGTCTCCGCCCGTCACCGGCCCCTCCGGGATCGGGTCCGCCGGCTTGTCGTGCCACGGCTGGGTGCCGGCGGCCAGTTCGCGGCACCACGCGGTGTCCTTGTACTGGGCCGGCAGGGAACCGCCGAGCAGCTCGCGGGCCAGCGCGGCGGCGTCGGCGGAACCGGCCTGCGGCAGCGGTGCGTGGGAAGCGGCGAGCACCACGTTGCCGTAGCGGCGGCCCTTGAGCATCGCCGCGTCCGCCACGGCGGCCACGTGCTCGAAGACCTCCAGCAGCGCCGCGATCTCCGCGCGCGTCCCCTTGAGGTTGCGGGTGTCCCCCACGTTGAGCAGGTAGAGCCCGGCCGGGGCCATCACCCGGTCCACGTGGTGCGCGAACTCCAGTGTGCGCAGGTGCCCAGGCGTCTGCTCACCGGCGAAGACGTCGCGGATCACCAGGTCCCGTGACCCCTCAGTGAGGGACTCGGTCACCGCGCGGGCCTCCCCCGCCCGGATCCGCAGCAGGGGCGCGCGGGGCAGCTCCAGCCACTCGCGCACCAGGCGGGCGAGGGCGGCGTCGAGTTCCACGACCACCTGCCGCGCCTGCGGGTAGCGCCACGCGAGGTAGCGGGCCATCGAGCACGCGCCGCCGCCCAGGTGCAGCACGCGTAGCGCGGTGGGATCCAGGCGGGAAGAGACGTGCTCCTCGGCCACCGTGGAGAACCAGCGCATGTACTCGAACTCCAGCTGCTCCGGGTGGTCCGGAACGATGTGCGAGGACGGCACCCCGTTCACGCGCAGCACCCACGCGCCGGGCACGTACGTGTCCTGCTGCAGCTCCACAGTGCCGGTGTCCGTGACCCAGGTGCGCTCCACGAGACCGGGGGCGTCCGACGACGTCACCCGCGCGGGTTCAGCAGCCTGCTTCCGGTTCTTCTTCTGGCCTTTCCTGCTCACAGAGCGCGGCGAGGGGTCACTGTCGGCCGTCCGCGGACGGTTCGCTCCGCTCGGCGGCGTGCTTGCCTGCAGTGCGTTGAGCCGCCGAATCCTGGCCGTTGGCATCCTGCCCGACGGCGCCGTCGGAACCGCCTGCCGTGATCCCGCGGCGCTCCTTCGAGCGGCCAAGTTCGTGGCTGTGCAGCGCGGACTCCAGGCGCTCGAGCTTGCCCGTGAGCTCACCGGTGTGGCCGGGGCGGATGTCCGCCTTGAGCACGAGCGAGACGCGCGGGCCGTACTCGGCCACGGCGGCGGTGGCCTCCTTGACCACCGCCATGCACTCGTCCCACTCACCCTCGATGGTGGTGAACATGGAGTCGGTGCGGTTGGGCAGTCCCGACTCGCGCACCACGTGGACGGCCGCGGCGACGGCGTCGTGGACGGAGGCATCGGGATTGTCCCCACCGCTCGGGGAGACTGAGAAGGCAACCAGCATGTGACCAGTGTGGCACCGGCACTGCGCGGGCGCGACCCCCGCCCCGGTCCATAGACTGGAGGCACAGCCGACCGATCGCGAGGGAGCACGTTCCATGACGCAGGGCATCTACATTTCCGCCATGACACCGCGGAGCGGCAAGACGCTGGTGGCACTGGGCCTCGCGGACACCATGTTCAAGCGCACGGACGCCCTGGGTTTCTTCCGTCCGGTCTTCGACGGCGCGGCACCGGAAGACGACTCCGTCCTGCAGCTCATGAAGCGCACCTTCGACCTCCCGGACTCCCGGTGCCGGGGCGCGGTGTCTCTGGAGCGCTGCCGCGAGATCCTCGCCTCAGGTGAGCACGACGACCTCGACTCCGCCGCCATGGCCGTGTACTCCGAGATGGCGCTGGAGTGCGATGTGCTCGTCGTGGACGGCACCGACCTGCTGGCCCACAACGCGGTCACCGCCGAGTTCGACCTCAACGCCCGCCTGGCCAACAACATGGGCTGCTCCGTGGCCGCGGTGATCGGAGCCCACGAGTCCGGGCGTGTAAAGGACGTGCTCAACGCGATCGACGTGACCCGCACTGAGCTGCGCCAGGCCGGGTGCGACATCTACGCCGTGATCGTCAACCGCGCGGACCCGGAGCAGGCGGAGCAGATCCGCCGGGAGGCCAAGCCCGGCAACCACAACCTCCCCGCGTACGTGATCCCGGAGATCCCCGCGATCTCGAACCCCACCGTCGCCGAGCTCGTGGATGCCCAGGGCTACGGCACGGACTTCAACTCCACGTCCCTGGACCGCGACATCAAGGCCGTGAAGGTGGCCGCGATGACCGCCGGGAACTTCCTGGACCAGATTGCGGACGGGGACCTGGTGATCACCCCCGGGGACCGGACGGACGTGGTCTCGGCAACCCTGGCGTCGTCGTTGGCGCCCACGCTGCCGGTGCCCGCCGGGATGCTGCTGACCGGAGGCTTCCGGCCCGCCGGCGCGGTGGGCTCGCTGCTGGCCGCGGCGCCGTTCCCCGTGCTGACCACCGACCAGGACACGTTCTCCACCGCGGAGGCCGTGGGCACCACGCGCGGTACCCTGGCCGGCGCCCACTCCCGCAAGATCGCCGCCGCGCGCGGCGCGTGGGCCGAGTACGTGGACAGCGACGAACTCTCCGACCGGCTCTCCCTGCCGCGACCCGTCAAGCGCACGCCGCTGCGTTTCCTCCACGAGCTCGTGGAATCCGCGCGCGCGGACCGCAAGCACATTGTGCTGCCCGAGGGTGACGACCCCCGCATCCTGCGCGCCGCGGAGATGATCCACCGCCGCAACTTCTGCGACCTCACCGTGCTGGGCGAACCCGAGAGCGTCCGGGCGCTCGCACAGTCGGAGGGCATCGATCTCGACTTCGACGCCGAGGGTCTGCACGTCGTCGACTTCCAGCACGACGCCGCACTGCGCGAGAAATACGCCGACGAGTACGTGAAACTGCGCTCCCACAAGGGTGTGAGCAAGGAACAGGCCCTCGAACGGATGACCGACGGTTCCTACTTCGGGACCATGATGGTGCAGATGGGGGACGTGGACGGAATGGTCTCCGGAGCGGCCCACACGACCGCCAACACCATCCGCCCCGCCCTAGAATTCGTGAAGACCCGCGAGGGCGTACACATCGTCTCCTCCGTGTTCTTCATGCTGCTCGCGGACCGCGTGCTGGTCTACGGCGACTGCGCCGTGAACCCCAACCCGGACGAGCAGGCCCTCGCGGACATCGCCCTCGCCTCCGCCCAGACCGCCCGGGAGTTCGGAGTGGAGCCGCGCGTGGCCATGCTCTCCTACTCCACCGGCGGGTCCGGTTCCGGGGAGGACGTGGAGCGCGTACGCGCCGCGACCGACCTCGTGCGCGAGGCCCACCCCGATTTCGAGGTCGAGGGGCCCATCCAGTACGACGCTGCCGTAGACGCCTCGATAGCCAGGTCCAAGCTGCCGGGCTCGCACGTCGCGGGGCAGGCCACCGTGTTCGTGTTCCCGGACCTGAACACCGGCAACAACACCTACAAGGCCGTCCAGCAGTCCGCGGGCGCGGTGGCCGTGGGCCCCGTGCTGCAGGGGCTGCGCAAGCCCGTGAACGACCTCTCCCGCGGCTGCACCGTGGACGACATCGTCAACACGGTCGCGATCACCGCGATCCAAGCACAAACGCTGTGACGACACGGCGGCCCCGCGCGCGGGGCCGCCGTGTCCGCGTTGGTGACGCAGCGGCGTCGTCAACCCCGAACTCCGCCACTGGCAACCGCGGCCCGCGCGCCGCCGAAGGGAAACCACCATGCTCGTACTGGTCGTCAACTGCGGCTCGTCCTCCATCAAGTATCAGGTGCGGGAGGTCGAACCGGCGGACGGGGAACCGCAGGCCTACACTTCCTCCATGCCCGCGATCGACGAGAACGTCCCCCTCGCCACGGCCACGGCGGGAATGGCCGGCGGCGAGGTGATCACCAAGGGGCTGATCGAGAACATCGGCACGTCGGAGATCCAGGACCACACCCAGGCCCTGGAAATCCTCGCCCAGCGTCTGGACGAAGAGCTCGGCGGGCGCACCATCGACGCCGCGGGCCACCGCGTGGTGCACGGCGGCGAGCGCTTCTCCGCCCCCGTGCTGGTGAACAACGAGATCATCCGGGCGATCGAGCGGCTGGCCCCGCTGGCACCGCTGCACAACCCCGCGCATGCCCTGGGACTGCGGGCCATCCAGAAGACCTATCCGGGGATGCCCCAGGTGTGCGTGTTCGACACCGCCTTCCACCGCACGATGCCCGAGAAGGCCTGGCGCTACGCCGTCCCCGAGCAGTGGTACGAGCTACACGGGATGCGCCGCTACGGTTTCCACGGCACCTCGCACGACTACGTGACCGGCAAGGCTTGCGAGTTCCTGGGCATCCCGCGGGAACAGTTCAACACCGTGGTGGCCCACCTGGGCAACGGCGCCTCGGCCACCGCCATCCGCGAGGGCCGCTCCTACGACACCTCCATGGGCTACACCCCCCTGGCCGGACTGGTCATGGGCACCCGTAGCGGGGACCTGGACCCCTCCGTGGTCACCGCCATGCTGGAGCGCAACCCCGGGATGAGTGCCCAGGACATGAACCGAATCCTCAACAACGAGTCCGGTCTGCAGGGCGTCTGCGGGGACTCGGACATGCGGGCCGTGGCGCAGCGGGCCAGCTCCGGGGACCGGCGGGCGCAGCTCGCACTGGACATGGCCGCCTACCGCCTGGCGAAGTACATCGGCGGCTACCACGTGGCAGTCGGTGGAGCCCACGCGCTGATCTTCACCGCGGGCATCGGCGAGAACTCCCCCAAGTTCCGCGCCCTGGTGTGCGACCAGTTGGGCGCGCTCGGGATCACCCTGGACCCCACGCTCAACGAGGCCCCCCGGGGGGACGTGGCCCGCATCAGTGCGGAGACCTCCGCAATCGAGGTCCTCGTGGTGGCCACGGACGAGGAGCGGGCCATCGCGGAGGCCACGGCCGGGCTGGTGTGGGAGCGGGTCAAGAAGTAACACCTCGCGCACCAGACCCCCCACGCCCCGCCCCCGCAATCGCGTGCTTTAACGGAGCAGGTGCCATCTACTGTTCGGTAGACGGCACCTGCTGAGTTTTTGCAGCGCGCGGGGCGGCACCGACGGGCGGATCAGCCCTGCTTGGTCACCGGCTCCTGCGCGGACCACGGGAAGACAATCCACTCGTCCGTGGACTTCCAGGAGAAGTCCGGACGGACCTCCGAGCGGGGCTTCTCGTAGACCACGGCGGAGCGGCACTCGGCGCCATAGCCGCGCAGCAGCTCCAACACGAGGGAAAGGGTGCGTCCGGAGTCCACGACGTCGTCCACCACCAGCACCTTCTTGTCACTGATGGAGTCCGTGTCCAGCATGGGGGCGAGCAGCACCGGGTCCGGAAGGGTCTCGTGGACGTCCGTGTAGAACTCGACGTTCACGGCGTCAGAGAGCTTCACGCCCATGGCGTAGGACAGCGCCCCGGCGGGCAGCAGACCACCGCGCGCCACCGCGATGATGATGTCTGGGACGAATTCCGAGTCCACGATCTGCTGGGCGAGTTCCCGGGTGGCGGTCCCGAACCCCTCCCAGGTCAGGATTTCCTTGTTGTCCAGTTCGGTGGAGTCCGCGTGAAAGGCCATTCCCGTAGGGTAGTCGGTTTTGCGCGGCGGGCACTGCACGCGCCGCGCCCGCCTACACTTTCTGTGTCCCCTCACGACTGCCCCGATCGAGGATCCTCATGCCCAGCAGCGCATCACCCGCCCTTTCCCACGAGCGGGGGTCCCGCCCCGAGGACGAACGGCTGGGCGCCGGGCGCACCGTGGCGTACGCCGTGCAGCACATCCTCACCATGTACGGCGGTCTGATCGCCGTGCCGCTCGTGGTGGCCAGTGCCGCCGGGTACGACGCCGCCACCACCGCCCTGCTCGTGGCCGCCGCCCTGTTCGTGGGCGGGTTCGCCACGTTCCTGCAGGCGTGGGGGCTGCCGCGGATCGGTTCCCAGCTGCCGCTCGTGCAGGGGGTCTCCTTCACCGGGATCGCCACGATGCTGTCCGTGCTGGCCACGGGGGGCGGCATCCAGTCGGTGATGGGCTCCATCATGGTGGCCTCCGCCTTCGGGTTCCTGGTGGCCCCCTTCTTTGCCCGCGTGCTGCGCTTCTTTCCGCCCGTGGTCACGGGGTCCATCATCACGACCATTGGCATCACCCTGGTGCCCGTGGCGGCGTCGTGGTCCATGGGCGGGGACGAGAAGGCACCCGGCTACGGCTCACTGGGCAACATCGCCCTGGCGGGGGTCACGCTGCTTGCCGTGCTGCTGCTGTCCAAGTTCGGCGGAGCGGTGCTGTCACGGCTGGCCATCCTGGTGGCGATCGTGGTGGGCACCGTGGTGGCGTGGGCCACCGGCATGGCGGACTTTTCGCACGTGGGGCACGGGCCGTGGGTTGCGCTGCCCTCCCCCTTCCACTTCGGTGCACCCACGTTCCACATGGCGGCGATCGTGGCCATGGGCATTGTGATCCTGGTGAACATGGCGGAGACCACCGCTGACATCCTGGCCCTGTCCGAGATCACGGGCTCGCGCATCAACTCGGCACGCATCGCGGACGGGCTGCGCGCGGACATGCTGTCCTCCGCCGTGGCGCCGGTGTTCAACTCCTTCACGCAGACGGCGTTCGTGCAGAACGTGGGCCTGGTGGCGATCACCAAGGTCAAGAGCCGCTACGTGGTGGCACTGGGCGGCGTGTTCATGGTGCTGCTGGGCATGCTGCCCGTGCTCGGCCAGGTCATCGCCGCCATCCCCCTGCCGGTGATGGGCGGTGCGGGCTTCGTGCTCTTCGGCACCGTGATGTCCTCGGGCATCCGCACGCTGGCCCGCGTGGACTACCGCGGCGGCATGAACCTGATCATCGTGGCCGTCTCCCTGTCCTTCGGCATGGTCCCGATCGTGGTCCCCACCTTCTACGACGCGT
This sequence comes from Kocuria sp. KRD140, assembly GCF_017168375.1. Classification (NCBI taxonomy): domain Bacteria; kingdom Bacillati; phylum Actinomycetota; class Actinomycetes; order Micrococcales; family Micrococcaceae; genus Kocuria; species Kocuria sp. KRD140. The sequence continues at coordinate 145,659 of NZ_JABFAW010000004.1, forward strand.
TCCCCGACTGGGTGGGCATCATCTTCTCTTCCGGTATCTCGTCCGCCGCCGTGGCCGCGCTGGTCATGAACTTCTTCTTCAACGAGATGGGCCGCAGCCGGCGCACCACCGAGGCCATGGGCATGAACACCGTGGGGCTGCGGGTGCTCTCCCCGCGCGAGGCCGGCGCACTGCAGGACGGCGACCAGTTCGTGGACGGCCGCCTGCTGGATGCCCAGGGGCAGGAGATCCCGTTCGCGTCCTCCCAGGAGCAGTACGAGTCGGTGCGCGAACGCATCAACGCGGGCGAGCTGACTTCGCTGGAGGACATTCGCCGCGCGGTGGATAACTAACCCCGGAGGACGTCGCTCCCCACCTGCGCGTCTCTCCTCCTCTTCTCCTCCGCGAGTCTCGGCCTGTGCACCGCCGGTGCTCCACCGCCGCGGATTTCTGCCCCTCCTCTGCCCCGAGGGAGCAGCCGTACGAGGGGACGCACACCGCTGCCGGGATCACGCGCTGCCCCTCATCGGCGCACCCGGTGGTAGGCCGCCACCACGTCCTGTGCACGGGGCAGCGCCAGATGTCCCGGGTGGCCCCTGTGGTGGGCCAGGGCGTCCAGTCCGTCCCGCACCACCCGCTCCAGGGCCGCGTCCACCAGCTCGGTCAGAGGAGTGCGGCCGTCGGCCGTGCGCTCGACCTCCTCCAGAAGCCGCGCAATCGCTTCCGTCTGCGAAGGGTCCACGAGCTGGCTCAGAGCGGAGAGGTCCACGTCCTCGCGGCCCCACTGGATGGTGTCGAGACCGCGAGCGCGAGCGGGTTTGTCCCTGCCGCCCCGCTGGGCGGCGCCATGGCGCGGACCGGACCGGGAGGCGTCGTGCCCCGCGGCACCGGGTCCGGACGGGGTGGCACCGCGTTCGGCCGGGACCGTGCCGGGCGCTTCCGGGGCGCCGCCAGGAACGTGCGGGCGGATCTCCCCGAAGGACGCCGCAGGACGCATGTCCTCGGGGCGTGGGAAGTCCCGCACCACCTGCCGGGCGCGGTCGGTGACATCCACGGCGCGGTAGGCGTCCATGGCCATCACCAGGTCCGCGACGTCCAGGAACGCCCCGGAGCCACCCGTGACCAGGATCGAAGACACCCCACGTTCCGTGTAGAGGGCGCCCACGCGGTCCACGAACGGGGTGATGGGCTCGCGTTCGCCCGGAACCATGGCGCGCATGCGTTCGTCCCGGACCATGAGGTTGGTGGCGCACGTGTCCTCGTCCAGCAGGAGCACCGCCGCCTGCGCCTCGACGGCCTCCACCGTGGCCGCCGCCTGGGACGTGGAGCCGGAGGCGTTGGACGTGCTGAAGTCGCGGGTGTCCGCGCCGGTGGGCAGGTTGTTGATGAACGGCGAGACGTCCGTGTGGCTCACGGCCCGGCCGTCCTCCGCGCGCACGGACATGGCGCTCGGCAGGGTGACCACGCGTTCGCGGCCGTCACCGGGAACGTGGCTGTAGACCCCGCGCTCCAGGGCCTGCAGCAGCGTGGACTTGCCGTGGTAGCCGCCACCCACGACCACCGTGACGCCCTCGGGGATCCCCATGCCGCTCACGGTCGACCCGTCTTCGAGCTCGAGCTCCACGCGCAGCTCCGGAGGCGTCTCGAACGGGACGGCGCCCCGGGCCAGCGGTTCGTCCCGGTGCCCGGAGGCGCGCGGCAGCACGGCGCTGTCCGCGACGAACGCCACGAGTCCACGCTGCGGCAGCTGCTCCCGCAGGTGCTGGGCGTCCAGGTGGGAGGTCACGTGGGCCTGCAGGGCGCGGGCGTCCAGGTTCTCGTACCGCAGCGCGCGCTCGACTACGCCCGGCAGCACCTCCGTGAGCAGCCGGTGCGCGGCATGGCCCTTGATGCGGCGGCCCGCGGCGGGCAGGGCGATCTCGCAGCGCACCTCCACGTGCGCATCCGTGGCCGCGGGGTCCGGCACCACGACGGACGAGCGCTCGAGGATCTCCTGGCCAGTGCTCTGGATGGAGATCCCGCCCGAGTCCTTGCCACCGCGCGGGCCCAGCTCACGGGCGGCACGGGAGAACTGCCGGGTGAGGAAGTCCCCGGCCGCCACGCGTCGGTCCTTCGAGGCGATCAGCCCACTCGGGATCCCCGTGCTGCGCAGGGGCAGCCGCACGCGCGCGAGGGACGGCGGGGCGTACGGGTCCGACTGCACGCGGTCCATGACGAGCTCCACCTCCCCGAGCCGCCACAAACCCTTGAGCTGCTTGTACGCGCTGTAACTGCTGCCATCCAGGCTGCGGAGGGTCTGCGAGAGGTCCGTGCGAGGTGTGCTCATGGGTCCATCGCACCACATGTGCGGGGGCCGGGGCACGCGGCAGGGCAGCCTCCCCGTGCGGTTTCCCACAAGCAACGGGCCGGGGGGACCAGGCCCAAGCGAGCGCTGCGCGCCCCGGGCCCCGTTCACATCTCAGGCTCTGCGTGCCTGCACCCGCCCGAGCACCAGCGCCGCCACAAGGCACAGCACGTATGCCCCGGCGATGGCGGCCCATCCGGCGGTGAACGCCCCCGTGAGGTCCACGAGCTGGCCCACCACCACGGGCCCCAGCGCGAAGCCCAGGTACATCCCGGTGGCCACCAGTCCGGACGCCACACCGATCCGTTCCCCGGACACGGCGGCGACGATTCCCGAGTTGATCACCACGTTCGCGGCCAGCGGCAGCGCGGCGTGGAAGGCGACGCCCAGCCACATGAGCCAGTGCTGCTGCGTCGTCTCCGCGAGCACGAGCAGCCCGAGCCCCACGATCCCGCCCAGGCTCATGACCTGGATCAGCGGTGCGGGTCTGCCGAGCCTGCCGGTCACCCGGCCCCACCCGATCCGGCTTCCGATCCCGATCACCCCCATCATGCCCAGCAGCAACCCGGCCACCGTGACGGTGTACCCCATGGCCCGCACCGCGAACAGGGACGCGTACACGTTCACGCCCTGCGTGCCCACCGCGTTGAGGAAGGACGTCAGCGTCAGCAGCCACACCGCGGGCGGCAGCGCCCCTGACGACGCCGCGGCGGAGGGCGCGACGGGAGAGGGAGCGGGCGGCGTCGTCGGGGTGTTCTCTCGGGCGCGGCGCTGTAGCCGGGTGACCACGGTCCACCCCGTGATGAGCAGGGGAACGCACAGCAGCGCGCCGAACAGTGCGGCACCTCGCCACCCGAACGCCGCGCCCGCCACCGGGAACGTGAGGCCCGCGACCAGCAGACCCACCTGCACCCCGGACTGCTTCCACCCCATCCACGCGGAGCGCTGGGCCAGCGGCACGCGCTGCGCGACGATGCGGTTGGTCACCGGGTTGGAAAAGGACTGCGCGAGACCCGCAATCAGGGCCGCGACCAGCAGCATGGCGTAGGACTGCCACGTGGCGCTGAGCAGGAACGCCACCAGCACACCCCCGAAGATCAGGGTGAGCTGCACGCGGGTGTCAATGCGGTCCGCGAGCACTCCCAGCAGCGGTGCCGCGAGACCCGCTACCACGAACACCGCCGTGATGATGAACCCATACTGCCCCTCGGTGATCCCGTAGCTCTCCACGATGGTGGCGCTCAGCGCACCCACCCCGTAGTTGAACACCGGCCCGGCGGCCATCGCGGCCATGAGCACCGCCAGCAGGATTCCGGGGGCCTTGCGCGTCGGCGCGGATGGGGTGCGGGTCACAGTCGATCACCCTAGCCCCGCACCGCGCCCTCGACCTCCCGTAGGCTTTCCCCACGACTGAGAAAGGCGGACGTCATGAGTGACTCACTGGATCCGGAGCTCGCCCGGGCCCTGCAGGAACCGGCGCGGCTGGTGCGCGCGGACCCTGCACTGCTGGACACGGTCCGCCAGGCGGGTTCCCCTGCCCAGGCGGAACTGATGCGCCGCGTTTCAGACGTGCGCACCGTGGAGGACCGGTACGCGGCGGCCGCCATGCTCGCCGCCCTCTTCGGCCACCGCGGCCCGCTGGACCAGGCCGCCCAGGGCTACGGCAGCACCCCGCCGTCCGAACTGCTCGCGCTCGCGGACGTCCCGGCGCTCCAGCCCGCCCTGCGGGAATCCCTGTCCTCCCCCGTCCGCACCGGCCTGCTGGAGTGGGCCACCACCGCGGACCCTTCTCACCCGCCCCTCGAACTCGCCATGGCGGCCCGGGATCTCGGGCTGTCCGACACTGCAGTGCTGCGTTCCGTCGCGGATCGCGCGGACCAGGTCGCCCACGACGCGGCACCCGCGCAGCGGGAGCCACTGGCCCGTTTCTCGGAAGTGCTGCGCGCGGCGGCGGACAACCCCCGGGACGGCGGAGCGGCGGCGTCGTCCGCGCCCGGTTCGATGCCGACGCCGCAGGGTCCCGTCGGCTCGCAGGGCCCCGCGGTCACGACCACCGGCATCCCGGCCTCCGAGATGCTGGGTGAGGACGAGCTGGACGAGCCCTCCCGGCCCGGACATCGCTACCCGGGCGAGGGTGTGCCCGTGCGCGACTCGATCGCGGGCCCCGGCGCCAACGCACCGCGGCAGACCTGGGAGCCGGGCAGCCTCTCGGGACGTCCCACCGGCGGCGAGTCCCAGGACGGGAACGACGCCGCCCACCCGGCCGGTCCCTCGGGCTCGCCCGACCGCCACGGACCGCCGGTGCCCCCGCGCGAACCGTCCACCAACGAGCTGTATTACGGCGTGGGCAGCGACCGGTACGCGGACCGGGACCCGGACAGCGAGCAGACCCGGGCCGAGGACCGCCACGTGGCCCGCAACTGGGCCATCGTGTTCGCAGTGATCGTGGCGGTCATCGTGGTGCTGGTGCTCCTGTTCTGACCGCTTCAGGACCGCCGACCCCCGCCGGGCCGGTAGGTTGGCCAGATCCGCCAGGCCCTGCCTGTTGCGCCACCCGATCGAGTCCAGCTGCCCGTCGGTGAGCGGCTCGGTCATCAGCGCGTAGTCGGAGACCGGGACGGTCTTGAGCCTGTCGCGCTCGAGCAGGGACGGGAACACGTTGGTGGCCAGCACGGCACGAGGCGCCCCCACGAGCCCGGCGTCAGTGCGGGCCACCACGCCGTCACCCGAGGTGTCCAGCTCGGTCACGCGGCTGTATTCGTGGATCCCGCCACCCAGCTCCGTGACCACCCGGGCCAGTGTGGCGGGGTGGACCATGGCACACCTCCGCTTCCTCCACCGCCCGGCGGGGTACGTGGGGAGCGGACCTGCCCACGCACCACGCGCTCATCCAGGAAGACGCTGGAACCGTCCTCGGCATGGGGCTCGTTCAGCCACTGCACCCGGTGAGGCTCCCCGGCCGGGTTGAGAATACCCGTGCGCTCGAAGTCCACGTCCTTCCCATGGTGCTCAATCGGGGCGAGCGCGGCCGCGGTCCGGGCCGCTCTGCGGTGTATTCGAGCAGCACTCGACCGCGCCCCGTGGTGATGGGCGGTCATGCGGCGCCCGCGGGGATGTCGACGGTGTTGAGGACGCTGTATGGCTGGTTGTCCCCCATGCCGGACACCGCCGAAGGGCAGGCCCGCTCCGCCTGACGGAACCCCCGGGTAGCGTGGACCAGGTGACTACTGAACAGAACGGCACCGCATTCTGGCAGCACGGCGTGGTGGTGCGCGGCGCGCGCCAGAACAACCTCCGGGACGTCTCCCTGGACCTGCCCCGGGACTCCATCGTGGTGTTCACGGGGGTGTCCGGCTCGGGGAAGTCGTCCCTCGCGTTCGGCACGCTGTTCGCGGAGTCGCAGCGACGCTACCTGGAGTCCGTGGCGCCGTACGCGCGCCGGCTGATCGACCAGGCGGGTGTCCCGGACGTGGACGTGATTGAGGGGCTGCCGCCCGCCGTCGCCCTCCAGCAGCAGCGCGGCGGGGGCGGAGCGCGCTCGGACGTGGCCACCGTGACCACGCTGTCGAGCCTGGTCCGGATGCTGTACTCTCGCGCCGGTTGGTACCCGCCGGAACAGGCCATGCTCTACGCGGAGGACTTCTCCGCGAACACTGTGCAGGGCGCGTGCCCCACGTGCCACGGGATCGGGCGGGTCTACGAGGTCACCGAGGACACCATGGTCCCGGACCCGTCGCTGACCATCCGTGAGCGCGCCGTCGCCTCCTGGCCCGTGGCGTGGGCGGGGCAGAACCAGCGGGACATCCTGGTCTCCCTGGGCTACGACGTGGACACCCCTTGGAAGGACCTGCCGAAGAAGGACCGGGACTGGATTCTCTACACCGAGGACCGCCCCACGGTGGGCGTGTACCGCGGGCTCACCCCGAACCAGACGCGCAAGGCCCAGGAGGAGGGTGTGGAGGCCACGTACCAGGGCACGTTCATCGGGGCGCGGCGCTACGTGCTGGACACCTTCGCCAACGCGAAGAGCCCGAGCACCAAGAAGCGCGCGGCCCAGTACCTCACGAGCGAACTGTGTCCGGAGTGCCACGGCAAGAAGATCAAGCACGAGTCCCTGTCCGTGACGTTCGAGGGCTTGGACATCGCGGAGTTCTCGCACCTGCCGCTCGCACGCGTGGCGGAGATCGCGCGCTCGGTGACTGCGGAGGACTGGACCCCGGGTGAGGCCCAGCACCTGGAGGACCGCGTGCTCGACGCCGAGGCCCGCGCCGCCTCCACCGCCTCGCGGGTCGCGGAGGGCGGTGCCTCGCACGACGCCGCCCCGGACGTCCGGCGCACCCCGAACCTCTCCGTGGAGAAGCGGGCCGCCGCGCAGCGCCTCGCCGCGGACCTCGTGGCGCGGCTGCGGCCCATGATCGACCTGGGCCTGGGCTACCTCTCCCTGGACCGCACCACGCCCACGCTCTCCGGGGGTGAGCGGCAGCGGCTGCGGCTGGCCACCCAGCTCTCGTCCCAGCTCTTCGGGGTGGTCTACGTGCTCGACGAGCCCTCCGCAGGTCTGCACCCCCGGGACCTGGACGCGCTCATTGGGATCCTGCACGGACTCAAGGACCGCGGCAACAGCCTGTTCGTGGTGGAGCACTCCCTGACCGTGATCCACGAGGCGGACTGGCTCGTGGACATCGGCCCGGACGCCGGCGAGCGCGGCGGGCGGGTGCTCTACAGCGGTAAGCCGAGCGGTCTCGCGGAAGTTCCCGAGTCCGCGACACGCCGCTACCTCTTCGCCGAGCATGCGCCGTCGGCAGAGGCGCGCGAGCCCCGCACGCCGCAGGGGTGGCTGCAGCTCGAAGGCGTCACGCGCAACAACCTGCGCGGCCTGGGCGTGAGCCTCCCCGCTGGGTGCCTCACCGCCGTCACCGGCATCTCCGGCTCGGGCAAGTCCAGCCTGGTCAGTCAGGCGCTGCCGGTGCTGGTGCGCGAGCGGCTGGGCCACGGCGGCCAGGAGGACACGGAGATCACCGGGGACCCGGAGTCGGACCTGCTGACCGCCGACGACGCCGCGGACGAGGTGCGCGGGCACGTCGTCTCCCTGCCGGGGAGCGTGCGGCGCGTCGTCGTGATCGACCAGAAGCCCATCGGGCGCACCCCGCGCTCCAACGTGGCCACCTATACCGGGCTGTTCGACGCCGTCCGCAAGCTCTACGCCGCCACGGACGAGGCGAAACGGCGCGGTTACAAGGCCGGGCGGTTCTCGTTCAACGTGGCCAGCGGGCGCTGCCCCACGTGCGAGGGCGAGGGCAGCGTGATGGTGGAGCTGCTGTTCCTGCCGAGCATCTACGCACCCTGCCCGGACTGCCACGGCACCCGCTACAAGGCCGAGACCCTGGAGGTGCTGTGGCGGGAGCGCTCCGTGGCGGATGTGCTGGCCATGAGCGTGGACGAGGCGCACACGTTCTTCGAGGGCGAGGACGCCGTCCACCACACCCTGGGCGTGCTGCGGGACGTGGGACTCGGCTACCTGCGGCTGGGCCAGCCCGCCACCGAGCTCTCCGGCGGGGAGGCGCAGCGGGTCAAGCTCGCCTCCGAGCTGCAGCGGGCCTCGCGCGGGGACACGCTCTACGTGCTGGACGAGCCCACCGCCGGACTGCACCCCGCGGACAGCGACCGGCTCATGAACCACCTGCAGGGGCTGGCAGACGCGGGCAACACGGTGGTCATGGCCGAGCTGGACATGCGCATGGTTGCCCAGGCCGATCACGTGATCGACATGGGCCCGGGTGCCGGCTCGGACGGCGGGCGGGTGGTTGTCGCGGGCACTCCCGCCGACGTCGCGGCGCACCCGGACAGCGCCACTGCACCGTACCTGCGGGCCGTGCTGGGCTGACCCGGCGGTCGGGCCGGGTGGTCTGCACGGGCAGGGGGATGGCCCGGCCCCAGCGGCGGCGCCAAACGGCGTCATGCCGCCGCGGCGTCGTCGAAACCTCGTAATGTTGTCCCCGGGGAAGACGTCGTGTGTGCCACCTCACCACGGCGTGGGGACGCACCGCGGCCGCATCACTGCGGGCAGCGGGCTGGCCATGCACCACCGCCCGCAGGGGCCGTGACGCACGAGACGGGGGAACACCGAGATGACCGATCCTGGAACGCACCGGCACCGCGGAGCGCACCGCGCCGAACGCCGCGGGCCGAGCGGCACGCTGCTGACCTGGCTGGCCCTGGGCCTGGTGGCCGTCCTGCTGCTGCTCGCCGCCGTCTTCCTGATCCCGCGCGGGGACGACGCCGCGAGCGAGAACCCCTCGGACGCCGCCTCGAGCGCCGCGTCCGGTGACGCGAGTACGGCGGGTGGGGAGCCCGTCGTCGTTGCCCGCGCCAAGACCAGCGCGACCACCTGGTCCGCCGTGCTGCAGGACAGCAACGTGGAGCTGGGGCGCCCCCAGGAGGACGCCGGCACGCGCGAGCTGGTCTCCCGTGCGCTGGGCGAGGCCGAGAACGGGCGCGCGGATAAGGCCGCCACGGACGAGGCCCTGAAATTCCGTGCGCGCACGGAGGGCGACGCCGCGCCCGTGCGCAGTGCCGACGAGCGGCTCGAGCAGCTCGTCAAGCACTCCACCGCGGCGACCACCGCCAGCCCGAGCCCACTGAGCCCCGCCCTGGCCGCGGGCGCGGCCTCCGGCGCCCCGCCGCGCAGCGCGACCGTGGTTTCTCGCGCGGAGTGGGACGCCTACCACTCCCGTAACGCGGACACGGAGCTCGTGGCGAGCACCCCCGGCGACGACGCCCCCACCGCGGACGACGCCGCCCTGCAGCAGGCGCTCGCCCAGTGGCAGCACCTGGCGGAACCGTTCCACGCACTCGTGGCGATCGACGCCTCCGGGTCCATGGGCGAGAAGGTGGACCAGGACGGCTCCACCCGCATGGATCTGACGAAGGCCGCCGCCGCGACCGCCGTGGGGCTGTTCCCCGAGCACGACGCCCTCGGCCTGTGGACCTTCCAGCGGCACCTGGACGGGGACAAGGACTACCGCTCCCTCACCCCGGTGCGCGAGCTCTCCGCGTCGGTGGACGGCGGCACCCAGCGGGACCAGCTCTCCCGGGACGTGGAGTCCCTGACCTACGCCCCGGACGGCTACACCGGCCTGTACGACACCACCCTGGCCGCCTACCGCGAGGTGCTCCACGAAGACGCCCCCGGGCATCTGCGCACGGTGATCGTCCTGACCGACGGCATGAACCACGACCCCGGCTCCATCTCCCTCGACAACCTGCTCACCATGCTCAAGGACGAGCAGGACCCGGACAACCCCGTGCGCATCATCACCGTGGGCATCTCGAAGGACGCGGACGCGAAGGTGCTGCAGCAGATCGCGGAGACAACGGGCGGCTCCTCCCACATCGCCCGCACCCCGGAGGATATCCAGGACGTGTTCGTGAAGGCGCTCACGAGCGAGTGACCCGGTCCTCCGGCAAGCGCCAACCCGTTCGGCCAATGCTCCCGTGCCCTGGCCCTCGGTACCGTGGAGACATGACTGCCCAGGCCTCACGACGGACCCGGCTCTACTTCCCCGGCGCCCTCCTGGCCGTGCTGGCGGCGACTCTCCTCACGTTCACCGACGTCGCCTGGCGCGGTCTCATCGGGTGGGCCCTCCTGCTGGTGGCGGTGCTCGTGATGGTGACCGGTGGGCTGACGTGGCGGCAGCAGACGGAGAACACCAGGGGGCGGTGAATCTGAGGCGCGAAATGCCCCGGGGCCAGGAGCCGCACCGTGGGCCGGGGAGCGGCGCACCGGAACCGCCCCTCACGGCACGAGCCGTGCCACCGTGAATCGGGAGCGCGACTCGTGGTCGGTCAGGCGTCAGGGGCGACGCCACCGGGTCACCGCACCAGCTCGTCCACCACCCGCTGCATGGACTGGCTGTGGTTGCCGAAGCGGTGCATGGTGATGGACACGGCCTGCTCGGCCAGCATGTACATCATCTCCACGCGCCCGGCGCCCACCACGTCCTCGGTGATCAGGGCGATGTCCGGGTGCTCGGCGCGCACTGCGTAGAGGTCCTTGAGGTCCTCCTCGGAGCCGTCCCACGGGGAGATCACGCGGACGCGGGCGCCGTGGCGGACGTCGAGGGCGTCGTCGTCCAGGGCGCGCAGGTCCGAGAGCTGACCCAGCGGGCCCAGGGAACCGGTGCCCAGGGCGTGCGCGAACTCGGCGTCGGACGCCGGGTTCAGCACCGTGGCGAACAGCCCGTTCACGGCTGCGGGCAGCGAGTCCGCGGCGCTGAGGACCACCTGCGAACCCGAGCGCACGGCCGCGAGGCCCACCCGCAGGACGTCCATGAGGGACGCCCCTTCCTGGGCGCGCACCACCACGGTGCGGGGGCGGTAGCGGAACAGGTTGGCCTCGCTGAGCAGGGCCGTGGGGTCCTTGACCTGGCCGAACTCGCGCTGCCACTCGGACTGGTCGGACTGCGCGGCGCGGCGCAACCACACGAGGTCCTCGTCCGAGATCAGCGGGGTCACGGCGTCCAGTGCGCGGTGCACACGCGGGTCCAGAACCCACGCACCGGCCGCACCGCGGTCCGTGCTGGAGGACGAGAACCCGGCGCGCTTCCAGCGGCCCAGCGACGCCAGGTAGTTGGGGCCACCGGCCTTCGCGCCGAGACCCACGGAGGAGCGCTTCCAGCCGCCGAACGGCTGGCGCTGCACGATCGCACCCGTGATCCCGCGATTGACGTAGAGGTTGCCCGCCTGGACGGTGTCCACCCAGCGCAGGATCTCGTCCGCGTCCAGCGAGTGGATGCCCGCGGTGAGCCCGTAGTCCGTGGCGTTCTGCAGCTCCACGGCCTCCTCGAGGCTGTCCGCGGACATGAGCCCCAGGACGGGGCCGAAGCACTCGGTGAGGTGGAAGAAGGACCCCGGCTTCACACCGGTGCGGATCCCGGGACGCCACAACCGCCCGGTGTCGTCCAACTGCTTGGGCTCGATCAGCCATTCCTCGCCGGGTTCCAGCTGGGTCAGCGCCCGCAGTAGCTTGTCGCCGGGCTGTTCCACGGTGGGGCCCACGCTCGCCTGAAGGTTCACGGGCCAGTCCACGACCATGGAGGACGCCGCGTCCACGAGCTGACGGCGGAACCGCTCGGACGTGGCCACGGACCCCACGAGGATCCCGAGCGATGCCGCGGAGCACTTCTGCCCCGCGTGACCGAACGCGCTGGACACCAGGTCCCACACCGCCTGGTCACGGTCCGCGCTGGGCGTGATCACGAGCGCGTTCTTCCCGGAGGTCTCGGCCGTGAGGGGCCGCGCGGGATCCCACGACGCGAACAACTGCGCCGTCTCGTACGCGCCCGTGAGCACCACGCGCTCCACGTCCGGGTGGGAGATCAGCTGCTGACCGGCCTCCCCCTCCACGGGGGCCACGAGCTGTAGCACGTCCCGGGGCACACCGGCCTCCCACAGTGCTTCACACATGGCGGTGGAGCAGCGCCGCGATTCGGGCGAGGGCTTGTGGATCACGGCCGAGCCCGTGGCCAGGGGCGCCACCGTAGTGCCCGTGGGGATAGCCAGCGGGAAGTTCCACGGCGGGGTCACCACGGTCACGGCGTGCGGCACGAAGTCCCCGCCGTCCACGGCGGCCAGCTCGAGCGCGCGCCGTGCGTAGTAGCGGCAGAAGTCCACCGCCTCGGAGACCTCCGGATCGCTCTGCCCCAACACCTTGCCCGTCTCCGCGCCGGCCACGGCCATGAGGTGACCGCGGCGCGCGGCCAGGATGTCCCCGGCGCGGTTGAGGATCTCGGCGCGCTCGCGAGCGGGCGTGGCGGCCCACCGCTGCCCCGCGGCCTTGGCGGTGGCGACGACGTCGTTCACGGCCTCGACCGCATCCCCCGAGTTCTCCTCGACGTCCCGCAGCAGCTCGGGGACCGCCAGCGATTCGTACCACTGTGGGTCCCCGATGCGTTCGGCGATCTCCTCCGCCCACTTCTGGTTGGCGGGGACGGAGACGTCCGTGTCCGGTTCGTTGCGGAACGGCTCGTCCAGGGGGATCGTGGGGGTCTCCCCCGCGGTTTCCGCGCGGCGGTCCTGCACGCGCCGCGGATCGAGCGCCTGGGGATCGTCCTCGAGGTCAGCGAGCGCCGCCCGGAACCGGGCCTCCTCGCGCTGGAAGACCCAGTTGTCCGGACCCAGGTCGAAGATCCCGGACATGAAGTTCTCGTTCGCGGAGTTCTCCTCAAGCCGCCGCACCAGGTAGGACACGGCGACGTCGAACTCCGCGGGCTTCACGGCCGGCACGTACAGCAGCAGCTGGCCCACGTCCTCGGAGACGGCGTCGCTCTGGTTGGTGGCCATGCCCTGGAGCATCTCGAACTCGATGCGGCCGGTGACACCGCGCTCCGCCGCGAGCAGGTGCGCGAAGGCGATGTCGAACAGGTTGTGCCCGGCCACGCCCAGGCGCATGCCCTTCATGCGCTCGGGGTGGAACAGCCAGGACAGCACCCGCTTGTAGTTGGTGTCCGTGGCCTGTTTGGACTCCAGCGTGGCCAGGGGCCAGCCGTGCATCTCGGCGTCCACGTTCTCCATGGCGAGGTTCGCGCCCTTGACCAGGCGCACCTTGATCTGTGCGCCGCCGTCCGCGACGCGCTGTCCGGACCACTCGGAGAGCCGCTCCACGGCGCCGAGGGCGTCCGGGAGATAGGCCTGGATGACGATGCCGGCCTCGAGGTTCTCCAGCTGGGGCTTGTTCAGCAGCCGCTGGAACACCTCGATGGTCAGTTCGAGGTCCGAGTAGACCTCCATGTCCAGGTTGATGAACATCTTGCCGGTGCCCTTGGTGGCGGCCGTTTCATACAGCGGCAGCAGGCGCTCGACGACGCGCTCCGCGGTGCGCTCGAAGCCCCAGTGGGACAGCTGCGGCACCACGGAGGAGACCTTGAGGGAGACGTAGTCCACGTCCTCGCGGCGCAGCAGGCCCTCGGCGTCCGCGAGGTGCTTCTTGGCCTCGTCCTCGCCGAGCACCTCCTCGCCCAGGAGGTTGATGTTCAGCCGGTGCCCGTGCAAGCGTAAGGCCTTGACGGACTTCCCGAACGGGCCGGGGCGGGCGTCCACGACCATGTGGCCGACCATCTGGCGCAGACGGGTGCGCGCCGCGGGGACCACCACGGAGGGCAGCACCCCGGACAGCACTGTCCCCGCCTGGATCTGTGCGCGGTCCGCGGCCGGCATGGACTGCGGGGTCAATTTCGCGATGTCCTGCAGGGCCTTGGCCGCGGCCTTCGTGTCCTCCGTGCGGATCACGCGGTCCACGAAGCCCACCGTGAACTCCAGTCCGTTGGGGTCCTGGAGCACGGCGGCCAGACGGTCCTCCGCGGGGTTCTTCTGGGTGTTCTTGCGCTGGTTCTCCTGAGCCCTGAGCAGCCACGTGCGCACGAGGTCCACGGCGGGATCGGCGAGGGCATGAGGATCGGTTCCGGTATTGACGGTGCGTGCCATTGCAGCGCCTCCAAAGTCTCGGCCCGGGAAGGATGCCGAGGCACTCCCTCGGCCACCAGCCGAGTCTCACCGGGCCCGGCGTGGCTGGTTCTCACACGCTATCGTGATCCCCGCCACGGCTAAGAATCGCCGACCTACGACCGATCGAGCTCCGCCTGCAGGATGTCCAGCACCCGGATGAGGTTCAGGTGGGCCTCCACCTGCGGGAAGTTGCCGGTGGCCCGGCGCTGGGACGGCGAATACGTGGACGGCAGCAGACCCAACTCGTTGGCCGTGCCGAGCACGAGGTCCGTGAGCCGCGTGGCGTCCCCCGTGTGTCCGCACAACGCCAACTGTTCGGCCAGTTGCAGGGTCGCGGACACGGACGGCACCGACTGCCCCGCGAAACCGTCCTGACCGATCGAGGACGCGAACGCCTCGGCGTCGTCCAGGTCGGTGAGCTGCGGGAGGTTGCGGTAGCGGTGCAGCAGCCCCGATCGGTCCGTGAGCTCCTTGCGGATGCGCGCCACGGTGCCGAGCATGCGTTCGTCGTCGTAGGCCACGAAACCCACCGTGGGCAGCTGCAACAGGGAGGCGTCCACGTCCGTGGAGCCGTAGTACTGCACGAACGAACCCACCTGGGGGTCGTAACCGTTGGTCCAGATCTCGTGCGCGAGCTGGTCCCGGTGTTCCTCCCACGTCTCCACGTCCCCGGGCAGCCCGTGGATCCGCACGGCGTCCACGCCGGCCTGCAGCGCGGCCCACATCATCACGCGCGAGTGCGTGTAGTACTGGGGTTCGCCGCGCATCTCCCAGACGCCCTGGTCCTTCTCCTCGTAGTTGGCCACGACGGCGCGCAGCAACGCCTGCTGCAACGGCCAGGACAGGTGGTCCTCCTGCACGCCGCGCCGACGCAGCATCTCGAACACCCGCAGCACGTGACCGGCCACGTCCGCCTGGTAGTGGTTGCCGGATGCGTTGCCCTCGCGCACCGGGCGCGATCGCTCGTAACCCGGCAGGTCCACGAGGCGTTCGCGGATCTGCCCGGAGCCGTCCAGCGTGTAGATGTTGGAGGGGTTGTCCACGTCCCCGGCCACGGCGCGCAGCAGCCAGTTGCGCAGTTGCGCGGCCTCCCGGTCGTGGCCGTGGTCCAGCATGATCTCCAGCGCGGAGGCCGCGTCCCGGGGCCACGCGTGGCGGTGGTCCCAGTTGCGTTCCCCGCCCAGCACCTCCGGCACGGACGTGGTGTCCGCGGCGATCAGTCCGCCCGTGGCCTGGTGCATGAGCCCGCGCACCACGAGCAGGCTGCGGCGGATGATGTCCTCGGGGGCGTCCTGGGTGCTCGTGAAGTGCACCGTCTCCTGGGCGTCGGCGTCCGCCGGGCGGTCCCCGTGACGCCCCACGTCCCGGCCGGACGCGGGCTCGCCCGCGTCTCTTCTTTCCGCCGACGACGCCGCCCACGCGCCGTCGTCCCCGTCCTCCGGGAGCTCCGGGTCCGCTGTGGGGTCCGTGAGCGGATCGTACGGTTCGTACAGATCCGTCCACTCCTGCCACAGGTTCAGCGTGGCCGTGAGGGTCTCGTTGACGTCCACCGCTTCCGGCGGGACGCCGTGGGACGGGAACCACGTGAGCGTGAAGTCCCTGGTCTGGCCCGCGGCCACCGTGAAGGAGCCCGCATGGCGCCGCTTGCGGCGGTCCGGGTCCGCCTCCGGCAGCGGGTCACCGTGGAACACCACGGAATCGGGGCCGGCCATGCCCACGAGCACGGACTCCGCGACCGCGCCCTCCTCCGATTCCTCCTCGAGCACGTCGAAGCGGCTCAGCCACGGGACCGACGAGCCGTAGTTGAAGCGCAGCCGCAGGTCCTGGAACATCTCGACCTCGCCCGTGAGGCCCTCCACCCGGCGGATCAGTTCCGTGCGGGAGTTCAGGGGCATGAAATCGGTGACCCGCACCACGCCGGTGTCCGTGGTCCACACGGTGTGCAGCACGAACGTGTTCTCCGCGTAGAACCGCTCCACCGCGGTGACGCCGGGCAGGGAGAGGTCCACCGCGGCGTCGTCGTCCACGGCGCAGTACGGCGCCAGCAACCAGCGGCCGTGGTCTGGGGTGCCCAGCAGCGCCGCGAACAGCGCGGGCGAATCGAAGCTCGGGACGCACCACCAGTCCACCGAGCCATGACGGGAGACCAACGGCCCACTGCGCATGTTGGAGAGCAGGGCGTAGTCCTCGATCTTGGAAGCCATGGGCCCAGAATCCCACAAACGCCCTGGCGGCTCACGCCGGAGCATGGGCGCCCGTGTCGAGGAACGGGCCCCTGCCCTCAGGGGAAGTCTGGCCGGATGGCCACTGGGTTCGGTGACGTTCCGCCACTAACGTGGTTTGTTCGTTGTCCGCGTTCCCGACAGGAAGAACCCCATGACGTGCCCGGCCCAGCCGCTCCCCCGCTCAACGCAGCCCGGTGAGTCCGTCGGCCCCCTGCGCGCCATTGGTAACTTCCTGCGCAAGGGGACCACGTTCTCCGGGCGTGCGTCGCGATCCGAATACTGGTGGATCGCCTTGTATTCGTTCCTCTTCTCGGTGGCCTGCAACTTCGCGCAGGACCGGGGGTACCTGGACTGGCCGGACGTGGACGGTGGAGCCAGCGTCGCGCTGATGCTACTCGCCCTGGTCACGCTGCTCGTCTCCGTCCTCCTGTTCATCTTCGCCATCGCACTGCCCGTCCGACGACTGCACGACGCCAATCTCTCCGGGCTCTGGTACCTCCTGATCCTGGTCCCCTTCCTGGGCGCTCCGGCACTGCTCATCCTGGTGCTGCTGCCCCCGGACCCGCGGGGCGTGCGCTTCGACAACCAGCTCCTGCCGCAGGCACCGGGCGCGGGCTCTCGCTGAGCGGTTTCCTCAGCCACAGCACGTGGACGCGCACGGGCCCGGCAGCACCATGCGGTCAGTGCCTCCCCACTGCCACCCGGTGGCGCCACAC
>NZ_JABFAW010000004.1:162524-176326 GCF_017168375.1 Kocuria sp. KRD140
GACCAGCACAACCGAGATGACCGACCTGCTGCGCACCTCGATGCGCACCGTCCTGCACCCGCACGTGTCCACCACCACATTGCGACAATACCCCCATAGGGTATAATTTGTACCCATGAGCAGCCCCGAGACCCCCACCCGCGGGTACACCCAGGACAAGGCGGCTTATGCCCGCCGCCTCAAGCGCATCGAGGGTCAGGTGCGCGGTGTGCAGCGGATGATCGACGAGGACACCTACTGCATCGACGTCCTCACCCAGATCTCCGCCATCCAGTCCGCCCTGAAATCCGTGAGCCTGGGGCTCATGGAAGAGCACCTGGGTCACTGCGTCAAGCACGCCGTGGAGGCCGCCCACGACTCCGGGGACACCTCGGACATGGACGCCAAACTCGCGGAGGCCAACGCCGCGATCGCCCGGCTCGTCAAGAGCTGAGCGGGCGCCGTCGGCCCACGCCGCGGCCACCAGGACTTCGGGCCGTACGGCCCGGCAGGAGAATCACGAGCATTGAGGAGAATCCCATGAACACCACCGTCAACGTTTCCGGCATGACCTGCGGACACTGCGTCGCCTCCGTGAAGGAGGAACTGGCCGAGGTTCCCGGCGTCGCCTCCGTGGCCGTGGACCTCAACGCCGGCGGCGTCTCCCCCGTGACCATCGAGAGCTCGCGCGAACTGACCTCGGACGAGATCTCCGCGGCCGTGGAAGAGGCCGGGTATGCCGTCGTCTGAACCAGCTACGGCCGAACCGCAGGTGCACGGGCCGCTGCGTGATCTGGACCTGCAGATCACGGGCATGACGTGTGCGTCCTGCGTGGGACGGATCGAGCGGAAGCTGCGCAAGATCGACGGCGTGGATCCCGCGGTCAACCTGGCCCTGGAGTCCGCGTCCGTCAAGGTCCCCGGGGACGTCTCCGACGAGCAGATCCTGGACACCATCCGCAACGCCGGTTACGGCGCCGAGATCACGGGTGGGGACCGCGTGCAGCGGGCCTCCGCTCCTGCCGAAACGCCCAGACAAGCCGACGACGCCGCTCACGCGGGTACGCGGGGCGGGGCGTCATCGGCACTCGGGACGACCGACGCATACCCCCGCGGGCATGCGTCCTCGGAGACAACCCCCGAGCGAACCGCCGAGGAGACCCTGCGGGCCGAGAACGAGCACCGGGATCCCGCGCTCGAGACCACCCCCGCGCAACGGCGGATGAGCGACCTCAAGAAGCGGTTCATCGTGGCCGCGGTCTTCTCCGTGCCGGTCTTCGTGATCTCCATGGTCCCCGGCGCGCAGTTCCCCCACTGGGGCTGGGTGGCCGCGCTGCTGACACTGCCCGTGGTCACGTGGGCGGCCTGGCCTTTCCACAAGGCCACCGCCGTGAACGCGCGCCACCTTTCCACGACCATGGACACCCTGGTGTCCCTGGGCGTGACCGCGGCCTACCTGTTCTCGCTGGGCCACCTGCTCGTGGAGCCGGACATGACCGCCCATGCCCATCCAGACATGGCCATGGACATGTCCAGCCACCAGTTGTACTTCGAGTCCGCGGCCATCATCACCACGTTCTTGTTGCTGGGCCGCTGGCTCGAAGCGCGCGCCAAATCCCGTTCGGGTGAGGCACTCAAGGCGTTGCTGGATCTCGGCGCGCAGCAAGCCACCGTGGTGGATGAGGACGGCACCGAACGCACGGTGCCCGTGTCCGAGCTGCGCGTGGGGGACACCTTCACGGTGCGCCCGGGCGAGAAGATCGCCACGGACGCCCTGGTCGTGGAGGGCGAGTCCGCCGTGGACGCCTCCATGCTCACCGGGGAATCCGTTCCCGTGGAGGTGGGCCCGGGGGATGAACTCACGGGTGCCACCGTGAACACCACGGGTCGTCTGCTGGCGCGGGCGACCCACGTGGGTGCGGACACCGTGCTCGCCTCCATGAGCCGAACCGTGGCGCGCGCGCAGGCCACCAAGGCCCCCGTGGCGCGTCTCGCGGACCGGATCTCTGCCGTGTTCGTGCCCGTGGTCATGGGTATCGCGGTGCTGACCTTCGCGATCTGGTGGCTCGTGTCCGGGGAACTGAACCAGGCGTTCGTCGCGGCGGTCTCCGTCCTGGTGATCGCGTGCCCGTGCGCCCTGGGTCTGGCCACACCCACGGCCATGCTGACCGGGACCGGGCGCGGCGCTCAGCTGGGCATCCTGATCACCTCCGCGGAGGTACTAGAGGACACCCGCTCGGTGGACACCGTGGTACTGGACAAGACCGGGACCGTGACCCACGGGGACATGGCGGTGACCACCGTGACGCCGGTGAACTCGTGGTCGCGGGATCAGGTGCTGGATCTGGCCGCGGCCGTGGAGAGCTACTCCGAGCACCCGATCGCCCAGGCGATCACCGCAGCCACGCCCCACCGCTACGAGGTCTCCCGCTTCGAGTCCGCCCCGGGCGGCGGCGTCAAGGGGTACGTCCCGGACGGCATGAACGCGCGCGCCGTCGTGGTGGGCCGGGAATCCTGGCTCACCCAGAACGGGATCCGGCTGACCGCGGACGAGTCCGAGGCCCTGCGCCGCGCCCGCGAGGACGGTTTCACCACCATCCTCGTGGCCGTGGACGGGCGCGTGGCCGGGTTCATCGACCTGCAGGACACCGTGAAGGACGAGGCCCCGGCCGCGATCGCGGAACTCCAGCGGCTCGGGCTGCGCCCGGTGCTGCTCACGGGGGACAATGCCGCCGTGGCCCGTTCCGTGGCCGCCCACGTGGGGATCGCCCCGGAAGACGTGATCGCGGACGTCACCCCGGACGGCAAGGTCCAGGCCGTGGAAGAGCTACAGTCGCAGGGCCGCGTGGTGGCCATGGTGGGTGACGGCGTCAACGACGCCCCCGCCCTGACCCGCGCGGACCTGGGCATCGCCATGGGTTCCGGCACGGATGCCGCCATGCAGGCCGCGGACATCACCGTGGTGCGCAGTGACCTCACGGCCATCCCGCTGGCGATCAAGCTCTCCCGCCAGACGCTGCACATCATCAAGTCCAATCTGTTCTGGGCGTTTGCCTACAACACCGTGGCCATTCCGGTGGCGGCCCTGGGGTTGTTGAACCCCATGATCGCCGGCGCCGCCATGGCGTTCAGCTCGGTGTTCGTGGTGCTGAACTCATTGCGGCTGAAGCGGTTCGCGCGCTGAGTGCGCTCGACGTGCCGAACGGCCGCACGGCACGGGTCATGCGACCAGAGCCGCACGGCAGGGGTGCCACGACATGAGAGAGCGAGGCCCCGGGGAACCAGTGGTTCTCCGGGGCCTCGCTCTGTATGGGAGCCCTACATGCTGCGGTCAGCGAGCGCTCGAGCCCGGCTCCTCGCCCTTGGTGTCCGGGCGCACGCGCTGGCCGAACTGGGGTTCGTCGGTGGTTGCCGCCCCCGCGGCACCGCCGGTACCGGACGACGTCGTCCCCGAGCCTTCCCCGCGCGCCTGTTCGGCCTGCCGGCGGGCCTTGTTCTCCGCGTACAGCTTGGCGGAGGACCGGTTCACGCCGGTGCCCTGACCGAGCTCTTCCGCGTTGGGCTTCTCGAGCAGCATGAGGGTCGCGCATACCACCACGGAGGCGATGAACGCGATGCCCGCCGCGATCAGGCCCAGGCCCATCCGGGCGGCGTTGTCCGTGCCGCCCGCTGCTACCACGGACACCACCACGAAGGCCACGACCGCCAGAACGGCCGAGATGATCAGGGGCCCCTTGATATCGGTTCTGCGCCGGCCATTGTGCTCAGTGCGCTGGGCCACGTGATTCCTCCTGGCGGTGGTCGGGGTGTGGGGGTGTGGGGCGGGGGTAGGGGATCCGCCCGCGAGTTCAACGTGTCAGTGTACGCGTTCAGGCCGTACGGCCTGGGTCCGTCAGGGCCTTGTCCGCTGCGCGCGCATCGTGGCGCAGGCTCAGTGCGGCGATGAGCTGGGTGACGCCGACGATGATGGCCGCACCGCCCACCACACCAAGTTCTGCCTTGGTTCCGAGGGTCTCCACGAGCACCATACCCGTGGCCGCGAACACGGTCACCGCGCCGCACAGCGTCCAGTCACGACCCAGCGGGAACTGGCCACGGAAACGCATGCCCAACACCAGTTCGGTGATCCCGCACAGACCCAGGATCACGGCGGAGAACAGGACGAAGAGCCAGTCACTGCTCGCGACCACCGCGGTGAGCACCCCGCCCAGGACGTACAGCACACCGTAGGACTGCGGGATGTTCCGGCTCGGGCCCAGGTCCACGTCCTCGCGGCGGTTCAGCCGCAGCTGCAGGAAGATCGCGGAGACGCCCGTTCCCACCAGGAAGAACGCCATGACCCACCGGCCCGCCCCGAGGGACGGTTCCTGCCAGAAGACGGTCACCGCCGCGAAGATCAGCGCCACCACGGCGCGCAGCAGGGTGGGTCCCCACAGGTCGTGGCGCACGTCGGCCCCGCGGGACCTGCCGCGGTCCTGCCCGCCGTGCGGTGCGGAAATCTGTTGGGGCACGCCGAGAACTCCTGAATCTGCCGGGGATGTCCCGCCCAGTCTAACGAGCTTCCCTGGACGGGTTCAGGGCTCGCCCAGTACCTCCCGCAGCACCTGGGCACCGCGTTCCACGTCCCGGTCCGGTGCGGTCAGGCCCAGCACCACCCCGCCCCGTTCGTCGGGTCCCCGGTCCGCTTCCGCCAGCGACGACGACGCCCCTGCCCCACCACGTTCACCACCCTCGCGGCCCTGCCCCGTCCAGTACTCGCCCAGGGCACCCACGAGGACCCCGCGGCGTCGTGCGCGCTCGATCGTGGCGTCCTCGTCCGGAACGGCGAGCACCGCGTGGGCACCGCCGGCCATGGGCAGAACACTCACGTGCGGGAGGCCGCCGAGGACGTCGGAGAGCAGCGAGCGGCGTCGTCGGAAGGAGCGACGCATCCTGGCCGTGTGGCGCTGGAACTCTCCCGAATCCACGAACCGCGCGAGCGCTTCCTGGGCGATGAGCGAGACGGGCGAACCCAGCGCCGCACGCGTGCGTGCGAGGTCCGGGAGCAGGGAATCCGGGGCCACGAGGTGCCCCACGCCCACGGAACTGCCGAGCACCTTGGCGAAACTGCCCAGGGTCACCACGGTGTCCCGGGCGGTGTCCAATGCCCCGAGGGCGGGCAGGGGTTGGGCGCTGTGGCGCAGTTCGGAGTCGTAGTCGTCCTCGAGCACGAGCGCGCCGTGCTCACGGGCCCACGCGAGCAGTTCCATCCCTGTCTCCTATACACATCTGACGCTGCCGACGATAAGGCTCCCCCACCACCCGCTGGGCAGATGCTCGGGCACGAGACCGTGCTCGTCCACCCCCACCGGCAGGGCGATGTGCCCGAGCGCGCGCACCACACGACGAAGCGCGGGGTACCCGGGATTCTCCACGGCCACGCGCAGCCTCCTGCCGTGTGCGAGCCCCAGCACCCGCAACGCGAGCTGCAACCCGTCCCGCACGCCCGCGGTGACGAGGATGTCCTCGGGAGAACGCACGATCCCGCGATTGAGCCGCAGGTAGTCCGCGAGGTGGTCCCGCAGATCGGTGCGCAGGGTGCGCCCCGTGGCGACGCCGCTCGCCGCGTCCCGCCACGCCCCGCGCCACGCGGGGGTGTCCAGGGACGTGATGGCGCTCTTCCCGGGGCGCAGGTCGATCATCTCGGGCCGCGCCGCGGACCGACGGGCCGTGCGCTGCGAAGGGAGCGCGGGCGACGTCGTCGGGGCGGGAATGCCCGCGGCCGGTATGCCAGCACGAGGCGACGTGGGGGTGGAATGCTGTCCGGCGCGGGGCGACGCCGCGGCGTCGCCCCCGGGCACCGGGCCGGACGGGCGGACTCGAGGAGCATCGGCGGTCGCAGCGGCAGCACGGGCAACGGGCCCTGTATCGCGCCGCATGTCCAGATGCGGGGTGATCCGCGTGGCACCGCGATCGGCCACGAGGTAGCCCTCACCCGCGAGGACGTCCCACGCGGAGGTGACCGTTCCGCGCGAGATTCCCAACCGGGCGGCCAGGGCCCGGGACGAGGGTAGGGGGTCGCCCGGGCGCAGCACCCCGCGCGCCACGAGCTCGCGGATCTGCCGCACGAGCTGCTCCCCCAGACCCGTGCTCGCGGTGCGATCGACGGTCAGGGGGAGGTCGGTGTTTCTGGCGTGCCTCATTCCCGGGACTGCCGGGCGATGAAGCCGGCCATGCCGGGAACGGTGAACGCCACCTGACCGTGATCGGGAGCGTAGATCATCCCCTTCTGGATCAGTTGCGCTCTTGTAGGGCCCAGGCTGCTGGCCTTGGTACCGAGCCGGGCTGCGAGTTCACCCGTGCGGGAGGGGCCCGCACCGTCCACCGCCATGACGCTCATGTACTCGCGCTCCTTGGGCGTCGCCCTGCCCCAGCGGGCCGGGAAGAATCCGGAGTCCAGTTGCGCCCACCCCTTCTCGATGGCCACCCTCGAGTCCTCGAGCGTGAACGGCGTGGTCGGCGCGACTTCCCACACTGCGTTCCCGAACTCCTGGATGAAGTACGGATAACCACCCGACGCCGCGACGATGGCGTTCAGCGCCTCGGTGTCGAATTCGGCGCCCACGTCCTTGGCCGGGCGTGCCACCGCGTATCGCGCTTGCTCCGGGTCCAGCGGTCCGATGACCCGGTAGTCGAAGAGTCTTTCCGCATAACTGCGTGTGGCGCTCAGGATCGTGGGAAGGTTCGGTAGACCGGCGCAGATCACGTAGAACGGCCAGTCACGCTGGCCCGCGATGTGCTGGACCGTGACGATTGCGCTCATCATGTCCGGGTCCAGGTCCTGCATCTCGTCGATGAACAGGCCGAATGCGCTGTGCTGTGCCTTCAGTGGTTCGCTGAGATCCTCGACCAGCTCTTCCAGATCGATGTCGATCCGCCCGGACTGCGCGCGTACGGGATGAAGATCGACACTGGCCGAGACACCGCTCGTCCCCACGGAGACACTGAAGGACTGGATGGTCGTGAGCGCATCAGCGAAGAACCGACCGGGGTGACGGCCGAGATGACGCCGAGCCGCCACCACGAGTTCCCGGGCGAACCTGTCTCTCACGTCCTGCCTGCCCCGAGCCTCCGGCCGCCCCTCCAGCTGGACGGTGAGCCAGCCGTGATTGTCCGCGTGCGCACGCAGGACGTTGAGCAGAACGGTCTTTCCGACTCCCCGTAGACCCGTGAGCACCATGCCCCTGTTGGGGCGGTGGAGCTTGGCGCGCGCGATCATGAGGTCGAAGGCGGAAATCTCTGCCTCCCGGCCACTGAGCACCTTGGGACGCAGCCCGGATCCGGGGCTGTAGGGGTTGGCTGCGAGGTCCATGTACCGAAGTGTAAAGCATCATATAAATATTCTTATACTTACTTAGATTTCGATAGCGTCTCGATCGACGGCTGCCAGAGGCCGCGGGTTAAGTGCCGGTCGTTGCGTAAGTGGACCACTTCATTTCGTCGATTTTGGCTCTGTCAATGGACCACCCACGCTGCCAGGATGGAGGCCATGACCGAAACCTTGCAGACCTCCGCCCAGAACCCCACCCCCGTGACCGGATCGCGCCTCGTCAAGCGCGGCCTGGCCGACATGCTCAAGGGCGGTGTGATCATGGACGTGGTCACCGCTGAGCAGGCCCGGATCGCCGAGGACTCCGGAGCCGTGGCCGTGATGGCGCTCGAGCGCGTTCCCGCGGACATCCGCTCCCAGGGTGGCGTGGCGCGCATGAGTGATCCCGATCTGATCGAGCAGATCATCGACTCGGTGTCCATCCCCGTGATGGCCAAGGCGCGGATCGGGCACTTCGTGGAGGCACAGGTGCTCGAGCACCTCAAGGTGGACTACATCGACGAGTCCGAGGTGCTCTCCCCCGCCGATTACGTCAACCACATCGACAAGCACCGCTTCAACGTCCCGTTCGTGTGCGGTGCGACCAACCTGGGTGAGGCGCTGCGCCGGATCACCGAGGGCGCGGCCATGATCCGCTCCAAGGGCGAGGCCGGCACGGGGGACGTCTCCGAGGCCACCAAGCACATCCGCACCATTCGCGCCCAGATCGCCGAGCTGCAGGGCCTTTACACCTCCACCCCGGACGCCCTCTACGTCAAGGCCAAGGAACTGTCCGCGCCGTACGAGCTGGTGGCGGAGGTCGCCCGCACGGGCAAGCTCCCCGTGGTGCTGTTCACCGCCGGGGGGATCGCGACCCCCGCGGACGCCGCCATGATGATGCAGCTCGGTGCGGACGGCGTGTTCGTGGGCTCGGGCATCTTCAAGTCCGGCAACCCCGCCGAGCGCGCCCGCGCCATCGTGGCCGCGACCGCCTACTACGACGATCCCGCCCGCATCGCAGAGGCCTCTCGCGGCCTGGGCGAGGCCATGGTCGGCATCAACGTGGCGGACCTGCCCGCACCCCACCGCCTCGCGGAGCGCGGCTGGTGAGCTCCGCCCCCACCGTCGGTGTCCTGGCGCTGCAGGGCGGGGTGGCCGAGCACCTGGCGATGTTCCAATCGCTGGGTGCCCGGGCGGTTCGCGTCCGTTCCGTCTCGGACCTGCTGGGCGACGACGGCGCTCCCGCCGTGGACGCGCTCGTCCTGCCCGGGGGTGAGTCCTCCACGATGGACCGGCTGTGCCGCACGTTCGGTCTGTTCGAGCCCCTCCAGCGGGTCATCCGCGCCGGCCTGCCCACTCTGGGCACGTGCGCGGGACTCATCATGCTGTCCATGCGGATTGCGGATCCCGCGCCGGGGCAGCAGAGCCTGGGTGTTCTGGACGTCACGGTGGACCGCAATGCGTTCGGCTCCCAGGTCGACTCCGCGGAAGTTTCGCTCCCCTGGGCCGGCACCGCTGGCCACGCGGAGACGGACGACGACACCGCGATGACCCCGAGCGGCGTCGTCCGCGCGGCCTTCATCCGAGCACCCTCGGTGACCGAGGTGGGGGACGGTGTGCAGGTGCTGGCCCGCTACCGCGACACGGTGGTGGCCGTTCGCCAGGCCAATGTCCTGGGCATCAGTTTCCACCCCGAGCTCATGGGAGAGACCACCGTGCACGAGGAACTGCTGAGCATGGTCCGGACGGGCGCGAACGCATAGCGCGGGCCACGGCCCCGCGTTCGTCCCGCGGCGGCCGCTCGGAGTGTCGAAGACACGTTCCCGGAACGTCCCTGGTCAGAAACTCCCTGATGAACCCCCGCCGGTGAACCCGCCGCCCCCGCCGAAGGACGACGGGGACGAGCTCCCGAACGACGACCCCGCCGAGGATGCCGCCGAACCGTTGTACACCGCCGGGTACATCACGTAGAGCGGCAACCACGAGCGGAACGTGGACGCGTACCGGATCTCGTGCTCGATGCCGTCCGCGTCCTTGGCCCGATTGGGTTTGTCGTTGAGCCCGGGGGCCTTGCGGTTCTGGAGGCGGTACTTGTAGTACGCCTGGCGCATCCCGTCCGTGATCTCCTCGTCCGGGTGCTCCCGCTGGAACTGCTCGATCTCGCCCTCCGCCTGCTCCCGGATCCGTTTGTTCTGCCGGTGATGGCGCCACCAGCTCAGCAGGACCACCAGGACCGTCACGCCCACGAGCCCCAAGACCACACGGGCCGACATGTTGCTCGTGGCCTCCCGATCAGCGGCCGCTTGCGGATTCGCCTCGTCGTAGACCTCGGTGATGGTGTTCGTGAACGCTCCCGCGTAATCCTCTTTCTTGAACCCCGGTTCCAGCTCGTCCTGCATGATGTTCCGGGCGTCCCCGTCCGAGAGCACCTCGCGGGCCCCGTCCGCGACCTCGATGCGCAGCTCACGTTCGCCCATGTCCGCGACCACGAGCACCCCGTTGTTGCGGCCGTCGTCTCCCACGCCCCAGTCCGTGGCCACCGTGCGGGAGTAGTCCTCGATGCTCTCTCCCTGGGTATCGTCCACCGTGAGCACGGCCGCGCGGATGTACTCGTTCTCGGAGTTCTTCTCCCCGATCAATCGGTTCAGCTGTGCTTCCTGGTCAGGGGTCAGCAGGTCCGCCTGGTCCTGCACCGCGCCCTCGGTGGGGCGGGGTGGCACGTCCAGGGCGTGGGCGGGATCGGCGACTCCCGCGACGAGCACCGCCCCCAGCGCGCCGGTCGTGATGATGCGCCGCAGGGGCGCCATCCTGAGCGTCTCGGTGTCCACGGATCCTCCCGGGTTTCGTCACATGCTGGTCGGCACAGGTTCTCGTAGGCCAGGGTGCGGGTACGACGACGCCGCGCGGCCCGGCGGTCCCGACGGCGCGTTGCTCTCGAGACCCACTGGGTTTCGAGAGCGCCCGACTCAGCGGCGCGCGGTGGGGACCACCATCACGGGGCACTCGGCGTCCGCGAGGGCGGCCTGGGACACCGAACCCATGAGCAGACCGCGGAACCCGCCGTACCCGCGGGTGCCCATGACGAGCAGCTCGGCGGTGCGGGAGGCGTCCACGAGTGCGTCCGCGGGGCGGCCCTCCAGCACGCGGGTCTCGATCTCCAGGCCCGGGAAGTCCTTGCGCAGTTCCTCGGCCACGGAATCGGTGAGCTCCTTGGCCGGGGCCATGAGCTGTTCCTGCACGGCGCGATCCAGCTCGGCGGAGTTCATGGGCAGGTAGCTCGTGGTGGGGACCACGCTCACAATCGCGAGCCGCAGCCCGCGATCCGCGGCGTACCGGGCGGCCTGCGGCACCGCCTTGTTCTTGGCGCCGAGCTTGTCCACGCCCACGACCACGCGACCCTCGAAGCTCTCACCCTCGGGCCGGGTCTCACGTTCGCCAGGGCGCCACTCCTCCGGAAGGATCACCACGGGCGCGGCGGAGTGGGCGGCCACCGCGGCGGAGACCGAACCCACGCGCCCGCGCACCCCGTGGTGCCCGCGCTTGCCGAGAACCACCACGGAGGCGTCCTGGGCCTCGTAGACGATCACGCCGGCGGCGTCGCCGCGCTCGATGATGCCCTGCCCGGTGACGCCGCCCGCCTTGGCCTTCTCCACGGCGCGCGTGGCCAGCCGCTCCGATTCCTGGTGCAGCGCATCCGCGAAGGCTCCATAGATGGACTGGTCCAGGCCGGTCTGGCGGCCCGTGGAGAGCACGATCTTCAACGGCTCCTGCCGCTTCTGGGCCTCGAGGATCGCCCAGTCCAGGGCCCGCTCACTGTGATCGGAACCGTCGTACGCCACCACGATGTTCTGTGTCATCTGTCTGCACCTAGTTTCTTAACTGTGTTTCGAGGGGGAGCGCGGATCAGGACTCAGCGCCCGCTGGGGACCACCATCACGGGCCCGGCAGCGGAGCTCAGCACGGCCTGGGACACGGATCCGAGCAACAGACCCGTGAACCCACCGATCCCGCGGGAGCCCACGACCACAAGGTCCGCGGTCCGGGTGGCCTGCACGAGCACCCGGCCGGGGCGGCCCAGGAACGCGTGCTGAGTGACCCGCAACCGGGGTTCCCGCTCAGCAATGGTGCGCGCCAGTTCTGAGAGCCGTTCGAGCGATTCCTGGAAGTAGTAGGTCTGGTTGTACTGGTCCTGGAACCACTCCGGGGTCCCGGACAGGGCGCCATTCACGGAGACGAGGCTCAGGGTCGCGTCATGGGACAGGGCGTACTGGATCGCGTGCGCTACCGCGGGGTTCTTCTCCCCCGCGCCGTCCACGCCCACGACCACGGAGCCGGAGAAGTCCATCTCGGAGGCAGGGGTGCGGGTTCCACCCTGGGCCTCGTCGTCGGAGACGCGCACGTCCTTGCCGTCCCGGCCCTCCTCGCGGGCGAGTTCCGCGTCCGAGTCGTCCTCGTGGGTTCCGGGCGGGACCACGATCACGGGCACGGGACTGTGGGCCGCCACGGCCGCGGAGACCGAACCCAGCCGACCCCGCAGGGCATCGCCCTTGCCGCGCTTGCCCATGATCACCAGGCACGCGTCCTTGGCGGCGTGCAGGACGGCCCGAGCGGCGTCGCCCTCGCCCAGGACCTTGCGGATCTCGACGTCCGGGGCGTGGGAGCGGGCGTACTCCTCGGCGGCCTCGAGATGGGATTCGCTCTCCGCCTTCACGGCGTCGTGGAAGCGCTGTTCCAGGCCTGGATCCCCCACGACCGCGACGGGGAACGCGCACAACAGGCGCACGGAGACTTTGCGGGCGGCCGCCTCCGTGAGGGCACGGTCGAGGGCGCGCAGCGCGATCTCGGAACCATCAATACCCACCAGGACGGGAGCGTTGGACAAGGTGTTCAGAACGTCGTTGTTCATACCTCCAGGATAGTCTCCGCACCCTGCAACGGCGCGGTCCACCACGCGATTTCAGGCCTGTGACGGCGCCGCACGGAGCCTCCTGGCGCCGGGCCGGCTCCGCGGGCCGCTCACGCCATCGCGAACATCCACCGGTCCCCGCGGATGCGCAGACCCAGGGTCACGGCACGGGCGCCCATGTACCCGCCCGCGTACGCAATCCAAAGCCACGCCGCGCCCACGGTGCCGCTCCCACCCCGTTCGAGAACGAGCCACAACAGGGGCGCGTACACGACCAGGTTGATGACCCCGGCCAGGGCGAGATAGCGAGCGTCGCCGGCGCCGATCAGAACGCCGTCGAGCACGAACACGAATGCCGCGAGGGGCTGACCCACGGCCACGACGATCAACGCGACCCCGAAGATCACCTGGACGTCCCGCGACGAGGTGAAGAGGAAGCCCAGGTGCGGCCCGAGCAGACCCACGATCACGCCCGTGACCACGCCGAAGCCCAGGCCCCACCGGATCAGTCGATGCATGAGCCTCCGGACATGTTCGCGTTCCGAGCGCCGTTGCAGGTCCCGGGCGCCGAGTTCCTTGCCCAGCAGCGCCTGGGCGGCGATGGCCAAGGCGTCCAGTGCGAAGGCCAGGAAGTTGAAGATCGTCATGGTCAGTTGGTAGGCCGCGAGGTTCTCGGCCCCCTGCGCCGTGGCCACCACCACGGTCACCAGGATCGCGGCGCGCAGGGACAGGGTGCGCAGCATGAGCCATGTCCCCACCGTGAGGTGCGTGCGCACCCCGGCCCAGGACGTCGCGAGGCTCACGCCGCGCCGTCGGAACTGCCGAGTGAGCATGATCAGGTACGTCACAGCCATGGCCCACTGCGTGATGCTCGTGCCGATCGCCGCGCCCGCGACGCCCAGCTGCGCGCCGTACACGAGCGCCACGTTCAGCCCCGCGTTCACGGCGGCGCCCACGCCCGCGATCACGAGCGGGGTGGTCGTGTCCTGCAGACCTCGCAGCACACCCACGGCGGCCAGCACGATCAGCATGGCCACGAGTCCGGGCAGGGACCACAACGCGTACGACGTCGCGTGCTCCAGCACTTCGCCCTCCGCACCCAGGGTGCGCAGCAGGGGACGAACGGCCACGGCACCCACCGCGGCGAGCAGCACCCCGAGACCCGCGGCGGTCCACAGTCCGTCCCGACCCACGCGCAGGGCATCGGCGAGTCTGCCACCACCCACGTGCCGGGCCACCGCGGGGGTGGTGCTGTAGGCCAGGAAGACCATGAGTCCCACGACCGTCTGCACCACCGTCGCGGCGATCCCTACCCCCGCGAGCTGCGCCGTGCCCAGGTGGCCGATGATCGCCGAGTCAGCGAGCAGGAACAGCGGCTCCGCGATCAGCGCTCCGAACGCCGGGACGGCGAGCGCGAGGATCTGGCGGTTCAGGCTCTTCCCGCCCGCGGTCTTGGACGGGGTCCCAGGATCCGACGGCGTTGCCGGGCCCTCGGGCGTCACGGGCTCCTCGGAAGCTGCGGGGCCCCCGCGGTGGAGACCTCCGGGACTGGGCCTGTCTCTTATACAC
>NZ_JABFAW010000004.1:176426-197498 GCF_017168375.1 Kocuria sp. KRD140
GGAAGGCACCGCACCAGGGTAAGGGGATCAGTCACCCGCCGAGGCGGGCAGGGTCAGCGTCCCGGGGCGGGTTTCACCGCGATCACGGGGACGGCGGATCCCAGGATGATCTGCTGCGCGGAAGAACCCAGGAAGATCTTGCCCGCGGGGGACCGCCGTCGGACCCCCACCACCACGGCGTCGATCTCCGCGCGGTTGGTGGCGTCCACCAGATCCCCCACGGCATTGCGGCTGC
The DNA here is from genome assembly GCF_017168375.1 of Kocuria sp. KRD140. Classification (NCBI taxonomy): domain Bacteria; kingdom Bacillati; phylum Actinomycetota; class Actinomycetes; order Micrococcales; family Micrococcaceae; genus Kocuria; species Kocuria sp. KRD140. Next base: position 176,662 of record NZ_JABFAW010000004.1, read on the forward strand.
GGGCGGCGGCATGCTCCACGCTCACGCGCTCGTACGGGATCGCGGACAGATCCGGCTCGTTCCCGTCCACGGGGAATACCACGAGGTCCGTGTCGCGACGCCGGGCTTCCTGCACGGCGAAGTCGCGGGCGGCGTGACCGGCCGGAGTCTCGGCGGCGGCAAGGATGATGGCCATGGGTCCTCTTCTCTGTGCGCGATCCATCTGGGGGGGCAGGTTCCGGGGCGGGGCGAGATCGCCCCCGGGCGGTGAACCGTTGCCGGCCCGGTGAATCCCGGGGTCCGCGTCGGTACCGCCTCCCACGTGGGGGTATGTGTATCCTAAGTCACACTTCTCGCGGCCCCGTGGGCGGCGGGAATCCCCCTTACCGCGAATCCCGGGAGAATCCATGAGCTCCACCCACTCCCCCGACCGCCGCACGTTCCTAACCTACGGTCTCGGGGGACTCGTGGCCCTGGGGGCCATCGGAACCGCGACGGCGGGGTCCATCGCATCGGCCTCCGGCGGCAACGACCTCCGTTCGTCGCTGACCATTATCGCCCCGGCGGCCGCGGGCGGCGGGTGGGACACCGTGGCCCGGGAGATGCAGCAGGCCCAACGGGCCAACGGCATCGTGAACAACACCCAGGTGGTGAACATCCCGGGTGCCGGCGGGACCATCGCGCTCGGGAACCTGGAGATCCTCTCCGGCAAGGCCAACAACCTCATGGTGGGTGGCACGGGTCAGTTGGCGGCCACCATCCAGTACGACTCCGCCACCACCTACGCGGACGTGAATCCCCTGGCCGTGGTGGTGGAGGAGTACGACGTGATCGTGGTCCCCGGCGATTCCCCGTACACGTCCCTGAAGGAACTCATGACGGCGTGGGCCAAGACCCCCGGCAAGGTCCCGTGGACCGGAGGCGGTTCCTTCGACCAGCTGGTCGTGACCGAGATGGCGATCAGTGCCGGGTTGGCACCCAAGGACATGATCTACGTGTCCTCGGACGGCGGCGGTGAATCCACCCAGGCCCTGCTCAACGGCACGGCGGCCGCCGCGGCCAGCGGGTACCCGGATTCCATCGACCAGATCGAGTCCGGGCGGTTGCGGGCCCTGGGCGTCGTGGCCCGCGAACCCGTGCCCGGGGTGGAGATCCCCACGACCGTGGAGCAGGGCTTCGACGTCACCCTGGCCAACTGGCGCTTGCTTGTGGCACCGAGTGGGATCACGCCGGAGGAGAAGACCGAGCTCGAGACCATTGTGCGGGAAACGATCGCCACACCGCAGTGGCGGGAGGCCATCGAACGCTTCAACTGGAACGAGAACGTGATCACGGGCGAGGAGCTCACCCGTTTCCTCGCGGACGAGAAGACCCGCATCCAGGGCCTCTACAAGGAGTTGGGACTGTGACATCACAGGTGACCGGGTCGACCCCGGCGTCCGCACCACCCCCGCAGGAGGCGCCGCCCTCCGCGCACCGGTCGCTGCTGTCCGAGCTGACCATGCCCTTGGTGCTCGCGGCTTTCGCGACGTACCTGCTGGTGAGCATGCTCAGCATGTCCGTCCCGGAGTCGGTGGACTTCCCCGGGCCCCGGTTCTTCCCGGCCGTGGTGACGGCAGTGATCTACGCCCTGGTGATCGTGGAGGTGCTCTCGATCCTGCGCCGCCGGTCCGCGGACCGTTCTCCTGGAGGCCACCCGACGACGTCGACGGGCAGCACCGCGCACACCTCCCCCGCCGATGACGACGCCGCACCCTCGGCGGACGATGCCGGCTACGAGTTCGTAGGTGCCTACGAGCCCGCCACGCCCCAATTCTCGTGGCGGTCCTTCGCCTGGGTGGTGGGCGGTTTCCTGGTGTTTGCACTACTGCTCGAGTTCCTGGGGTGGATCATCGGCGCCGCCGTACTGTTCTGGTGCGTGGCCCGCGGCTTTGGCTCCACCCGCCCGCTGTTCTCACTGGTCGTGGGGCTGACCGTGAGTTCCCTCGCGTACATCGCCTTCGACATGGCCCTGGGGTTGTCCCTGCCCTCCGGCCTCCTGGGGGGTGGGTTCTAGATGGAGACCCTCTCGCTGTTGCTGGACGGTTTCGCCGGGGCGCTCACCCTGCAGAACCTCTTCTGGGTGGTGCTCGGATGCTTCCTGGGCACCGCCGTGGGTGTCATGCCCGGCCTGGGGTCCTCCATGGCCGTGGCGCTGCTGCTGCCCGTGACGTTCGCCCTGGATCCCACCGCGGCGTTCATCATGTTCTCCGGCGTGTATTTCGGCGGGCTGTTCGGGGATTCCACCATGGGCATCCTCATGAACACCCCGGGGCAGGCCTCGGCCATCGCGTCCACGTTCGAGGGCCACAAGATGGCGCTCACCGGCAGAGCCCCACAAGCGCTCGCCACGGCGGCCATCGGGGCGTTCATCGGTGGTTTCGTGGCGTCCGTGGTGGTCGTGTTCTTCGCACCCTTCCTGGCCGAGTTCTCCACCCAGTTCGGTCCGGCGGAGTTCTTCGCCCTGGCCCTGTTCGCGTTCGTGGCCACGTCCTCCGTGGTGACGGACTCCGCGGTCAAGGGTCTGCTGTCCCTCGCCCTGGGACTGGGGATCGCCGTGGTGGGTATCGACTCCGTGACCGGCATCCCGCGGTTCACCATGAACTCCCCCTACCTCTTCGACGGGATCTCCCTGGTGACCGTCACGGTCGCGGTGCTCGCGCTGGGTGAGGTGATCTATTTCGCCACGACCGCCCGGTTCCAGAGCCAGGGAAGGATGCTGAAGGCCCAGGGGCGGCCCTGGTTGAGCCGCAAGGAACTGCGGGAGGCCACCCCGGCATGGTTGCGCGGCACGGCCATCGGCTTGCCGTTCGGCGTGGTCCCGGCCGGCGGCGCGGAGATCCCCACGTTCCTGGCATTCGGCGCGGAACGCAAGCTGGATCGGCGTCGTCGCGACCCGCAATTCGGCAAGGGCGCCATTCGAGGTCTTGCCGCACCCGAGGCCGCGGGCAACGCCACCACCGGTATGGCCATGGGTGCGCTGCTCGCGCTGGGCCTGCCCATCTCCGCGACCGCCGCCATCATGCTCGCCGCGTTCCGGCAGTACGGGCTGCAACCGGGACCGCTGCTGTTCGAGCGCGCCCCTGATCTCGTGTGGGCGCTGTTGGCCAGCTTCTTCATCGCGATGATCGTGCTGCTGATCATCAACCTGCCGTTCGCGATGGTGTGGGCCAAGCTACTGCTCATCCCGCGCCCGTACCTGTACGCGGGCATCACGGTGTTCTGCGGCCTGGGCATCTACGCGACGTCCGGCTCCACCTTCGACCTGCTCATGCTCCTGGGCGTGGGACTCGTCGGCTTCTTGATGCGTATGCATGATTACCCGCTCGCGCCGCTGATCATCGGGATGGTCCTGGGTCCGCTCGCGGAGACGAGCCTGCGGGACGCCCTGATCAGCGCGGACGGTGACGCCTCGGTCCTGGTGAGCGGTCCGATCATGCTCGTGCTCTACGGGGTCCTGGTGATCATCCTGCTCCTGACACTGCGCAGCAGAGTCACGAGCCGCACCCGCAGGGACGTCTGAGCCGACTCGTCTCCGGGTAAACCCCACCCTCTCCCAAGTACGGGTGCACTGATTTTGCTGAGCTAAAGCACGCAAACCCCCTCTCAGAGGGTGGTTCGCTGCTTTAGCTCAGCAAAATCACACGCCGTCGCGGTCCTCGGGGCCGGGCGGGATTGCCCGATCAGAACGGGTACTGCGGGATGTCCGGGCTCAGGGTGACCCATTGCAGCTCGGTGAACGCCTCGACGTTGGCGTCCGCCCCACCGAAGTGCACGCCCGTGCCGGAGGCCTTCATCCCACCCATGGGGGCGGTGGCCTCGTCCATCACGGTCATCTCGTTGATGTGGATCTTCCCGGCCGTGACGCGGTCGGCGACCTTCATGGCCTCCCCCACCTCGCCCAGGATCGACAGGGACAGCGCGTACTCGGAGGCGTTGGCCAGCGCCACGGCCTCGTCCACGGAGGACACCGCGATCACGGGTGCCACCGGGCCGAAGATCTCCTGGTTCCACGCCGGCATCTCAGGGGTGAGATCAGTCAGCACCGTGGGGCGATAGAACAACCCGTCGTGGGTGGCACCCGCCCGGATGGTGGCGCCGGCGATCACCGATTCCTGGACCTTGGAGTCCACGGACTTCAGCTGCTTCTCGTCGATGATCGGGCCCAGGTGGACCTGTCCCTCGGAGGGGTCGCCCACCACGAGGGCGTCCGCCTTGTCCGCGAGTCGCTGGACGTATTCCTCGTAGACGTCCCGGTGCACGATGTGCCGACCCGTGGTCATGCACACCTGACCCTGGTGGAAGAAGGTCCCCATGGCACCCACGCTCGCGGCCAGGTCCAGGTCCGCGGAGGGCAGCACGATCATCGCGTTGTTGCCACCGAGCTCCAGGTGCGTGCGCTTGAGATGCTGGGCACCGGCCGCGCCCACGTGCCGCCCCGCCTCGGTGGAACCCGTGAAGGACACGATCCGGACCTCGGGTGCGTCCACGGCGGCCGCACCGGCGTCCCCGCCGCCGGGCAGCACGTGCAGCACCCCCTCGGGAAGCCCGGCCTCCTCGAAGATGCGTGCGATCAGCACTCCGCCGGTCACGGGCGTGCGCGGGTCCGGCTTGAGCAGCACCGCATTACCGAGCGCGAGCGCGGGTGCCACGGAACGGATCGAGAGGATCAGGGGGAAGTTGAACGGGGAGATCACCGACACCACCCCGGCGGGCAGACGCCGTGCGAGCGACCAGTGCGGGTCGTCCGAGGCCAGCACCTGGCCCTTCGCGTGCGTGGGCAGCGCGGACGCCTCGAAGCATTCCTGCGCGGCCACGTGGGCCTCCATCCCGGCCTTGGGCTGGACGGCGCCGGTCTCGCGCACGACCCAGTCCACGACCTCGTCAGCGTGCTCCTCGAACAACTGCCCCGCCCGACGCAGCACGGCCGCGCGCTCGGTGGGCTTGAGCGCTGCCCAGGACTGCTGGGCCGACGACGCCGCTGTCGCCGCCCGGTACACGTCCTCCGGCGTGGCCGCACCCACGTGACCCAGGACCGCTTCCGAGGCCGGGTTCAGCACCGTGATGGGCTCACCGGAACCCTCCGTCCACTCCCCGTCGAAGATCTTCCCGTCCCATCGGCCGTCCTCGAGAATCGCCATGTCCCTTACCTCCTGGTGTGCCACGTGATGGATCTCCATTGTGCGGGAGCCGGCCCCATCCAGACCACGGGCCGGGTGATATCCGCGGCCCGCGAACGGCATGGGAGTGAGCGGGCGACCCGAGGGTGCGCGAGCGGCGTCGTCGTCCCCGAAGACGAGCCCCCTCGAGGAAGGCGCAGGCGGTCAGGGTTGCGGGTCGCGGGCGTCGTAGCGCATGAACCCGGGGAACATCCGCATGAGCAGCAGCACGAGCAGGAAGCAGATCACGGCACCCACCAGGGCGGCGAACCCGGGTCCGAGCCACTGGCCGCCGGTGCCCATCGCGGCGTCGCCCAGGCGAGGGCCGCCCGCAACCACCACGATGAAGATGCCCTGGAGCCTGCCGCGCAGCGAGTCGGGGGTGGCCGCCTGCAGGATGGTGGTGCGGAACAGCATGGACACCGAGTCCATGACCCCCGCGGCCACGAGCACCAGGCAGGACATGACGAGGGGCCACGCGGTGTCCCGACCCCAGCCGCCGGAGGCCACCAGGATCACCGCACCGAACGCCATGATGCACACGGCCCACGCGGCCACGGCGGCGGCACACCCGCAACCGTGGTGATTGATGCGAATGAATGTTCCCGAGAAGACTCCCGCGAGGACGGATCCCGCCGCGAGCGCCGCGGTGAGCAGCCCCACCGTGAACTGGTCCCCGCCCAGCACGGACGCCCCGAGCACGGGGAACAGCGCGCGGGGCATCGCGAAGATCATGGCGGCCAGGTCCAGCAGGAAAGTCATGCGCAGGTTGGGGCGGGTGGCCAGGAACCGGAACCCCTCCACGACGGAACGGAAACCGGCCTTGCTCGTGGCGCCGTCCTCCCCGGGGATGGGCGGCAGGGGTGGCAGTTTGTACATGGCCCACAGGCTCACGGCGAAGCTCAGGGCGTCCACCGTGTAGGCCCACCGGAAACCCAGTCCGGCCACCGTGAGCGCGCCCAGCAGCGGGCCCACCATGAGGCACGAGCCCATGGTCAGTTGGAACAGGGCGTTGGCGGCGGGCAGTTGTCGCATGGGGACCAGGCGCGGGACGATCGCACCGCGCACGGGCTGGTTCAGTCCCTGCGCGAAGGAGTGCAGGGCCACGATGCCGTAGAGCACCGCGACGCTCGCAATGTCCAGCCACGCGTGCGCGGCCAACGCCACGGTCATGATGAACAGGCCGAACGTGGTCCACAGGCCCGCCGAACGCCGGTCGGTGGCGTCCCCGATGCTGCCCCCGTAGAGACCCGCGATGATCAGGGGCACGAGCGCGAAGAAGCCCACCATCCCCACGGCGAACGTGGATCCGGTCAGCTCGAACACTTCCAGGCTGATCGCGATCACGGTGAACTGGCTTCCGAGCATCGACAGCGTGGACCCGATCCACAGTCGCCGGAAGGCGGGGATGTCCCGCACGGGGGCGATGTCGAGCAGGAAACGGGCCACGGGTCGATCCTAGGGGCAGGTGGGGGTGCGCACCTCACCCGTCACGATGCAAGTACGGCCCGTGCGTCCCACCCCTGAGTCCTCGTGCGTGTCCCCCGCACCACATACCCTGGGAGCACCCTTTTCCCCGGGATCACAGGAGTCCTCATGCGCACACGCGAACAGCGCCGGGCCGCGCGGTCGGCCCGCGGTTGGCCGCGGTTGCGCGTGCACGCCGTGCGCAACGGGGTGGGAGCCGTGATCCTCGGGGCGCTTCTCCTGTGGGTAACCCACGGACCCTTCCGTTTCGAGAACTTCCCGGCCGGGGACGTGGCCTGGGTCTGGCGTGTGATCGCCCTGGTCGTGGCGGTAATGCTGCCCTACGTGCTTCTGACCATGGGCGTGTATCTACTGCTCGCCGGCTTTCTGGCGACCAATAGGGCGGCGTTGGCCGCCGGGCGCGCCCGCACCGTGGTGCTCGAGCCCGAGGACCCGGAGGATCCCCCGGTCACCACGCACCGACTCTCGGAGCACACTCCCCCGGGCGTGAAGATCCGGGCCCACACGGTGCACGGTCGTCGTCACGACAACCGCTACACCCGTGATCTCCTGGGTTTACTGCCCGTTCAGTCGCCAGCGGCCCTCGCGCCCCTGGGGACGGGAATCGTGGCGCTCATCGCGGCCTCGATCTACTACTCCACGGGCTACGCCGAACCCGCGGCCGTCCTACTGCTGGGCGTGCTCTACCTCGGCTGGAAACTCTTCCGGGGTTGGCGCAGCCACCGCGTCTTCGCGGACACGCCGTGGCAGGCGCCGCGGGAAGTCGACACCGGTTCCTTCCTGCGTGTCACCCCGCTGCGGGACCAGGACACCGCACACCACCCCGTCACCCGGGTCTCCTACGTCACGGACGACGACGCCGCGGCGCCGCACGTACGGGAGCGAGCGGCGCCGTCGTCGTACGAGGTCGACGACCCGGAGGAGCCGTACGAGACCACCGACGAGCTGCCCGTGATCGAGAAGATCCGCGACCGGTATACCGAGCCCCGCCGGATGAGTGCGTCGCAGCGACGGTTGGCGGAGCGGGCGGAGCGCGAGGCGATCCGGCGGAGGCTCCCGCGCGTGGTCGAGGCCGAACGGGCGGACACGCACGCCACCGCCCCCCGGGTGGTACGTGATTCGCAGCGCACCGACCCGCGGGACGTCTATGAGACGGATCCGCAGGGGGAGGCCGCGGAGCAGGAACAGCAGCGGCTCAACCAGAAGCGCTACGAGGACCACATGCAACGCCACCGCGACAAGCGGGAGGACCGGTTGCGCAATGCGGAGGCCCGGCAGCCCGAGGAGGCGCCCTCGCTGTGGGGGTACGCCAAGAACCGGCTCACGAGGCGCGGGGACGACTCCTAACGCTCAACGACCGCCACGGGGAGCTTCTCCGGCGTGTGGCTATCGTCGCGGGGATGACTTCTTATCTCCGGCGCTTGGCTCCTCCGCATTCAACACAGTGGCACCGGGCCGGGCCCCGGCCGCCGCGGGCGCACCCAGCTGCCAGATCCGCCGCACGGTCCAGCCCAGGAGGATCACGAGCAGCACGTTACGCAGGGTCAGCACCCCGGCCATGACCGGGTTCGCGTGGATCAGCGGCGTGTAGAACAGCGGGTAGATCACGAACGTGGTCGCCGCGATGCCCAGGGTCAGTAAGGCCGGGATGCGCCACCGGACGCGGTCGTGCAGCAGACCCACCATGATCACCGGGGCCAGCCAGATCATGAACTGCGGGGAGCCCACCTTGTTGAACACGATCAGCACGATGGTCAGCAGCAAGGATCCGGCGTGGACCAGGCGCGCCCTGTCCGCACCGCGCCGCAGTGCCCGGATGAGCAGCACCGCGGCAACGAGAACGGCCATGAGCAGCAGCGGCTGCATGAGGGAAGCCATGACCTCCACACCGGGACCGTAGACCTCGGTGGAGTTGATCGCGGTGTTGTCCGCGATCCGGGAGTCGGCGAGCCCCAGGACAGCGGCCCACACCCACGGCGTGGAGAACGTGGCCTCGAGCTGCATCCCGCGGGAGCCTTGGTTGAGCAGGAAGTCCGCGATCCGCTCGATCCCGCCGAGCACCAGCACGCCCAGCACCACGAACAGCGTGACCACCACGCCCGCCGTGATGATGCGCACGCGCTGTTTGAGCGCGATGACCATGGCCAGCAGCACCGCGGCCGGCCACACCTTGATCCACGTGGCGATGCTCAGCAGCGCCGATCCCACCACCGGATGGCGCACGGCGTAGAGCAGGCCGATGAACACGATCGGCGCCGCCACACCCTCCACACGCGCGAAGCTGAGGTACCCCAGGAACACGGTGAAGACGACCCACCACCACCCGGCCAGCACACCGCTGCGCGGGGCGCGGTGGAGGAGGAACCACATGGCCACGGCGTTCAACGCGGTGATCATGAGCGTCCACGCCAGAAGGTAGAGGTCGTAGCCCGCGATCCTCGGGAACATGATGGGCACCTGCGCGAGCACGGGGTAGACCCACGAGCTGACGGAACCCTGGTCGGGCGCGTTGTACCCGGCCATCGCCCATTCGCGGTACTGCTCGGTGTCGCTGAAGGCCCACCCGTGCAGGAAGAACGTTGCCATCCAGCACAGGAAGTACACGTGCACCACCGCGAAGCCCACCCACACGGCGGCGGGGCGGTTCAGCCACTCCTGCGGACGACGGCGCTGCGGCCCGGGCCGCGCGCCCGTCACCGAGTGAGCGGCGTCGTCGGCAGAGGCAGCCTCGGGGTGCGCGGTGGCTCCGCCAGTGGGTGCCGCGGGGGCACCCGTGCGCGGCACCGAGGTGCGGTGGGCGTCCCCGGGGGCGGGAGCCGTGTCGTCGTCAGGCGTGCGGGCCGGCAACCGGGCCTCCCTTCGCGGCGGAACCGGCGGGCCCGGCGGACCCCAGCCGGTACAGCCCGCGCGCGGACCACCACAGCAGGACCACGAGCAGCAGGTTGCGCAGGGTCAGCACGCCGGCCATGACGGGGTTGTTGTGGCTCAGCGCGGTGTAGAAGAGCGGGTAGACGAAGAACGTGGCGATCGCGATCAGCACCGCGAGGAACGCCGGGGTGCGCCACACCTTCCAGTTGTGCACCAGGCCCACCGCGATCACGGGGCCCAGCCACACCATGAACTGGGGCGAGCCCACCTTGTTGAACACGATGAAGGCCGTGACCATGGTCAGCGAACCCGCGAGGAACAGGGCCGTGCGGTCCAGGGCACCGGCGTGCACGCCGCGACGCAGCCCGCGGGCGATCAGCACCACGACCACCACGGCGGCCACCACGAACAGCGGCTGCATGAGCCGGGACATCACGTCCGAGCCGGGGCCGCTGACCTGCATCGAGTTGATGTCCGTGTTCATGTACATGCGGGAATCACCCACACCCAGCACCGAGAGCCACAGCCACGGGGTGCTGAACGTGGCCTCGAGCTGCATGCCGCGGTCGCCCTGCTGGGTCATGAAGTCCGCGATCTGGCGCGGTGATCCGGACACGAACGCGGCCGCCACGGCAAACAGCGTGACCAGGATCCCGGCGAGCAACACGGCGCCGCGACGTCGTGCGGCGGTCAACAGAGCGATCACGACGGCGGCCGGCCAGACCTTGATCCACGTGGCCAGGCTGAGGATCGCGGAGGCCACGAACGGGCGGGACACCCCGTAGACCAGGCCCAGCAGCACGAGCGGGGCCGTGAGACCGTCCACGCGCGCAAAGCCCAGCCAGCCCATGAGCAGGATGAACACGAGCCACCACCAGCCAGCGGGCAGTGCGGCACGGTTACGACCCCAGTCGGTCAGCTTGCCCATGGCCACGGCGTTGAGCACCGCGATGATGAGCACCCACAGGAAGAAGTACGGGCCCGGTCCCGCGATGCCCGCGAGTCCCATGGGGATCTGCGCGAGCACGGGGTACACCCAGGGGCTGGGACCGTACGCGATGTTGCGGTCGTCGAAACCCGCTTCCGCCCACGCGCGGTAGATGTTGGTGTCGCTGAAGGCATTGCCCTGCAGCGAGACGATCAGGGCAAAGATCAGGAAGCCCACGTGCACCAGCAGGAACCCCACGAGCAGCGCGCCCGGTGTCATCAGACGATCCTGCGCGGCGCGGGGGAGCACGGCGTCCCGTGCCCGGGTGGCGGCCGTGAAATATCTCTCTGTGGGCACGGATGAGGTCCTTGTCCGAATGCGCGCGGGATTCTGTTCTGGTCCGGGGGTGTGCACTGGTCCTGTTCGGGGGCGTGCGGCGCCCGAGGGTCCCGGCGCCTCGGACATACCGGTTCCGATTCTATGGGGAACCACTCCGGGGACCGCATACGGCACCATGATGCGCTCACCCCGCCCCCAGGGAACCCCCAGAACGCGCACTGTTCGAGTGCAAACCGTCCTGTAAAGTCAGGGGTCGGAGCCGCTGGACACCTCGGCTCGCCCACCACTGGTTGGCTGAGGGGGCTGGAATCCATGACCGCGACCGGTTCTCGCCCCTCTCCCGCGCACACCGGCTCCACCGCCAAGAATGATTCGCGCGCCCACATGGCGATCATCCAGGGCGTCATTGGTTCGCTCATGATGCTCGTGGGGTCCGTGGGGACCGGGTGGATCGCCAACGGCTCCCCCATGGTCCGGCACCCCCTGGTCATCGAACTGCGCGTGAACGTGTGGGGCGTGTACGGGTGCACCGTGCTGCTCACCGTGGGCGCCATGCTGCTCATCCGATCGTGGTTGCGCCTCGGTCAACGCCTGCGGGGATGGCCGCACGGGTCGTTGCGCACCGTGATGATCGCCGTGATCGCATGGTCCCTGCCCCTGTTCCTCGCCGTTCCCATCTACTCGCGGGACGTGTACGCGTACATCGGTCAGGGCCGGTTGATGCTGGCCGGCAAGGACCCGTACGTGGAGGGGATCTCCTCGCTCGACAACTGGTTCATGCTGGGCGCGGATCCGGAATGGGCGGAGGCCCGCACCCCGTACGGCCCCTACTTCCTGTGGATCGCCGCCGGGGTCGTCCGGTTGACCAACGCCCAGCCGGACGCCTCCGTGATGCTGTTCCGGGCGGTGGCGTACGTGGGAGTGGTGCTGTGCATGATCTACGTGCCCAAGCTCGCGCGCCTGCACGGGATCAACGGTGCCCGGGCTCTCTGGATCGCCGTGGCCAACCCGCTGTTCCTCATCAGCTTCGTGGCCAGCGCCCACAACGACGCACTCATGGTGGGCCTCGCCGTGGCCGGCGTATACGCCGCGGCCACAAAATATCCCCTGCTGGGCATACTTCTGGTCACGGGGTCCATCGGGATCAAACCCATCACCATCCTGCTGCTGCCGTTCATCGGTCTGCTCTGGGCGGGCAAGGGTGCCTCGTGGCCGCGGCGGTTCGTCATCTGGGCGGCCACCGCGCTCCTCAGTTTCGGGATCCTCGCGGTGAGCGGTTACGCGGATAACCTCGGTCTGGGCTGGGCCTGGGCCCTGTTGGACCCCACCCCGGGGTACACGGGGTACTCGCCGTCCGGGTTCCTGGGACAACAGGTGGAGCGCGTGGGAAACTTCTTCGGCCAACCGGGGGACGCCCTCGCATCGGTGTTCCGTCAGGTGCTGCAGTACGCGGCCATCGCCCTGGTCCTCGTGCTGATGTTCGTGGGCGGGGACCGCAGGATCGTGCGGCGGATGGCCCTCGCGTTCTCCGCCGTGGTGCTGCTGTCCCCCATCATCCAGCCCTGGTACATCCTGTGGCTCATCCCCCTGCTGGCCGCGACCGGCATCAAGGACAACTGGCAAATCCGCATCCTGTACATCGTGATCACGTTCTTCGTGGTCTTCGGTGCCCAGGACCAGCTGTCCGTGTGGCCGTTCATCGACCTCAGCGTGAGCGTGTCCCAGGTGGCGTTCGTGATCACGGTGGCCTTCACGCTCTACCTGGCGCTGATCGATCCCCGCACCCGCACCCTGCTGACCCACGGTGGGTTCCGGGGCTGGGTGGATCCCGGCCCCCCTCAGGTGGCCGCGGGTACGACGGCGCACAAGGACTAACGCAGGCCCCTGAGCCTTTCGAGCTCGCGGCGGTCCTTCTTGGTGGGCCGCCCCGCCCCACGGTCCCGGCGGGCCACCGGCACGCTGAGTTCCGCGGGCCGCGGCGGGGAGTGGTCGATGTAGCACTGGGCCGCCACAGGGGCGCCCACACGCTTGACGATGAGCTTGGTGACCTGGAACTCCTGCTGCCACCCCGGGCGGCGCACACTCACCCGATCCCCCACCCGCACCGGCTGGGCGGCCTTCACGGGGGCGCCGTTGAGCCGCACGTGTCCCGCGCGGCACGCGGTCGTGGCGGCGGAGCGGGTCTTGAACAACCGCACCGACCACAACCACACGTCCAGGCGGGCGCTACCGGGTTCGTTGGCTGGGGCGTTCATGGGGTCCACGGTACTCGGGGACGACGACGTCGCTCCCGCCTGCCCCCAGTGGGGTCAATGGATCACCCGGGTCATGAACCATCACCAAACCATCCCTGTGCTGGTTTCGGCGCGCACACGGGAACCCCTGGCTCTTTGTGAGCAATATCACGCCGCGGTGGGTACGGTGGGAGCGGGGCTTCACAAGGACGTGAGCCCCGAAGCATCTGCGAAAGACGCAGAGGCAGTTGAGAACGGGGGTTGAGCACTCATGCTCAAGAACTTCATTAACAACACCTATGTGGAATCCGCATCCGAGGAATCCTTCGACCTGGTCAACCCGGCTACCGGTGAGGTGACGGAACAGTCCCCCAACTCGAACGAGCAAGATGTGAATGCCGCGTACGAGGCAGCCGCTAAAGCATCGAAGACATGGGGGCGCATGACCCCCGGTGCGCGACAACTCGCCATGCTGCGCATCGCCGACGCCCTCGAAGCACGGGGGTCCGAACTCGTGGACGCGCAATCTCGCAACACGGGCCAACCCAAGTACCTGATCCAGTCCGAGGAAGTCGATGTCTCCGCGGACCAGATCCGCTTCTTCGCCGGCGCAGCCCGCTTGATGGAGGGCCTCGCGAGTGGCGAATACATGGAGGGTCTCAACTCCGTGATCCGCCGGGAACCGATCGGCGTGGTGGGCCAGGTGACGCCGTGGAACTATCCCCTCATGATGGCCGTCTGGAAAGTGGGGCCAGCCCTGGCCGCAGGCAACACCATCGTGTTGAAACCATCGGACACGACTCCGGAGTCGACACTGCTGTTCGCTGAAATCGCCTCGGAGTTCCTTCCTGAAGGCACCTTCAACATCGTCCTGGGCGATGCCAAGACCGGGGAAACGGTCGTGTCACACCGCACGGCGGGACTCGTCTCCATCACCGGCTCGATCCGAGCCGGTCTGGCTGTCGCCGCATCCGCAGCGAAGAACCTCACGCGCGCTCACTTGGAACTGGGCGGAAAGGCGCCCTGCGTGGTGTTCGGGGACGCGGACCTGGACTCCGCCGCCGCCACGCTCGCAGAAGCCGGTTTCTTCAACGCCGGCCAGGACTGCACCGCCTCCACCCGCATCCTCGTGGAGGGATCGGTCCGTGACGAGTTCCTGGAGAAGATCACCCAGGCCGCGAAGGACACGGCATTCGGCACCCCGGACAAGGAGGACATCCTCTACGGCCCGCTCAACAACGCCAAGCAGCTCGAACAGGTGTCCGGGTTCATCGATCGTTTGCCGGAGCACGCCACCGTGACCACGGGTGGCAAGCAGGCGGACGGGCCCGGCTTCTTCTTCGAGCCGACCATCGTGGCGGATCTCAAGCAGGAGGACGAGGCCATTCAGAATGAGATCTTCGGTCCCGTCATCACCGTCCAGACCTTCTCCACGGAGGAGCAGGCCGTGGAGATGGCGAACGGGGTGGAATACGGATTGGCGTCGTCCGTGTGGACCAAGGATCACGGCCGCGCGTTGCGGATGTCCCGCGATCTGGACTACGGCTGCGTATGGATCAACACCCACATCCCGTTGGTCGCCGAGATGCCCCACGGCGGCTTCAAGCACTCCGGCTACGGCAAGGACCTCTCCAAGTACGCCGTGGAGGAGTACACCCGCGTCAAGCACGTGATGAGCTCGTTGGACTGACGGCGGGAACGAACGAGGGAAGGAGCGCATCATGACCGACATTCGAGAACTCGTGCTCACCGCTGACCGCGAGCTGTTCACCGAGCACGACCTGAGCACCCTGGACCGCAATTTCGCCGAGGACTACGTGGAGCATTCGCCGCTCGTGGCCAACGGTAAGGAAGGCCTGCGGGAGCTGGTCACCGACGCGGGCGAGGGTCTGAGGCACGACGTCGCGCGCGTAGTCGTGGACGAAAAGGCCGGTTTGGTCGCGCTGCACGGTGCCTATCCCGGGTTGGATCCGGACACCGTGTTCGTGGGGTTCGACATCTACCGCGTGGCCGACGGCAAGATCGTGGAGCACTGGGACGGCCTGGTGGATCAGACACCACCCAACGAGTCGGGCCACACCCAGCTGGACGGCCCCACGGAGGTGGACGCATCCGCCGACACCGAGGCCAACAGGGAGTTCGTCAAGCGGGCCTGGGCTACGTTCTTACAGGGCCAGGACTACGACGCTGCGGGCGATTTCACGCGTTCGGACGGGCGGTTCACGCAGCACTCGGGTGACATCGCCGACGGTGTGCAGAACATGGTCGACTTCTTGAAACACCTCAAGGAGGACGGCTCTGCACTGACCTACGACACATTGCACCGCACGGTGGCTGACGGGAACTTCGTCCTGACGTTCTCGGAAGGATCCATCGCCGGTGACCGCCACTTCTTCTGTGAACTGTGGCGCATCGAGGACGGCGCGTGGGTCGAACTGTGGGACGCCATCGGACCGGTTCCGTCGGATGACGAACTGGCGCACCCGCACGGTGCGTTCACGTCGGTAGCGGACTGAACCTGACCGAGACGACCTGACAATGCAGTGGCCCCGTGGACGCGTGATGGCGTCCACGGGGCCACTGCCCGATCTGTTCCAGTGATCGAGGAGCACATCATCCGGGACCGTCAGCGCCCGGGCCCGCCGTGACCTCCGGCGTCCGCAGGGGCACCCCCTGAGGGAGCGGCGTCGTCGTGGGCATGGTCGTGACCCTCGTGGGAAACGTGTCCGTGCGCCTTCTCCTCCCGCGCCGGAGCCTCCGGTTTGCCCGTCACCACCGCGAGTTCCACCGGCGTCTGCGGCAGGTCGATGGTCTTGGCCACTTCACCCTTGGTTAGATCCACCACGTGCAGTTTCTTGTTCTGCGCGTCGGTCACGTAGGCGCTCGAGCCGGCCACCTTGATCGCGGGACCCGCCTCCTGCCAGTCCGCCTTCTCCTCCCACGGCTGGATCACGTCGATCTTCCGGACCACCTTTCCGGACTCCACGTCGATCACGTTGAGCTTGCCGTCGTACGTGAGCACCAAAGCCTCACCCTCCGGCCCGCGGGCCAGCGAACGGAACCAGTAGGACGAGCTCAGGTCCACCAGCCGGTGCGACCCGTCCCGGGTGTCGAAGAGGGCCACTCGCGTGGGGCGCTCCTGCTCGGCATCCTCGTCCACCTTGTAGTCGCCGAGCACGATCGGCGACCTCTCCGAACCTGCGAGGTTGCCCGAGCGCGCGTAGGCGTCCGCCACGGCCACCTTGTGGAACGTCCCGTCCCGATAGATCACGGGCCCGTTCTCGCAACCCGCCATCACGGTGTCGGTGCTCGCTCCCGGCGCGGCCGCCGCCTCACCGTGCACGCCCGGGCAGTCCGTCGTCTCGGCCTTGACGGCGCCGTCCTTTCCAAGCACGCGCACGGTGTGCCGTTCATCCTCCGTGCCCTGGGTCGTGAACAGCGGGACGTCGGCCAGCTCGAGCGCCACCCCGTGGTGCGGGTGGTGAGCATGACTGCGGGAGGCTCCATGACCTACCCCCGTGCATCGCCCAATCAATGGCCGGCATTCCCTGTCCGCTTCGAAGAAGAAATACGAATGAAGTACCACACTATTTTCATGAGGGTCATCCCGCTAGACTGAATCCTTATAGCTACGTACGACAATGGACTTCACGAGGCGCGAGAAGTGAATAATGGATCACCTGGCCATTCTTATCCGTTTGATACTGCTTATCCCTCTGGTTGCTGGCCTCATTTACTTTTTCGGAAGTGTCCTTAAATCCGCACTGTTCGGCGGCTCCAACCGGCCATCCGACCCGGATGATCCCCACCGGCGCCGATGACCAAGCGCAAGAGACGCCGGATATTGGGGCGCGGCCCCGCAATACACGTAATGCACGTAATGCAGTCATAAATCCAGTCATAAATATCCCACCCATAAGGGCTGGATGCACCCTCGGCACCTCCCATGGCGATAACCCACTGCCACCCAGTTCCACCAAATCAAAGATCGCATAGAATTTTCCCGGCAGTACAACCGCCATTCCCGCTTCGGCATTTCTGTTCGAGGTAATTCGCCCCCACCCCTGGACGCCGGCGCCAGCATTCGGGGCATGATGGGACCACCCGTCACCGTCGCGAGGAGCCGCAGCATGAGCCCGTCACCGCACACCGTGGGAATCATCGGTCTCGGATCCATGGGCAAGCCCATGGCCGGGCACATCATCAGCGCCGGGCACGACGTGGTGGTTCTGCATCGCAGCCTCCACAAGGCCCCGGGGGCCCGCGCGGTGGACACGCCGCGGCGCATGGCGCGCCAGTGCGACGTCGTGATCCTGTTGGTGCCCGGCGCCCCGGAAATCGACGGCGTGCTGGAAGAACTCGCTGAGGGCGCCCGCGAGCGCGACGCCGACCACGACCGCCTGGTCCTGGCGATCAGCTCCACCGTCTCCCCCGTGGACATCACCCGCTGGCACCGGGACACCTCGGGTGTCGAGTTCGTGGACGCGCCCATCAGCGGCGGGGAGGCCGGGGCGATCCGCGGGGACCTGTCCGTCATGGTGGGCGGCGACGACGCCGCCGCCGGCCTGGTCTCGGACGTCCTGTCCTCGTGCGGTCGCCCCGTCCACCTGGGGCCGCTGGGGGCCGGGCAGGTAGCGAAGGCGTGCAACCAGCTGATCTGCGCGGCGGAGATCGTGGCGATCTCCGAGGCCAGCGTCGTGGCCGAACGGGCCGGACTGGACCTGGCCACACTGCTGGACCTGCTCCAGGGCGGCTACGCGGGATCCACCATCCTGGCGGACAAGACCCCCAAGCTCGTGGGCCACGACTACTCGGTGTCCGCGCAGGCGGCCTTCGTGCACAAGGACGTCTCCGCGTACCTGGATGCCGCCCGCGCCACCGGAACCACGTCGGTGCTGGGCGGGCCCATCGCGGCCGCGGCGCAACAGCTCATCGACTCGGGACTGGGCGAGCAGGACTCCGCGGTGTTCCAGAAGTGGATCGCGGACAGAACCGAGAAGTGAACGACCTGGGACCCACCCCTGAGAACACCTGTGCCCCGATAATGCACGCCACAGCGTCGTAGCGTGCATTATCGGGGCAGGAATGTAGTGAGGGGCCCTGAACCCTACTTGTAGAACCGGTTCAGGAAGCGCGCCACCACCGCGGGGCGCTCCTCCCCCTCGATCTCGATCGTCGCATCCGCCACGAGGTGCAGGCCGTTGCCCTTGACCTCCGAGACCTCCGAGACCTCCGCGATGGTCACGGTCATCCGGATGCGTGCGCCCACCTTCACCGGTGAGGTGAAACGGACCTTGTCCACGCCGTAGCTGACCTTGGTCTTCACGTCGGACACGTCGAAGAGCTCGGACCACATGGGGATCAGCAGCGACAGGGTCAAGAACCCGTGTGCGATGGGCCCACCGAACGGACCGTCCGCGGCCTTCTCCGGATCGGTGTGGATCCACTGGTGGTCATCGGTGGCGTCCGCGAACAGGTTCACCTGGTCCTGGGTGATCTCGCGCCACTCGGAGTAGCCCGAATCCTTCCCTGCGAGCTCGGCCACCTCGTCGAACAGAACAACGGTCTTGGCGGTCATGACATGTTCCCTCTGGGGTTCTGCTCCGGCGGTGATGGGCGTCACCGCATGTTTCTTTCATGGGACCGTATTTAATTGAGATTGCCAACGGTTAAGATTATCCACGACGATCCTTCGGCGGACGGTCCCACCCCCGCCCACCGCACGGAGCACGTCACGACACGACACCCAGGAGCAGCGACATGACCACCCCCCTTCCGCAGGACGCCCTTGACCCGGCGCCGGACCTGAGGACGAGTGATCTCGCGAGCGAGCCGGTGTTTCTCATGGCCCGGGCGAGTTCCCTGGGCTCCGCGTCCGCCAACCGGGCCCTGGGGGAACTGGACCTGAAGGTGCGCCACTACTCCGCGCTGTCCCTCGTGTGTTCGGACCTGCACCCGTCCCAGCGGGAGCTGAGCAGGTACCTGGTCCTGGACCCCAGCCAGATCGTGCTGATCGTGGACTCCCTCGAACACCGCGGGGCCGTGGTGCGGCGCACCGATCCCAATGATCGCCGCTCCAAGTTGATCGAGCCCACGGACGAGGGCCGCGAGCTCTACCGGCGTGCGCGCGCCGCGGTGGACCGCTGCACGGACGGGACAATGGCACCCCTGAGCGAGGACGAACGGGCCACCCTGTTGGACTTGCTGCAGCGCGTGGCACTGGGCTGAGCGCACCGTCATACGGCCCCGCCCGCCCCGGGATTCCGGGTGTTCACGCCCGCGAACACGTACCGTGGAACCAGCACACTCGACTCCCCCGCGCTCCCCCTACCGATCGAGGTCACGCACCATGCGCTCCGCCGCCCCCGCCGCCCTTTCCGCCCTCTGCGCCATGCTGCTGCTCACCGGTTGCGGTTCCGGCGGCGACGCGGGGGGCGACGACGCCGCGAACGGTACCGCAGCGACGTCGTCCACCGCGACCGAACAGCCCAGCGCGACACCCACGCCCACCCAGCCGCCAGAGCTGATCGGCGGGGGCACCACCCTGTTCCCCGAGCGCCGGTTCGTGGCGCTCTACGGACACCCGGGCACCCCGGGGCTGGGCGCGCTGGGTGAGCAGGGGCCGGAGGAATCCGCCGAGCGGGCAATCGAGCTGGCCAAGCAGTACGAGCCCTACAGCCAGGAGAAAGTGATCCCGGCGTTCGAGATCATCGCGACCACCGCTTCCTCCGACCCGGGACCGGACGGCGACTTCTCCAGCGAGGCTCCCGTGGAGCGCCTCATGCCGTACATCGAGGCCGCGCAGAAGCACGGGATCTACGTGGTCCTGGACCTGCAGCCCGGCCGCTCGGACTTCTTGTCCCAGGCCAAGCGGTACGAGGAACTGCTCAAGCGGCCCAACGTGGGCCTGGCCCTGGACCCTGAGTGGCGGCTGGGGCCCGGGCAGTATCCGCTGCAGCAGATCGGGTCCGTGAGCGCTCAGGAGATCAACGAGACCACGCAGTGGCTCGCCCGGCTCACGGCCGAGAACGGCCTACCCCAGAAGACCCTGATCCTGCACCAGTTCTCCATGCCCATGATCCAGAACCGTGAGGCCATCACGACGGACCACCCCGAGCTCGCGTTCCTCCTGCACGCGGACGGACACGGCACCCCGGATCTGAAGATGTCCACGTGGGACGCTCTGCAGCACGAGCTGCCCCGGGGGATCCGCATGGCGTGGAAGAACTTCTACGACGAGGACACCCCCACGTTCACCCCCAAGCAGACCTTCGAGCTGACGCCCAAGCCGTGGTTCGTGTCCTACCAGTGAGCCGCTCGGGCTGGCGGAGTCTTTTGGTTCGGCAGACACCGCGGTTCCGGGGAGTCGCCCGGGCCGGAAGGCCCGCCGCGCCCGAGGTTTTGAAGCGGGTGCTCCCAGGAAATTGTTCCGCGCCATGTCTTCCCCCGGCCGGGACGTCGGGTCTAGATTATGAGGACCTGTTCGCTCCACGGAAGGAAGTGCCTATGGGACTCGGTGACAAGATCAGTAATGCTGCGGAGAAGGCTTCCGGTTCCGCCAAGGAAAAGCTTGGTGACGCCACGGACAACGCAGATCTGCAAGCTGAGGGTGCCGGGGAGAAAGCTTCCGGTGGCGCCAAGCAGTCCGTGGAGAACATCAAAGACGCCGGCAAGAATCTGAAGGACGGGCTGGGCTGAGATCCGCACCCGCCACCTTTCGACCGGGGGGCCCTCGTCGTGAACACGACGGGGGCCTTTCGTCTGCCCGCCCCACCGCCGGCAACGGCGCCTGTCGTGCACTCC
>NZ_JABFAW010000004.1:197598-232486 GCF_017168375.1 Kocuria sp. KRD140
CCACTACCCCTGCATTAGTGGAGCAAAAGCAGCTTCGGGGCACCGAATCCTGCTTCTACTCAGATAAAGCAGGGGCTGCAGTGGGCCCGGATCACCGCACCGCGAACCGCTTGCGCGCGATCAGCAGGCACACCAGGGATAGGGCCGCCACCACCGCGTAGTAGATGCTCGGTGAGGTCAGAGAGCCGGTGGAGCTCACGAGCCACGCGAGCACGAGGGGTGCGAATCCCCCGAACACCGTGACGCCCAGGTTGTAGGCCACGGACATCCCCGTGGTGCGGATCTGCGTGGGGAACATGTCGGTGAGCAGCGCGGGCATGGGGCCGAAGTACAGGGCCATGATTACGCCCAGCACCGCTTGCACCACGGTTAGGGTGGCCACGGTCGGGACCGCGACCAACCACAGGAACAGCGGGTACACCACCACGATGCCCACCGCGGAGGCCACGAGCATGACCCGGGCAGGTCCCACGCGGTCCGCGAGGTGCCCCACGAACGGGGAGC
Source organism: Kocuria sp. KRD140 (assembly GCF_017168375.1). Lineage (NCBI taxonomy): Bacteria > Bacillati > Actinomycetota > Actinomycetes > Micrococcales > Micrococcaceae > Kocuria > Kocuria sp. KRD140. The sequence goes on from NZ_JABFAW010000004.1 coordinate 198,103, forward strand.
CCACCAGGGTCACCGCGCCGGCCACCACACCGCCCAGGTACGCGGCCCACGAGGGCAGGTCAAAGTTCTGGATCGAGTACGTGGGCATGAACAGGATCGTGTACACGGACATGGACGCCAGGCCCACCACACCTGCGGCCGTGAGCCACCGGCCGGCGGAGTGGACGATGGTCTGCGCGAGGGGACCGCGCCCGAGGGGCGGGCGGGGCGGCGTCGTTGTACCCGTGTTCTCCGAGGGCGACGACGCCGCTCGCGCACGCTCGTCCTGCAACGCCCGGAAGTCCGGGGTCTCGTCCATGCGCAAGCGGATGTAGAGGCCCACGGGGCCGATGAGCAGGCCGAAGAGGTAGGGGATGCGCCAGCCCCACGAGTACAGCGCGTCGTGGCTCAGCAGGGTGTGCAGCGCGAACCCGAAACCGGAGGCCATCAGGATCGCAAGGCCCTGGGTCGCCACTTGCCACGACCCGTAGAAGGCGCGCTTGTCGGGGGCGTTCTCGATCAGGAACGCGGTGGCCGTGCCGAACTCGCCACCGGCGGAGAAGCCCTGGATCAGGCGGGCGAGCAGGATGAGCAGCGCTGCCGCGGGGCCGATGACCGCCGCCGTGGGGGCGAGCAGCATGATGAGCGTGCCGAGCATCATCAGGGCAATCGTGATGGTCAGGGCCGGGCGGCGACCGTGGCGGTCCGCGTAGGAGCCCAGCACCAGGGCACCGAGCGGGCGAATCAGGTACGACAGCGCGAACGTACCGAACGTCAGCAGGGTGCCCGTGACCTGTCCGATCGAATCCGACTCGAAGAACAGCGCGGAAATCACGACCGCGAGGGACGAGTAGACGATGATGTCGAACCACTCGAGCGCATTACCGATCGAGGAGGCGACCACGGCGCGGCGAGCGGTGACACGCTGCTCGTGCGTGACGGGCAGATATGTAGGTGCGCTACTCATGTCTGCACACTAGCCCACGGTCCGCTCCTCCCGCGGCCGCCGTGACGCCGCATGACGGCGAGCCGCCGACTTATACTGGGGCACGGCATGGAACCGGCACGGGACGTGTCACACCCCAGGACAGGAGCAGTGCAATGATCTTCATCGTGGTCAAGTTCGAGGTCAAGGACGAGTACGCCGAGCGCTGGCCCGAGATCGTCGCGGACTTCACTGCCGCGACCCGCCAGGAGCCGGGCAACAAGTGGTTCGACTGGTCCCGCAGCCTGGACAACCCCAACGAGTACGTGCTCGTGGAGGCCTTCGAGGACGACGCCGCCGAGGCCCACGTGAAGTCCGAGCACTTCACCGCCATGACCGAGAAGTTCCCGCCGTACCTCGTCCGCACCCCGCGCATCATCTCCCGCCAGATCGACGGTGACGGCTGGGATGAGATGGGTGAAGTCACCGTCGAGGGCTGAGGCATTGATGACCGGGGAACCCGTGAACCCGTGAACCGGTTCCTCGTGGGCCTGGACATCGGCGGATCCCACACCCGCGGCGTACTGTTCCGCGGGGACTCCCCGGTGCGCGAAGCTCGTTCCGGCAGCGCGAACGTGCAGAACGTCAGCCGGGAGCGGGCCGCCCAGTCACTGCGGGAGATCTTCGCCCGCTTGGAACCGCCACCCGGCACCACGGTTCTCGCCGGCGCCGGCGGTGTGGACACCCCGCACGACGCCGCTGCGCTGACGCAGCTCATTCGCTCCGTGGCTGAGGCCGCAGCGGGCGCTGGCCCGGCGCCGGGCGTTTTTTCGGGGGCGGACGGTCACCCGGCACCGGGCGCCTACCCGGCGTCGGAGACGCCCGTGATCGCGGTGCACGACACCCGCCTGATCCTCGCCGCGGGCGGACACACCGAGGGCATCGCGGTGATCGCGGGAACCGGTTCCGTGGCGTGGGGTGTGAACGCTTCCGGCCACGGGACCCGCGCCGGGGGCTGGGGCTACCTGCTCGGCGACGAGGGCAGCGGGTACTGGCTCGGCCGGGAAGCGGTGCGCCATGTGCTGCGGGACGCGCAGCACAGGGGAGCGAGCGACGAGACCCCCGCAGAGGACGACCGGTTCGCTCGGGCCGTGTTGGGACACGCCGGGGTCGACACGCCCACCGAGCTGATCGCGGCGTTCCACGACCGCCCCGACCGCACCCACTGGGCCGGTCTGGCCCGCACGGTGATCGAGCTGGCCCCGCACGACGACGCCGCTCGCGAGTTGGTCTCGGCGGCCGCCGCGCACCTCGTGGAGCTGATCATCACCGTGGCCAGGAACCTGGGCGAGCCCCTCCCCGTAGTGATGGGAGGCGGGCTCGCAACCACCTCGGTGGGCGTGGAGCTCAGGGAACGCCTGGGCGATCATGGACTGCGGGTCACGCTGTTGGACCGGGAACCCGTGCTGGGAGCGCCCCTGCTCGCCCGCGCCACGGGGCTGTGGGACGGGCGAGCGGGTCGGGCGGGCTGAACACCCACAGGATCAGCGGAAGGCCGCCTCCCCGGTGAGCTGCTGGCCCAGGATGAGGGCGTGCACCTCATCCGTGCCCTCGTATGTGCGCACGGATTCCAGGTTGTTGGCGTGGCGCAGCGGGGAGTAGTCGAGGGTGACGCCGTTGCCCCCCAGGATCGTGCGGGCCTCGCGGGCGATCTTGATGGCCTCGCGGCAGTTGTTGAGCTTGCCCACCGAGATCTGGTGGTGCTGCAGTGTACCGGCGTCCTTGAGGCGGCCGATCTGCAGTGCGAGCAGGAAGCCTTTGTCGATCTCGAGGGCCATGTCCGCGAACTTCTGCTGCGTGAGCTGGTACCCGGCCAGCGGGCGATCGAATTGCATGCGCTCCTGGGAATACTTCAGGGCCACCTCGAACGAGTCGCGGGCGGCGCCCATGGCACCCCAGATGATCCCGTACCGGGCTTCGTTGAGGCACGAGAACGGGCCGCGTAGCCCCTTGGCCTCGGGTAGCAGAGCGGATGCGGGAAGTCGCACGTCCGTGAGTTCGATCTCGCACTGGATCGAGGCCCGCATGGACAGCTTGGGCTGGATGGGCGTGGCCTTGAAGCCCGGGGTGTCGGTGGGCACCACGAAACCGCGTATGCCCTCGTCCGTCTGGGCCCAGATGACGGCCACCTTGGCCACGGTCGCCAGGCCGATCCACCGCTTGGCGCCGGAGATGACCCAGTCCTCGCCGTCGCGGCGCGCGAACGTCTTCATGGAACCGGGGTCGGAACCCGCGGTGGGCTCGGTGAGCCCGAAGCACCCGATGGCCTCACCGGCGGCCATGCGCGGGAGCCACTCCTGCTTCTGCTCCTCGGAGCCCCACTTGTAGATGGCGCTCATGGCCAGGGAGCCCTGCACGGACACGAACGTGCGCAGACCGGAATCCCCGGCTTCCAGCTCGGCGCCGGCCAGGCCGTATTCCACGGCGGAACGGCCCGCGCAGCCGTATCCCTTCAGGTGCATACCCAGCAGGCCCAGCTTGGCCATCTCCGGGACGATCTCCAGGGGGAAGACCGCTTTCTCGTACCACTCGGCGATGTTGGGGCGGATGGTGGCGTCCACGAACTCCCGCACGGTGGATCGCAGAGCGATCTCTTCCTCGTTCAGCAGGGAGTCGAAGCCCACCAGGTCCATGACGTTGACGGTGTTCTGTTGGCTCATGTCCTCACTGTACGGTGACGGGGCTCACGGAGCCACGCCACAATCGTTTCCGTGTCCTGCCCGAGCTGCGGCGGGGCGACCGTGGGGGATTCCAGGGGTGGGGTCCAGCGGGCCGGATGACGGAACTGCCGTCCCACGGTCCTGCCCTCCCGATCCTGGACGTCCACCGTGGGTTCCAGTCCGAGGTCCTCGGCCAGCGTGACGCCCTCGCCGATCCCGGCGACCTTGCCCGCAGGGACCCCTTCCTCGGTCAGTTCTTCCTGCCACTCGCGGGCGGTCCGGGCGGACAACGCATCCTCCAGCAGCGGGACGAGATCCTCGCGGTGGGCCACGCGCGCCGAGTTCGTGGCGAACCGTTCGTCGTCTGCGACCTCAGGAATGCCCAGCACGGCCGTGAACCTGCGGAACTGCCCGTCGTTGCCCACGGTCACCGCGAGGGGCGCGTCCGCGCAGTGCAACAACTGGTAGGGGACGATGGACGGGTGGGCATTGCCCATGCGCTCGGGGACCTTACCGGCACCCAGGTATGCCTGGCCCTGGTTGACGAGGGCACCCTGCAGACTCGAGAGCAGACTGACGTCGATGTGCGCGCCGCGGCCCGTGCGGCGTCGCGCTTCGAGGGCCGCGAGCGCGCCGATCGTGGCGTCCTTGGCGGTCAGGACGTCCACCAGGGCCACGCCCACCTTGGTGGGCTCGCCGTCCGCGGCGCCCGTGATGCTCATGAGCCCACCCACGGCCTGGACCAGGAAGTCGTAACCGGCCAGGTGAGCGCCCTCGGCGGTGCCGAAACCGGACACGGACACGTAGACCACGCCGGGGTTCTCGCGCGAGATCTCCTCGTAGCCCAGGCCGAGCTTGGCCATCCCGCCGGGCTTGAAGTTCTCCACGACCACGTCCGCGCGCAGGGCGAGTTCGCGCGCGAGTTCCCGCCCGTCCTCGTCCTGCAGGTCCAGGCACACGGATTCCTTGTTGCGGTTCACGGACTCGAAGTACGTGGCACCGGTCTCGGAATAGGGCGGACCCCACGCGCGAGTGTCGTCACCGGTGTCCGGGCGCTCGACCTTGATCACGCGGGCACCGAGGTCCGCGAGCGTCATGGTGCACAGCGGCCCCGCGAGCACGCGCGAGAAATCGGCCACGAGCACACCGTCCAGGGGTAGCGCTTCGGTCACGGGGTCCTCCTTGGATCGACGATGTCCTCCACTCTAGGTGCGCCGCCGCGGCCGCGGCTCGACGACGTCGCTACGCTTCCGGGTCGCCGCCCGCCGCACGTCTACGGGCGACGACGCTCGGCCGGGCGCGCTACCCGTCCAGTTCCCCCTGCGCCGCCCTTGTCAGGGTGGCCGTGAGCATGTCCAGTCCGGCGAGCATGTCCTGATCCGATGTGAACTCGTACTCGTTGTGGGTGATGCCCTTGTGGGAGTGCTCGCCGAGCACCTGGAACTCGTACTTGCGCGCACCCCACGTGGCGTGGACCAGGCTGCCCATCATGGACGGCGTGAACCGGCAGCCCTCCTCGTGGAACCAGTTCACCACGCACAGGTTGTCCGTCAGTTCCGTCTCCCCGGACGGCGCCGCTCGGTACAGCTCCGCGCACACGGTCGCCCCGGCAAGCACGCCGTAGGCGCCGTCGAACCGGCCGGCCCTGGGCTGGGAGTCCAGATGCGAGCCGACCATCACGTACGGGGCGCCCGGACACAGCTCGAAGAGGCTGAACTCGTTACCGATCGCGTCGTAGTACACCGTGGCACCGCGCGCGATCAACCACCCGACGAACCACTGCCGATTGAGCCCGTCCGCGGTGGTCGCCGCTTGGCACTCCACTCCCCCGGACTCGAGCCCGCGGTTGCGGGACATCCGCCGGAAATCCCGCAGGAGCGCCTGATGCAGTGCGGACATGAACCCTCCTGAGCCATGAACCAGTTGCGGCCACGGTAGGCACGGTCACATCACGAACGGTCCGCGCGGCGGTCCCCCCACGCCTTCTCCGCACCGCTGGCCAAGAGCACCCCGCAGCACATCCACACCGCGGCGGCCGGGCCCAGGGGTGCCGCGAAGACACCCGCAACCAGGGGGAGGATCACCTGCCCCAGGCGATTACCCGTCAACCGGACCGCCAGGGCGGAGCCGCGCCAGTTGCCCGGGACGGACGTGGTGATCATGGTCATGGTGAGTGGCTGACCCAGACCCAACAGGAATCCGCCCACGGCCAGGAAGAACGCCGCGACCCAGAAGTTCCCCAGCACGAGCGGTGGGATGACCAGCGTGATGCCGGCCCCGAACAAACATGTCAGCAGCAGACCCCGCCGCGAGAACCGCTGGGACAACCACGGCAGGAGCAACCGGGAGGCAATGGATGCGAAACCCCGGACGCCGAGCAACAGACCCACGACCGCGGGAGCCACACCGGCCTCCTCCCCGATGACCGGCAGGAACGCGGTGAGGATGTCGAGCATCGCGAGCAGGGACAGTGCGGCGAGCATGTGGGACGCCACCCGGGGCACCCTGAGCACCCGTGCGATGGTGGGTTTGTCGGCTGATTCGGAACGCGCCGCAGTACCGGAGGCCGCGCGGGACGGGGCGGCGTCCCCCGCGGGTGTCCCGGCGCGCAGCAGCAACAGCGGAACGGCCGCGAGCGAGATCGCGGCGCCGATCCACAGTGCCTGGTTCACGTCCGCGAGGCGCTCTGGGGAGGTCGCGGACGAGCTGTGCCCCACGAGCCAACCGCCCAGGGCGGGGCCGATCATCTGCCCCGCGGAGAACGCTGCGGTGAACCACCCGAACCCCTTGTCCAGGTCCCGGTCCGCGGCGTAACGGGCGATCGCCGTCTGACCCCCGATCGTGAAGCTCAGGTGCCCCATGCCCAGCACGGCGCTCGCGGCCACGACCGCCCACACCGTGGGTGACAGCGCCAGCAGTGCCCCACCGGCGACCAGCAGAAACACCCCGGAAAGGGTCAGCACGCGCAATTGCCGGGTGCGGTCCGAGTACCGCCCGAGCCACACCGCGGTGAGCAGCGGGACCAGGGCGTACGCGGCCGTGGTCAACCCGATCGTGATCGAGTCCGCGTGCAGCGCGAGCAGTTTGTAGGACGTGACCGGTCGCAACAGGTTCACGGTGGCCTGGGTCAACACCCCGCACGCCACGAGCAGCCACAACCACGCGCCGGCGCGTGCCCCACGAACCGAATCAGTCAACGGCAGCCTTCCTCAGGCATACGCCCAGGGGTGTCCGAGGCGACGCGCTCCGACAGCCGGAATCGTTGCACGGTGCGGTGCAGGGCGCCACCGCTGCGGCCCTCGCCGAGCTCTGAGGACACCAGGGAGAGCTCGCTGACGGTCCACGCGGGCCCCTCGTACACGGACAGCGCGTGCACTACATGCGCGAGCTCGGGCCCGGGGCGCGCCACGGTGCGTGAACTGCGGCGTCGTTCGCGAGCCTTGCGCGTGCGCTCGGCACGGGACATGCGCGCGACCGTGAGGTGGGCGCGCTGTCTTGCGCGCTCCTCGGGGTCCAGCGAGCACGCGTGCATGAGCTCCACGAGCGCGTCCGAGGCACCACCCACGCCCATCCACAGGGTTGTGCCGGAGAAGGATCCCGCGCCTCGCAAGCACACGGTGAGCGGTGCGTGGACCCGGGCGACGTCGCTCAGCAGCTCCTCGAGCTCCGGCACCGCAGCCTCGGGTTGCTCGCCGTAGAACGCAAGGGTGACGTGCCACTGCTCGGGGTCGCCCCAGCGCAGTGCGGTGCCGGTGAGTTCACGGACCTCACGCAATGCACCGACCAGGTGCTCACGTGCGGCCCGGGTGGGGTGAACAGCCGCGAACAGCCTCATGCGCCCACCCTAGACGGTGCGCGGCGGTAACCGGATCAGCTCCACGCTCGTGAGGGCACCCGCGTCAGCGACCGCGCGCATGTACGTGCAGTGTGGTTGGCGCCGCCGGTCGGTGGGGCTGCCGGGGTTGAGCAAGCGCATCCCGGAGGGCGCCACGGTGTCCCACGGGATGTGGCTATGGCCGAAGACCAGGACGTCGATGTCCGGGAACGCCCGGTCCATACGCCGCTCCCGTCCGCTTGAGGCGCCGGTCTCGTGCGTCATGGCGAACCGCACCCCCTCGAGCTCCCAGTATGCGGTTTCAGGCATGCGTTCGCGTAACTCGGGGCCGTCGTTGTTGCCCCACACCGCGATCAGCGTCCGGGAGCGCTGCTCGAGGGCCTCGAACGTGGCCAGGTCCACCCAGTCACCCGCATGGAGCACCACGTCCGCGGCGTCGACCTCGCGCCACACCTGGTCCGGGAGGGCCTTGGACCGCTTGGGCAGGTGGGTGTCCGCGAGGAGGAGGATCGAGGTGCTCACGCCCCCATTGTGCCCGTCAGCACTCGATCACGTTGACCGCGAGGCCGCCGCGCGAGGTCTCCTTGTACTTGATCTTCATGTCCGCGCCGGTCTCCCGCATGGTCTTGACCACTTGATCCAGGGAGACCTTGTGGGTCCCGTCCCCCTGCATGGACAGCCGGGCGGAGTTGATGGCCTTGACGCTCGCGATCGCGTTGCGCTCGATGCACGGAATCTGCACGAGCCCGCCCACGGGGTCGCACGTGAGCCCGAGGTTGTGCTCGATCCCCATTTCCGCCGCACACTCCACCTGCCGCGGGCTCCCGCCCAGCACCGCACACAGGCCGGCGGCCGCCATGGAACACGCCGATCCCACCTCGCCCTGGCAACCCACCTCGGCGCCGGAGATCGAGGCGTTCTCCTTGATCACGATCCCGATCGCCGCGGCGGTGAGCAGGAAGTCCACGATCTTGTCATCGCACGCGTCCGCCATGAACCGCGTGTAGAAGTGCAGCACCGCCGGGATGATCCCCGCCGCGCCGTTCGTGGGGGCCGTGACGATCCGCCCGCCAGACGCATTCTCCTCGTTGACCGCGAGCGCGTACAGGTTGACCCAGTCCATGCCGTAGAAGGGATCGTTGCCGGGTTCCTTGGTGAGCAGCCGCTTGCGCATCTCCGGCGCACGACGGCGCACCTTCAGTCCCCCGGGCAGGGTCTTCTCCTCGCGCGTGCACCCGTTCTCCACACATTCCTGCATCACGGACCAGATGTGCAGCAGCTGCTCCCGGGTCTGTTCCGCGGGCCGCCACGACAGCTCGTTCGCGGCCATGATCTGGGCGATGTTCAGACCCTCGGTCTCGCAGATGGCCAACAATTCATCACCCGTGCTGAACGGGTAGGCCACGGGGGTGCTGTCCGCGACCACCTTGTCCGCACCGCTCGCGGACTCGTCCACCACGAAACCGCCGCCCACGGAGTAGTAGATCCGTTCGCGGATGACCTCGCCGGCGGCGTCGTAGGCGGTGAAGCTCATCCCGTTGGGGTGGGTGGGCAGTGACTTCCTGCGGTGCATGATCACGTCACGGGAACGGTCGAAGGCCACGGGGTGTGTGCCCCCGAGCAGCAGTTGCCCTTTCTCCCCCGCGAGCGCGACCTTCTGGTCCGCGAGGTCCGTGTCCACGGTCTCGGGATCCTCGCCCATGAGCCCCAGCACCACGGCCTTGTCCGATCCGTGGCCCCACCCGGTGGCCCCCAAGGAGCCGAAGAGCTGGGAATGGACCTGGGTCACGGACTCCAGCAGGGCGTCGGCGGCGAGCCCGGCCACGAAGAGCCGTGCGGCCCGCATGGGCCCCACCGTGTGGGAGGACGACGGTCCGATACCCACCGAGAACAAATCCAGAGCACTGAGTGCCACGATCTCACCTCCGGTTTTCTGGTAACAATGATTCCTGAAAATTATCAATATTGGCTCCGGCGTCATGGGCCCACCCAGACCGCCTGGGCATGAGACGACGACATGTTTTCACAATCATCAGAACTAGCAAGAAAATTCCCACGTAGCCATTGATGACATAAACGACGTTGACCATCCGTGAAAACGGGAGCAGAAGACCCACGACGGCACCGACCGCCGCCAGCGCTATCGCGAGGTATTTGAAATTTCGAGTGCTGTCCGTGAAGAACCTCGATGAAACCGTCCACAATAAAGGAACGGCCGTGGTGTAAATACCGGCGACAATCATCACCGAAATAGCGGCGGCCAGTACCGGGCTGAAGTCCCTGGCAAGCACCAACATCGGGATCTCAGTCCCGTTGACCCGTGCGATGTTGGCGAGCAGCCCCAACCCGACCACCACACACGCCGCCGAGAACGCCGCACCGCCGACTAGGCCACCGGACACTGCTTCCCTACGACTGCGAGCAGTTTTCCCGAGTGCCGTGAGGAAAGCAGCCAACCACAACATGCAGAACCCCACGTACGACAACCCGGACATGAACCAGTTAGTCGATGCTCGGGTAAGTTCGAGGTCGGCCACCATGGCGTTTCCCGCCGCGATGTTCCCGGGTTCACGAATGAAGGATAGAACCCCCAGCAGCACCGCCACAACTACGATGACGGGGCCGATCTTGCCGATCACATCGACAAGGTTCTTCAACCCGAACCAGACCGTTGCGCTCACCACGATGGCCAAACTCGCACCGCCCAGGTACTTGGGCAATCCGAAGTGCTCCTCGAACACTGCCCCCGCACCGGAGACCATCACCGTGAAGCTGAGGAACACGAAAAGTATTGAGAAGTAGTCGAAGAACGTGCCCAGGTGCTTCCCCGTGTAGTACCGGAAGATCATCGAGGGGTGTTCGAATTTCTTCATATGACCCACGAAGAGGAATTCAGCGGCCACGTAGGTTATTAGGATCAACACCACGGCACCCGTACCGACGATTCCCTGGAATCCGTAGGACGCGAAGTACTGCAGTATTTCTTGGCCCGTTGCGAAGCCGGATCCGATGAGGAAGGCGATGATCGCTCCCGCGTAGGTGAGCACTCGCAAGACACTCGTTCGCTCGGCCGTATCCAGACGGGTTCCCGTTCTCGTTGGCATTGCCATAATGACTCCCTTTTACCGGCTGCGATTGGCGTCCCCGTCTTCCCGCGGAGACTCCACCGCCCACCTGACTTGTCTCATTAACCACCTGGCGGGGTTCCGTACCGGGCCGTGCGATCAAACTGCTGCGGTGGGCGGCCTGGATGCCGACATCGGCTACCGCAACACCACCGTGCGGTTCCCGGTGAGGATCACACGGCCTTCGCAGTGCCACCGAACGGCGTTGGACAACGCCTTGCATTCCGAGTCCCGCCCAACGGCCACCAGGTCTTCCGGGCCGTGAGTGTGATCGACCTCCAGAACCTGCTGAGCAATGATGGGGCCTTCATCCAGTTCGTCACTCACGTAGTGTGCGGTGGCTCCCACGGTCTTCACCCCACGTTCGTACGCCTGGTGGTACGGCTTGGCGCCCTTGAAACTGGGGAGGAACGAGTGGTGAATGTTGATGACCCGCCCCCGCATGCGTTCCACCAGGGACTCACTCAGCACCTGCATGTACCGGGCGAGCACCACCAGATCCACCGTGTATTGGTCCACCAAATCCAGGAGTCGTGTCTCCGCCTCCGGCTTGTTCTCCTTGGTCACAGGCACGTGATGGAAGTCGATGCCGTGCCACTCCACCAGCGCTTGGTGATCCAGATGGTTGGATACCACCGCCACGATCTCAATGGGAAGTTCCCCCACTCGGGCACGGAACAGCAGGTCATTGAGGCAGTGACCGTACTTAGAGACCATCACCAGCACGCGGCGCTTCTGCTCGTGAGGTCGCAGCTCCCAGTTCATGTGAAACCGTTGCGCCACCGGCTCCAAGTCCGCCCGCAGCGCTTGCTCATCCAGTGCCTCATCCCTGGATGACACCACGTGGACGCGCATGAAGAACCGTTCCTGACGGCGATCGTCGAACTGCTTCAGTTCCGCAATGGTGCACCCGTGCTCAAGCAGCACGCCGGTGACCGCGTGCACGATGCCCACGTCCTCCGGGCAGTCGAGGGTCAGAACCAGTTCGGTGGTGTCAGCGCCGGTGCGCGCCCGTTGTACGTCCGTCACGAGGCAACTCCTTGTTCGATCTTTCACGACTGTGGTGGCTCCGCCCGCGAGCTGATGGTGACCGTCACGGGCGGAACCCTCAGGCGATTTGTTCCCCGGAGTACTCCACCATCGCGTCCAGGAGCCACCGGACCGTGTAATCGGCGAAAGATGCCCTGGGCATGATCCGGTAGGTGAGGTCCTCCGTCTGCCACAAGACAACGGGTACCGGCCCCAGCAAAGTGGAAACCGCCCGACCGGGGGTGAAGCTGCGCGGGTGCAGATCCACGTGGCAGCCCTTCTCCAGGACGTCGCGCGCCGAGGGCCCGGACAGCTCCAACGTGGTGCGGTTGGCGGACAGGTCGACGGCCTGCCCGGCCGGGCCACCCTCGGCGAAGACCGCCGCGAGCTTCTGCGCGAGCGGGTGGGTGGCCAGGGTGGGCAGGGCGCCCGGCTCGCGCTCGGAGCGGGTGTCCAGTCCGGGCACGGGGGCGACCTCGTCCCCTGTGACGGCCAAGAACTCGTCCGGGCCCAGCCACACCACGGCTACCTCCGAGGTGTCCCCCGTGACCTCACCGCATGCGGCGGGGAGCCCCACGCCGAGCACCTCGGTGACCGCCTCCGCGGCGGGGGTCCCCGGCGTCACCCTGAGCCCGATCATGGTCAGGAAAGGCACCTCCCGCAGGCTCACCCCGCGCTCGCCGGACACGCTCGCGCTCTTCATCTCCCCGGCCAGGTGCTCGACCGGGCTGCGGCGCAAGTGCGCCACGTGCTCCGCCGTGCGCTCGGCCCTGTTCATCATGGTTTGCTCAGCCATCTCGACGCTTTCCTTCCGGGTCGTACACGACAGGTTCGGCCACCAGCACGTCCACCAGCTGCCCGTCCAGGGGCGCCTGCAGGGTCTCGCCGATGCGGTTGCGGCCGTCCTTGATCAGGGCAAGCCCGAAGGTCCGGCCCAGCGCGGCACTGTTGTAACTTGAGGTCACATGCCCCTCCATGGGCACAGGTCCCTCCTGAGGAGTGATCGGTGTGCCCTGTTTGACCAATTGGGTGCCTTCCGGCAAGCGATAGTCGGTGTCCACGGGCAGCACGGCGACCAGTTCCTTGCGCACCTCGCTCTCCAGTCCCTTGCGGAAGTACGAGCGGTTGCCGATGAAGTCCTTACGCTTGGACACCACCCAATCCATCCCCAGATCCTGGGGGGTGACGGTACCGTCCGTGTCCTGGCCGACGATGGGGAAAGCCTTCTCGGCACGCAGCACGTGCATGGTCTCGGTGCCGTAGGGAGTGATGCCGTATTCCTGACCGGCCTGCCACACGTCCTCGAAGACCGCCGCTCCCCACCACGTGGGGACGTTGATCTCGAACGCGAGTTCCCCCGAGAACGAGATCCGGCAGATGCGCGCGGGGATCCCGCTGACCAGGGAGACCTCACGGTAGGCCATGAACGGGAACGCGTCGTTGGACACGTTCAACTCCGGGACGAGCTTGGCGACCACGTCCCGGGAACGGGGCCCGGCCACGGCCACGGTGGTCCACTGCTCGGTCGCGGAGGTGCACACCACGTCCAACTCCGGCCACTCGGTCTGCAGCCATTCCTCGAGCCAGTCCAGCACGTTGGCGGCCCCACCAGTGGTGGTGGTCATGAAGTACCGGTCCTCGTCCAGCCGCAGCGTCACGCCGTCGTCGAAGACCATGCCGTCCGGCTTGCACATCACGCCGTAGCGGCCCATACCGGGCTTGAGTTTCTTGAACGCATTGGTGTACACGCGGTTGAGGAACTCCCCCGCGTCCTTGCCGCGGATCTCGATCTTTCCCAGGGTGGTGGCGTCCATGAACCCCACGGAGTTGCGCACTGCCGCGCACTCGCGCAGCACCGCGGTGTCCATATCTTCCCCGTCCTGGGGGTAGTACCACGGCCGCTTCCACTGCCCCACGTCCTCGAACTTCGCCCCGTGCGCCAGGTGCCACCCGTGGGGCGCGGACAACCGGGCCGGGTCGAACATCTGCCCGCGCTGGGTGCCCGCGAGCGCCGCGAAGGCCACCGGGGTGTAGGGAGCACGGAAGGCAGTCACGCCGATCTCGTCCGGGGAGCTGCCGCCCAGCGCGGTGGCGATCACGCCCATGGTGTTCACGCTGGAGGTCTTGCCCTGATCGTTGGCCGTGGAGATCGAGGTGTAGCGCTTGACGTGCTCCACCGAGCGCATCCCGGCACCCAGCGAGCGCATCACGTCCTTGACGGCCTGGTCGCGTTGGAAGTCCACGAAGTGCTCGTCCCACGTGCCGGGCTCGCCCTCGGCGCCGGGGACCAGCCACAGCGGGCGCACGAGCCCCGGGGCCTCCGGGTCGGTCGTGGAGGCACGCGCCGTGGCGCTGAAGCCCGCCGCGCGGGCGGCGTTCGCCCCGGCTTGGGCGCCCTCGACCAGGCACCCGGCCAGGTCCAGGGTGCCCGCGGTCCCGCCGGCCACGTGCTGGCCGGCCATCGCGGTCTCGGGCACGAACGCGGCGATCGTTTCGTTCCAGCGCAGCGGGCCGCGGCGCTGGTTGTGCAGGTGGATCACGGGGTTCCAGCCACCGGACACCGCCAGCAGGTCCGCCTCGAGGGTCTCGGGCTCGCCGGTGAGTTCGCCCGCGTCGTCGAGCGCGCTGACGACGACGCCGCTCACACGCCCGTCCGCGTCGGCGGTGGTGTCGATCACGGCCGAGCCGTAGCGCACCGACAGGCCGCCGGCCTCGGCGATCTCGGCGGAGACCGCGGAGGCCTGAGGGCGGGCGTCCACGATCCCGGCGACCGTGATGCCTCGCTCCATGAGATCCGCCACGAGCCGGTAGGCGGAGTCGTTGTTGGTGGCCACCACCACGGTGGAGCCGGCGGCGGCGCCGTAGCGGTTGAGGTAGCTGCGCACCGCGGAGGCCAGCATGATCCCGGGTCGGTCGTTGTTGCGGAAGACCACGGGGCGTTCGTGAGTGCCCTGAGCGAGCACCACCTGCCGGGCGCGCACGTGCCACACTCGCTCGCGGGACACACCCTTGGGCACCTCCCCCGTGAGGTGGTCGGTGCGGCGCTGGACGGCCACCACGTAATTGCTGTCGTAGCTGCCGATGGCGGTGGTGCGGGTGAGCACCGTGACCTCCTCGGCCGCCTCCAGCTCGGCGCTCACGCGCTCGACCCATTCGAGGGCCGGGACACCGTCGATGCGCTCGCCGTTGCCGGACAGCAGGGCCCCGCCCGGGCACGGCTGGTCATCCATGAGGATCACGCGCGCCCCGGAGGCCGCGGCGTCCCGGGCGGCGGACAGCCCCGCCGGGCCCGCGCCGATGACAAGCACGTCCGTGTGGACGTACTTGCGGTCGTAGTAGGCGCGGTCGGTCTCGGGGTCCAACTGTCCGTGGCCTCCGAGGTAGACGGCGTCCATCCCGGGCGTCAGTTCGGTGACCGTGGCCTGCAGCATGGACTCGGCCACGTCCTGCTGGTGACGGGGGGAGACCTTGATCAAGGCGTTGGGCTCCTCCACGCCGGCCGAGTACAGCCCGCGGGGGCGGCGCCGGTACATGGACGGGGCGCAGTCGATCTTGCCGTTGGCCACCAGCGCGGAGGCCACGGTGTCCCCGCGGTAGCCCGTGTACGGGACGCCCTCGAAGGTGAAGTCCACCGCGGTGGAACGGTCGATGCCGTGCCCGGCGGCTCGCTCGGCCGTCAGGCGATGGGTCTGCTCGCTCACAGGGCACCTCCAACATTTCCCAGGTTTGGCCGGGGGTCGCTCATCTTGTACTCGGTCTTGAACTCGTAGGTCACCGTGTCACGCACGGCGTTGAACCAGCGGCGGCAGCCGGCGGCGTGGGACCAACGCTCGGACAGCAGCCCCCGCGGATTGGCGCGGTAGAACAGGTAGCGGGCCCACTGCTGGTCGTCCAGCTCGAACGGGTCCTCGGGGTAGGGCACGTGGGCCTCTCCCCCGTAATGGAATTCGGTCTCATCCCGTGGACCGCACCACGGGCAATTGATCTGCAGCATGTTCGCTCCCTACTAGTGCGCCACGGCAGCAGCGCCGTGCTCGTCGATCAGCATGCCCGTCTCGAACCGTTCGAGGCTGAAGGGCTCGTTGAGCGGGTGTGGTTCGTCGTGGGCAATGGTGTGCGCGAGCGTGAAGCCCGCCCCCGGGGTTCCCTTGAAACCTCCGGTGCCCCAGCCGCAGTTGACGTAGAGCTGATCCACGGGTGTCTTGGACACAATCGGGGAAGCATCCAGCGTGACGTCCACCACGCCGCCCCACGTGCGCAGCACGTGGGCCCGGGCGAAGATGGGGAACAGCTCCACCGCGGCGGCCATCTGCTCCTCGATCACGTGGAACGAACCGCGCTGACCGTAGCCGTTGTAGGCGTCAATGCCGGCGCCCATGACCAGTTCGCCCTTGTGCGCCTGGGAGACGTACACGTGGACGTGGTTGGACATCACCACGGTGGGGTGGACCATCTCGTGCAGTTCGGAGACGAGAGCCTGCAGCGGGTGGGACTGGATGGGCAGCTCGAAGCCCGCCAGTTCGGCCAGTACCGAGGAGTTACCCGCGCCGCACAGCGCAACCTTGCCGGCATTGATCCGGCCCCGGCTGGTCTCCACGGCAATTACCCGCCCGGCTTCCTTCACGAAACCGGTGACCTCGCAGTTCTGGATGATGTCCACGCCCATCTCGTCCGCCTTACGGGCGAAGGCCCAGGCCACGTGATCGTGCTTGGCGATACCCGCGCGCGGCTGGTAGGTGGCTCCCATGATCGGGTACCGGATGTCGTCACCGATGTTGATGATGGGGCACAGTTCCTTGACCTGCTGGGGGTCGATCCACTCCGCGTCCACGCCGTTGAGCTTGTTCGCATTCACGCGCCGTGTGCTTTCACGTACGTCCTGCAGAGTGTGGGCCAGGTTCAGCACCCCGCGCTGGGAGAACAGGAAGTCGTACTCGAGTTCGTCCGGCAGCTGCTCCCACAACTTCAAGGAGTGCTCGTACATCCCCGAGGACTCGTCCCACAGGTAGTTGGAGCGGATGATGGTGGTGTTGCGGGCCATGTTGCCGCCGCCCAGCCAACCCTTCTCCAGCACGGCCACGTTGGTGATGCCGTGGTGCTTGGCCAGGTAGTAGGCGGTGGCCAGCCCATGCCCGCCACCGCCGACGATCACCACATCGTAGGAAGGTTTGGGGTCCGGGTTGCGCCACAGGAAATCCGGGTGATCCGGCAAGAGATCAGCCATCAGGACACTCCGTTCATCGCCGCTTCGGCGTAGTCATGGATGGATTCGGCGTCAGCATTGCTCGCCGAGAGTTCGGGGTAGAGCGGGAAGGCGGCGGCCAGGGCGTTCACGCGCTCGCGTAGGCCGTCGAGGGCGGCGGCGTCGTCGGCGGCCGTCAGCAAGGTCCGGGCAATGATGTCGGCGACCTCGCGGAACTCGTCGGGGCCGAATCCTCGGGTGGCCAACGCGGGGGTGCCGATCCGCAACCCCGAGGAGACCATGGGCGGGCGCGGGTCGAAAGGCACCGCGTTACGGTTGACCGTGATGTCCACTCGGTGCAGCAGGTCCTCGCCCTGCTTGCCGTCCAGCTGGGCGTTGCGCAGATCCACAAGCACCAGATGCACGTCCGTGCCGCCGTTGACCAGCCCGATCCCCTGCTCCGCCACGTCATCGTGCAGCAGTCGCTCGGCCAGGATTTTGGCGCCCTCGAGGGTGCGGCGCTGCCGGTCCTTGAACTCTTCACCGGCGGCGTACTTGAAGGCCACGGCCTTCGCCGCGATCACGTGCTCGAGCGGGCCGCCCTGCTGGCCGGGGAACACCGCGGAGTTCATCTTCTTGGCCAGCTCCTGCTTGCACAGGATCACCCCACCGCGTGGGCCGCCCAGGGTCTTGTGCGTGGTGGTGGTCACCACGTCCGCGTGGGGCACGGGATTG
Source organism: Kocuria sp. KRD140 (assembly GCF_017168375.1). NCBI lineage: Bacteria > Bacillati > Actinomycetota > Actinomycetes > Micrococcales > Micrococcaceae > Kocuria > Kocuria sp. KRD140. The sequence goes on from NZ_JABFAW010000004.1 coordinate 215,633, forward strand.
GGGTGCAGGCCGGCAGCCACCAGACCGGCGAAGTGGGCCATGTCCACCATGAGATAGGCGCCTACTTTGTCCGCGATTCGCCGGAACCGCTCGAAGTCCAGCTGGCGGGTGTAGGCGGACCAGCCGGCCACGATCAGCTTGGGCCGGTGCTCCAGGGCGAGGCGCTCGACCTCGGCCATGTCGATCTCCAGGTCCTCTTCCGACACGCCGTAGGCCACCACGTTGTAGAGCTTGCCGGAAAAATTCAGTTTCATGCCGTGGGTCAGGTGACCACCGTGAGCCAGGTTCAACCCCAGAATCGTGTCCCCTGGGTCCAACAGCGCGAACATCGCCGCGGCGTTGGCCTGCGCCCCCGAATGAGGCTGCACATTGGCGTGTTCGGCGCCGAACAGGTCCTTGACCCGGTCGATGGCCAGTTGCTCGATCACGTCCACGTGTTCACAGCCGCCGTAATACCGACGGCCGGGGTAGCCCTCCGCGTACTTGTTGGTCAGCACCGACCCCTGCGCCTGCATCACCGCCATGGGCGCAAAGTTCTCGGAAGCGATCATTTCCAGGGTTCCTTGCTGGCGTCGCAGCTCGGCCTCGATGGCCTCAGCCACTTCAGGGTCGCCCTGGGCGAGATGAATATTCAGATCGACCATCCTCGGCCTCCTCAGGTGTTGCTCCGTCTCCTGATACGTAATTGATATATCAGACTGTGACTCAGGTTACGATAACTGTTGAGACCCGTCAATGGATTTTTCAAATTAGTTATGACCGGCATCACCGGGGCCGGCCCCGGGCCGGCTGCCGCGGCCCGGTGATCCATCGGTCGGTCGGCGCGAACCCCGGTTAGAATCTGGTCGGAACCGAGAGGAGGGGCCGGATGAAGGACACGGGATCAAGCGGATCGTTGGCCACCCGCGCGTTCGAACTTCTCCAGGACAGGCTAATTTTCTTGGACATCGCCCCTGGCGACCCGCTGAACGAGACGCAGCTGGGGCTCGAGCTCGAGGTGGGCCGTACTCCGCTGCGTGAGGCGCTGAAGCGGCTGGAGTCCGAGCGGCTGGTGACCACTTTCCCTCGTCGCGGCACGTTCGCCACCTCCGTGGACATCACCGTGCTCTCCGAGGTCTCGGAGGTCCGGGAGGTGCTCGAACCCCTCGCCGCGCAGCTGGCCGCCCAGCGACTGGACCACCGCTCACGCGGTGAGCTCGAGGACCTCAAGGGCCAGCTCGATGCCGCCTCCCCGGGAGATTCCTCCGACCCGCAGGACGCGTTGCGCTGGGACAGCACGATTCACCGTGCCCTCTACCACGCCGCCAGCAACGCCCATCTGGAGGCCACACTGAACCGGTACGGGAACCTGGCCACCCGGATCTGGTGCCTGGCCGCCACCCGGAACCCCACCCCCGTGGAACACATTGCCATCCACTCCCAATTGCTGGACGCCGTTCTGAGTGGCCGCGGTGAGGACGCCGCGGAGATCATGCGCGAGCACGTGGGCGAGTTCGAGCAGCACATGCGCAAGGTGCTCTGACGCCTCACGGGGCCACCGGGCAGTGTTGGTGGTGGTTCGGCATAGCGGATCAGTTGATGGCTGCCGTATTTCAGACACACACGCATCCCCAGCCCGATCCAGTGGCGGTCGGATCGGGCTGGGGATGCCGAGGCGTGGGCCTCCTATAGTGCGGTGCGGCTCAGGCCGGATCCGCGGGGGCCGCCACCTCATGCTGGGGATCCGCAAGGGTCTTCGGGGCCGTGTCCTCGAATTGCGGGAGGCCGTTCAGGTAATCCACCACCGAATCCGTGGACTCCACGTCACCGAACTTGTTGTCGATGTCGTAGAGGTCCCACTGCACGACGCCGGGGACACGATCGCCGATGGTCTCCCTGGGGATGATCGGGCGGAATCCCTTCCCGATCGCATCCTCGACGGTGTGACACACACCCGGCCGCAGTCGCACCGGTCACAATCAGAGTGTCGATGCGGTTGGAGGTCAGGAAGAGCTCAAGGCTCGTTCCCGGGAACGCAGAAGCGCAGTTCTTCTCAAACCGACAACCACCTGGCCCCCGCGACCTATCTCACAATGACCGCCACGGGGGGCGCTTATCGCGACATGGTTGCTGCCCGAAACCCGGCACCAGGTCATGGACGACACCCAGCCCCACCAAATCGCCCCGTCCGCCACCGATATCGCCGCGGCTCCATTCGGCGAGAAAGCGGATGCCCGCCCCGCAGGGACCGGCCCCGCAGGGACCGAATTCCCCCCTTGGCGCCCCGCCCCTCGCGAGGTCCGCGGCTGTGGGGTCTTCGCCGAGAAGCAATACCCTTCTGCTTCCCGGCCAACCTCCCGGGGCGACAGGCTGGCCGCAGTCGTTGAGTCAAAACATCCTTAAAGTTGCATCGATTGCAACAAAGTTGTGCCGTTGCGACGTTCTGGTGCGGTTTGACCCCCTCCCGCCGGGTTTGTACGAATCGGGGCCCAGCGCCCTGGAAGAGGTCTCCCGGGGGGTGTTCCGGAGCGAACGACCGCAAAATTTTGCCCTCCAAGCCTTGACTCGACATGTGATGTAGCCTATTTTTAGGCAACTAGCTTGCGCTCACTGCAACGTAGTTGTCTGCTTAGTGAGTTTTCCACTGCCACTGATCACACTCCTGCCTCTACATGACAGGCCGCCCGAAAGGAATCCTGTGGCACAACACACATCCAGCATCACCTCAAAAGCGGTCACCTCCAGCGAGCGACACCGAGTCATTGCTGCGAGCTTCGTCGGCAACTTCGTGGAGTGGTTCGATTACGCGGTGTACGGCTATTTGGCCGCAACCATCGCACGAGTGTTCTTCCCGGAATCGGACCCGCAAACAGCCCTGCTCGCAACTTTCGGCCTCTTCGCCATCTCGTTCTTCATCCGACCGATAGGCGGGTTCGTCTGGGGGCACATCGGGGACAAAATCGGGCGAACGGTGGCTCTGTCGTTCTCCATCCTGGTGATGTCCGCCGCCACGTTCGCTATCGCCCTGATTCCCGACTACAAAACTATTGGCATTGCGGCACCCATCCTGTTGCTGCTCGTGCGTGTGGTCCAAGGGTTTTCAGCCGCGGGCGAGTACGCGGGCGCCTCGGCCTTCCTGGTGGAGTACGCCCCGGACCACAAGCGAGGGGTTTACGCAGCGGTGGTACCGGCGAGTACGGCAAGTGGCCTGCTCTTCGGCTCGTTGTTCGTCGCCGGTCTCACGGCCATTCTCTCCGACGATCAGATGCTGTCCTGGGGCTGGAGGGTCCCCTTCCTTCTGGCGGGACCGATGGGTCTCATCGGCCGATACATCCGCAACCGGCTCGAGGACGCACCCGTGTTCCGCGAACTCGCGAAACAGGAACAGACAAAATCAACCCCGGTCCTGGACATGTTCAAGTACCACTGGTGGACGTTGCTGCGCACCATCGGCGCGGTACTACTGAACGCGGTGGGCTTCTACATACTGCTCAGCTACATGCCGACGTACCTCCACGAGGAAGTGGGGCTCGGCCAGACGGAGTCCTTCATTGCCACGTCCATCGCCCTGGTCACATATGTGGGATTCATTTTCCTGACAGGGATGGCCTCAGACCGATTTGGGCGAAAGAAAGTGCTGATGGCGGCGTCTATCAGCTTCATGGTGCTCACGGTCCCCATCTTCATGCTCTTGGACACCGGCTCGTTTGTCCTGATCCTCATACTTCAGGTGGTCCTCGGAGCCATGCTGACCCTCAACGACGGGACACTACCCAGCTTCCTGGCCGAATCATTCCCCACCCGAATGCGTTATAGCGGTTTTGCCGTCAGTTTCAATGTCTCCAATGCGTTGTTCGGCGGCACCGCGCCTTTCATGGCTACCCTTTTAATTTCAGCTCTCGGTACACCATTGGCACCCGCGTGGTACTTGGTGGTTGCAGCTCTTGGATCTTTGATCGCCGTAGCCGTCTCCAAAGAGACTGCAGGCCGCCCACTCACCCATTGATCGCGTTTGCCCCTACACCCTCCGTTGCGCTTGGGTCGCAGAACTGACCAGTGTTGCAACAGGGTTGCGTACAGGTTCCGCTTACATCAACGTTTCGTGGGGAGATTACGTGCGCATGAAGAAAAGAACCCAAATCTGCTGGCACCCTTGACCAAGGCACTGTGGTGTGGTTCACTTTTTTTGCAACACCGTATTGCTGAATGCAACTTCGGTGGACAGCCAGCCATCCTGCATTTTTAGCGAACGGTCGTCGGCGAGATCGCCGTCGATGGAAGGAGGCCCCATGACCCGCACTAAAGACCAGCAGGTCACTGACCGCACGGGCGAAGCAGTGCCCGAGGCAGATCAGCAGCTGAAGGTTTCGCTTCCACGGTTCCGAGGACGGGTAATCCCACAGGTCGATCGAACGATCATCACGGTCCTGCCCCCGCTGTTGATCATCGCGGTCATCGTGGCCGTCAGCGTCAATCCCGACGGGTCGGCTCGCGTCATCAACGATCTTCGGACGTGGGTGACCTCCGGATTCACCTGGTGGTTCGTGCTCTATTCCTTGACGGCCATCGCAGTGTGCGCGTGGTTGGCGTTCAGCAAGATCGGCCGGGTTCGGCTGGGCGGCCCGAAGGCTCGGCCCGAGCACAGCAAGTTCGCCTGGTACTCGATGCTGTTCGCCTGCGGGCAGGGCGTGGGACTGATCTTCTGGTCCGTTGCCGAGCCCATGCTGCTGGGCGACGAGGCTCCCGTGGTCCCGGGCTCCGACAGCCCGGGGGAACCCGGGATGGTCTGGGCCTATTTCCACTGGGGATTGACCGCGTGGGCGATGTACTGCGTGGTTGCCATCTGCCTTGCCTACTCCCACCATAATCTGGGGAAGACCCTGACCTTCCGTGAGGCCACCGTTGACATTCTCCCCGCACCCCTGCAGCGTTCCGCAGGCGTGATTGTCGAACTATTGGCCATCATCGCCACCGTGCTGGGTCTCGCGACTTCTTTCGGTTTTGCCGTGATGCAGTTCACCAGCGGCCTGTCCACCTTCACCGGCGTGGAGCCGAGCATCACCGTATGGGTCATCGTCATCGTCGCACTGGCCGCGTTCGCCGCTTTCTCGGCATTCGTCGGGGTCAACAAGGGCATGAAGCGCATCAGCGAGGCCAACTCGGTGCTCAGTATCGTGCTGGTGGTGGGGGTCTTCCTCTTCGGCCCCATCGTTTTCGTTCTTTCGAACCTAACGCAGACCTTCGGTACCTTCATCTACAACTTCATCCCGATGAGCTTCTGGTCCGACTCCGGCACATCCGGCGCCCCTCTTGAGAGCTGGTCCGATAGCTGGAGTGGACCGTGGACAGTCTTCATCTGGTGCTGGGTGATCGCCTTCTCCCCCTTCGTCGGGGGATTCATCGCCAGGATTTCCCGTGGTCGCACCATCCGGGAATTCATCCTGGGCGTGACCATTATCCCGTCGTTGATCGTCATGATCTGGATCGGCATCATCGGATCTGCCGCGGTGTACTACAACCAACAAAGCAGCGGTGAAATTGCAGAGAAGGTCGCCGCAGACACCTCCTCCGGTCTGTTCGCAGCGCTCGAAATGGTTCCGATCGTGGGAGGGATCCTCCTGGTGGTGGCCACCATCCTCGTGGCGACCTACTACGTCACCAGCCTTGACTCAGGGACCTACGCGCTTGCCGAGTTCGTCTCCGCACCCCGGAAGGCCGGTCCGTGGTTCCGTGTGGTCCTGGTTGTGAGCATTGCCGCCGTGGCGACCGTGCTCCTGTCCATCGGTGGCACCTCGGTGGTCGACACGGTCCAGACCGGCACTATTATCGGGGCCTTCCCCTTCTCCTTCATCATCTTCCTGATGATCGCCAACCTGATCCGCAGGCTGGTCACACGGACCAAGGACAGCAGGAGACTCGAGAAGGAGATCAACGACCCGAATCCTCGTCCTGAAGACGACTACGTGGACGAGCACGGTCTCCCAACCGGAGAGATGCCCATCCTCACCGACACCTCCGTCGCGGATTCCCGCCGGCCTTCCACCGCGCCGGATGAAGATTCCATGAAAGGGGGACACGCGTGAAAACTTCCCTGCTCGCACATGCCACGGCACCTGAATTCTCCAACTGGCTCGACAACGACCGCGCCACAGTCCTGGTCCCCGTGGGAGCGCTCGAACAACACGGGCCCCACCTCCCCCTGGGAACCGACAGCCTGCTCGCGACCGCCGTGAGCCTGGGGGCGGCCGAGCGCACCGGCGCCAAGGTGGCCCAGACTCTCAACTACGGATACAAATCCCAGCAGAAGTCCGGCGGGGGAAACCACTTGCGGGGCACCCTGAGCCTCGATGCCGACAACTTGATCGGCATCGCCCGGGACATCACCCGCTCGTTCCTGCAGCAAGGTGTCCGCAACGTGGTGTTCGTCAACGGCCACTACGAGAACTACCAATTTCTCTACGAGGGCGTGGACCTGGCGCTGCGTGAACTCGGCCTGTCCGACCCCGCCGGCCCGTCGGTCCTTCTGTTGTCCTACTGGGACTACGTTTCCGAGAGCACCCTCGCAACCGTGTACCCCCAGGGCTTCCCGGGCTGGGACATCGAACACGGCGGAGTCCTCGAAACCTCCCTCATGCTCCATCTGCACCCCGAGCTGGTGCACATGGACAAGGCCGTGGAACACAACCCCGCGCTGCTCCCCCGGTTCGACCGGCTTCCGGTCGTTCCGGAACGGACCCCGCACACGGGCGCACTGTCCGCACCGAGTGGTTCCACGGCGCAGAAAGGGCGGCTGCTGTTCGAGCGGACCGTTACGGACTTGGCAACCGATCTTTCCACCGAACTCGGGCTCGAGCGCTGAACGTACGCCCTCGAGTCTGGACATCCACACCACACAAAGGAGAAATAATGTCCACCAATACCCCAACCACCACCAGCGTCTCCGAACTCGAGCGCCTCAAGGTCCTGCACAACGGCGAGAAAACGCCCCTGACGTTCTCGGATGCGGAGTTCGAGCGTCGACTGGGCGGGCTGCGTCAGATCATGGCGGAGAAGGACCTGGACGCCGTGGTGCTCACTAGCTACCAGGGCATCAAGTACTACTCCGATTTCTTGTTCACCTACTTCGGCCGCTCATACGCCCTCGTGGTCACCCCCGAGGACTCCGTCTCGGTGACGGCCAACATCGACGCCGGCATGCCGTGGCGGCGCAGCTACGGCGAGAACATCGTCTACACCGACTGGCGCCGTGACAACTACTACTACGGCGTCCAGCAGGCCTTGCAGGAGCGCGGGATCACCGCCAGGCGCCTCGGTGTGGAGGACGACACGATGCCCGAGCTGATCCGCCGTCGTTTCCGGGAAACCTTCCCGGACGCCGAGCTGGTGGACGTCTCCCAGGACTCCATGCGCCAGCGGACGATCAAGTCCGCAGAAGAGATCGAAGTCATCAAGCACGGCGCCCGCATCGGCGACCTGGGTGGCGAGGCGATCCGCAAGGCCATCCGCGAGGGCGTCATGGAGTACGAAGTCGCTCTGGCTGGCGTCGAGGCCATGACCCACGAGATCGCCCGCACGTTCCCGGATTCCGAGATTCGCGACACGTGGGTGTGGTTCCAGTCAGGAATCAACACGGACGGCGCCCACAACTGGGCCACCACCCGTAAGCTGCGCCGCGGGGACATCCTCTCCCTGAACTGCTTCCCCATGACCAGCGGTTACTACACGGCCTTGGAACGCACCATGTTCCTGGGTGAGCCGGACGCGGAATCCCTGCGACTGTGGAACATCAATGTGGAGGTCCACGAGGCCGGGTTGGAGCTCATCAAGCCCGGCGCCGTCTGCAAGGACATCGCCGCGGAACTGAACAAGATCTACGTCTCCCACAACCTGCTGCCCAACCGCACCTTCGGCTACGGGCACTCCTTCGGTGTGCTGTCCCACTACTACGGCCGCGAGGCGGGCCTGGAGCTGCGTGAAGACATCGACACCGTTCTGGAACCGGGAATGGTCGTGTCCATGGAACCCATGATCACCGTTCCCGAGGGCCAGCCCGGAGCGGGCGGGTACCGTGAGCACGACATCCTGGTGGTCGGCGAGGATGGTGCCGAGAACATCACCAAGTTCCCGTACGGCCCGGAGAAGAACATCGTGGACGCCTAATCCGCGATATCGGGCCTCGGCGCCGCAACCCGATGCGGCGCCGAACGGGTGGGGGCGTGGGACGGCATCACCGTCCCACGGCCCCCACCCGTGTCACCACCGAGCACCCCGGCCCGGTGGACAACCCCTCGGAAGGACGAAACACCGATGAGCGCAACATCCCAGCAACCGGGGCGACCGCAGGGCAATTCGGTGATCGACCACGCCCTGGCCGTCCTGCGCTGCTTCTCGGCGGAGGAACCCCTGCTGGGGGTCACCGAGATCGCGAGCCGGGTGGGCCTGCACAAGTCCTCGGTGTCCCGGATCCTCGCCACCCTGGAGAACTCGGACGTGGTCGAGCGAGATCCTGTGTCCCGCCAGTTCCGCCTGGGGATGGGGCTGATTACGGTGTCCGGTCCGTTGCTGGCCACTATGGACGTTCGGCGCGTAGCCTACCCGCACATGCAGGAGCTCACAGCGCAGACCGGGGAGACCACTGCCCTGCTGCTGTGGAACGGCTTCGAGGCGGTGTGCGTGGAACAATTGCCGAGCCCGCATTCGATCAAGCACACCTCCCCTCTGGGCACCCGGTACAACACCGCATACAGCTCATCCGTCCAGCTGTTCCTCTCCGACCACCCCGAACCGCGTATCCGGTCTCTGGTCACGTCGGGCGCCATAGAGCTACCCGTCCAGGACGAACCCCATGTGGCGAACTACCTGCGGAAACTGGCGGAGGTCCGCCTCTCGGGCGTGGCCCTCAACTACGGCAAGACCTCCGTGGACGAGGTGGGCATTTGCGCCGGGATCCGGGACCACCGGGGCGATCTGGTGGCCGGTCTCATGGTCGCTGCGCCACGCTTCCGCGTAGGTGAGGAACAGGCGCGGCACATCTGCCATGCGGCCAGTCTTGTGGCCACGGAGATTTCCCGCCGCATGGGCCATACCGGCGCCTGACCGGCGGATCGATTATTTACCCGCGTCCCGCAGCTCAAGTCAATCCCAGGTGACTGAACCCTTGCGGAAAATTACCCGCCATCCTGTGGGCGGCTACGTCGTACTCTTCGACCAGAAGGCCCAATTCCGATAAGGACCCCACCGGAGTGCGCGCGGGTTCCTAAGCTCTCTCCAAGCGACCCGAACGCGCGTACCGCTCCGTGAACCAGAAGGCACGAACCATGAACGGGTATTCGTGCCTTTTCAGGCCGCCCATGGAACCGTCGGAGCCAAAAATGGGTAATGCTAAATGTTGTGGGGCATGAACGGGCTCTCTTGCTGCGGACGGACGGTGTAGGAACTAACATCGTGTGGCGAGGAGCCCGCTCCTCATCTCAGTGGCACATCCACGGCGAATACCTCATGCCCCACAACAACTAGACCGCGTCGTTCGCGGCGTTCCACGACACTCCCAGACCCTCGGCGACCCTGGCGAACGTCAGGTGCTCACACACGTCGACTACCAGAGGCCACCGCAGCCCCCAGCGCGAGAGCATGGCCCACGGCTGCGCTGCAACGCCGCAGTCCTGACGCCATTCGTGCCCGCCCCCGGTGCACCGGTACCGGCGCAGCAGCACCTCCAACATAGTCAGACGGGACTACTGCTTGAATAGCTCCCTGACCTATCCATGCAGCAGTTCCCCGGATAGGGGTATAGAACTGCGAAGAATACGCAAACTAGGACACCCCTCAGCATGGTATCGCTCCTTTCGGTCAGTGCATCGATATACGGCCCTCCATTGAATGGCGTGCACGGTTGAAGAACTTTTTCTCAAAGGAGGGGGTGTCAGCACGAAAGGCCACCTCTGCCCCGGGAGGTGCCCAGCTGTCTCTCCAGCAGTCCGTCCGCCCAGAGACCGCCCAGCAACTCAGACGGTCCCGCGGGCACCGTGGCCTCAGAGGTCCTGCGGGCCCAGCGGCAGACCCAGCAGGTACCACACGATGAACAGCAGGAACCAGCCGATGAGCATGGCGATCGAGACCGGCAGCACCAGGGAGATGAGCGTGCCCACGCCCGCTTCCTTCTGGTAGCGGCGCAGGTACCCGAGGACCAGGGCGAAGTACGGGCTCACGGGGCTGATCACATTGGTGGGGGAATCCCCGATCCGGAACAACGCCTGGGTCATCTCCGGTGAGACGTCGAGCAGCATGAGCATGGGCACCATCACCGGGGCCAGCAGGGTCCACTGCGCCGAGCCCGAGGTGATGAGCAGGTTCATCACGGCCACGATCGCCACGATCCCGGTGAACGTGAGGATGGGGTGCAGTCCCAGCGAGCCGATGAAGTCCGCGCCGTAGATCGCCAGGACGGGACCGATCCCGGACCACTGGAAGTACGCGGTGAACTGGGCCGCGGCGAAGAACAGCACCAGCACGGGGGTCACGGTGGTCAGTCCCGTGGCCATGGCCTCGGGGATCTGTCGCGCCTCGGTCATGGTCCCGGCGGCCCGTCCGTAGATCCAGCCGACGACGGCGAACATCACCGCGATCACGATGCCCACGTTGAGCAGCAGCGGGGACATCAGCACGGAACCGTCCTCCGCGCGCAGAGGTGAGCCGGGGATCAGCAGGACCGCGAGATAGATCACGATCATGATCGCGAACGCGATGCCGGCGTTGCGCAGACCCCGCTTCTCGCGGGGCTTCAGGCGCATGTCCTCAAAGTCCCCCATGTTCTGCTGCTTGGTATCCGTGTCCTCCTCGAGCGCCGCACCGCGTTTGGCGAGCACGGTCTCCGTGACCAGGGTGATGATCGCCGCGAGCACGAGCGACGACACGAAGGTGAAGAAGTAATTGGAGACCGGGGTGACGATCACGCTGTCGTCGATCAGCCCCGCGGCGGCGGTGGTGATGCCACCCAGGAGGGCGTCCGACGCCGTCGGCAACAGGGACGCGTTGAAGCCCGCCGCGACCGAGCAGAACGCCACCACGAGCCCCACGACCGGGGACCGGCCGGCGGCCTTGAACGCGAGCGCACCCAGGGGGATCAGCACCACGTACATCGCGTCCGAGGCGATGGACCCCGTGATGCCCGTGAGTGCCAGGACGAAGGTCAGCCACTTGGGACCCACGCGGGACACCGAGCCGCGCAGCGCCGCGGAGAGCATTCCGGACTGTTCGGCCACGGCCACGCCCAACAGGATCACGACCACGAGCCCCAGGGGCGGGAACTCCACGAAGTTCGTGACCGCTTCCGCGACCATCTTGCGCAGCCCGTCCGGGGCCAACAGATTGGTGACCGCCACCGTCTCGCCCGTGGCGGGGTTGACCGCGCTGAGTCCCACGGCGGAGAGGATCCAGCTGAGCAGGATCACGACCCCCGCGAGCAGGAGGAACAGCCAGAACGGGTCGGGAAGCTTGTTGCCCACCCACTCGATCCAGTTCAGGACCCGGAGCAGGCCACCGGTCCCCTTCTGTGTGCCGTGCGAGCGGGCACGGGGCGTGGACGAGGACATCTCTGGTTCCGTTCTGCCGGCGGAGTCTGCTGCGCCCAACGTACGCAACCGCGGGGCCATGACACGTGATTACGGCGCAGCGGTGGTGATGTGGCGCACCTTTGTCACCGATACACCGGCGTCCTGTTCCGCCGGCGCACCTGCATCCTGGCATGCACCCCGTTCATTCTCGCCCCACGAGCCGGGGCGGGTACGCGCCCGGTGTAATCTCCTAGAGGCCCGGATCCGGCCGCCCCTGGTGTGCGGCGCCCCGGCCGCCACCTGGAAACCCTGGAGAAGGACCGCCCGTGAGCGAATTCCCCGCCGCCCTCAAACGCGGACTGACCGTGCGCCACGTCCGCTTCATGGCCCTCGGCTCGGCGATCGGGACGGGGCTGTTCTACGGCTCGGCCTCGGCCATCCAGACCGCGGGCCCCGCGGTGCTGTTCGCGTACATCGTGGGCGGGGCCGTGGTGTTCCTGGTGATGCGTGCGCTCGGTGAGATGGCCGTGCTCCACCCCGTCTCGGGATCCTTCGGTCAGTACGCCGGCCGCTACCTGGGTCCCCTGGCCGGTTTCATCACAGGGTGGACGTTCGTGTTCGAGATGGCGATCGTGGCCCTCGCGGACGTCACGGCGTTCGGCATCTACATGCAGTTCTGGTTCCCGGACACACCCCAGTGGATCTGGGTGCTGGCCATCGTGCTGCTGATCACCGGGCTGAACCTTCTCAACGTCAAGGTCTTCGGTGAGCTGGAGTTCTGGCTCTCGGTCGTGAAGGTCACGGCCATCATCCTCATGATCGTGGGCGGTTTCGCGATCCTGCTCTTCGGCTTCGCCGTCCCCTCCGACACCCCGCCCGGGCTGCACAACCTGGTGGATCACGGCGGTCTCTTCCCCAACGGGTTCACCAGTCTGCTGCTGTCCTTCTCCGTGGTGATGTTCGCGTTCGGCGGGATCGAGACCATCGGCATCACCGCCGGTGAGGCCCGGATCCCCGCCAAGACCATCCCCGCCGCGATCAACACGGTGCCCGTGCGGATCCTGCTGTTCTACGTGCTGACCCTGTTCGTGCTCATGAGCCTCTTCCCGTGGAACGAGGTCACCGGCGAGGTCAGCCCCTTCGTGCAGATCTTCGACTCCCTGGGCATCCCGTTCGCACCCCACATCCTCAACGCGGTGATCATCACCGCGGCGATCTCCGCGATCAACTCGGACATCTTCGGTTCCGGGCGCATGGTCTACGGGCTCGCGCAGCAGGGTCACGCGCCGCGCGCGTTCACCCACGTGGGCCGCAGCGGCGTGCCCACCCTCACCGTGGCGCTCATGGCCGTGGTGCTGTTGATCGGTGTGGTGCTCAACGCGGTGATCCCGGAGAACGTGTTCCTGATCATCGCGTCCCTGGCCACGTTCGCGACCGTGTGGGTGTGGATCATGATCCTGGTCTCCCACCTGGGCATGTCCCGTGAGCGCGCCCGCGCCGGCGCCCCGCGCAGTTCCTACCCCCTGCCCGGCGGTCGCGTGAGCACGTACGCGGCCCTCGCGTTCATGGCGTTCGTGATCGTGCTGCTCGCCTTCACCCCGGACACCCGCATCGCCCTGAGCGCCGGGCTCGCGTGGCTCGTCATCATGACGGCGGTGTTCTTCGCGTTCGTGCGCGGCAAGGGCCGCGAGCGCACGGTCCTGCCCGACGACGCCGCTGCGGTCACCACGGATCCCGTGGCCACCGGTGCCAGATAACCCGGTTCAGCCGGCCGGGTCGATCAGTGGGCGGATCACCACGCCCGCTTCCGCGGCCGACTCCGGCCCGGCGGAGGCGGGCTCACCCCGCCACCACGCCGTGAACTCCCGGGCGGTGAACACCGGCTTACCCCACTTCGCGGCGTTCTTGGCCTTGTTCGACTGCGAGCCGTCCTCCGCGGTGACCAGGACGTCGCAGCGGGTCTTGGTCACGTTGGCCACCGGCTGCAGCCCACGCTCCACGGCCATGTCCTCGAGGTCCTCCCGGTAGACCTCCCGCCCGTCGGGGCCGATCACCGTTCCGGTGAAACAGATCCGCGCACCCGGCACCAGGACGGCCTCGATCCCCTGAGCCGCATCGGCCGACCCGTCCAGGATGTACTCACCCGTGTGCTCCTCCACGGCGCGCACCACCGCGAGGCTCTGCGCGGAGAGCCGCCCGCGCTCCCCGGCCTCCCGCAACTTCTCGGCGAGTACCGCACCCGGGTGCCCCGCGGTATCCGCACTGCACCGCACGGCGAACCCGGTGACACCGTCCGGCCGGGGCATGAGATAGCCCGACCGGTCCTGAGCTTCGGGGAACGGATCGGCCAGTCCCTCCGCGACGCCCGACGAAGCCGCGATCTCACGCACCGCGCGGGCCCGTTCGAGCGCCGTCGCCGCCCCGAGACCGCGGCGCTGCTGGGCGGAGACCCGCCCCGCGGCGACGTCGTACCCCAGGGGCATGTGCGTGACGTACCCCGTGAGTTTGAGCTCGTAATCGAGGTACCCGAGCTGGCGGTCGATGTCCGCGCCCACGGGGACGCGACCCGCGAGGTGCGGGGCGAGCGCGGCCCACGCGTCCGTGAGCAGGGGCGCGAGCTGGACCTGGCCCGCGGTGATCCCGTATGCGCTGCGCGCGTCCCCCATGTCCCGCGTGGGGTTGACCAGGGTGCTCAGCTCCAGGCCGTCGGCGAACGTGCCCCCGGTCAGGTCCACCACCACATTGTCGAGCGTCTGCCCCTGGCTCTTGTGGATGGTCACCGCCCACGCGAGGCGGAACGGCAGCTGCGTGTACGTCCCGATCACGTCGTGGCGCAGCGTTCCGTGTTCGACGGCGGGCCGCGTCACCTCCCACAGGTTGGGTTCGACCTTGGCCAGGTGACCGTCGGGGAGCTCGATGTACACGATGAGCTCGCCGTCCTCCCAGAAGTGGTCGGCCACCTTGGCGATCGTGCCGTTGACCCACCGGTCGGAGGGATCGTTGGTGAGCATCATGACCTGCGCGCCGCGTTTGAACACGAGCTCCCGGTCCACGGGGATCTCGAACCCGTCCAGCTGCCCCGTGAGGATCGCGGAGTGGTGCACGGCCGGCTCGGGGATCTGCTCGAGCATCCCGCGGTTGCGGGACGTGGCCATCCGGCTGGTCGTGGTCAGGGTCAGCCAGAACTCGTCGATGGGCGGGGTGAAGTCCGGGTTGGTGCGGGCGTTGAGCTCCCGGCGGGCCTCCTCGAGCAGCGCACCCTCCCGCACGGCATTGAGGATGTCCACGAGACGGTCGTCCCCGAGCTGACGGAACACTGTGGTCAGTTCCACCGTGGCGAAGTCGTCCCGGTGGTAGGTGTCCGCGGAGAAGAAGTACGGGGTGGAGTAGCGGGTCGCGAAGTACTCGCGTTCGTGATCGGTGACCACGGGCGGCAACTGGTAGAGGTCCCCCACCAACACCAGCTGCACACCGCCATACTTGCGCCCGGGTTTGGGGCCGAAACGTTCCAGGGCGGCCACGAGGCAGTCGAAAAGATCCGCCCGGACCATGGACGCCTCGTCCACGATCAGCGTGTGCAACTCGCGCAGGGTGGCCGCGAACCGGCCGGGGTAGTACCGTCCGCGCCGCACCTCCTCCGGGGACATCCCCGGGGCCAACGAGAGCAACCGGTGGATCGTGTACCCGCCCACGTTCAACGCCGCGATACCCGTGGGTGCCACGACCACCACGTTGCGCCGGGTGTGGGCCATGAACTCCCGGATCAGGGTGGACTTACCGGTCCCGGCCTTGCCCGTGAGGAACACGCTCTCCCCGTGGTGCAGCCGCTGCAGGGCCTCCCGGAACTCGCCGGTGAGAACCAGCTCGGAGGGATTGGTCGCGTTCACCCGGGCATATCCTTTCCATGCGGCGGTGCACGTGTGACCCTACCGCGCCCACCGCGGGGTCCGGCCTCCCCGCCCTGAATGAGGCTGACCAGCGGCACCCACCATCAGCAACACCCACCACCGGCCACATCCACCGCCCGCGAGTCCGAGGACAGTCCACCCTTGAGCACCCAGCACACATCCCATTCCCACGACCCCGGGACGGACGTGCTCGCCGAGGACTTCGCGGCACGGATCACCGCCGCCGTGGTGGCCAACGGCGGAACGGTTGCCGAAGCAGTCCGCTGCGGTCGCGAGATCCTCTCCAGGGCCGGCGTCGAACACTCGGACCTGGACGCCAGCTACGCCGCGGTGGGGCCACCTCCAACGCGACGGACTCGACGGCCGTGGGGGACGACGGCAACCGCGACGGCACACGGTAGCAGGCATCCCGAGCGTTCGACCCCTCGCACCGACGGCGTCGGCGACGGCGCGCGGCAAGCCGGGCCCGCCGACACGCTCCCGCACCCCGATGGCCTCCTGGCATCCCCGGGGAACGGGACCCCCGCTCGGTGGACCGCCCTGCTCCCTGCTGCGTGAAGCATCCCGTCGCACATATGGTCATAACGACTTTAACAAGTTAGAGTCATCTTGACACTAACGATCCGGCCCCGCGGGGCGTCGAAGACCGGGGAGCCGCCATGACCGATCAGCGCGTGCTGCTGGCCGTGTCCACGGTGATCTTCACGGTCCGCCCCACGGGCGAGAACAGTGCCCACGAGCTGTGGTTACCCCTGGTCCGCCGGATTCGCGATCCCTACCGCGGCATGTGGGCTTTGCCGGGCGGTCCATTGCGATCCACTGAAGATCTCGAGGACTCCGCCCTGCGCAGCCTCACCCTGACCACCGGGTTGGCCCCCACCCACCTGGAACAACTGGCCACGTTCGGCGGGCTGACCCGCTCCGCCGGGGCCGAAGAACGCCAGGTCACCGTGGTCTACTGGGCCTCCCTCCCGCCGCACGAGGCCGCGATGGGCGAGAACGACCTCAACGTCACGTGGCTGCGCGTCACCGACCTGCCGGACCTCGCGTTCGACCACTCACTCATCGTGGCCCACGCCCTGGAACACCTGCGCGGTCGCATCGCCGAGCCAACCGTGGCCCGGGCGTTCCTGCCGGAGACGTTCACGATCGCGGCCCTGCGCGAGGTGCACGAAGCCATCATCAGCAAAGCCCTGGATCCCCCCAATTTCCGGCGCCACGTCCTGTCCTCCGGCCAGCTCCGAGACACCGGCGAGCGCCTCGCCGGCGCCCGGCACCGCCCTCCCACGCTGTACCGCTTCGCGGCGGCCGAACCGCCCGGACTCTTCCGCCCATCCCCGTCAGACCGTACCGAGGAGACCCCATGACCTCCGTGGCCACCCGACTCACGCTGCTACCCACCCGCCCATCCGGCA
>NZ_JABFAW010000004.1:232586-237378 GCF_017168375.1 Kocuria sp. KRD140
CCTTGAGGGCGGTTCGTGCAACGCCGCTCTCACCCAGGACCCGTGGGAGTTCCCCGCCCCGCTCTCGGCGGGTTACGGCCCGGGTGCTTCCCAGGACGACGCCGCTCCGGCCGGCTCCCCCGCGCAGCCCACCATTCCGCAGCGCTACCGGGATGCCTCCCCCGAGGAACTGGACGCCATGATCACGGCGGCCAAGAAGACTCTGGGTGAGCGCGCCGTCGTCATGGGGCACTTCTACCAGCGGGACGAAGTGGTCAAGCACGCGGACTTCATCGGTGATTCGTTCCAGCTCGCGCAGCAGGCCAAGGCGCACCCGGAGGCGGAAGCCATCGTGTTCTGCGGTGTGCACTTCATGGCCGAGACGGCGGACATCCTCTCCCGGGGCGGCCAGTCCGTGATCCTTCCCAATCCCGCTGCGGGGTGCTCCATGGCGGACATGGCGGACGCGGATTCCGTGGAGGAGTGCTGGGCGGATCTCATGGACGTGTTCGGCCCCCACGCCACGGACGCCCACGGCCGGACGATCATGGGCGAGGACGGCGAGCCGCTCGCCTCCGTGATCCCCGTGACCTACATGAACTCGTCCGCCGCGCTCAAGGCGTTCTGCGGTCGCAACGGCGGAATCGTGTGCACGTCCTCGAACGCGCGGACCGTGCTGGACTGGGCCTTCGGTCGCGGCCAGCGCGTGCTGTTCTTCCCGGACCAGCACCTGGGTCGCAACACCGCCAAGGCCATGGGTGTGCCGCTGGAGCACATGCCCCTGTGGGATCCCCGCAGGGAGCTGGGCGGCAACACCGCGCAGGTCCTCCAGGATTCCCGCGTGATCCTGTGGCACGGCTTCTGCTCCGTCCACAAGCGCTTCACGGTGGGCCAGATCGAGAAGGCCCGCGCGGAATACCCCGGCTGCACCGTGATCGTGCACCCCGAGTCCCCCATGGAGGTCGTGGACGCCGCCGATTCCTCGGGCTCCACCGACCACATCCGCAAGGCCGTGGAGGCCGCGGAGCCGGGGCAGACGTTCGCGATCGGTACCGAGATCAACATGGTCAACCGTTTGGCCGCGGAGCATCCCGAGCACACGATCTTCTGCCTGGATCCCGTGATCTGCCCGTGCTCCACGATGTACCGCATCCACCCGGGCTACCTCGCGTGGGTCCTGGAGGAACTCGTGGCCGGTCGCGTGGTCAATCAGGTGTCCGTGGCCGAGGACGTCGCACGGGAGGCGTCCGTGGCTCTCGAACGCATGCTCGCCGCCGTCCCGAGGGCGTGAGTCATGACTGACGTCCTGGTCATCGGCACCGGGGTCGCCGGTCTCAGCGCGGCCTTGTCCGCGGCGGAGGCCGGTGCCCGCGTCACCGTGGTCACCAAGGCCGCACTCACCCACACCGCGACCGATCGCGCCCAAGGTGGGATGGCCGCGATGACCGGCTCCCTCCCCGGCGGAAACCCCGCGGATTCGGTACGGCTGCACGTCCAGGACACCCTGGTGGCCGGTGCGGGCTTGTGTGATCCGCTGGTGGTGCACGGGGTCGTCCGGGACTCCGCCGCGGCTGTTCGCGACCTCACAGACCACGGCGTCGCCTTCGACCACGTGGCCGGCCCCGACTCCCCGTGGGTGCAGGGCCTGGAGGCTGCGCACAGCATCTCGCGCATCCTGCATGCCGGGGGCGACGCCACGGGGCACGCGATCCAGGAGGCCCTGTCCGCTCGGTCACGCGAGATGGCCCACGGGGGACATATCCGTCTGCGCGAATACACCCTGGTCACGGACGTCATCGTGGTCGGTGACCGGGTCGTGGGCTGCACCGTCCGCCCGGTTCTCCACGGCGGAGAGCTGGGCGACGAGGAGTTCCTCCCCGCGGACCACGTGGTGCTCGCCACGGGCGGCGCGGGTCAGCTGTATCCGTGGACGACCAATCCCCAGGTGGCCACCGGGGACGGCATCGCACTGGCCCTGCGCGCCGGTGCCCAGGTGCGTGACCTGGAGTTCTTCCAATTCCACCCCACCGCAATGGCCGCTCCGGGTTCGTTCCTGATCTCCGAGGCGGTCCGCGGTGAGGGAGCGGTACTGCGCGATCAGCACGGCCACCGCTTCATGACCGATGTGGACCCCCGCGCGGAACTCGCCCCCCGGGACGTGGTGGCGCGCGCAGTCTTCGCGGCGCGCACGGCATCCGACGACGGCGCCGCATACCTGGACTGCTCCACGATCCCCGTCCCGTCCGGGCTGACCCGCGCCGAATTCCTGGCCCGCCGGTTCCCGTCCATCCACGCCGAACTCGCGAGGCGAGGCCTCGACTGGTCCACCGAGTGGGTCCCCGTGAGCCCCGCCGCGCACTACCTCATGGGTGGCATCGCCACCGATGCGCTGGGCCGCACCACTGTTCCCGGACTGTGGGCCGCCGGGGAATGTGCCCGCACCGGCATGCACGGGGCCAACCGCCTGGCCTCGAATTCCCTGCTGGAAGCCACGGTCCTCGGCCGCAGGATCGGCGAACTGCTCGCCGGTCCGGGGGAACCCGCGGACGCGTCGCCCGTGGCCCTCTGCAGCGAACCGGAGCCGCGCGTGCTCGATGAGGCAACGGCCCACGTCCAGCCCCGCCTGGCAGACCGAAACGACCCGCTGCTCAGCACCAGGCCGTATTCCACGGGAAGGGAACCGTCCTCGACGGACTCGGCCGTCGCCGAACCGTTCTCCCGCGCTGGCCTGCAGCAAGCCATGTGGCAGGGCGCCGGGGTGTTCCGCACCGCCGAGGGCCTCGAACGGGCGAAGGCGCGGCTGGACGGCTGGCTCGCGGCGTCGTCGTCGGACGAGGAGGATACGGCGGCGGCCCCTGGAACCCTGGCTGAAGCGGAGGACCGGAACCTCCTGACCGTGGGGCACGCGCTCGTATGCGCCTCGTTGGCTCGCACCGAATCCCGCGGAGCCCATCAGCGCGTGGACCACCCGGCCACCGACCCCCGCCTGGCCACGAGCACCGCATGGATCGCCTCCGGATCCGCAGCACCCACCCCCGAAAGGACAGACCATGCTGACTCGCTCAGCCGTTGAAGTCGTGATTCGTGCGAGCCTGGCCGAGGATGCGCCGTGGGGTGACATCACCTCCGAGCTCGTGATCCCTGCCGCGGCGACCGCCACCACCACGATCACCTCGCGGGAAGCAGGAATTTTTGCGGGAGAAGAGATCATCCGGACCGGCTTCGCCACGGCGGACTCGGGCCTGGAGGTCACGCTCCACGTATGCGATGGTGACCCGCTGACCCCCGGAACCGCCATCGCAACCATCACCGGCCCGGCGCGACCACTGCTGAGCGCCGAACGCAGCGTGCTGAACCTCGTGCAGCGGATGTCGGGGATCGCGACGCTCACCGCCCGGTACGTGGCCGAGGTCGAGAAGGCCGTGGCAGAGGTGGAACGCGCCAACAACCTGCCCGCCGGGACCATCACGCGCACCCGCGTGACCGACACCCGCAAGACCACCCCCGGACTACGAGCGCTGGAGAAGCACGCGGTGACGTGCGGCGGCGGCAACAATCATCGATTCGGCCTCTCGGACGCCGTGATGCTCAAGGACAACCACCTGGCCGTGCTCACCGCGGACGGTACCTCCGTGACCCACGCGCTGCGCGAACTGCGCAAGAAGCTGCCGCACACCACACACATTGAGGTGGAGGTGGACCGGCTCGATCAGATCGAGGACGTCCTGGCCGGCGGGGTGGACACCATCATGCTGGACAACTTCGCCCACTCGGACCTGATCAGCGGCGTGGCCGTGGTGGACGGTCGCGCCATCGTGGAGGCATCCGGTGGCATCACGCTGGAGACCATCGGCAGGGTGGCCTCCACCGGCGTGGACGTCATCTCCGTGGGCGCGCTCACCCATTCGGTGCGCGCATTGGACCTGGGTCTGGACGTGGCCGTGGACTAGCCCTTGTTCACGAGCGTCAGCAGCACCACGGAGTCCTCGTGCGCGTGCAGGGAGTGACGCTGCTGCGGGATCACGGCGTACTGGGCAGGACCGAGCTGCATGGATTCGTCGCCGGCGACGAGCTCCACCCGGCCCGTGATCACCTGGATCGTGGCCTCGCCCGGGTTCTCGTGTTCCTTGAGGTCCTGGCCCTCGGCCAGCGCGATCATGGTCTGCTGCAGCGTGTGCTCGCGGCCGCCGTTGAGGTGGTGGGCGGAACGCCCGCTGGACGCCTCGCGCGCCTCGGTGAGCATGTCCTGGGCAATGGTGGTCAGCGTGTTTTCTTCCATGGTCCATCTTTACAGTCCGGCTCATCGCCCGTCACGGGCACGAGATGTCCGTCATCACGAGAGGTCACATCATGATCTACCTGGATCACGCGGCGACCACCGCCCCGCGCCGCGAAGTGCTCGAGGCCATGTGGCCGTGGTTGACCGGCGGGTTCGGTAACGCGTCCAGTCATCACGAGCGCGGCCAGCGCGCCGCCCGCGCCCTCGAGGACGCCCGCCAGCGCGTTGCCGCGGTCCTCGGGGCCCGCCCGGGTGAGATCATCTTCACCTCCGGCGGCACCGAGGCGGACAACCTGGCGGTCAAGGGCATCGCCCTGGCCCGCCAGGAACGGCAGCCTTCGCGTCACCGCCTGCTGGTCAGCGCCATCGAGCACGACGCCGTCCTGGAATCCGCCCGCGCACTCGCCCGGCATGACGGTTTCGAGACGCTCGAACTGCCCGTCGATCCCTCCGGTGCGCTCTCCCCCGACACCTTCCGCGCCGCCCTCGTGTCCGACGACGACGCCGCTCGCACCCTCCCCGACCGTGCCGCCC
>NZ_JABFAW010000004.1:237478-276884 GCF_017168375.1 Kocuria sp. KRD140
TGCCGCCCCCTCCCGCGGCGTCGCCTTCCATGCCCCTCCCGGAAGCAGCGGCGCCTCCGATCCGACCACCGTGGCCGTGGCGTCGGTGATGCTCGCCAACAACGAGGTGGGGACCGTCCAGGACATCCGCGCCCTGGCGGAGATCGCGGCGGAGTACGGGGTTCCACTGCACACGGACGCCGTGCAAGCGGCCGGCACTCTGCCGCTGAACGTCGAAGACCTGGGAGTGGCCGCGCTGACGCTGGCGGGACACAAGATCGGCACGCCGCCAGGGATCGGCCTGCTGTGGCTCAAGCGCGGCACCCCGCTGCGCCCGCTGCTGAACGGCGGCGGTCACGAGCGCGGGCGCCGCTCGGGAACCTCCACCGTGGCCGGCGCCGTGAGCCTGGCGGTGGCGCTGGAGCTGGCCGAGCGAGAACGGGTGGCCTACGCGGCCCGCTCGACAGCCCTGCGTGACCGACTGATCTCGGGCATCCTGAACTCCGTACCGGACGCAATCCTGACCGGCCAGGATCCTCGGAACGTTGTGGGCGGCCTCGGCAATGGCGGTGCCACCCCGGCCACTCCGGACGGCCCGGCTGCGTCCGCGGACCCGGCCGTTTCCGTCGACCCGCCAGCCTCGATCACCTCCGAGGGCCTCATCCCGCCGGCCGGCCGTGCGACAGCAACCGTCGGAGCGACGTCGGGACGGAACGGGATCACGCGACTACCGACCAACGCGTCCTTCTGCTTCCCGGGCGTCAATGGCGAAACCGTCCTGGTGGACCTCCAGAACCTGGGGGTGCTCGTGTCCTCGGGCTCGGCGTGCGCGGCCGGTTCCAGCGAGCCCTCCCACGTGCTCACGGCCCTGGGGATCCCCGCGGAGCTCGCCACCACGTCGGTGCGGTTCAGCCTGGGCCGAGAGACGACCGAGGCCCACGTGGACAGCGCCGTCCGCGCCACCGCGCAAGTGATTGCCCACCTCCGCGGCGAGCACGCACTCTGACCGGTGTTCCCACCCGCGGCCACACCGATGTCGGCGTGACGCACGGCCGCTCGTGGTGAGTTCACGCTCCGCGCGACGCCCCGAGGGGGCGGGACGCTACGGCGTCACCTCGTACGGCGGCTTCTCACCGCGGGCCATGGCCACGGCGTTCTCCGCGGCCTTGCGAGCCATCCCCGCCCGTGAGCTCACTTCTGCGGAGCCCACGTGCGGCAGCAAGAACGCGTTGGGCAGATCGGCCAGCCCGTCCGCGAGCTCGGGTTCGTTCTCGAACACGTCCAGCCCGGCCGCGAAGATCTCCCCATCCCGCAGCGCCGAAACCAATGCATTTTCATCAACCACGGGGCCGCGGGCGGTGTTCACGAGCACCGCGGTGGACTTCATCCGCCGCAACACGTCCGCGTCGACCAGGTGCGTGGTGTCCTCGGTGAGCGGGACGTGCAGCGAGAGGTAGTCACTCGTCTCGACCAGTTCGTCCCACGGCACCTGGCGCACCCGCCCGGCTAGGTCGTCCAGTTCGTCGTCGGAGACCGCGCGGTCCTCGGGCGGGCGCTGCGTGAAGATCACCGTCATGTCGAAACCCAGTGCCCTGCGGGCCACGGCCTTGCCGATCCTGCCCATGCCCGCAATCCCCAGGGTGGCCCCGGTGACGTCCTGACCGACCAGCAGTTTGGGTCCGATCCCCGTGAACTTCCCGTCCCGCAGGTACTCGGCGGCCTCGTGGGCACGCCGCGCGGCGCCGAGCAGGAGCAACATGGCGGTGTTGGCGGTCGCGTCATTGAGGACGTCCGGGGTGTTGCCCACGGCGATCCCGTGTTCGGCGGCCGCCGCGACGTCGATGTTGTTGTACCCCACCGCGTAGTTCGCGATCCCCCGGATCCGCGCCTCGCTCAGCAGCTCTGAGTCGAACCGGTCGGAGACCTGCGAGACCACCACGTCGTACTCGCCGCCGGTCACTGCCTCGCGCAGTTCGTCCGCGCTCATCCCGTCCCGGATCTCGACGTCGCCCGCGTCCTCCAGGATGGACGGCCCCGGTTCGGGGATCTCACGGGTGACCAGGAAACGCGGTGTCTTCATGAACTCTCCTCGGGTACGACACGCACCGACTCATGCGGCACGGACCGGGCGGGCGGGCGTGGGAGGTGGGGAGCGGCGTCGGCGGCGGCCGCCCGGAGGAACACGAAACCCCGCGCGGCCACGAGAACTGCCGTGCGGGGTTCCGAGGCACCCCGTGGGGTGCGGACTTCACATCCGGATCAGATGAGGGACTTGGCGCCGCCGCGAGCCTTCTCGAAGCGCTCGGCCACGTCCGCCCAGTTGACGATGTTCCAGAACGCCTTGACGTAGTCGGCCTTCACGTTCTGGTAGTCCAGGTAGAAGGCGTGCTCCCACATGTCCAGCTGCAGCAGCGGGATGGTGGCCACGGGCACACCGTTCTGCTGGTCGTACATCTGCTCGATCACCAGGTTGCCGGCGATGGGCTCGTACGCCAGGATGGCCCAGCCGGAGCCCTGGATGGTGGTGGCCACCGCGGTGAACTGGTCGCGGAAGGCGTCGAAGGAACCGAAGAAGTTGTCGATCGCCGCGGCGAGCTCACCCTCGGGCTTGTCGCCACCCTCCGGGGAGAGGTTCTTCCAGAAGATGGAGTGGTTAATGTGGCCGCCCAGGTTGAACTGGAGGTCCTTGGAGAGCTTGGCGGCACCGGCGGCGTCGCCGTTAGCGCGGGCCTCCTCCATCTTCTCGAGGGCGGTGTTGGCACCGGTCACGTAGGTGTTGTGGTGCTTGTCGTGGTGCAGCTGCATGATCTGGGCCGAGATGTGCGGCTCGAGCGCTGCGTAGTCATAGGGAAGATCGGGGAGAGTGAACTTTTCAGCCACGGTGAATCATCCTTCCTTTGCGGGTGCGTGATGCTTCAACTGTCCGTCGCTGCGGTTCGGCGGGTCAAGGACGTTCAGCCACTAGCGTATGTTTCACGGAGCCCGTCATCTTCCGGCACAACCGGTGCGTTGCCACCCGGGCCGTGACCTATCCTCGGGCCCATGTCCACCCCCGATACCGCCCTGGAGGTCACCGCAACCGCGACCGGTTCCGGCGGCGCCACCGCGAGCGCCCACGCGCCGTCGGCGGCCCGAACCGGCGAGGGCGACCCCGCGGACCTCGAGATCGCGCGCGCGCAGGCTTCGCACGCGCAAGGCATCGTGAACCTGCGGGACCGTCTGGCGCGGTGGTTGCAGGGCCGGGGCATCGACCAGTGGCGCGAGGGCGAGTTCGACCCCGCCGAGGTGCGCCGCGAGATCGACCGCGGCGAGTGGTGGGTCGTGGAATCCCCTGTGCAGCCCGGCCTGATCCTGGCGAGCATCCGTGTGATCTGGGCGGATCCTGAGATCTGGGGCGAGCAGCCGGAGCCCGCCGGTTACACCCACGGGGTCGCGGTGGACCGCTCGCTCGCGGGCACCGGCACGGGTGCCCGGCTGATCCGCACCGCAGAACGGGTGATCGTCGAGTCCGGACGGAGCGTCTCCCGCCTGGACTGCGATGACGGCAACCCGGTGCTCAAGCGTTTCTACACGGGTCTGGGCTACACGCCCCGCGGTGCCGTGGATTTCACCGTCCCCCGGTTGGATTACCGGGTCACGGTCATGCGCATGGAGCGCCGCCTCAGCCCGTAATCCGGTGCCGACGGGCGCCGCGGGACACCCCCCCGTTGGTCCCGGTGGCGTCCGCACAGCTCTCAGTAGTAATCGCGTTTCAAGCGGTTCACGCGCGTTGCGCGCGTCGCCGCCCCGTGGCCTTGCGGTGCGTTCCCGCGTGCCTGCCGTGGGCAGCAGCCCGCACGCCGTGGCCGGTGCCGCGAGAGGGATGCTCGGTCGACGACGTTGCCAACTCCCCCGGCTGCCCCGCGGCCAGATCCCGCCGCATGCGTTCCAGCCCCTGGGCAAGTCGGCGGCGGGCCATCATCCGGGCCCACGGGCGCTTCCACCACAACCCCCCGCGCAGTCGGAAACCCACGCGCAGCTGGACGGTCACCCCCGAGCTCGTGGGCTGCCATGCATACTCCATGATCATGTCCGCGAACCCCTTGGTGGTGCGCAGCATGAGCGATTCACCGGGCACGCGGTCCGCGACGATCATGACGTAGTCGAACGTGAACGGCCCCACCGGGGCGTCGAACTCGATCGCCGAGCCCACGTGCAGTTGATCGTCCGGGGACGTGGGCCACGTGACGTGGATCCCGAACCATCGGCCCATCCCCCTGGGCCTGCCCAGGGCCAGATCGAACTCCTGGGCGGTGACCGCCACGTCCTGCTCCACGAGCAGCGAGAATCCGTGGTCGGTGGAATCGACCTCGGAGATGCGATCAGACATGTTTCCCCCTTGGTGCGTGCTTCCCCCCATGGCGTTCGTCCCACCGAACACCAACTACACGCGAGTAACTTATGACGCTCAGTCTGATGCAAAGACGACAAGCCGTCACTCCGCCGGGGGAAGTGTGACGTGTCCACAAGAGGTGGAGAAAATTTATCCACAGGGGTGGAAAAGTCTGTGCACAATTCGAACACAGTTTCGACGCACACACCCTGGGCAGGCGCGGTAACGGCAGGAAACGACGCATGACCAGGGGAAATACCGAACAAGCGTCTGGCTAACCGGGTCGAATGACAGTCGTGTGACTTATCCACTCCTGTGGAGAAGCGTTGTGGATAACGCTCACTGTCCGCTTATCTGCGTTGAGTTACCCCCTTTTAGGGGACAGTTATGTGACGCTGTGATTTCCGCGGTGTCAGGAGGTGGGAATCACGCGCAGCCACCGAAAACCGTGAGCCTCCACCAGGATCCCCCCGCGCAGGTCCACCCGCTCGTTCTCGTGCAGCATGGTCGCCGAGGGCAGGAAACCGCTCAGCGTCTCACCCGTGATGAACTGGGGCCAGTCGCTGAAGTTCGCCAGGCACAGCACCACGCTGTGCTCGCCGGGACGCTGATAGCCCAGGACATGGCGGTTGTGCGTGATGAACGGGATGAGCGCGGTGCCCTCAAACTCCGGGGTGGCACGGCGCACCGAGATCATCCCCCGGATCCCGCCGAAGAGCCGCCCCTGCACCGAGAACAGGTCGTGGCGGCGTTCGTAGTCGTCACGGGGGTAGCGCGGGCGATGGACCCAGCGGGCGTCGTCCGCGGCGTCCGGGTTCTCGTCCCAATGGACGTCGTTGCGCTGACCCACCTCGTCACCCAGATAAAGCAGGGGGACTCCGCCGGTGCTCATGGCCAGCGAATGCGCCAGCAGGATCCGGTCCACGGCCGGACCCGGCTCGGTCTCCAGACCCAACAGGGACGCGGTGGTGCCGCAGATCCGGCAATCGCCCGTGCGGGGGTTGCCCTGGAACGCCACGCCGTGCGCGAAGCTACCGGGGTGGCGCCCGGTGTAGAAGGCGTTAAGGAAGCGGCGGTGGTCGTGGCCATCGACACCCAGGCGAGCGGCGTCATCGTCGGAGAACGTCCACCCGATGTCGTCATGGCCGCGCACGTAGTTGACCCACGCGGTGCCCGCTGGCGTCTCGTGACGTTCGGCGAGCGCGGCGGAGAGCAGGGAGACGTCCCGGGTGGCCATGGCCTCCCATGTGAGGGCCATCTGCAGGGGGTTGTAGGACAGCGCACACTGGTCCGGGTGGACGTAGCGGATGACCTCGTCCGGGTGGACAATCGCCTCCGACTTGAACTCCACGGCCGGGGCGGCCAGGGCCGTCACGGCGTTGAACGCGCGCAGCAGATCGTGGACCTGTGGCTGGGACTCGCACGAGGTGCCGAGTTGCTTCCAGATGAACGCCACGGCGTCCAGGCGCAGCACCTGGGCCCCCTGGTTGGCCAGGAACAGCATTTCCGCGGCCATGGCGTGGAAGACGTGTGGGTTGGAGTAGTTGAGGTCCCACTGGAAGCGGTGGAACGTGGTCCATACCCACCGGGGATCCGGGTCGTAGGGGCTCGCGTCCCGTCCCGCCGGCGTGCTGTCCACGCGCGTGAACACCCCGGGGTGGTCATCCGGGAAGATCTCCCGCGCGGTGCGCTCGAATTCGTCCGGCACGGTGCGCTCCGAGTACATCCAGTAGAAGCGTTCGTAGAACGGGTCCCCGGCGGCCGCGGCCCGGGCCCACTCATGCTCGTTGGAGGTGTGGTTGAACACGAAGTCCAGCACCAGGGCGATCCCCTGGGCCCGCAGTTCGGCCGCCAGGTCCGCGAGCTCCGCCATGGTCCCCAGCTCCGGGTCCACCCGGCGGTAGGAGGACACCGCGTACCCCCCGTCCGAGTTGCCGGCGGGGCTCTCGTAGAGGGGCATGAGGTGCAGGTAGGTCAGCCCGAGTTCTTCGAAGTACGGGATCTTCTCCCGGATCCCCGCGAGGTCCCCGCCGTAGCGGTCCACGTAACACACCCCGCCCACGGCCTCCCGGGACGTGAACCACGGCAGTTGGTCCTCGCGGCGGCGGTCCAGGTCCTTGAGGTCCCGGGGGCGCTGCACATAGGCCTCCCACGCGGTGAGGACGGCGCGGGTCACGGTGTCCCAGATACCGAGCCCGGGTCCGTAGACCGCGTGCAAGGAGGTGATCAGACGGTCCAGCTGACGGCTGAGCCGACCAAGGAAGACGGTGCGTTCCTCGGGGGTCGCGCGCGTATCCAGCGCGAGATGCTCCCGCACCGATTCGAGTACGTGTTCGCGATCGGTGGTGTCCCGGGGGATCGAGGGTTCGGACAGCACGGGAATGCCTCCTCGGTTGACGCACGTCACGTGCGTGGGGAGTCATGGTGCCCGGGATCCCCCTTGATGCCGAGCTCGGATCGACCGCCTCCGCGTTCCCGCGGGCCGGTTGCGTCCAGGATACGGGCGCGGTTGCACTCGACGCTCAGGTGACGTCCGCGTGACTCGTCCCCGCACCCCGTATTCACCCCACAGGTTGTGCACAGAGTTATCCACAGGTGTGGAAACCATGGCGCGTTCCCGGGTGGGCCACGTGGGGCGATACCTTTGAAACCCCAGGTCAGGGCGATATGACGCGAATCCCCAGCGGGTGTGGACAAGCCTGTGCAGAACCGCGCACACGGCCGTGGAGAACGCGCTCGGCCGGACGCGGATGAACGGAACATGACGAACGCCCGGTGCTTCCCCATGCGGGGAGCACCGGGCGATCCCACCCCGTGGGGTGGATTCCGGACGTCACCAGGCGACCCTGACGGCGGTTCGTCGGCCAACGTCGCTGCGGGTGTCGCGGATCAGGAGGCCTTCTCGTACCCGTGGTCGGAGAGCCACTGCTTGGCGGCGTCCGCGGGGTTCTGCTGCTGGTCCCCGCTGACCTTGCGGTTGAGGTCGATCAGGTCCTGGGTGGTCAGCTTGGTGGAGAACTCGTTCAGCGCGTCCACCGCGTTCTGCGGCAAGCGGTCCGGGGCGGTGAGCGGGAGCACCTGCTGGGCGATGAAGTTGTTCTTGGGGTCCTCGAGCACCGTGAGGTGCTGGTCCTGGATGGCCGGGGTGGTGGTGAAGATGTCCGCCACCTGGGCGTCGTCCTGGGTCAGGGCCTGCACGGTGAGGGGGCCGCCGCCGTCGTTGATGGGCTGGAAGGATTTGAAGGAGCAGTCGTACTTCTGCTTCAACCCGTCCACGCCGTAGGCGCGTTCCTGGAACTCCGGCGGGCCAGCCATGATCAGGTCCCCGCACACCGAGGAGAGGTCCTCGATGGACGTCAGACCGTACTTCTCCGCGGTGGCCTGTGTGACCACCAGGGCGTCCTTGTTCTCCGCGCGGGAGGGGTCGAGCACCGAGAGCTGCTGGCCCTCCAACGCGGAAGGCAGTGCCTTCATGATGTCCTCGGCGGAGGCCGCGGTGGCGTCCTTGTCCGCGAAGAGCAACAGGTTCCCGGAGTAGTCCGGGACCACGTCCACGGAACCGTCCTTGACGGCACCCACGTAGGCCTCGCGCGCGCCGATGCCCGGCTTGGTCTCCACCGTGACGCCCGCGTCCCGCAGCACCCCGGCGTAGAGCTCGGCGATGACCTGCGACTCGGGGAAGTCCGCAGAGCCCACGGTGACGGCGTCCGAGGAGCCGCCTGAGGCGGCGTCGCCCGAGTTCTCCGCGAGCGGGTCGGAACCGCCGCCGCACGCGGTGAGGGCGAACACGGCCGTGGCGGTCATGGCCGCCCACGCGGCGGGGCGGAGGGCGCGGCGCGCAGCGCGCGTGCGCTGCGTAGAGGGGGACGGTGTCATGGTCGATCTCCTGCCAGTCTGAGGCCCGGCGACGTCACCAGGCGTTGTACGAGAGCGAGTACTGCATCCGCGGCCAGTGCGAGCACGGCCACGAGTACCACGGACGCGAGCATGCGCGCGTAGTCGCGCACCGCGAGCCCGTCGATCAGATAGCGGCCCAGACCGCCCAGGTTGATGTACGCCACGATGGTCACGGTCGCGAGCACCTGCAACGCGGCATTGCGGATCCCGCCCAGGATCACCGGCAGCGCCACGGGGATCTCCACGCGCGTGAGTACCTGACCCTCGGTCATGCCCATGGAACGAGCGGCGTCCACGAGCACCGGGGAGACCGCGGCGACCCCCGAGTACGTGCCCGAAAGGATGGGCGGGATGGCCAGCAGCACGAGCGCCAGGATGGGGGGCATGAGCCCCAGCCCCATGAGCAGCGTGAACAGGCTCAGCAGACCCAGGGTGGGCAGCGAGCGCAATGCGCCAGCCAGGCCCACGATCACGCCGCCGCCGCGGCGTGTGTGGCCCACCCACAGGCCCAGGGGCACGGCGATCGCGAGCGCGATCCCCATGGTCAGCACGCTGTAGCCCACGTGTTCGAGCAAACGCTGCGGGATCCCGGTGGCTCCGCTCCAGTTGGCGGGGTCGGTCAGGAACTGCGCGGCTTCCGAGAACAGGTTCACGCGCAATCACCCCGGGCTTCCACGGCGGCGACGGCGCCCGCGCCGCCGGGCGCACCGGCCACGGAATCGCGGCCCTCGGGGTCCCCGCCCCCGGGCCGGTCGACTCGGCCGTTAGCGCTGTCGTGCCGTGCCGCCCCGGCACGACGCCGCTCGCGCGCCGTCGTGGTCCCCGTGCGCTGCCAGCGGGTCAGGACATGGCCGAGCAGACGCAAGAGCTGATCCAGCACGATCGCGATCAGCACGGTGGCCACGATGCCCACCACGATCTCCGAGACGATTGAGCGGCGCAGCCCGTCCGTGAACAGGGTGCCCAGGGACTGGATGCCGATCACGGCGCCCACGGAGACCATGGAGATGTTGGAGACCGTGGCCACGCGCAGCCCCGCGATCATCACGGGCACTGCCAGCGGCAGTTCCACCCCGAAGAAGCGGCGCACGGGTTTGTACCCCAGCGAGGTGGCGGCCTGGAGGACATCTCGGTCCAGGGACTCGAACGCGTCCACGCACGAGCGCACCAGGATTGCGATCACGTACAGGGTCAGCGCCACGATCACGTTGACCACGGACGTGATGCCCGTGCCCAGGATCAGCGGCAGGACCACGAACAGGGTCAGCGAGGGGATCGTGTACAGCAGTGACGAGCCCGTGACGAACACCGGACGCAACCAGCGTCTGCTCGTGGCCAACCGGGCAAGCGGGACGCTGATCAGCAGGCCCACGACCACGGGCACGATGGACTGGATCAGGTGCGCGCCAGCGAGGTCCAGGACCGTGGACCAGTTGTTCGACAGCCAGTTCACGAGCGTTCCGACCTGTCGTAGCGCGCCGAGCGCTGCTCTTCGATCGCGCGCATCACGTCCTCGCCGGGCACTACGCCCGCCACGGAGCCGTCGCGGTGCACGGCCACGGCCTGCCCGGACGGGGAGGACAGGGCGGCGTCGAGCGCGGTGCGCAACGACCCGCCGTCGTGCCACAGGGTCCCCCCCACACGCAGTTCCTCGCGCGCGGCCGGTTCTCCGGACGCCGTCACGGGCAGCCAGCCCAGCGGGTGGCGGCGCTCGTCCACCGCGAGCACCCAGTCCGACGACGACGCCGCGCCCGCCGCCTGCCACGGCGCGGGGTCCTCGCTGCAGGGGCCCACCAGGAAGCGCTCGCCGGTGTCCACGGCCAGGACCGTGACGGGCTGCAGTGCCACGGAGGCGTTGTCGAAGCTCAGCGAACGGAACCCGCGGTCACGGCCGATGAAGTCCGCGACGAAGTCGTCCGCGGGGGCCCGCAGCAGTTCCTCCGGGGTCGCGTACTGCGCGAGCCTGCCCCCGCGCGCGAACACGGCCACGCGGTTGCCCAGCAGGATCGCCTCGTCGATGTCGTGGGTCACGAAGATGATGGTGCGGTGCAACCGCTTCTGCAGGTCCAACAATTCGCTCTGCAGGTCCTGGCGCACCACGGGGTCCACGGCGGAGAACGGTTCGTCCATGAGCAGGATGGGCGGATCCGAGGCCAGTGCACGTGCCACGCCCACGCGTTGTTGCTGACCTCCGGACAACTGCGCCGGGTACCGGGTGGCCACGGACTCGTCCAATCCCACCGAGCCCAGCAACTGCCGGGCGTGCGCGCGAGACTCCCGTTTGGGCACCCCGTTCAGCCGGGGGACCGTGGCGATGTTGTCCTCCACGGTCTTGTGGGGCAGCAGACCCGATTGCTGCATCACGTACCCCATGGAGCGGCGCAGCTTGGCGGCCGGGATGCTCGCGACGTTTTGACCGTTGACCTCCACCGTCCCCGAGGAGGGCTCCACCATGCGGTTGAGCATCCGCAAGGACGTGGTCTTGCCGCAGCCGGATGGGCCCACGAACACCGTGAGGGAACCCGCGGGAACGTCCAGGTCCAAGTTATCCACCGCGGCCGTACCGTCCGAATAGACTTTGCTCACCCCGCGGTAGCGGATCGCCAGATCGGTCATGGGGCCGTATCCCTTCGTAGCCGTGGTTTCATCCTAACGGCGCAAAACCATCGGTGAGCGGACCATTTCCAGATTCGTGACGGTTCACCCGGTGGAGCCGTCACAAGTGCCGCTGAAGCATGCCGTCCGGAAGGAAGGCACGAGGAAGACGTCCGCGATGGCGTCCAAGGGTCGGAACCGCCTGGGCAGCACCAGCGAGTCCGAACTGGACCAGAAGCTGCGCAAGCGGGGACAACGCGCGGCCACGCGCACCCCCAAGCCCCGACCACAGCGATGGGCGGAACACTCGTAAATGCCCCGCCCATTTTATTTTGCACTCACGCGCGCCGCTCACGTGTCAGATTTGTATGATGTCCCGCGTCTGGACGAACACCGGGATTGCCGGCTCATCGCATTCGAGGGTATAGGTTGGTCTGAATCCTCCAGCCTCGAGCAGGCTCCCGGTGATGTAGTTGGTGAGGTTGCCGACGCCGAAAGCGGAGCCGCGCAGGTGCTCAACGCGCCCGTTGATCGCCTCTGTCGGCCCGTTGCTGGTGCCTGGCCGGTCGAAGAACGCGAGCACGTCGAAGGCGCGTTGCCTAAAGGTACGGCCAAGCTTGCGGATATCGACGAGCGTGGCCGGGACGCCGCTGCTAAGCGCGTGGATCACCGCTTGCATCATCTGCTTCGCCTTCTTCTTCTCGGGCTCGCGGTAGGCGGGGACAATGCGCTGGTAAATGCCCCAGGTCGCTTCGACCTCGACATGCTCCTCGATCGCGAACACGGCGTTGAAGCGGGCGGTGTGCTTCTCGATGAGCAGACCGGCACCGGTCGAGGGCGTCGCCGGCCAGACGAACGACATGGAACGGGTCCATCACCGGGACCGCGTGGGGCAGCTCTTCCGCCGCGGCGGCCTTTAACCCGCTGAACTTACGCCACCACGGATCACACCCTCGACGACACGACACTCGATGACCGCCCGATCCGGGTCGAGTCGCTGCCCGACGGCTTCGAAGCCATGTACGTCGAGGCGGCAGAACGTGATCAGGCACAGCGCGGGGAAGATAGCGTTGAACACGTCGAGCTCTTCCGGATGGTGAGTGCAAAACCTCCATCCACGGGGACCCCGACGTCCATGCGACCACCGCCGCGCGAACCCCCACCACACCCCCCACCACGAAGAGCCAGATTGCCAGTATCGCACTGATGATGGAAACGCAGATCAAATATGCGCCGGCCGGTCTTGAGATCCTTGTCTACGTCCTATTCACTCGCACTACCGGACCTGTAGGCGTTCGAATCCCACCGCATCTGCTTTCCCCAGACGGCATCGGAAACGACGAAATAGGATGTCATGAGAGACCCTAGACAGAAAAACGCCAGAGTCAGGGCCAGGGGGAAACAACCCCCTTAGAAATCAGCAACCATCCGCATATGGACAATCCGATCACTGCAAACGCACTGCAGTAAACTGTGATCGGGCTTTTGAATTTCATGACATTCTCTTTCTACAAGGTTCCACCACCCGAGCCTGCTATAGAGCATCCCTGGGACTTCGCCCCGCACCACCGGGGTGGGTTCCCATCAGTGAGTTCACCGATCATGTGGGGCATCAAGTGGCGCGTCCACGATGTCCTCGGTCAGGAAATCCTCCGGGATCCGGTCCGCCCCGGCCACGTCCGCGAGGATCCGGCGGTCGATGGGAACCCCCCGGCGCAGCACACTGATCCCGCCCCCGGGTTCGTGCAGCACGCACGCCACCTCGCGGTAGGAGCGCACCCCCGCCCGACGCAGTGCCCCGTTGAGTTCGGAATGCGTGATGTGGGCGCGACGCAGGGCGTGCTCGTCCACGCGGTCACCGATCATGAGCAGGCGGGCGGGTGAATTGAACACGCGCTGCCACCGAGCCCGCGTGCCCAGGTGGCCGAACACCACTTCCAGCAGGAACAGGGTGCCCAGTCCCAGCACCCCGCTCAGGAGTGTCGGCGGGTGCCCCAGGATCACGCGCCCCGCCACGGCACCCAGCATCACGGTGATCACCACGTCGAACGTGGACATGGCCGTGAGCACCCGCTGGCCGAAGATCCGCACGAAGACGAGGAATGCCACGTATATCCCCACCGCGGAGAGCACCACCACGATCGCATGGGCGGACGTGATCCCCAGTTCGGAGCCCAGACCCTCCCAGGACGGCATGCCTCAGCCCCGGCCCGTGCCGCCGCGTTCCAGCGACGCCGACGACGCCGGTCCGGCGCCTTCCTTGGGCCGGGTGGCGTCATCGAGCCGGGCAGCGGCGTCGTCCTTGCGGCCCACCGCGAACTGCGTGGCGTGCAGCTCCGCGTAGCGGCCAGCGCGTGCGAGCAGTTCCTCGTGGGAACCGCGCTCCACGATTCGGCCGGCCTCGATCACGAGGATCTGGTCCGCCTGGCGGATCGTGGACAGCCGGTGCGCGATGACCACGGCGGTGCGCCCGGACATCGCCTCGTCGAGTGCCGCCTGCACGTAGGCCTCGTTCGTGGAATCCAGGGCGGAG
This sequence comes from Kocuria sp. KRD140, assembly GCF_017168375.1. Classification (NCBI taxonomy): domain Bacteria; kingdom Bacillati; phylum Actinomycetota; class Actinomycetes; order Micrococcales; family Micrococcaceae; genus Kocuria; species Kocuria sp. KRD140. The sequence continues at coordinate 250,855 of NZ_JABFAW010000004.1, forward strand.
GTCGCCTCGTCCAGGATCACCACGCGGGGTTGGGCCAACAGCAAGCGAGCGATCGTGAGGCGCTGGCGCTCGCCACCCGAGAGCCGGTAGCCGCGCTCCCCCACGACGGTGTCCAGACCGTCCGGGAGGGATTCGATCACGTGCCGCAACCGAGCGCGCTCCAAGGCGTTCCACAGCTCGGCGTCCGTGACCCCCTCCCGGGCCACACCGAGGTTCGCGCGGATCGTGTCGTGGAACAGGTGCCCGTCCTGCATGACCATTCCCACGGAGCGGCGCAGGGATTCGAAGGTCGTGTCCCGCACGTCCTGGCCGCCGAGCCGGACCGCGCCCGAGTCGACGTCGTACAACCGCGCGACCAACTGCGCGATCGTGGACTTCCCGGCCCCGGAGGACCCCACGAGGGCCACGGTGTGGCCGGGTCCCGCCCGGAAGTCGATGTCGTGCAGGACTTCCTCGCCGCCGCGCGAATCCAGGACAGCCACGTCCTCGAGGGACGCGAGCGAGACCTTGTCCGCGGAGGGGTAGGAGAAGCGCACGTGATCGAACTCCACGGCCACGGGCCCCTCGGGCAGGGCACGCGCCTCGGGGCTCTCGGTGATGAGGGGCTTGATGTCCAGGACCTCGAACACGCGCTCGAAGCTGACCACCGCACTCATGATGTCCATGTGGGCGTTCGCCAACATGGTCAACGGGGTATACAACCTGGTCAGAAGCATGCCCAGGGCCACGACCGAGCCCGCGTCCAGGTGGCCCAGCAAGGCCTGCGCTCCGCCCACGCCGTACACGAGCGCCAGCGCGAGAGCGGAGACCAGGGTCAGGGCGGTGACGAACGTGGTCTGCAACATGGTCGCGCGGATCCCGATTCCCCGGACGTCGTTCGCGCGGGCGGCGAACTCCCGCGATTCCTGCGCGGGATCGCTGTAGAGCTTGACCAGGGTGGCACCACCGGCGGAGAACCGCTCGGTCATCCGCGTGGACATCTGGGCGTTGTATTGGGCGGAGCGACGCTGCAACGCGGCCAACCGGCCACCCATGGCCCGGGCGGGGATCAGGAAGATGGGCAACAGCAGCAGGGACAGCGCGGTGACCTGCCACGAGATGGTGACCATGACCCCTACGGTCAGCACCAGGGACACCACGTTGGACACCACACCCGACAGGGTCCCGGCGAACGCGCGCTGTGCGCCGATCACGTCCGTGTTCAACCGGGACACGAGAGCCCCGGTGCGCGTGCGGGTGAAGAAGGCGAGCGGCATGGTCTGCACGTGGTCGTACACGGCGGTGCGCAGATCGTAGATGAGCCCTTCACCGATCCGTGAGGACTGCCACCTGTTCAGCAGGGACAGTCCAGCGTCCGTGATGGCTACCGCCGCGATGGCCACCGCGAGCCACACCACCACGGAGACGTCGTGCCCGCCAGTGATCGCATTGACCACCCGCCCGGCCAGCACGGGCGTGACCACACCCAGAACGGCCAGGGCCACCGACACCAGGACGAACGCCAGGATCGCCTGGCGGTGGGGACGCGCGAACGTGATGATGCGTCGCACGGTTTCACCGCTGATCTTGCGGCCCTTGTTCTCCTGCCCCTTCATGGTCCGCCACATGGCCATGTGGGCGCTCTGCATACTCACGCTCGCAACTGTATCCCCGGGTCAGGGAATCACGCGGGGCAGTCCAGCCCCATGGCACCGCGGGTATTGGAGCCGCGGTTGAGGGCGCGGCCGATCTCACTGAGTTGGCCCACCTGCTCGGGGGCCAGTCGGTCGAAGACGATTTCCCGCACATGACGCACGTGGGCCGGAGCAGCCTCACGCAAACGTTCGAGTCCTGCAGGGGTGATCTCCGCGATCACCACGCGGCGGTCGTCCTGACGGCCCGCGCGAGTGACCAGCCCGTCTTTCTCCATCCGCGCGACGATTCGCGAGAGCCGGGACTGGGACGTGTTCGTGGCCGTGGCCAGAGCGGACATCTTGTGCCGGTGGTCCGGGGCTTCGGACAGCATGGCGAGCACCAGGTATTCCGCGAGTGACATGTCCTCCTCGCTGCGCAGCTGCCCCTCCACGGCACCCGGCAGGCGGAACATGATGGAGACGAGCGCGAGCCACGCTTCCCGCTCGTCCTCTGACAGCCACTTGGTCTCTTCCATACTCACGAGTGTAGTGAGCATATATTGACGCAGCAAATATTTCGCGTATCTAAGGAACTGGGTGACCCCCGCCCCACGCCCACCGCTCAGGCACCCAGCGTGCGACGCCGCCCCGCGAGCGCGATGAACACGCCCTGTGCTACGGCCACCCCGACCATCACGAGCAGCGGTGCGGTCCAGGACCCGGAGGCGTCCTTCAACAACCCGATCATCACGGGGCCGAGCGCGGCGAAGAGATACCCCACGCTCTGCGCCATGGAGGACAGGGCCGCAGCCCGGTGGTAGTCCGTGGTGCGCAGCCCGAACAGGGCCATGGCCAGCACGATCGCCCCGCCGGTGCAGAACCCGATGAACAGCGCCCACAACAGGGACAGGGAGGGGACGAACAGCAGACCCAGCAGACCGATCACCGCTGAGGCAGCGAACACCGCACCCAGACCGGATTGCTCCCGGAGCCGGGGGATCATGAACGCGGCGAAGAGAGTCCCCACGAGTCCGCACGCCTGGAACGCGAAGTGGTACCACCCGGCCTGGACCGGGGTAGCGCCGTCGGAGATCTGGATCGTCGGCAGCCACGTGACCATCGTGTAGTAGACGGTGGACTGCAGCCCCATGTACACGGTCACCTGCCAGGCCAGGGCGGAGCCCAGCGGGAGCCGGGCCCGGGAACGTGCAACGGACGCGGTGACGGCCGGGGGAACCGCCGGTGCGGCGTCGTCGTCCGCTCCTGAACCCGGAGTCGGCGAACCAGGCCCCGTCGCATCGGGGGCCGCCGAGCCGGGGGCCGCAGCCCGGGGAGCGGCAGTGCCCGAGCCCACCCGGGAGGCCACCCCCAGGATCCACGGCAGGAAGACGGCCACGCCGATGATCGCCACGGCCGCCCAGATCCCGAGCGCGAACCGCCAGCCGGACGGTGCGACGTCCGCGATGGGGACCACCACACCGGAGGCGAGCGCCGCGGTCAGCGCCGTGACCGCTTGGTACACACCCGTCATGGGGCCGATCCGGTGCGGCCAGTCACGTTTGATCAGGGACGGGATGAGCACGTTGAGCACCGCGATCGCCGCGCCCAGCAGTCCCGTGCCCACCCAGATCAGCCCGGGCCCGGGAACCGAGCGGACCACGATGCCCGCCGCGAGGACCACGAGGGCGAGACCCAGGACCCGTTCGAGCCGGAATGCCTCCGCGAGTCGCGGCGCGAAGGGGGAGATCACGGCGAACGCCACGAGCGGCAGGCTCACGAGCAGCGACGCCTGCGACGCGCTCAATCCCACCTCGTGTTCGATCTGCGGCAGCACCGGGCCCACCGCGGTGATCCCCGCCCGCAGGTTGGCCCCCAGCAGGAGCACGCCGACCAGCAGCAGTCCCGCGCGGGGCGCACGGGCGGACACAGAACGCTCGGGGCGTGGATCGACTGCGGGCACGGGGCCACCTCTCCTGGACGTCCATGCCACCATAATGGGAGGCATGGACTCCCACGACACCTGGCCCGCGCCCGTAACCGTTGACGACCGCGGGTTCGACGCCGCCGCCATGCGTCAGTTGGGCCGCGCACCCGCGTCGGACGACGCCGCAGGGACCGGTTCCGCGGGTACCGGCACCGGGGCCCCGGGGGCCGATCCCGACCTCTCCGCCAAGCCCACCCTGCGCGAGAAGCTCACGGCCTCCCTGCTGCTCGTAATCCCCCTGGTCTCCGCGCTCGTGGTGGTGCTCAGCGCCATCCGGTACACGGATACCCGTAACGGGCTGTGGCTCGGGGTCATCGCGGTGGTGCTCGCGCTGGCCGCGCTGTCCTGGGTCGCGGTGCTGCGGGGCGCGTTCGCCCGCGCCCGGGGCCACCTGGCCGCGCGGTTGCCGGGGGTGATCGGCCACGGTGTGGGCATCGTACGCGAGCTCGACGTGGAGTCCCCCTTCGACGAGAACGGCGTCTCGGACACCGTGACCGCCCACCTCACCCTGCGCGTGAACCCCACGCAGGGCCCGGCGTTCACCGCCGTGCTGGACGCGGTCTACGCACTGGCTGACGCCGAGAAGCTCACCGTGGGATCGCACGGGCCGGTGCGCTACCTGCGCTCGGACCCGGAGAACACGGTGGGGATCGAAACCCGGTTGCCCGAACTGACGGTGCAGCAGATCTACCGTGCCGCGGCCATGAACTGACCGCGGGGCAGGGTCCCATACCGCGCCGTCGTCATCAGCTCCGGTGCTGCGGAACGACGGCACACTCTCGGGGCAGGGTCATTGGCGGGAACCCTCGTGTGCGTCCCGGACCCACTCCTCGTCCCGGCGCAGGGACGACGAACCTGCGGGAGACGATCCGGCGGGCGGGACCGCCGCGTGCTGCTCGGTGTCCGCCTCGGGCTCCACGACCACCCGGGTGCCGGCACTGCGGGCGCGGGACGAGGAATCGGGAACGTCCGTGACGCTCACGGTCACCACGTTCAGGGCGATACCCAGGAGGAAGAAGATCCAGGCGGCCACGGCCACCGAGGCCAGGGCGAACAGCAGACCGATGAGCAGGAGACCCACGGACGTGAGGTAAGCGGGGGATTTGACGCGCCGGAAGTTGAACGGATCCGGCCCCGGCCAGGGACTTCACCGAGAACTTAACGGCTTGTCAGATCCGCGGCGCAGCAGTTCACTGGGAGTAGTTGTCACAGAAAGGATCCACCAGGATGTCCAAGAACCAGACACTTCAGCTCAACGACGGCCACTCCATCCCGCAGCTCGGCTTCGGCGTGTGGCAGGTGGAGTCCGATGTTGCAGAGGACGTGGTGGCCAAAGCCCTGCAGGTGGGCTTCCGCCACATCGACACCGCCGAGATCTACGGCAACGAGGAGGGCGTGGGTCGCGCGATCGCCAAGAGCGGCATTCCCCGCGAGGAGCTCTTCGTGACCACCAAGCTGTGGAACGACAATCAGGGCCACGACTCCGCCCTCCAGGCCATCGACGCGTCCCTCGAACGCCTCGGCCTGGACTACGTGGACCTCTACCTCATCCACTGGTCGCAGCCGAAGAAGGGCAAGTACCTGGAGACCTGGAAGGCGTTCCAGGAGATCAAGGACTCCGGCAAGGCACGCTCCATCGGCGTCTCCAACTTCACGGAGAAGGCCCTGCAGGACGTCGTGGACACCGGGGTGGTCCCCGCCGTGCACCAGATCGAACTGCACCCCTCCTTCAACCAGCAGCACATGCGCGAGATGGATGCCCGCAACGGCATTCTCACAGAGGCGTGGTCCCCGCTGGGCCAGGGCAAGGCGGAGCTGCAGGACGAGACCATCGGTGAGATCGCCCACGCCCACGACGCCACCCCCGCGCAGGTCATCATCGCGTGGCACCTGGCCCTGGGCAACGTGGTGTTCCCCAAGTCCGTGACCCCGGAGCGCATCCAGCAGAACTGGGACGCCCAGCAGGTCACCCTCACAGCGGAGGAGATCGAGGAGATCAACGGCCTCACCCGCGAGGACGGTCGACTGGGCTCGGACCCGGCTGACTTCAACGACTGACCGGGTGAGCGCCCACGGCCCAGCCGCCGCCCACCCGAGGTGACGCGGCGTCGTCGGCGCCCCCGTCCGTCGCTCACGCCTGACGCGCTGACCACGCCGTTCGGAGCGGGGCAATGGCCCCGGGACTCTGCCAGGAGGACCCGGGGCCGTTCCCGGGGTGCGTCGCAGGCCCGGGCACCCAGCCCGGGGGTGCATCATGGACTGTTATGAGTCAGAACAGCCCGGACGGCAGCCGCGCGCACACCGCGGCGGCCACACCCCAGCCAGCCCTCGACCCGCACAACCCCGCGGGCAGAAAAACCTTCTTCGGCCAGCCCGGAATGCTGGCCAACCTCTTTTCGGTGGAGATGTGGGAGCGCTTCTCCTTCTACGGCATGCAGGCCCTGGTCCTGTACTACATGTACTACGCCGTCTCGGACGGCGGTCTGGGCATCGACAAGGGCGTGGCCGCCGGGATCGTGGGTGCCTACGGCGGCACCGTGTACCTGTGCTCCATCCTGGGCGGCTGGATCGCGGACCGACTGCTGGGCTCCGAGCGCACCATGCTCGCTTCGGCGGTGCTCATCATGGCGGGCCACATCGCCCTGGCCCTGATTCCGAGCGTTCTCGGCCTGACCATCGGCCTGCTGTGCATCGCTGTGGGTTCCGGCGGTCTGAAGACCACGTGCGTGAACCTCGTGGGAACCCTCTACGAGCGTGACGACCCCCGCCGTGACGCGGGTTTCTCCATCTACTACATGGGTGTGAACATTGGTGGCCTGTTCGGCCCCCTGCTCACCGGCTTCGCGTGGGCCAAGTGGGGCTTCCACATGGGCTTCGGTCTCGCCGCGATCTTCATGGCCTTCGGCCTGGTGCAGTACACCCTCACCCGCAAGGGTCTGCCCGCCACGGTGCACACCGTGGCCAACCCGCTGCCCCGCTCGCAGTACGGCAAGTGGATCGGCATCGTCCTGGCGGCCGTGGTGCTCGTGGTGGTGCTGCTGCTCACCGGCGTCCTCAACCCCGGGAACCTCTCCAACGCCGTGATCCTCGTGGTGGTGGTCTCCGCCGTGGCGCTGTTCGTGACCATGCTGCGTGACAAGGAGCTCTCCCCGGACGAGCACTCCCGGGTGATCGCGTTCATCCCCCTGTTCATTGCCACCGCGGCATTCTTCTCGCTGTTCCAGCAGCAGTTCACCGTGCTCGCCATCTACGCGGACACCCGGCTGAACCTCAACCTGTGGGGCTTCGATTTCAAGCCCTCGCTGACCCAGTCCATCAACCCTGTGTTCATCGTCCTGCTGGGCATGGTGTTCGCGGCAGCGTGGACCAAGCTGGGCACCCGCCAGCCGAGCACCCCCGTGAAGTTCGGTGTGGCGCTGCTGCTGATCGGCGTGGCGTTCCTCACCTTCGTGACGCAGGCACACACGCCGTCCGTGTTCATCGGGTGGATCGTGCTCGTGCTGTTCTTCGCCACCCTGGGCGAGCTGTTCCTCTCCCCGGTGGGCCTGTCCCTGGCCACCAAGCTCGCGCCGCGGAAGTTCCCCGTACAGATGATCGCGCTGTACAACCTCTCCGTGGCCCTGGGTACCGCGCTGTCGGGCTCGCTCGCGGAGTTCTACTCCGCGGACAACGAAGTGGGGTACTTCGGCACCATGGGCGCGATCACCATCGTGCTCGGCGTCGTGATGCTCCTCGCGTCCAAGCCCATCCTGAAGCTGATGCGCGGCATTCGCTGAGTTCACCCTTCCCTGGGCGTGCGCCTCGTATCCGCAGCGGCGGGTGCGGGACGCGTCGTCGTACCGGACGACGACGTCGCCCGCGCCCTTCCCCGGCACGGCTCGCCGCGCCGGGTCGTCCGGTGCTCCCACCACCCGGACCGCATCCTTTATGGTTACCTGTACGCATGAGCCGCGGGTCACATCCATGTCATCGGAAACCGGTGCCAGTCAGCGGCTGCACGAGGCCGATCCGCGGAGGAAACCATGAGCGATTCACCAGCGTCGAAGGATGTCACCTCGTCATCCACGGCGAGCAGTCGGACACCGGGCGCATCCGGCGCCGCCGGGGCACCCGCGTCCTCGGGGGGCGGGCATGAGCTGAAGCGGGTCATGGGTCCGGGATTGTTGCTCCTGTTCATCGTGGGGGACATCCTGGGCACGGGCGTCTACGCGCTGACCGGCAACATCGCCGGTGAGATCGGCGGCGCCGCGTGGGCACCCATTCTCATCGCGTTCGTGGTGGCCACGATCACCGCGTTCTCCTACCTGGAACTCGTGACCAAGTACCCCGGGGCCTCGGGTGCGGCGCTCTACACGCACAAGGCGTTCGGGATCCACTTCCTCACGTTTCTCGTGACGTTCGCCGTGCTGTGCTCGGGACTGACCTCCGCCGCCACGGCATCCAGCACCGTGGCCTCCAACTTCGCCAAGGGTTTCCACCTGGACGTGGGCCCGCTGGGAATCACCATCGTGGCCGTGGCCTTCCTGGCGATCCTCGCGCTGGTCAACCTGCGCGGGGTGTCCGAATCGGTCAAGCTCAACGTGGTGCTCACGTGCATCGAACTCACCGGCCTGCTGATCGTGATCCTGGTCGGGTTCTGGGCCGCGGCCCAGGGCAGCGCGGACTTTAGCCGCACGGTGATCTTCGAGACCTCGGACGACAAGGGCATGTTCCTGGCCCTGACCGCCGTCACGTCCCTCGCGTTCTTCTCCTTCGTGGGCTTCGAGGACTCGGTCAACATGGTCGAGGAGACCAAGGACCCCACGCGCAACTTCCCGCGCGTGATGCTGCTGGGCCTGTGCATCACCGGCGTGATCTACGTGCTGGTGTCCGTGTTCACGGTGGCGATCGTGCCCATTGGTGAACTGGGACAGTCCACGACCCCGCTGCTGGACGTGGTGCGCATCGGTGCCCCCGGTCTGCCGATCGACACCATTTACCCGTTCCTGACCATCTTCGCGGTCGCCAACACCGCATTGATCAACATGCTCATGGCCTCGCGCCTGCTCTACGGCATGGCGCGGCAGGGCGTGATCCCGGGCTTCCTGGGCAAGGTGCTCCCCGGGCGTCGCACCCCCTGGGCCGCGATCATCTTCACCACAGCACTGGGCATGGTGCTCATCATCCTGGTGAACAACGCGATGGGTAAGGGCACCGCCGCGGCATTGGGCGGCACCACGGCGTTGCTGTTGCTCGCCGTGTTCACGGTGGTCAATGTGGCCGCCGTGATCCTTCGCCGTGACCGCTCCCAGGAGGGTCACGACTACTTCCACGCCCCGCGCGTCCTGCCCTACCTGGGCGCCATCACGTGCGCGTTCCTGCTGGGGCCATGGGCGCAGGACGTCATCGAGTACCAGATCGCGCTCGTCCTGATCGCCCTGGGCCTGGTCCTGTGGTTGCTGAACTTCCTGTACGCCCGCCTGTTCACGGGTCGCCGCACCCGCTTCCATCGCCCCGAGGACCTCGCCCACCTGGAGGACGTGGACCGCTGAGTCCACTCCCCCACCCACCCGCTCACGGACCCGGAGACGTCATGAACATCGTTGTCGGATACTTACCCACTCCCGCCGGCCGGGCCGCCCTGCGCGCCGGGATCACCGAGGCCACCCTGCGTTCGGCGGACCTCGTGGTGGTCCAGGGCCATCACGCCAAGCGCTGGGGGCGGCACACCGGCCCCGAGGACACCGAAGCCGCCATGAAGGAGGACCGCGCCGCGCTCGACGAGAGCGGCGTGTCCTACGAGCTGGTCCCCGTGGCGCACGACGCCGATCCGGCGGACGTTATCCTCGAGGCCACCGATCGCGACCGGACCGCTCTGCTCGTGATCGGGACACGCCGGCGCACTCCGGTGGGCAAGTTGATCATGGCCCCCACCACGCAGCGGCTGCTGCTCGAGGCCGGGTGCCCTGTGCTGTGTGTGAAGGCGGGGTACGACGCCGCCTGAGTGAGCGACGTCGACCGTTTCCCGTCACGCGCCAGCGGCCCTGACGGGGAGTGACCACGCGAGCCACCAGCCATCGCCCTGTGGAACGGCGGGCCGGACCCCAAGGTCCGGCCCGCCGTCGTCGGTGGTACGTGATGGAAAGGACGCTCAGGCCGCGCGGTCGGTCCGCTCGTCGTGCCGCGCGGCGCCGTCCAGAGCGGTACTGCCCCGCGCGGGCCGGTACGACGGCGCGGGCGCGGTTGTCGTCGTGGAGCCGGCACCGCGCATGGTCGCGGGTGCGGGTTGGGACACCCCGGCCTGACGCCACGAGAACCCAAAGGCGAGAGCGGGCACCACCTTGTTGGCCAGGGCGCACCCGGCCATGACCCCTGCCCAGGCCACGGGCACGGCGGCCAGGATGTCCAACGGGTAGTGCGCGCCCGAGTACATGCGGGCGGCCCCGACGATCACCACGGCCAGCGTGCCGAGCAGCGCGATCCGACGCCGTGAGGAACGGCGGGAGGCCACGAGACCCATGGCCAGCGCGATCGCCACGACCGCACCCGTGTGCGAGGACGGGAAGGACATGGAGCCGGTGACCGGTGCGAGGGCCTCCCCGCTCAGGAACGTGGGACGCGGCCGCTCCACGAACACCTTGACCAGACCCACGGCACCCCATCCGGCGAGGGCGGTGATGCCGAACCCGGTGGCGTCGAGGGGGCGGCGTCTGAGGACGGCCAGCCACCCGATGACGGCGGCGATGATCAACACCACTGCGCCGTTGGACAGTGCGTACTGCACCGCGGTGGCCACCGCGTCCAAAAGAACGTTGCGATGCTGGGAGAGCCCCTCGAGCAACGCGGTCTCCCCGTGGGTGATCTGCGGTGACAACACCACCAGACGCCCAAGGGTTGCCGTCAGCAACACCGTGACCAAGGGAACGGCCACTCGGTGACGCAACTGCGGCAACCGCCACGGGGACCCGCCCGGCGAGGGGGAAGTGTGCTGCGCCGGATAGGTCATGTGTCAATGGTGACACGAGACACTCAACGATTCCTGAAGTGGGCGTGTCGCACGCGGTGTGGCGTCCCAGACGCGGAGTTCCAGGGTGTTCCAGGGTCGGCGTCGAGGTGCGGGCGCACCGTGCCCCGCGGGCCGAGAACGAGGTTTCACGTGAAACGTGTAATCCGAAAACACTTTTTTATGGTTGCATGATTCGATCGGAATATACTTGATGGGGATGGGTAATCCAGTTATGTGATTTTTCTTCCGCGGACACCATCACAGGGCGCTCAAAAAGTTCATTTCCCGAATACTGACTACACTCAGCCCTCAAGAAACATTCGCGAAGGGAAGAGACGATGGCGTCCACACCCCCACCCCCCACACACCCGCCCTCGCCGCAGCCTGCCTCCGCGCAACTGACCGCCCCGGGGTCTCAGGCGGCACTGCGCCTGGCCAATCGCCGCAGGGTCGTGGACGCGGTGCGCGAGCTGGGTGCGGCGACCCAGGCGAGCATCGCGCGGGAGACGGCCCTGGCGCCGTCGACGGTCTCGTCCATCGTCCACGAGCTCACCGCGTGCGACCTGCTCGCCATGGAACCCGAGCACGGCGGGCGGCGCGGGCAGCGCGTGCACTTCAGCGAGAGCGCCGGCTACCTGGTGGGAGTGGACGTGGGCCACCGCCACGCGAGCGTGGCCGTGGCGGACCTGAACCTGGACGTCCGCGCGCAGCGGCGCATCGACCTCCCGGCCGGGCACCGCGCCGAGGACGTACTGACCGGGGCGCGAGAGATCCTCGACGAGTTGCGGACCTCGCTCGATGTCCCCGCCCAGCGCATCCTGGGCGCGGGGCTCACCCTTCCCGCACCCGTGGACGCCGAGTGCCGCGGCCTCGGTTCGGGGGCCATCCTCCCGGCGTGGGCCGGGCTGGACCTGCGAGCGCTGGCCGCCGGGACGCTGGGCTGTCCCACCGTGGTGGAGAACGACGCGAACGCCGGGGCCGTGGCCGAGCACGCGCTCGGTGCGGGGCGTGGGACGGCCCACATGGCCTACCTCAAGCTCTCGCACGGCGTGGGTGCCGGGCTGATCCTGGGCGGCGGGCTGTACCGCGGGGCCACCGGGTCCGCGGGCGAGATCGGCCACGTGACGCTCGACGAACGCGCGGGGCTGTGCAGGTGCGGCAACCGAGGGTGCCTCGAGACCTTCGTGTCCTCCCAGACCGTGCTGGACGTCGTGGCCTCCTCGGGTCGGCGCGTGGAATCCGTGGGTGACGTAATCCGGGAGGCACTGGCCGGCGATCCCGGATGCACCCGGGTGATCACGGACACCGGGCGGTTGATCGGCGGCGCCGTGGCGCAGCTGTGCAATGCGTTCAACCCGGAACTCGTGGTCGTGGGCGGGGAGCTCGCGCGCGCCGAGGACCTGCTGCTCGATCCCGTGCGGGACGCAGTGCAGCGCTACGCGGTACGCGGTTGCGTGTCCGGGCTGCGGATCGCCACCGCGCAGCTCGGGGCCCGGGCGCACCTCACGGGTGCGCTCATCCGTGCGCGGGCCGAGACGTCCCTCCCCGTGTAAGACGTCCGGGGCACACCGGCCGCCGCAAACGACACGCGGGAAATTTGTCTTCGACTCATGGACATTTTGTGATCTGGGTCCTACCCTGGGTTCACTGTCCTTCCCCGGCAGCCGCCCTCCCTGGTCCCACGAGCTGGTTCCAGGAGACGAAAACCCGCCTCGTACGGGCCCCTCGACCGGTACATCCCCGGAACGGGACGCATGATGCCCGGGAGCGGGAAGCGTTGAATTTCGATACAGCAAGGGAGCTGCGGGATGAGCCATCCAGCGCAAGCACACTCGCCGGAGCGTCATCAGACGAACACCGGCGCGGTCATTCGCATCACCACCGTGGCCGCGTTCGGCGGCCTCCTCTTCGGGTACGACTCCGCCGTGATCAACGGTGCGGTCTCCTCCATCCAGTCCACGTTCGACGTGGGTCCGGGGCCCCTGGGCTTCGCGGTGGCCGCGGCCCTCCTGGGCGCCGCCGTGGGTGCGTTCTTCGGTTCCCGCATCGCGGACCGCACGGGGCGCATCCCCATCATGAAGATCGCGGCACTGTTGTTCCTGCTCTCGGCGATCGGCTGCGGTTTCACGCAGTCCATCGAATGGCTCGTGTTCTGGCGGGTCGTGGGCGGTATCGGCGTGGGTGTGGCGTCCGTGATCGCACCGGCGTACATCGCGGAGGTCTCCCCCGCACACCTGCGCGGACGCCTGGGCTCCCTGCAGCAGATGGGTATCGTGCTGGGCATCTTCCTGTCCCTGCTCATCGACGCCCTGCTCGCACACGGGGCCGGTGGCGCCGCCAACGAGATGTGGTTTGGGCTGGCCGCGTGGCGCTGGATGTTCCTGGTCATGGCCGTGCCCGCCGTGCTGTACGGCATCGGCGCGTTCCTGATCCCCGAGTCGCCGCGCTACCTGGTCTCGGTGGGTCGTCCGGACGAGGCGCGCGCCGTCCTCTCCCGGATCCACGGTGACGACGCCGTGGACGCCCGCGTTTCCAAGATCCGCAGCACCGTGGACGACGAACGCAAGCCCCGCTTCGCGGACCTGCGCGGTTCCATGGCCGGGCTCAAGCCCGTGGTGTGGGTGGGCATCGGCCTGGCCGCCCTGCAGCAGTTCGTGGGCATCAACGTGATCTTCTACTACTCCAACGTGTTGTGGGAGTCAGTGGGCTTCAAGGAGTCCGATTCGTTCACCATTTCCGTGGCCACCTCCGTGGTCAACGTGGCGGTGACCATCGTGGCCATCTTCCTGGTGGACCGGATCGGGCGCCGACCGCTGCTGCTCCTGGGCTCCGCCGGCATGGCCCTGTCCCTGGGTGTGATGTCCGTGGTGTTCGCGACTGCCACCAAGGTCATGGTGGACGGCCAGCTCACCCCCGAGCTCGGCCCCGTGGCCGGACCCGTGGCGCTGATCGCCGCCAACCTGTTCGTCGTGTTCTTCGGTGTCTCGTGGGGTCCGCTCATGTGGGTCCTGCTCGGTGAGATGTTCCCCAACCGCATCCGCGGCGCGGCGCTGGCCGTGGCCGGTGCGGTGCAGTGGATCGCCAACTGGGCCGTGACCGTCTCCTTCCCCTCGCTGTCCAACTTCTCGCTGGGACTGACCTACGGCATCTACGCGTTCTTCGCGCTGGTGTCCCTGGTCTTCACCATCAAGATGGTGCGGGAGACCAACAACGTGGAACTCGAGGACATGCACGCCTGATCCCACTCTCCCCGTCCCGATGCCCCGGTTCGCGTTACACGCGCACCGGGGCATCGTCACACCGGGTTCACGGCCGTGATAACAGCTCGTCGCAATACCGGTAGGGGTCGGGTGTTCGGGTATTTTCAAGACAGATTTGCCGCTGCCCGGGCATCGGGGCCCGGGAAGCACGACACATTCAACGACGAAAAGAGAGCCTCCCATGACGCAGCACACCGACTCCTCGATCTCAGGACGCAAGTCCGCGGGCCACGTGATCGTGGATTCCCTCGCGGCGCACGGGGTCGAGCGCGCCTACGTGGTTCCCGGCGAGAGTTACCTGGACGTCCTGGACGGGCTCTACGACTCCCCCATCGACACTGTGGTGTGCCGTCAGGAGGGTGGCGCCGCGTACATGGCGGAAGCGGACGGGAAGATGAACGACGTCCCGGGCGTGGCCATGGTGACCCGTGGTCCCGGCGCAGCCAACGCGCACGTGGGCCTGCACACCGCGTGGCAGGACTCCACGCCCATGGTGTTGTTCGTGGGACTCATCCCGTTCGAGCACCGTGAGAAGGAAGCGTTCCAGGAGTTCGACCCGCATCAGTGGTTCGCCTCCGGGGCCAAGCGCGTGATGGTCCTGGACCACGCGGAGCGGGCCTCCGAGTACGTGGCCGAGGCCATGTTCGCCGCGCGTTCCGGGCGTCCGGGGCCCGTGGTGGTGGGCCTGCCCGAGGACATCATCACCCGGCAAATCGAACCCACGGTGCACCCGGAGATCCCGGTGGCCGGCGGCGGGATGACCGTGGAGGACTGGAAGGCCCTCGAGTCCGCGCTCAAGGAGTCCCAGAAGCCCCTGTTCGTCTTCGGTGGTAACGATTGGACCTCGCAGGGCGCGCAGCATTTCACCGCGTGGCTCGAGGAACACCACATCCCCGCCGCCGCGGAGTGGCGCTGCGAGGGCACCGTCCCGTTCGACTCCCCCTCGTACGTGGGACCCATCGGTTACGGCCGCCCCAAGCCCACCCACGATCTGCTGGAGGAGACCGACCTGCTGGTGTTCGTGGGCACGGTCCCCGGTGATGTAATCACCAACGGCTTCCTGGTGCGCCAGGACTGGACCAAGAAGAACTTCATCGTGACCATGGACCCCTCCATGCGCGGGCGTTCCGGCGCGGTGACCTACCAGATCGTGGCCAAGCCGGACGTGTTCGTGCGTGACCTGGTGCGCATGAACCTGCCCGTCTCGGACGTGTGGCGGAACTGGTGCGCGCGGATGCGTCAGCAGCAGGTGGATTTCTCCACCCCCAAGGACGCCTCCCCCGCGGACGGCCCGGCCTCGATGGACACCATGATGGCGAACCTCGTTGCGACCCTCCCCGAGGACGCCATGGTCACCTTCGGCGCGGGCGAGCACACCAACTGGGCCCACCGCTACTTCCCCACGAACGGCTACGCGTCCATGATCTCCGCGCGCAACGGCTCCATGGGTTACTCGATCCCCTCCGCTGTGGCGGCGTCCCTGAACTACCCCGGCCGCCGCGTGATCTCGATCGCCGGGGACGGCGAGTTCCTCATGAACGGCCAGGAACTCGCGACCGCCGCGCAGTACGGCGCCACTCCCCTGGTCATCGTGATGGACAACCAGGAGTACGGCACCATCCGTACCCACCAGGAACAGCACTACCCGGGTCACGTCTCCGGGACCCAGCTGAAAAACCCGGACTTCGCGGCCATGGCCACGGCGTTCCACGGTTTCGGCGTGCGTGTGGAGCGCGAGTCCGAGATCCCCGGGGCGCTTGAGCAGGCTTACAAGGCGATCGACGAGGACCACACGTTCGCGTTGATCCACCTGGTCGTCCAGCAGCGCAACAAGGCATACTGATCCCGATATAAATACTTGTCACGACGCCGCGTCGCCCGTCCCCAGGGAGGGGCACCGCGGCGTCGTCGTCCGTTCAGGACACGCGCGAGGATCACCGCAAGGGGTGGGCGGCCTGATCCCGGTACATCCGCCCGACGACGACCGCGACCACGCCGAGCGTGGGGGTCAGCAGTGCGACACCCCAGAAGATCGCTTCCGGTGCCAGCACCTGCGAGACGGGTCCGGCCACGGCCATGGAGATGGGCATGAGGGACAGCGAGACGAAGAAGTCCAGGGACGAGATCCGCCCCAGCATGTGCCCGGGCACCCGCCGTTGCAGGAGCGTGCCCCAGATGACCTGACCCGCGCCACCCGTGGCCCCGAAGATGCACAGCGCCGCCGCCATGACCCACCACGAGTCGGTGCCACCCACCAGACCGAACGGCAGGGTGCCGAAACCCCACAGCCAGATCATGGTCGTGAGGTACTTGCGGGGCAGTTGCACTGATGCCATGATGCTCGAGCCCACGGCCGTGGACACCCCGTACAGCCCCAGCATGGCGCCGTAACTCGCAAGCGATCCGCCCAGCCGGTCCACCACCAGGAACGGGACGAGCACCTCGAGCGGGCCGATGAACAGGAACACCGCGCTCATGGCCCACAAGAGCGTCCACAACAACCACGGGGTGCGCACGCAGTACCGGAACCCGTCCACGAGATCGCGAAGGACGGAGGGCCGGGCGGTGTCCACCGCAGGGATCGGTCCGGTGACCTCGCGCTCCGGGATCCGTAACCGCAGCATGAAGGACAGCGCGATCGCGTGGCACACCGCGATCGCCAGGACGGACGCCCCCGGGAGGGCCAGGCCCGTGAGGACCCCGCCCACCGCGGGCCCGGCCGCGATCTGCAGCAGGGGGCGGGCCGTGCCCTCCACGCCGTTGGCCGCGAGCAGCTGATCGGGCGGCAGGATCCTGGGCAGGGCCGCGGAGTAGGCGGGGTAGAAGAACCCCACGGTGCCGGCGAAGACGAACGCGGCGAGCGCGAGGTGCCACAGCGCGAGGGTGTCGGTCCAGGTGAGGATCACGATGGTCAACGCCGTGACCAGGTTGGTGACCTCCACGCACCGCAGGATGAGTCCCAGGGGCAGGCGGTCCGCGGTGACCCCGCCGAGCAGCACGAAGCACACCATGCCCACCGCGCCGGCGGCCATAACGAGGGACAGTTGCACTGCGGAACCCCCGAGCGCCATGACCCGCGCCACGAGGGCCACGGCCCACAACCCGGAGCCGAAGACGCTCATGCACATGGCCACGGCGAGCACCGTGTACGCACGTGACGAGAACGGCCGCAGGGCCCGGGGAAGTTTCACCCGCACAGGTTACCGGTACGTTGTCACGGGGACCACACCGGTGCCATACGGTGAGGACGGAAGCCTGTCCGTCCCCGCCGTGGAGGAGTCATCGTGCGCGCAACCCATGTCCTCGAGAAGGGGACCATCCTGACCGAGCAGTGACCGACCCCGGAGGCCACGCGGGCACGTGCGTGATCATGGGTGCGGGCTCCGCGGGCCTGTTCTTCCTCCAGGACGCGCTGCGCCGACGCTTCGAGCAGGTGATCGTCTCGGACAAGCAGGAATCACGCTTGCGGATCGCCCGGGAGCTGGGGGCGTACACGGTCCGGGTCCCGGACGAGGAACTGGCCTCCGTGGCCGCCCAGTGCGAGCCCGGTCTCGTATCCTTCCACAAGGCCGTGCGCCGCATCCACGACGGCGAGGTGACCGTGGACTACTGCCTGGGCCCCGTATACCCGTTCGAGGAGGCCGGCGAGGTGCTGCGGATCGTCGAACGCGGCGGGGACGGCCGCGTCAAGTTCACGATCGTCCCGTAGCACTTTCTTGCGGTCCCCGGTCCCGGAACCCCTTGAGGATCTGCAGGGCCACCGGGATCACCGAAATCACCACGATCAGGATCGCGATCAGGTCCACGTGGTCACGGATCAGCGGGATCCCGCCCAGCAGGGACCCGGCCACCACCATGATGGTCACCCACAGGAAGCCACCCAGGACGTTCCACCCCACGAAGCGGCGGTACGGGTGGCGCGCCGTGCCCGCCACGAGCGGGACGTACGTGCGGATGATCGGGACGAAGCGCGCGAGCACGATCGCCCTGCCGCCGTAGCGCAGGAAGAAGTCCTCCGTGCGGTTGAGGTAGGAGGTCTTCAGGAACCGGGCGTCGTCGGAGAAAAAGCGCCGGCCGAACCGGTTACCCAGGAAGTAGCCCACCTGGTCCCCCGCGACCGCCGCGATGAACGGTACCAGGATCATGAGCCACAGCGGGACCTGCAACGCCTCGTGCAGCAGTCCACCCGTGAACAGCAGGGAGTCCCCGGGCAGGAACGGGAACAACAGCCCCGATTCCACGAACACCATCAGGGTGGTCCCGGCGAGCGCCCACGGCCCCAGCTGCTCGAGCAGTTGGGCGGGATCGCCTAGCGGTGGCAGCTGCGGGATCAGCGTTCCCGCGGTGTGCAGCAGTTCAAGCGTCATGGTGACCCACTCTTCTCCTCGTGGGCCGGGTGCCGCGCACCACGGTCCTGTTCCTCCCCGGACGACGGCGCTCGCCCGGGGTAGCTCGTTCGTCCCGCGGTGTGCCCGCAACCGGGGTCGCGCGGGGCGCGATCACGGCTGCTGCGGCTTCACGAACGGGAAACTCAGGACGTCGCGGATGGTCGTGGCGGTCATGAGCATGACCAACCGGTCCAGCCCGATCCCCATGCCACCGGCCGGGGGCATGCCCACCTCCAGGGCGTCCAGGAAATCATTGTCCACCTGCATGGCCTCGAGGTCCCCCGCGGCGGCCTTGAGCGACTGCTCCGTGAGCCGGCGGCGCTGGACCACCGGGTCGGTCAGCTCGGAGTACGCCGTACCGACTTCCATGCCGTTGACCACCAGGCCCCAGCGTTCCACGAGCCCGCGCTCGGAGCGGTGGGGTGCGGTCAGCGGGGAGGTCTCCTCCGGGAAGTCGCAGTAAAATGTGGGGAACACGGTGTGCGGTTCCACGAGCTCCTCATAGAGGCTCTCGAGCACCGCCCCGGGGCCCATGCCCGGACCGATCTCCACGTCGTGCTGCGCGGCCACTGCGAGCAGGGTCTCGAAGTCCGACTCGATCGAGATCCGCCGTCCCGCCGCCTTGCTCACCGCATCCGTCACGGCGATCACGGGCCGCGGCCCGGACACGTCGGTCAGCACGGGCGCGGCGTCGGGGTTGTGCACGTCGTACAGGGGCAGCACCTGGGTACCGTGCAACGCCTGGGCCACCGTCTTGATCATCGTCTCGGTCAGCTCGCGCATGACCGTGTAATCCGCGAACGGGTGGTACGCCTCGAGCGCGGTGAACTCCGGGTTGTGGGTCGCGTCCGCGCCCTCGTTGCGAAAGTTGCGGGCCACCTCGAAGATGGGCCCGCTGCCCGCCACGAGCAGTCGCTTGAGGTACAGCTCGGGTGCGATCCGCAGCGTGAGGTCCATCCCGTACGCGTTGATGTACGTGCGGAACGGGCGCGCCGAGGCCCCACCGTGCACCGTGTTCAGCACCGGTGTCTCGACCTCGCGGTAGCCCTGCCCGGTCAACACGCGGCGCACGGTGTCCACCGCGAGCGAGCGCTGACGCAACAGGTCCATCCCGCGCGGGTGCACCAGGAGGTCCATGGACCGCTTGCGCAGCCGCTGTTCCGGGTTCTCGAAACTGCCGAACGGGACGGGCTGCAGCGCCTTCGCGGCCATCGTCACCCGCTCGGCGAGCACGGACTCCGTGCCGGTGCGGGACACACCCCAGTGCCCGTCCACCATCACGAGATCACCCACGTCCAGGTTGGGCCGGATCGCCGCCCAGGACGCGTCCACGCGCTCGCGGTCCACGAGCACCTGCACGGTCGCGCCGCCGTCGGTCAGGTCCAGGAAACCCACGCCTCCGAAGTCGCGGAACCTGCGGACGCGCCCGCTCGTGCGCACGGCCGACGACGCCGCGGCGTCGCCCCGGCGCGCGAGCACCGCAGCGAGGGGCTCGGCCTCCGCAAGACCCACAGGGTAAGGGTCGATCCCCGCGTGGGCCAGGGCACGCGCGTGCCGCATGCGGTGGCGGGTCTGCTGCGAGCGCTTGGGGGCCAGGACGCGCCTGGGTGCGGGTTCGTGGTCGATCGCGCGCACCGCGGCGAGTGTTTCGGCGTCGAGCTGCGGCTGCGACCCCGTGCGCACGAACACCGCGGGCAGGAATCCCTCCACCTGGGCCGTGGCGGCCGCCATGCGGGGCAGGGACAGGAAGCCGTCGAAGCACGCGTAGCGGGGTACCCACTCGGGCAGGTACTTGGCGTTGGCCCGGTACAGGCTCTCGAGCTGGAAGAACCGGTCCATGAAACCCAGCACCGAGGAGTTGAAGCGGGTGATCACACCGGCACCGAGCTTCTCGGCGTCCTCGAAGACCCCGCGGAACATCGCGAAGTTCAAGGAGACCTCGCGGATCCCGTGGGACGCCCCGTAGTCCATGAGCTCCGAGACCATCAGTTCCGTGGTGCCGTTCGGCGCTTGGGGTCTGCGCCGCATCACGTCCAGGGACAGTCCGCGCCGACCCCACGGGACGAACGAGAGCAGGCCCAGCGCCGCGCCGTCGCGATCGCGGGCGACGACGAGCATGCAGCGACCGTCCGCCGGGTCCCCCCAGCGGTTGAGCGCCATGGAGAACCCGCGGTCCGGTTCGTTCCCGCGCCACTCGTCCGCGAGCCGCCCCATGCGCTCGAGCTCCTGCGGGTCAAGGTCCTCGTACCGGGCGATCTCCACCGTGAGCCCGGCCCGGCGCGCATGCCGCACCGCCCGGCGCACCGCGGTCATAGAGGAGTTGGCCAGGGAGAAGCGGTCGGGATGCAGGACGGCCTCGTCCCCCATGACCAATACGCTCATTCCCAGAGAGGCATACACCCGTGCGCCCCGTTCGGATGCCGAGGTGACGGCCGGGAGTAGGCCGTAGTGATGCGTGCGCGCGAGCCAGCGTTCCACGGCGTTCGTCCACGCCGCGGGGTCCCCCACCGGGTCACCGGAGGCGATCGCCACCTGACCCACCACCCGGAAGGTGACGCATGCGCGTCCGTCCACGGAGAAGACCGAGATCTTGTCGCGGCGGGTCGCGAAGTACCCCAGGGAGTCCTCGTCACCGTACTGCGCGAGCAGCGAGCGCACCGCGATCTCGTCCCCGGGCCGCCACGACGCCGCACGGGAGGACGAGCGCAGGAAGATCAGCACCGCGAGCACGATCGTCAGGGCCAGCAACACGGAGGTCAGTTCGGGGAGCCACGGCGGGACCGTGCCGTGGAAGTGTCGCCGGGGGCCCGCCCAGCCGAGGCTGCGCACGAGGGCTTGGGCGAGGACGTTCCAGTCGTCGATCGCCGAGTTCGTCGTGACCAGTAGCACCGCGTGGGTGGCCATGATCGTCAGGACCACACCGCCCACGAGGGTCCCCAGGGCGGCCATCGCCCCGCGCGGGGCCGTGCGCGCGGGGAACGCCGGGCGCAACCACCACAGCAGGCACAGCGCGGCGATGCCCACCACGATGGCCACGACGTCCAGGGTCACGAGCACCACGGAGGGGATGGGCCCGTGATTGGGGACCTCGGGGCCCATTGCCCGCAGGACCTCCTGGAACACGGACCACAGCACACCCACAATCTGGGCGATCGCGACCGTGACCAGCGCGATGCGCTTGCGGCGCACGAGCGCACCGGTGAGCAACCCGAGCACCACCACGGACACGAGCGAGGGCGCCACGGGGATGTTGAGGGTCCCGAAGAGCAGGGTGGGCAGCGGATTGATGCGCACCACCCAGTGCAGCAGGAGCAGGACCACCCCCACGAGGGTGGCCACGGCGAAGACCCACGTGAGGATCCTCGCCCACCGCCGTTGCGCCGACGTGGTGGTGCTGAGCTCGGGCACACGGCAACCGTGCGCGAGCTGGGCGTCAACCATCAACTTCCCCTTACGGGCCCGACGAGTGTAGCGCGGCGCCGATGTACCTATGCTGTTTTTCCGTACGGCTACCCATCGGTTATGTCTTATTCCGCCGGGCTTCGTACTGCACACAAGATACGTGGGGAATCTCTGGGAACGAGCAATTCGCAATGGCGTTCTTCGAGCCGAACGGGTGGCCCCTGTTCATCATCACCGTGACCTTGGCCTTCCTGGCGCTGGCATTCACCGTCGTGGTGCTGCCGCGGCAACGCCGGCCGGGAATCCTCAAGTACGTGATGCAATTCGTGTGCGTGGCGCTCGTGTCCCTGTTGGTGCTGGTGGGGATCTTCCTCAAGATGAACATGGACAACCAGTGGTATTCCAGTTGGGGGGACCTACTCTCCGACGGTGGCGGCCAGGTGGCCGTCACGGATGTGGGTGCCACCGCCGCGGCGGCCAAGCCCATCAAGGACCCGCCGCACCGGGCGTTCAACGCCATGCAGACGAACCCCACGCAGAACGCGTTCTTCGGGTCCCAGATGGATCCCAACAACACGTCAGGGCAGTGGGTGAATCTGAAGATTCACGGACCGCAATCCGGCATCACGCAGGAAGCCACCGTCTGGTTACCGCCGTCCTACATGACACAACCGCAGCGGGCGTATCCGGTGATCACCGCTTTCACCGGTTTCCCCGGGGACGTGAAGACCTATACCAAGGCCATGGACATCGCCCAGCACATTCGTTCGCGGGTCAACAGCGGCGCCATGCGGGGAGCCATCGTGGTGATCCCGAACGTTTATCCCGGTAACAACGACACCGAATGCGTGGACAGCAACAACGGTCAGTGGGAGAGCTATGTGAGCAAGGACGTGGTCTCGTGGATCCGCGGCAATCTACGGGTGTCCACGGACCGGGAAGCCGGGAGCACGTTGGGCTACAGCGCCGGTGGTTGGTGCTCGTCCATGTTCGCCGTGCGTCACCCGGACGTCTGGGGCAGCAGCGTGAACCTGGCCGGGTACTTCGCCCCCACGTACAGCAAGGGCCAGCAGTGGAAGACCACGGATCCTCGCTCCTACGACCTGGCCTCGGTCGTGGCCCGGGACAAACCGGACGTGAAGATCTGGTTCTTCTCCGGCGGTGAGGACACCATCTCGGTCGACGCGGTGCGCAAGTTCGCGGCGTCGGTGTCCCCGCCCACGACCCTGGTGTCCAACATCTCACAGAGCGGCGGCCACCGCGTGGCGCTGTGGGAGGCCCAGCTGGATCCGTCCCTCGAGTGGCTCAGCGGCACGTCCCCGGCCTTCGCGCCCGTGAGCTCCTGACCGGCACGGCGTAGATGAACACCTAGAAATACGCGCTCAGCGTCCTACTCACGGCCCTGGGTGGTTTCGACCCCGCGCCCATGCTCATCCTCGCGGCAGCATCTCGGCGTGGATCGAACTGGTCCTCGCCCTGGCTATCGGTGGCTACGCCGTGTGGCGGGTGGTGGGGGCGCAGCGCCCCCGGGGCCGCGACACCCCCGAGGAGAAGCCCGCCACGAGTCCGTGGGCCCTGAACGTGACCGCGGTGGTCTTCGTGGGCATCGTGATCTTCGATCTCCCGTTCGACGTGCACGTGGCCACCGCCGCCTCACAACCCCCGTCCCACGCGGTGGCCGGATGGATCGCGTGGTCCCTCATCAGTCAGTTCCCCCTGACACTTCTGATGCTACTGACGATCCTGGGGAAACAGCAGCGGTTTTCCCGGGTCATGCGCAGGGCGTGGGCCGCCGTGTCCCCGTGGGTCAACCGGCTGGTCACCGCTGCGCTGGGCCTCGCGGCGCTGCTCATGCTCCTGGACGCCGGGGAGTTCCTGCTGGTGGGCCACATCCTGGTCCAGTAAGGCGCGGGCCGGGTGTCCGCGGAGCACGGGTGGGGCGTCAGACGGCCTGTTGCGAGGCCGTCACCGGGAGGCCGGCCTCGAGCCGACGCCGCCGGTCCGCCTTCTGGCGCTTGACACCCGCGAGCGCGAGGAGACCTCCGATCACGGCCAGCGCGGCCGCCACGAGGGCCGGGGAGCGGTAGCCGAAACCGGCGGAGATCACCGCACCGCCCAGCAGGGCCCCGATCGAGTTGGCCACATTGAACGCCGCGTGGTTAAGCGATGCGCCCATGAGCTGGGCGGGCCCCGCCGCCGTGATGAGCCAGCTCTGGATGCTGGGCATGATGAACGAGTTGGCCAGTGCCATGAGGAACCCGGCCACGAAGATCCCCACGGGGGATCCCGCGAGCGCCCCCACGAGCAACAGTGCCGCGGTGAGCGCCGGGAAACCCACGGCCATGGTGCGCCGGGCACTGCGGTCCGCGCTGATCCCGCCCAGGATGTTGCCCAGGGTCATGCCGATTCCCACGACCGCGAGCAACCACGGGATGCCGGCGCCGGACAGCCCCGCCAGCTCACGGCTCATCTGGGTCAGGTAGCTGTAGATCGCGAAGAACCCGCCGAAACCGATCCCCGCGATCCCCATGACGATCCACACCTGCGGCAGCCGGAACGCCCGCAGTTCACGGCGCCGGTTCGCTCCGACCACCCGGTCCTGGTGGGGGACGGTCAGCCACACGCCGATCGCAGTGACCGCGAAGACCACGGCCACCGCGACGTATGCCATGCGCCAGCCGTAGGCCTGACCGACCGCCGTCATCACGGGGACACCTACGACGTTGGCGACCGTGAGCCCCGATAAAGCAAGTGCCACACCCTTGGCCTGGTTCCCCGGACCCATCACGGTGGCGGCCACGAGGGACGCCAGACCGAAGTATGCGCCATGGGGAATACCCGCGAGGAACCGCATCACCAGGAGGGACTCGAACGTGGGCACGATTGCAGAGGCGAGGTTGCCCATGAGCAGTGCCGCGGCCATCACGAGCAGCATCATGGTGCGGGAGGACTTCGCGGCGAAGAAGGAGATGACCGGGGCCCCGACCACGACACCTATGGCGTACGCGCTCACGAGCCACCCGGCGCGTGCGATCCCGGTCTCAGAGGACGCACCGTAGAGATCGGGCAGGAGGTTCTGGGCGATCTGGGGCAACAGTCCCATGGACGCGAATTCCGTGCAGCCGATGCCGAAACCGCCCAGGGCCAGGGCGAACAGCGCGAGTCTGCGACGGGCGGGGGTCAACTGGGACATGGACGCGCGACCTTTCGAGGATTCGCAGGTGGGGCTCCCCAGAGGGATGCGGGCGAGTGGCCGCAGAGGCCGTGGCGATCGGTCCGTGGCCTATGACAGCGCACCGCGCAGGCGCTCGTAGCGGGTGAACCGCGCGGGCGGACCATTCGGGCAGCACCCGGGCGGGCACAGGATCAGTACAACACGGTGCACGCGCGATTTATTCACGAGCCCGCACACGTGTGGGTGAGGTCACGATCGTGAACTGTCCCCACCCCGTGCACGAAAATTATCCACAGGTGTGGAGAACCTTGTGCATATCGCGATCGACATGTCCCCTCCAGGGCAGTCCTAGCGCGCTGTCGCGGTATCCACAGGGGTGTTCACAGTTGTGGAATTACACATCTGTAAGTTGTTAACAGGTGTGGACAACCCCTGTGGACAGCCATTGGGACGCCCGGATCAGAGTGCGAGCCCCGACCCGGATCCGGCGGAACGGGAGAGCTTTCCCTGCTTACGGCCGGGCCCGGTCAGAGTCGGCGACGCAACCCCGGCAGCATGGCGAGCGCCACGAGACCACCGGCGATCAACCCGCCCACGTGCGCCTGCCAGGCGATGCCGCCCACCAGGAAACCGAAAGCCAGGTTGATCGCGATCAACACCGCGATGGGCGTGATGTTGTTCTTGAAGTGGCGCATGAACACGAACATGGCGCCGAAGAGCCCGAAGACGCCGCCGGACGCCCCGATGACGAGCACCCACGGATTACCGAGCAACAGCACTCCCACGGATCCGCCCAGCACGGACACCACGAACAGGACGGCCATCCGCCAGGTCCCCAGCAGCGGCTCGAGCATCCGACCGAAGAGATAGAGCGTGTACATGTTGAGCAGTAGGTGCAGCGGTGAGGGCATCGCGTGGACGAAACCGCTCGTGAGCATCCGCCACGGCTGGGTGTCCGTGAGCGAGGGAGCGTATCCCAGGATGCTCGTCAGGCTGTAGGGCGTGAACAGGCTCGTGAGCCACTGCAGGCCCCACATGACCACGCAGATCCCGATGAGCGTCCACGTCACGGGCATGCCCCCGACGCGCTGGGGGCTGCGACGACGGCGCGGGGCAGCGCCGTCGTACCCGCCGCGTGGCGCGCCACCCGGGTGGGCGGACTGCTGACCGTGGACGTACTGCCCGTACCGCGGGGCGGGAACGGGCGCGCCGCTCCACGGGGC
>NZ_JABFAW010000004.1:276984-316667 GCF_017168375.1 Kocuria sp. KRD140
GACGAAGCCCACCCGGGGACCGGGTGGGCTTCGTGCCGGGCGTGAAAGCTGCGGGTCAGAGCTTCTCGATGTCGATGGAGGTGATCACGCAGTCCTCCACGGGACGGTCCTGGCCGCCGGTGCGCACGTTGTTGAGCTCGTCCACGACCTTCTTGGACTCGTCGTCCGCGACCTCACCGAAGATGGTGTGCTTGCCCTGCAGCCACGTGGTGGGCGCGGTGGTGATGAAGAACTGGGAGCCGTTGGTGCCGCGGCCGTTGCGGGTACCGGCGTTGGCCATGGCCAGCATGTACGGGGCGTTGAAGTTCAGTTCAGGGCTGATCTCGTCGTCGAAGTTGTAGCCCGGGCCACCGATGCCCTGGCCCAGCGGGTCCCCGCCCTGGATCATGAAGTCCTTGATGATGCGGTGGAAGACGACGTCCTTGTAGAGCGGGCCGTTCTGCTTCTCACCCGTGCGGGGGTCCGCCCATTCCTGGGTGCCGTCCGAGAGACCCACGAAGTTCTTGACCGTCTTGGGCGCGTGGTTGCCGAAAAGGTCCACCACGATGTCCCCGTGGTTGGTGTGGATGGTGGCCTTGTGCGTGGCGATAGCGGAAGTCATGATTCACATTGTGGCACGGCGTCCTCGGGGCCGGCAGAACGCTCCCGAGGTGTTCAGCGCACAGTGAAAAGGGCTGGGGTGTCGCTTTTCCCCGGGAATCCCGGGGTTGTCAGACCGTATGCTGAAGGTGGAGATTTTTACGGTCACCACTGTAGGAGGGACACACAATGAGCTTGTTCAAGAGCAAGGCCCAGAAGCAGACCGAGCACGCCAGGAAGAACGCCGAGTCCAAGGTCGTCAGCGCTGGGGACTGGCTCTCCAGCGAGATCGGTGAGCTCGGGGAGAAGCTGCAGCACGGCGTGCAGGCGGGTGCGTCCGCCCTCGCGAGCGGTGTGGAGGCCACGGGTCCCTACGTCCAGGACGGTCTGGGCAAGGCGCAGAACCTCGGTGAGGACATCAAGCACCGCGGCGAGAAGGCCAAGGCCGCCGGTGCCGCTGCCGCCGCCCCCATGGCCGCGAAGGCCGCCAAAAAGACCGCCGAGGGCCGTGCCGTGGCGCAGGACAAATACTCCGGCGCCGTGGCCGCGCTGGCCTCCAAGGTCGCCCACGCGGACACCTCGGACCAATTCGACGCCCTCGTGGCCAAGCTGACTGGTGACAAGAAGACCGTCAAGCGCATCCAGAAGGCCGCGAAGAACTCGGCCAAGGAATACGCCAAGCAGCAGAAGAAGGCCCAGGGTGGCCACAAGGGTCTGCTGCTCCTCGGTCTCCTCGCCGCCGGTGGCGTGGCCGGTGTGGCCGCGTGGCGCGCGTCCCGCCCGGTGCAGGACCCCTGGAAGACCCCCGTCACGGCCTCCCCGCGTGTATCGGCTTCCCCGGTCAACACGAACTCCACGGTCGCCGCCGGCACCGGTGTGAAGGTGGACGACGTCAAGGACCCCACCTCCTCCGCCCAGAAGGCGGGCACCGCGTCCCAGGCCGCCCACCGCGCCTCGGACAGCGTGAAGTCCGTGGCCGAGGACGCCAAGCAGACCGTGAACGAGGTCAAGGAGCAGATCAAGGGCTCCAAGACGGACGACATGGGCACCCCGGACAACCGCTCCAAGCACAACCCGGGCGATCCCAAGCACTGAGCCGGTTCTCGCGCGTCGACCGCGCGTGACCCGCACGACGACGGCGCCGCATCCCTTCGGGGGTGCGGCGCCGTCGTCGTACCGGAATGAACACACGAACCCGTGCATGGCGAGCGCACGGGCTACATGGAAGGAACGCATGAGTCGTTCGCTGCGAACGCACGGGCCGTGCGGGGAGACCCGCGGCCCCGTGCGGTGGGACTCAGGAGAAGATGTCGGAGACCGTGTCCCACATCTGGTAGACGCCCAGGATGATGAACAGCACGGCGCAGACCACCAGGACCGCGTTGGTGAACACACCGTTGCGCCAGCGCTTGGGCGTGCGGGACGTGTTGAGCAGTCCCAGCAGCGTGACCGCCAGGAACGGCATGAACAGTGCCCCGAGCACGCCGTAGAGCAGGATGAGGAATACAGGCCGGTCCATCAGGAGCAGGAGCATGGGCGGGAACGTGAGCCACAGCAGGTAGAACTTGAAGTACTTCCCGCCGTTGCGGGTGTCCGGATGGCCGCTGGGCTTCTTGCGGATGTTGCCCCAGTAGTCCGCGAACATGAGGGACACCCCGGACCACACACCCACCACGGAGGAGAACGAGGCCGCCCAGAATCCCACGAGGAACGCGATGCCGATGACGTCCCCGTAGCGGTCGCGCAGCACCCGGTCCAGGTCCAGCAGGCCCTTGTCCCCGGCGCTGATGGCGTAGCCGGCGGAGTAGAGGACCTCGGCACCCACCACGAGCATCGCGAGCACGAAGATACCGGTCACGGTGTAGGCCACGGTGTTGTCGAGCTGCATCACGCGCATCCACCGCGGTTGGTGCCAGCCCTTCTCCCGCAGCCAGTAGCCGTAAGCCGCGAGGGTGATCGTGCCGCCCACGCCGCCGGCCAACGCGAGCGTGTAGACCACACCGCCCTGCGGGATCACGGGGATCAGCCCGGTAAGCATCTGAGGGATATTGGGCAGGGTGATGATCGCGAGCCCCACCATGACCAGGAACATGATCCCCACCATGGCCGCGGTGATCTTCTCGATCACCGCGTAGCGCCCCGCCCACACGATCACGAACCCGATCAGGCCCATGAGGATGGCCCACGCCCACAGGGGCAGGATGGGGAACAGCGCGGCGAGCGGCAGGGCGGAGGAGGACATGGCCGTGGCGCCGTACACGAATCCCCAGATCAGGATGTACGGACCGAAGTACCAGGACGTCCACCGGCCCAGGGAGCGCCAACCCTCGAAAATGGTGCGCCCGCTCGCGAGCGAGTACCGACCGGCGCCCTCCACGAGCACAATCTTCATGATCGTGCCCGCGATGACCGCCCACAAGAGGGTGTAGCCGTAGCGCGAGCCGGCGGTCAGCGTGGCCACCATGTCCGCGGCACCCACGCCCGTGGCCGCCACCACGAGACCGGGACCGATCAGCTGCCACCGTTTGACCTTCTCCAACGACTCATCGGGGTCGATGGACGGAAGGGGTTGCAGCGGGGTCTTGTCGCGCATCGGGGGCTCCACACTTCGGGCATGAATCAGGTCACAGTTGTGCTCATGCAGTCTTTCACGCGGGGTGCGCCACACTCCTTCGGTGGCGAAGTATGGCTGGTGTGTCCCCGCCGAGGACCGGGGACGCGCACGCAAGGCCGGGGACAGGAGGAACCGGGCCAGGACGAACCGGATGAAAGCGGATGAGCACGGACCAGGAACAGGCCCGGCACGAAGGAACCCCCGGGGACCGGCGCTGCGGTCCCCGGGGGTTCTCGGATGTGGAGCCTAGGAGATTCGAACTCCTGACATCCGCCTTGCAAAGGCGGCGCTCTACCAACTGAGCTAAGGCCCCGTGTTCAATTGTGGTGCTGATCCTGCAGAACGCGGATCGCGGGACCGGGACGGTCAGTCCACGGGGTCCACGGCCGAATTCCACGCCTCTCGTTTGGCTTCCGCCTCGCGCCAAGACTTGAAGGCTGCCACGGACAAGCCGGCCAGTGCGGCCAGGGCTGCGATTCGTGCCTTCATGGGGACCCTCCGAACGAGATCATCTCGCGGTTGGCGGGAATTCGATGGGTGGGCGTACCAGGAATTGAACCTGGGACCTCTTCGTTATCAGCGAAGCGCTCTAACCGTCTGAGCTATACGCCCTCAGCGTGCACCGCCAGAATCGTCCTCTGATCGGCCACGCCAAGACTTTACCGGAGTTTCATCCGCCGCACAAAATCGGGCGGACCGCGGGATCAGTCGTCGGTCAGGGTCACCCCGATGCCACCGATCAGGGACGCCGCGATGTTGTACACGAGCGCCCCGAGCACGGACAGCACGGTCAGCAGGATGACGTTGACCACGGAGATGATCGTGGCGAACAGGGCCACGTTGCCGAGCGAGAGGAACCGCTTGATGTCCGCTCCCCCGGCGCTGCCGCCGAGCATGGACAGCAGTTCGTTGATCCCGTCGAACAGCCCGGTGAGGCTCAGCACGATCCACAGCACCAGGGACGCCACGACCGTGATGATCCCGAGCGCCACGGAGAGCAGGAAGGCCAGCTTGAGCACGGACCACGTGTCCACCTTGGACACCACGAGCCGTGCGCGGCGCACCTTGGCCCGGGGGGCGGGTCGCACGAGTCCCTTGCCGGAGCTCTTGGCGCTCTGCGGGGACGGCTTCTGGGGGGAAGAAGTCTTCACGGGCTGGCCCGCCTTCGAGGCTGAGCTCGCGCTCATGCGTCACCTCCGTTGTCGTTGTGCTCCAACGCTACTGCATCGTCGTCACCGACCGGCGCAGCGGCGTCGGCACCGTCCTGGCCCGCGGGGACGTCCGCGGTCGTGACTTCGGGGGAGTCCATCGTGGAGCCGGGGGCGACGTCGCTCGGCCCGGTGGCCTCGGCGGCGTCCTCCTCCGCGACCTCCTTCTCGATCTCCCGCTCGGCGTTGCGGGCAACCCCCACGATGGCGTCGTTGGGACCCGGCTTGGCGAAGATCACACCCATCGTGTCACGGCCGCGGGCGGGGACCTCGCTCACGTTGGAGCGCACGACCTTGCCGCTCTCCATGACCACGAGCACCTCGTCGTTCTCGCCCACGATCAGCCCGCCCACCTGGCCACCGCGGACCTCGGCGAGTTTGGCAACCTTGATGCCCAGGCCACCGCGGCCCTGCACGCGGTACTCCTGGACGCTCGTGCGCTTGGCGTAGCCGCCCTCGGTCACCACGAACACGTAGGAGTCGTCGCTGACCACGTTGGCGGAGAGCAACTCGTCCCCGGGGCGGAACTTCATGCCCGTGACACCGGAGGTCGCGCGACCCATGGGGCGCAGGGCGTCGTCGTCAGCGGTGAACCGCAGGGACTGGCCCAGGCGCGAGATCAGCATGACGTCGTCGTCGGTGTTCACGAGCATGGCCGAGACCAACTCGTCGTTCTCGCGCAGGTTGATCGCGATCACGCCCGCGGAACGATTGGTGTCGTAGTCCGTGAGCCGCGACTTCTTGATCAACCCGTTGCGGGTCGCGAGCACGAGGTACGGGGCGTCCTGGTAGGAGTGCAGCTCCATGACCTGGGCGATGCGTTCCTCGGGCTGGAACTCCATGAGATTGGCCACGTGCTGGCCCTTGGCGTCCCGGCCGGCCTCCACGAACTCATAGGCCTTGACGCGGTAGACGCGCCCGAGGGTCGTGAAGAACAGGATCCAGTTGTGGGTGCTCGTCACAAAGAAGTGCTCCACGACGTCGTCGCCGCGCAACTGCGCGCCCTTGATGCCGCGACCACCTCGGTGCTGGGCGCGGTACTCGTCCGCGCGGGTTCGCTTGACATAGCCGTCGCGCGTGATGGTCACGACCACCTGCTCCTGCGGGATGAGGTCCTCCATGGAGACGTCCCCGTCGAAGCCGTAGAGCACCTCGGTGCGGCGGTCATCACCGTAGTGGTCCACGATGCCCTGCAGTTCCTCCGAGATGATCTCGCGCTGACGCTCCTCGGACGCGATGATCGACTCGTACTCGGCGATCAACCGCTGCAGCTCGGCGTGCCGGTCCTGGATCTTCTGCCGTTCGAGCGCGGCCAGGCGGCGCAACTGCATGTTGAGGATCGCCTGGGCCTGGGCCTCGTCGATCTCGAGCAGCTCCATGAGCCCGGTGCGTGCCTGCTCCACGGTGGGCGAGCGCCGGATCAGGGCAATGACCTCGTCCAGGGCGTCCAGGGCCTTGAGCAGGCCGATCAGGATGTGCGCTTCCTCCTGCGCCTGCTTGAGGCGGTACGTGGTGCGCCGGACGATGACTTCCATCTGGTGGGTGACCCAGTGGTGCACGAACGCGTCCAGGGACAGCGTCCGGGGCACCCCGTCCACGAGCGCGAGCATGTTCGCGGAGAAGTTCTCCTGCAACTGCGTGTGCTTGTAGAGGTTGTTGAGCACGACCTTGGGTACGGCGTCCCGCTTGAGCACGATCACCAACCGCTGACCCGTGCGCCCCGAGGTCTCGTCGCGCATGTCGGCGATGCCCTGGACCCGCCCTTCCTTGACGAGGTCCGCGATCTTGATGGCCAGGTTGTCCGGGTTGACCTGGTACGGCAGCTCCGTGACCACGAGGCACGTGCGGTTGTGGATCTCCTCCACACTGACCACCGCGCGCTGCGTGATGGAACCACGACCGGTGCGGTAGGCCTGTTCGATGCCCTTGTGGCCGAGGATCTGCGCCCCAGAGGGGAAGTCCGGACCCTTGATCCGCTTGATGAGTTCTTCGAGCAGGGTCTCGCGGTCCACGTGCGGGTTCTTGAGGTACCACTGCACGCCGTCCGCGACCTCGCGCAGGTTGTGCGGGGGGATGTTGGTGGCCATGCCCACCGCGATGCCGGAGGAGCCGTTGACCAGCAGGTTGGGGAACCGCGCGGGCAGCACCACGGGTTCCTGCTGCTTGCCGTCGTAGTTGTCCTGGAAGTCCACGGTGTCCTCGTGGATGTCCTGGACCATCTCCATGGCCAGAGGCGCCATCTTGGTCTCGGTGTACCGGGGGGCCGCGGCGCCATCGTTACCGGGGGAACCGAAGTTGCCCTGCCCCAGCGCGAGCGGGTAGCGCATGATCCAGTCCTGGATCAGTCGCACCAGGGCGTCGTAGATCGCGGAGTCACCGTGCGGGTGGTAGTTGCCCATCACGTCGCCCACCACGCGCGCGCACTTGTTGAACGAACGATCGGGGCGGTAACCGCCGTCGTACATCGTGTAGAGCACCCGCCGGTGCACGGGCTTGAGACCGTCCCGCACGTCCGGCAGCGCGCGCCCCACAATCACCGCCATGGCGTAGTCCAGGTAGGAGCGCTGCATCTCCGTCTGGAGATCGATCTGCTCCACGCGGTCGCCCGTGATCGCCACCTCGTCGGTCACGACGCCGTCGCCGGCCTCGGGTGCGTCCTGCGGGTCCACGGGGCCGTTGCCGTCCTGCGTCTCGTCACTCATGGGTTGCTGTTTCCTTCTCTCGTCCCCGGGATCATCGTTCATATTCGCGCCGGAATATTCCGGGCGTCACATGCTCAGATGTCCAGGAAGCGGATGTCCTTCGCGTTCTGCTGGATGAACTCGCGGCGGGACTCCACGTCCTCGCCCATGAGGACCGAGAACACCTGGTCCGCCGCGGCGGCGTCGTCCATGGTGACCTGCAACAGCGTGCGGTGCTCGGGGTCCATGGTGGTGTCCCACAGCTCCGTGTAGTCCATCTCGCCGAGGCCCTTGTAGCGCTGGATGCCGTTGTCCTTGGGCAGCCGGCGGTTCTCCGCCAGCCCCTTGGCCAGGGCGGCATCGCGCTCGGCGTCCGAGAAGACGTAGTTGTGCGGCGCGTTGGACCACTTGATGCGGTACAGCGGCGGCTGCGCGAGGTACACGTACCCGTGCTCGATGAGCGGACGCATGAACCGGAACAGCAGCGTGAGCAGCAGGGTGGTGATGTGCTGACCGTCCACGTCCGCGTCCGCCATGAGCACGATCTTGTGATAGCGGGCCTTCTCGATGTCGAAGTCGTCACCGATCCCCGCGCCGAAGGCTGTGATCATGGACTGCACTTCCGCGTTGGACAGCGCCCGGTCCAACCGGGCCCGCTCCACGTTGAGGATCTTCCCGCGCAGCGGCAGGATCGCCTGGTGCGCGGGATCGCGGCCCTGCACGGCGGAACCGCCCGCGGAGTCACCCTCCACGATGTAGATCTCGGAGACCGTGGGGTCCTTGGACGAGCAGTCCTTGAGCTTGCCCGGCATGCCCCCGGACTCCAGCAGGCCCTTGCGTCGTGTGGTCTCGCGTGCCTTGCGCGCGGCCAACCGCGCCTGGGACGCGTAGATCGCCTTGCGGATGATGTCCTTGGCGGGGTTGGGGTTGCGCTCCAACCACGCCCCGAACAGGTCGAACATCTCGCGCTGAACGAAGGTCTTGGCCTCCGAGTTGCCTAGCTTGGTCTTGGTCTGCCCCTCGAACTGGGGTTCCGCGAGCTTGATCGAGATCACCGCGGTGAGCCCCTCGCGCACGTCCTCGCCCGTGAGGTTGTCGTCCTTGTCGCGCAGCAGCCTGTTCTCCCGCGCGTAGCGGTTGATGAGCGTGGTCAGCGCGGTGCGGAAGCCCTCCTCGTGGGTGCCGCCCTCATGGGTGTTGATGGTGTTGGCGTACGTGTGCACGGACTCGTTGAACGCCGTGGTCCACTGCATGGCCAGCTCCAGGGACATCTTCTTGTCCGGGTCGTCCACCTCGAGCGAGATGACGTCGTCGTGGATCAGATCGACCTTCTTGGCCGAATTCAGGAACGTGACGTAGTCCAGCAACCCGTGCTCGTAGCAGTAGACCACCCGGCGGGCGCCCGCGTGGGCGTGGACAGCGGCGTCGTCCGCGCCGACCGTCCCTCCGTCCTGTCCCTCGACCGGACCGGAGGCGTCCACGGGGGACTCCCCCGCGATCTCCTCACCGGTCTCGTCCATGACGCGCTCGTCCGTGAGCGTGATCCGCAGACCCTTGTTGAGGAACGCCATCTGCTGGAACCGCGCCCGCAGGGTCTCGAAATCGAAATCCACGGTCTCGAAGATCTCGGGGTCCGGGTAGAAGACCTGGGTGGTCCCGGTCTCGTCCGTCTGCTCGCCGCGTTCGAGCTCACCCTGGGGGTGGCCGCCGTTCGCGAAGCTCATCCGCCAGACGTAGCCCTGCCGGCGGACCTCGGTGTCCACACGCCGGGACAGGGCGTTGACCACCGAGATGCCCACGCCGTGCAGACCGCCGGACACGGCGTAGCCACCGCCGCCGAACTTGCCGCCGGCGTGCAGGATGGTCATCACGACCTCCACGGTGGGCTTGCCCTCCGTGGGGTGCATGTCCACCGGGATGCCGCGGCCGTTGTCGCTCACGCGCACGCCGCCGTCCGACTGGAGGGTCACCTCGATGTGGTCGCAGTACCCCGCGAGCGCCTCGTCCACGGAGTTGTCGACCACCTCGTAGACCAGGTGGTGCAGGCCGCGGGGGCCAGTGGAACCGATGTACATCCCCGGGCGCTTCCTGACCGCCTCGAGGCCTTCCAGAACGGTGATGTCGCTCGCGCCGTACTCGTGCTGTAGGGGATCCTCTGTAGCCACGGGGTCTCCGGTCCTCCTGCGTAATCGATGGCGATCATCACCCGGCCCATATGAATACAGCCGATGAGACGGCTCGCGGCTCATCGGCTGGCGGGACGGGAAGATCTTTGGCTTCCCATTCTACCGCATGAAGCGCTGGACGGCCCGCAGACGCCCCGGAGCCCCGCCGCGCTGGGTGGACCCATTTTCGGGGTGCGGTGCGCCTCGCGCGCTTCTGGCGCGTTTTTGGCACTTTCAGCTCACCCGTAGGTGTCCCGCGGCCCCCTGCCCTGCACCGACCAGCGCCCCCGTTTCCAGCTCGGCCCCACGGGACCGTGGATCTCGAGCCGCGTGACGATCCCCTCCCCCAGCTTGTCCGAGAACTTCCTGATGATCTGGGGTTGGATCAACCGCAGCTGGGTCGCGTAGGCCGTGGAGTCGCAGCGCACGCGCACCACGGTGTCCTCGAAACTCTCGGGCCACGTGTGCTCAGCGTTGCGCGCCCCCACGAGGGACGGCCAGTCCGCGAGCACACTGCTCACGTTCACGGGCGTCTTCCAGCCCCTGTGGGTCATCAGCGCGTCCACCACGGTGGACAGCGCTCGGGGGTCCCGCGCGGAACGCCCCGGTCCCGAGAAGCCCCCGAGCTGCCGCGGATCCACGCCGTAGCGGTCCCGCGCGCGCAATGCCGGGGAGCCCGTTCCCTCCTCCATGGCCGTGCCGAAAGCGCGCATGTTCTTGGCCGCGGCCGCCTTGGACAGGGGCGTGTCCCCGCGGTCGCGGGCGGCCTTCCGGGCCCGTTGCAGGGCCACGGCCGCCGCGTCCACGACGTCGCGATGCACGGGCTCGCTCACGGCTGCTCCGCCTGGGGAGCGTTCTGGTTCCCGCCGGACCCGGGCTCGGGTCCGGACTCGGGCTCGGGTCCGGCCGACGACGCTGCGCGGTTCCATACCGCCCCCGGCTCCACCTCGATCACCGTGGGCGAGTCCTCGAGCAGCGCCGCGGGTAGGTCCTCGTCCACCGCGGCGGTCACGAGCACCTGCTCGGCCTGCCGCACGAGCTCGGCCAGGCGGCGTCGACGGCGCGCGTCCAGTTCCGCGAACACGTCGTCCAGGATCAGCACGGGCGCCGAACCCCGGGCCGGATCGTCGGCGAGGTGGACATACCACGAGCCCAGGCGGAGGGCCAGGGCCGTAGACCAGGTCTCCCCGTGGGACGCGTAGCCTCTGGCGGGGGTGTCGCCCAGCCGGATCACGAGGTCGTCCCGATGCGGTCCCACCAGGGTGATCCCGCGATCCCGCTCATGACGTGCCATGCGCTCAAAGGCATTCATCATGAGCTCGTAGAGGTCCGTGACCGAGAAGTGTTCGAGCGCTTCCTGATCGGCACCGGGTGCCACGGACGAGCTCTCGTAGCCCAGGGACACGTGCTTGGGCCCGTCCGTGAGCTGTTGGTATGCCCGGTCCACCTCGGGCTCCAAAGCCTTGAGCAACTGCAACCGCGCACCCATCACGGCCGCGCCGGCGCGCGCGAGCTGGTCGTTCCACACCGCGAGCGTCGCACGATCCGAGTCCGAGAACCCCCGGGAGCGCCGCGCCGATTTCAGCAGGGCGTTGCGCTGCTTCAGCGCCCGGTCGTAGTCCGAGCGCGCGGCACCGAGCACCGGCCGCATGGCCGTGGCGAGATCGTCCAGGAACCGCCGCCGGTGGGACGGATCCCCCTTGACCAGGGTCAGGTCCTCCGGGGAGAACAACACGGTGTGCAGGGTCCCCAGGGCCTCACGGGCGCGGACCGGGGCCGCTCGGTTGATCCGCACGCGATTGGCCCGCGCGGCGTTGAGTTCGTACTCGAGGACCGTGCGCTGTCCCCCGCGGTTGACGCGTACCCGGATGATCGCCTGGTCCGATCCCGTGGTGATGAGTGGTCCGTTGCCCGAGACGCGGTGGGAGCCCAGGGTCGCGGCCCAGTCGATCGCCTCCACGATGTTGGTCTTGCCCACACCGTTGGGTCCCACGAACACCGTGAGACCCGGGGCAAGGGGGAGGTCCAGACCGGGGTAGGTCCGGAAGTTGGCGAGCGACAGGTGGTCTACGAACACACGATCACTGGTTGGGCAGACGCACCGGCATGAGCAGGTACTTGTAGTCCACGCTGTCCTCGCCGTCGGGCTCGCTCTGGGCCGAGAGCACGGCCGGCTTCGGAGGGGCCGTGAACGAGAACCGGACGTAGTCGGAGTCGAACGCGTGCAGTCCCTCGGAGAGGTAGGTGGGGTTGAAGGCCACGGTGATGTCATCCCCGTTGAGCTGGGCGTCCAGAATTTCGGACGCCTGGGCGTCCTCCCCGGTTCCCGCGTCGAGCGCGACCCGGGACTCGCTGAACGCGAGTCGCACGGGGGTGTTGCGTTCGGCTACGAGGGACACGCGGCGCACCGCTTCCACGAGTTCCGAGGTCTTCACCACGGCGGTGATCGGTGTGTGATCCGGGAACAGCGAGCGGATCTTGGGGTACTCGCCGTCGATCAGCAGGCTCGTGGTGCGTCGTCCGCCGGATTCGAATCCCACGAGTTCCGTGTTCTGAGCGAGCGCGATGTTCACGTCCCCGGAGGATCCCAGGGTCTTGGCGATGTCATTGAGCGTCTTGGCCTTGATCAGGGCCGCCGTGGAGATCGTGGGATCGGAGGGCCGCCAGGTCAGTTCCCGCATGGCCAGCCGGTAGCGGTCGGTGGCCAGCAGGGTCATCTTCTCGCCCTCGATCTCCATGCGGATGCCCGTGAGGATCGGCAGGGTGTCGTCCTTGGACGCCGCGATGTTGACCTGTGCCACGGCGTGCGCGAACTCGTCCCCGGCCACGACGCCGGACAGGTCCGGCAGTTCGGGCAGCTGGGGGTAGTCGTCCACGGGCATGGCCGCGAGGTTGAATTTGGCGGAACGGCACGTGAGGGTGACCTTGCCGCCGTCGGCCTCGAGCTGCACGGGAGCGGAGGGCAGCGAGCGGCAGATGTCCGCGAGCAGACGGCCGGAGACCAGGGTGGTGCCCTCCTCGAGGACGTCCGCGCTGATGGTCAGGCGCGCGGAGATCTCGTAGTCGAAGCTTGCGATGGACAGCGAACCGTTCTCCGCCTTGATGAGCAGTCCGGACAACAGGGGGACGGGAGGCCGCGGTGACAGCGAACGGGCAGTCCAGGTGACTGCTTCAGCCAGTACGTCGCGCTCGACCGAGAACTTCACGGGGTGCCCCTCTTTGGTTCGGAACCGAAGTGTTTTGTCTGCATGGTATCCGGCCGCGGGGACGTCATCCGAACCCCCGGATCGTCAGGTTCGGACAGGATCCGCCCGTGGCGGTTCCTGGATTCTTGTAATTACAGAGATCCCGGGGACCCGTTCGGCCGGGGAGAACCGGATTTTTGTTATTCGGTCGATCTTTTCTTAAGGGGTAGAAGTGTTAATAACCCCTGTGGACTCTGTGGATAACTGTCTGTTCCTCAGGAATCCCGCGGTTCGGGGGTGTTGATCCGGTGTGGATGATTGTGGATTGCCTTGTGCTTGCTGAGTGCACAACTTCCGCGTGATTCCGCGGATTCCACAGGCTCGCCCACCGACGCGCGGCGGTTGTCCACCGCCTGTTCGGGGTTGTCCACAGATTTTTCCACACGGCCCTGAACAGGACTGTGCACAGCGCGTCCACACCCCCGGATTTTCCTGTGCACCGTGGGCGGCGAAAGCAGTGGATCCGCGGGCTCGGCCTGTGGACGAATCACAAGAAGAACGGGCCCCCGGAACCGTGTTCCGAGGGCCCGTCTCCGGGTGTCGCGTGATCGGGGCGGGTCTTAGCCCTCGCGCGATTGTTGTTTGATCCGGTTGGTCAGCTCCGTGACCTGATCGAAGATCTGCCGGCGTTCGGCCATGAGCGTGCGGATCTTACGGTCCGCGTGCATGACCGTGGTGTGGTCCCGCCCGCCCAGTTCCTGCCCGATTTTGGGCAGGGACATGTCCGTGAGTTCCCGCAACAGGTACATGCCGATCTGGCGCGCGGTCACCAGGGTGCGCGTGCGGGACTTGGACTTCAGCTCGTCCAGGGTGATGTTGAAGAACGCGGCGGTCTGCCCCAGGATCGAGGCCGCGGTGATCTCCTGTCCCCCGTCGTCGGTGATCAGATCCTTCAACACGAGCTCTGCGAGCGGGAGATCCACCGGTTGCTTGTTGAGGGACGCGAAGGCCGTGACCCGGATCAACGCCCCTTCC
The DNA here is from genome assembly GCF_017168375.1 of Kocuria sp. KRD140. Classification (NCBI taxonomy): domain Bacteria; kingdom Bacillati; phylum Actinomycetota; class Actinomycetes; order Micrococcales; family Micrococcaceae; genus Kocuria; species Kocuria sp. KRD140. The sequence goes on from NZ_JABFAW010000004.1 coordinate 290,452, forward strand.
AGTTCGCGGATGTTGGTGGAGATGTGGGAGGCGATGTACTCCATGACATCGTCCGGGGCGTCCATCCCCTCGCTGATTGCCTTCTTGCGCAGGATCGCGATCCGGGTCTCGAGCTCGGGCGGCTGCACGTCGGTTATCAGTCCCCACTCGAAGCGGGAGCGCATCCGCTCGGCGAAGCCCGTGAGCTGTTTGGGCGGCATGTCCGAGGTGATCACGATCTGCTTCTCGTGATTGTGCAGCGCGTTGAAGGTGTGGAAGAACTCCTCCTGCGTGTGCTCCTTGCCCGCGAGGAACTGGATGTCATCGATCAGCAGCAGGTCCACGTTGCGGTAGATGCCCTTGAAGGACGAGCCCTCGTCGTCGCGGATGGAGTTGATGAAGTCGTTGGTGAACTCCTCCGAGTTCACGTACCGCACGCGCAGCTTGGGGTAGAGCCGCTTGGCGTAGTGCCCGATCGCGTGCAGCAGGTGGGTCTTGCCGAGACCCGAATCCCCGTAGATGAACAGCGGGTTATATGCCTTGGCGGGGGTCTCTGCGACCGCGAAGGCTGCGGCGTGGGCGAACCGGTTCGACTGGCCGATCACGAAGGAGTCGAAGACGTACTTGGGGTTCAGTCGGGCGGAACTGTCCCATTCCGAATCCGCCGGGCTGGTGTCCGAACCGTTGCCGGTGCTGAGCACCTCGCGCTGTTGCGGCCCCGGGGGCGCGGCTTCGGGTAGGCGGCGCGGGGGCAGATCGTCGTACTCGCCGGCGCCGTCGCCGGGCTCGGTGGTTGCCAGGCCGGCCGGGGAGCGCGGGACGCTCTCGCCCGACGGCGCATCGCGGCCGGGAGCAGGCTGGAAGAGTCCGGGCGTACGTTCGGCTTCGAGCTCGTTGAGCGAGGGGATGGTGCGGTCGGAGGACCGCGCGTCGGTCGCGGCGCGAGTGGTGGGCGGCTGGACCTCGAGCTCGGGGTCCACGACGAATGCCACGAGCGTGTCCGCTCCCAGAACCCGGCCCACGCTCTCGTCCAGGATCTCGGACATGGGGCGGTTCTGCAGGAATTCCCGCGTGGCCTCACTCGGGACCGCGATCAGCAGCGTGGTGCCCATCAGGCCGCGGGGTTCACACACCGCGATGGTCCCGCGTGCCCGTCCCGTGACCCGCGGGTTCTCGTTCATGACGCGGACGCACTCTGCCCATTGCTCGAGCAAAGCCCTGTTGTCCTGCTGCATGAACGACTCCTGACGTGAGATACGGGGAAGCCCCAGTTTTCCACAGACTTGTACACAGCGGTGGATAACCTCGTGGGGGCGGCCGCAAACCTCAGCCTAGAGCATGGTTCCGGGCTCGACATAGCCCGTCGGAGCCGGTGCACAGAACTACAACTGTGTAGTTCCCACCTGGGGATAACTTGCTCTGGCGGGGTGTGATCCGGCGCTTTTCCACATGCTCCCGGGGGGCGGTGTACACACTTGTGGAGGGACGCGGCCGCCCGTCTGGCAGCCCACCGGACCGCCGATCGTAGTGTGCGGCAATTTGACCGGTGTGGCCCTTTTGACTACTGTGAATCAGTCTTGTGCGTGTAGGATTGCGATTTCTGCGCGTCCGCATGCCCCCAAATACGTACCGCGTGCGTCCCCTGTGATCCGTCGCAGTTGGCGCGCCGTTGTCCAACCTCGTGGAGTGACTAATGCCCAAGCGGACTTTCCAGCCCAACAACCGCCGCCGCTCTCGCAAGCACGGCTTCCGTGCTCGCATGCGCACCCGTGCCGGCCGCGCCATCATCGGCGCCCGCCGCAGCAAGGGCCGCGCCAGCCTGTCGGCCTGACTCATCGTCAACTCGCGAGGTTCGCATCGTGCTGCCCACCAGGCATCGGATGCGGACCTCGGCGCAGTTCTCAGACACCGTACGTTCCGGCGCCCGCAGTGGCCGCCGGAACGTCGTCGTATCCGTGCGAAGCACCACGGAGCAGGCGTCCCGCGTGGGGTTCATCGTCTCCAAGGCGGTGGGCAACGCCGTGGCCAGGAACAAGGTTAAGCGCCGCCTGCGTGAACTCGCTGCCGTGACCGTCCGCGAACACCCGGCCGGGCTCGACATCGTCGTCCGTGCTTTGCCCGCGGCCGCCGCGGCAGGGTGGGACGAACTGGGGCGTGACTACCGCGACGCCCTGCATGCCGCGCTGCGCAAGGCGCGATGACCTCCCCGTTGCGTACGCGGCGGATGCCGTAACGTTGCTTGTACAGAGTCGAGAAGGAGGCCCGCACGTGACATCACGTCCGTCTCCCGAGCAACTCCTCGCGCGCGCGCCGCACGAGTACAACCCCGGCGGTGGCCTCGTGCGCACCATGAAGCATCTTCCGCAGAATCTTTGCATCGCCCTGCTCAAGCTCTACCGCACGATTGTCTCCCCGCTGTACGGAGACGTGTGCCGGTATTTCCCCTCCTGTTCCGCATACGCGCTGGAGGCGTTCACCGTGCACGGCGCGGTGCGCGGACTGGGACTGAGCGTCAGACGTCTGCTGCGCTGCCACCCGTGGGCGGCCGGCGGGATCGATAGGGTCCCGAGCGGCGGTCGGGAGTTCCCCTCCGTGGCCTCGACCCCCAAAATCGTTCTGCTCAACCACCCGACCCTCGTGCGCGACCACGTGCACGACTGCCCGGCCCGTGACGACCACGCGGCTCAAGGAGCCAACGCTCGATGAACTTCTTCGACATTATTCTCTTTCCCTTCAGGTGGATCGTCTCCGCCGTGCTGTGGGTGTTCCACGAACTGTTCACCACCCTCGGGATGGATCCGGCCTCTGGTGTCACCTGGGTGCTGTGCATCGTGGGCCTGACCCTGGTCATGCGTACACTGACCATCCCGCTGTTCCTCAAGCAGATCAAGTCCATGCGCGGCATGCAGGAACTGCAACCGGAGATGGCCAAGCTGCAGGCCAAGTACAAGGGCAAGAAGGACCAGCTCTCCCGCCAGGCCATGGCCGAGGAGCAGATGGCCCTGTACAAGGAACACGGATCCAACCCGTTCGCGGCGTGCCTGCCGATCATCGTGCAGATGCCCATCTTCTTCGCGCTGTTCCAGGTGCTGCGTTCGGTCCCGCAGGCCGCCCAGAACAACGAGTCCATCCACGTCCTCACGCCGCAGCTGGTCCACCAGTTCAACGACTCCACGATCTTCGGCGCTCCCCTGTTCTCCACCCTGATGCAGCCGGGTGCGGGCAACCACATGGCCACCATCGTGCTGGCGATCGTCATGATCGTGGCCATGTGTGCCACACAGTTCATCACGCAGAAGCAGCTGACCGCGCGTAACATGAGCGATGCCGCCAAGGAATCGCCCATGTACCGCCAGCAGCAGATGATGCTCTACCTGTTCCCGCTCATCTTCGCGATCGGTGGCATCAACTTCCCGCTGGGTGTGCTCATCTACTGGACAGTCTCGAACCTGTGGTCCATGGGCCAGCAGTGGTGGGTCATCCGCAACAACCCCACCAAGGGGTCCCAGGCGGAGCGTGAACTCAACGAGCGCCGTGCGGCCAAGGGTCTGCCCCCGGTGGGCATGACCAAGAAGGAGCACGAGGAGAAGCTCGAGGAGCAGCGTGAACGCGCGGCGGCGGGCCAGCGTCAGCAACCCGTGTCCAAGAAGCGCCAGAAGCAGCAGGCCAAGAAGAACGGCTGAGAGGTCGCACCCAATGAACGACATCGACGAACAGCAGCAGCTGCCCTCGCAGGACGCGCCCGCCGAGACGCAGACCCCCGAGCTCTCCCCCCTCGAGGAGGAGGGTGAGATCGCCGCGGACTACATCGAGGAGCTCCTCGACACCGCGGACATCGACGGCGACATCGACATCGAGGTCCGGGACGGGCGCACGTACGTCTCCGTGGTCGCGGAGGACGGTGACGACTCCCCTCTGCGAGAGCTCGTGGGCGAGAACGGCGAGACGGTCGAGGCGCTGCAGGAACTCGCGCGGCTGTGCGTCCTCAGCGCCACGCAGCGGCGCAGCCGGTTGATCTTGGACATCGCGGGGCACCGTGACGAGAGAGCCTCGGAGCTGCGCGAGATGGCGCAGGACGCCGTGGCCAAGGTCGAGTCCGAGGGCGGCAGCGTGCACCTGCCCCCGCTATCCCCGTACGAGCGCAAGATCGTCCACGACGCCGTCGCGGACGCCGGTCTGGTCTCCGAGTCCGAGGGCGACGGCGCCGGGCGCCACATCGTGGTCTCGGCGGCTCAGTGACCGTGTCGCGTTCCACCCCGCACCCCGCCGCGTCCGGGCAGGACAAGAACGGGTCGGGCGCCGAGGGCGCGTCGCGTCCCGCTCCCGAGCCCCAGCCAGCCCCCGAGCTCGGTGAGCACGAGACCGCAGCGCGCACGATCTTCGATGACCGCCTCGACCTGGCGCGGCGCTACACGGAGCACCTGGCGTCCTCGGGCATCGTCCGTGGACTGATCGGTCCCCGTGAGGCCCCGCGATTGTGGGAACGTCACGTACTCAACTGCGCAGTGGTGGAGAGCATGATCCCGCGGAACGCTCACGTCGCGGACGTGGGCTCGGGGGCCGGCCTTCCCGGCCTGTGCCTCGCGATCGCCCGGCCCGATCTGTCCATCACGTTGATCGAGCCGCTGGAGCGCCGTGTCGCGTGGCTAGAGGAGATTGTGGCGGATCTCGGCCTGGACAACGTCCGTGTGCTGCGGGCGCGCGCCGAGCAGGCAAAGAACGAGGTGGGCCCGGTGGATGTGGTCACGGCCCGAGCCGTCTCCGCGCTCATCGGTCTGGTGGACATCACCCTGCCGCTGTTGAAGGGTTCCGGTGAGCTGCTCGCGCTCAAGGGACGCTCCGCCCAGGACGAACTGCGCAAGGCGAGCAAGAAGTTCAATCGTTTCGGGGTCCGGTCCTCGGAGGTCGTGACCGTGGGCGAGGACCTCCTGGAGGAACCCACCACGGTGGTCCGGCTCGTGCTGTGAATCCGTCGTTGCCGGTGCGGCCTTGTCGATAAGCTACTAGGAGCACCGCACCAGTCACGGAAGGGACAGTCGATGACCGAGCCGGAACGGCCCACAGCAGGACCTACCCGTGGACACGACTTCGGATTGCCGCCTGATCCAATTTCGCAAACAAAAAAAGTTGTTCCTGATCGCGGACGCCATGTTTCACGTGAAACAGACGGTCAAGCAGGAGTGACGGCACAAGACGCGGTGGCGGATACCGCCCTGGGGAGGAAACTCGTGGAAGAGAATAAGCGCCGCGCCAAGCTCAAGAACGTGCACCTGGACCGCCCCGAGAACACGCGCTACATCACCATCAGCAATCAGAAAGGTGGTGTGGGGAAGACTAGTACGTCGGTCAACCTCGCCGTGGCGCTCGCGCAGCAGGGCCAGAACGTGATGGTCGTGGACAACGATCCGCAGGGCAACGCGTCCACCGCACTCGGGATTCCCCACGGTGCGGATGCGGACTCCGTCTATGACGTGCTCATCGACGAGGTTCCGGTGGCCGAGGTGGTCAAGGAGTCCCCCGAGGTGTCCAACCTGTGGGTCCTCCCGGCGACCATCGACCTTGCCGGTGCCGAGATCGAACTCGTGTCCGTGGTGGCTCGTGAACAGCGATTGCAGCGGGCTCTGGCGGAGTACGCGACATCGCGCGAGGAGCATGGGCTCCCCCGTCTCGACTACGTGTTCATCGACTGCCCGCCCAGCCTCGGCCTCCTCACGATCAACGCGTTCGTTGCGGCGACCGAGGTACTGATCCCCATCCAGTGCGAGTACTACGCGCTCGAAGGGCTGAGCCAGCTGCTCAACAACATCACCATGATCCAGAAGCACCTGAATCCGAAGCTCGTGGTGTCCTCCATCCTGCTGACGATGTACGACGGGCGGACCAACCTGGCGTCGCAGGTGGCCGACGAAGTTCGGCAGCACTTCCCTCGGGAGGTCATGGAGACCATGATCCCCCGGTCGGTGCGCGTCTCGGAGGCGCCGAGTTATCAGCAGAGCGTCATCACCTACGACCCCAGCTCCACCGGAGCGCTGTCGTACCTGGAAGCTGCGGCGGAACTGGCCAGCCGCGGATCCGGTGCGGCCGAGTAGGCATCTCCGATACCGCGAATAATGCAGCCCCTGTCTGCGTAGTTGGAGCTGGCGGGCGCCAGGTCGCAAAACGCTGCGCTAATAGATCTTTCCATCATGACCCCGATGTTTCACGTGAAACATCGGGGTGTTCGCATTTCAGGCGCGCGGTTGCCGCTGGTGAATGGGTCATACGAACGATCCGTTCTTGACTACGATGGATACACCATCATCACCGGGAGGAATTCATCGTGGCAGAACGACGTCGTGGTCTCGGGCGCGGTTTAGGCGCTCTCATCCCCAGCGGGGACGCCCAGGAGCAAACGACGCCGCCGGCGGTCGACTCTAGGGAGACCGCAAGTAGTGGCAAGCAGTCCTCTCGAAGCGGCGCGACCGAGACCCACGATCGGAGCTCGTCTCGTATAGCAGGTACTGCCAACAGGGTACGGGCCACCCCCGCCTCGAAGTCTGTCGACGAGGATCGCCAGAAGGCGACTTCACGCGCGACGGCGACCCCCAAGAAGACTGGTTCGAAAGGCGGCAAGACCGAGGCATCAGGCGCCGACGCTGAGGCAGTTGGTAAGAATGCCGGCCCGACCGGTGACGGCAATAGAATTGGAACCTCAGTGCGTCGGTCGTCGCGATCGACTAAATCGGGGGAAACGGGCTCCGAAAAGGGTGCGGGCACTAAGTCGGACGCGGCCAAGCCTAAGACGCAGGTGAGTTCGACCAAAGACGGTGCCGACGCCGCTGGGTCACGATCCGACGATGTTTCACGTGAAACATCCGATTCCTCGAAGGCTCCGGCATCACGTGGAAGCAAGCCGCCACGGACCCGGAGGGACATGGGCCAGGCCTTACGCAGTACAACGAATGTGCGCCGCCCGGTGGACATGTTCTTCCTGCCGTCGAGTGGTGACGAAGAAACTGATGCGGAAAACTCTGACGACTTTTCGCGTACCGACGAAGTCCGTGACTCTTCGCAGGCCGGAGAGGTGACCCCCTCGAGTGCAGCGGATGGGTCCCACCAGGAGACCGTGCGCAATACACCCACGAATGTCGGTCAGGAGAACCAGCAGGTAAAGTCTGGCTCTGGCGACGTTTCACGTGAAACATCGGTCCAATCTTCTACCACGCGGAACATAGCGCCTCCTTCCGCCTCCGCCGATGGTGCTGCGGACACCGTCGGAGAGCATATCCCCGCGGCGGATGTCATCGCGTCACAGCGGGAGGTCGTGCCTGCCGAACACTCTGCCCAGGAAGACCTGCAGAGCGTCCCCGGAGCCACCTTCGCGGAGATCTCGGTCATGGACATCCACCCCAACCGCAAGCAGCCGCGCCAGGTCTTCGATGAGGACGAGCTCGCCGAGCTCGCCTTCTCGGTAAAGGAACTCGGTGTCCTGCAGCCCATCGTCGTGCGTCCCAGTCATGAGGGGGGAGAGCAGAAGTACGAGCTCGTCATGGGCGAACGGCGTTGGCGAGCCGTTCAGAAGGCCGGTCTGGCCGTCATCCCGGCCATCATCCGGGACACAGCGGACGACGATCTCCTGCGGGACGCCCTGCTGGAGAACCTGCACCGGGCTCAGCTCAACCCCCTTGAAGAAGCCGCCGCGTACCAGCAGCTCATGGAAGAGTTCGGGGCCACTCAGGAGCAGCTCTCGGAACGGATCGGACGCTCCCGGCCGCAGATCTCCAACACCCTGCGCCTGCTCCGACTCCCGGCGCTCGTGCAGCGTCGCGTGGCCGCGGGGGTACTGAGCTCGGGACATGCGCGTGCGCTGTTGGCGCTGACGGATCCCGCTGAGATGGAGCGGGTCGCCCAGCGGATCGTGGCGGAGGGGCTGTCGGTGCGCGCCACGGAGGAGCTCGTCGCCCTCTCCGACGGTCTCAAGCGACACGCGACCAAGCGGAAGACCCCCGTAACCCGCCACGATGACCGACTGGGTTACATCGCAGATGCCTTCTCCGACAAGTTGGACACGAGCGTGAAGATCCAGCTCGGTGCGCGCAAGGGCAAGATGACGATCGAGTTCGCATCGGTCGAGGACCTCAACCGCATCATCGACGTGCTGGACCCCAAGCTGGACGCGAACTGATCTTCCGCAGCCACGACTAAGGGCCGCGATGTTTCACGTGAAACATCGCGGCCCTACTTCCATCACCTCAACAGACCAGCCGGGCGATCGAGTGTCAGCAGCAAGGCGATCAGCCTTGTCTCCAACGCATCGCTATCGCCCCATGATGAGGTGCGTTCAGCCGTCCCTACGGTAATAGTCCTGGATATCCGCCAGGCTCATTGTTCCTGTGGCGGTGGGTTCCGGAGTGGATGCCAGGACGCGCTGGAGGCCACACAGAAGCGCCTCCGCCAAACGCGCGCGGTACTCACCGCTCCGCAGCCGGGAGGCCTCATCCTCGTTCGAAAGGTATCCCAGATCGACCCATGCCGCCGCGGTACGGACCTCACGGAGTGCGCTCCACTGCCGCGCATGGCTCCCCAGGTCCAGGGCACCCGTGCGGGCCACCAGCTCACGCAGGATCATGTCCGACGCGAGCTGACCCACGGGGGAGTACGCCTGACGTGTGTCCGGTGCACCCCAGAAGAAGGTGGCCACACCCTGGGCCAGGGGCGAGGAGTTCCAATCACACTGCAGGGTGAGCACAAGGGCGTCGTCGGGGAGGACCTCGGGGACCTCGGGGACCTCGGGGACGCTCCCGTCCGAGTCCTCCGGTCCAGCACCTGACGACGAAGCGCCGGCGCCCTGGGCCGCTGCGATCACGGGCTTGGCGCCCACCGCGCGGAGAAGGTCGCGGGTGCGCTGCGCGACGTCGAGGGTGATGGCATCCTGATCCGCGGCGAACGAATCCGGGGCCCCGGTTGGGGACACCTGAGGACCGGCGCCGGAGGGCACCAGGAGCACCAGGCGATCACGGAGGGCCTCCTGGAGGCTCTCCAGCCGGTGGTGATCTCGTAGGGAGAAGGCCTTGGCCGAGGTGATCTTCTTGCGCACGCGAGCCAGCCCGGAGAGGGTATCGAGACCCACGATGCCGTCACTCGGGACACCCAGGCTGTGTTGGAGTTCCTTCACGGCGTACTCGGTCTGTCGGTTGAACACCGCATCCAGGTGCCCGTAGTAGAAACCCAACAGCGAAAGGTTGTCCTGCAGCTCCGCGACGTCGTCGCCGTGCAACGGGGCCACCTCGTCGAAGAACAGTGGACGGTCACCCAGCCTGTACTGGGCGTCGTTGAGTGCTGCCTCGGTCTCCGGACCGACCACGCCGTCTACGATGAGCCCCTTGCGCTGCTGGAACACCCGCACGGCGTGGTCCACACGGTCGTCGAAGACCGTGGGGTCCGGCACGCTGTCGCCGGCCAGGGGTAGGTCCTCGCCCTCTGCCCTGACGAGGCGTTCCCTGAGACCCGTGATGCGGCGGTCGGTCATACCGTGTCTGAGCGCGGCTCCGGGGGTGGATGGCGGCACGTGGTCTCCCTGGGGTCGGCGAGCCACTCCCACGGTGTGGTTCGCACACTGCAATTGGGTTCGAGAAAACCCGGGCCCGCGCACGTAAGTGATGCGGGCCCGGGTCGGATGTGTCACGCGGAGGGGTTGAGGTAGTCCCCGAACTCCTTCTCGAGCGCGGACTTGGGCTTGGCACCGATCGAGGTCTTGGCGACCTCGCCGTTCGCGAAGAGGTACACCGCGGGGATCGAGGTGATGCCGTACTGGGAGGCGATCGCGGGGTTGTCGTCCACGTTGACCTTCACCACGTCCACGTGATCCGCGTGCTCCGCGGCGATCGCGTCCAGCACGGGTCCGAGTTGGCGGCACGGACCGCACCACTCGGCCCAGAAGTCCACGATGGTGGGCTTGGAGTTCTCGAGCACCTCGGCCTTGAAGTTGGCGTCGGTGACGTCCTTTGCAGAGCTCATGTGCGTTTCCTTTCGATGGGTTTCCCCGCTCGGTCGCCGAATCGTTCCGGCGGTTCCGGGCGGGAGTGGGTTGTCAGGTGGGTTCGGATCAGCTGTCGAGGGCCGCGAGGTAGTGCTCCACGTCCACCGCGGCAACACAGCCCGAGCCCGCGGCGGTGATCGCCTGGCGGTAGGTCGCGTCCACCACGTCGCCGGCGGCGAAGACACCGGCCAGCGAGGTCGTGGAGCTGCGCCCGTCCACGGCGATCGTGTTGTCCACGGTCAACTCGAGCTGATCCTTCACGAGTCCTACGCGGGGGTCCGAGCCGATGGCCACGAACAGACCGGTCACGGCCAGCTCAGAGGTCTCACCCGTGACGGTGTCCTCCAGGGCCAGGGACTCCACCTTGTCCGCGCCCTGGATCCCCGTGACCTTGGTGTTCCAGAGGATCTCGATCTTGGGGTCGTCGAACGCGCGCTGCTGCATGATCTCGGACGCACGGAACCGGTCCCGGCGGTGGATCAGGGTCACCTTGTCCGCGAACTTGGTCAGGAACGTGGCCTCCTCGATCGCGGAGTCACCGCCGCCCACCACCGCGATGTTCTGCTTCTTGAAGAAGAACCCGTCGCACGTGGCACACCACGACACACCGTGGCCGGAGAGCCGTTCCTCGTCCTCGAGACCGAGCTTGCGGTACTCGGAACCGGTGGAGATGATGACCGCGCGGGCGCGCAGCACGGTCCCGCCCTCCACGGTCACGGTCTTGATCTCTCCGTCGAGTTCCGCGGAGACGACGTCCTCGTAGCGGATGTCCGCCCCGAAGCGCTCGGCCTGCTGCTGCATGTTGTTCATCAGGTCCGGGCCCATGATGCCGTCGATGAACCCCGGGTAGTTCTCCACGTCCGTGGTGTTCATGAGTTCACCACCGGCGGTCACGGACCCGGCCAGCACCACGGGGTTGAGGTTTGCGCGCGCCGTATAGATGGCGGCGGTGTACCCCGCGGGACCGGAACCCACGATGACGACGTCGTGAACGGCGTCGTCCGCGGAGGTGGTGCGGGCGTCCTCAGACGCAGCGGAGGCCTCCGCCGCGCCGCCGACCTTGAGGTTCACAGCATTCGCGAAAATGCCGGGCTGATTGCTCACTGGTACGAAACCTTTCCACGAGTCACCGCGTGTGCGGATGTCAACTACACCCAAGAACGTGGGGAGTACCGCCAGATATTCCGTTCGGCGGCGTCACCGGGTTCAGCGCACGGACAGTTCGCTGATCCGCAAGCCGTACGGGTAGCCGCCGATGGGATTGTTCAGTCGCGGCAATTCGTTCCACACCACCAGGACGTACCGGTGCGGGTCGTTCTGCGCGGCCTCGGAGAGCGGGACGCTGACCTGCGGCCCGGTGAACGAGCCCGTGCCCACTTGTTGCGCGCCGTCGAGCGACGGGCTGTCCGAGACGTACACCGTGAACTGTCCGCCGGTGCCACCGTCCTGCTGGATCGTGAGTTCCCGGACGGGTGCGGGGTCCTGCAGCTGCGCGGCGAGTCCCACGTACTGGACTAGGTTCCCGAACTGGGAGTTCGAGAAACCGTAGCTCAGCCACGAGGTCCCCGGATTGCCGTCCGTGGCCTGGCCCAGCGTGGCGTCCGTGTCGGTCATGAAGTTCGGGTCCTGGGTCACCCGCGTGACCGTCCCGATCTGCGGTGTGGCGGCCGGGCTCGGCGTGTTCGACGCCGCGGGGGAGCCCGCGGGCCCGCTCGGCGCTGCGTTCTCTTGCGGGGCCCCGACCTGTCCGAACTGCCCGGTGAGCGCACCGAGCCCGCGGAAGCCCAGCACGATCGCGGCGATCAGCGCGATGATCAGTAACAACAGCAACAGCCACCGCAGCGGACCCTTGCGGGATCGTTCGGTGGAGCCGGGCCGGGCGCCACCCGCGCCCGCCGGATCAGCGGCATGCTCGCGTTCGACGGCGTGGGCGGTGCGTGCGGCTGCGGGCTCCCTCGCCCCGTCCGCGGTGCGCGCCGCTGCGGTGTCCGTCCCCGCGGGGGAGTGCCCTGCGGATGCATTCGCCGACGACGCCGCTGCCGCACCCGCGATCCCGCCCGCCGCCGCGGTGGTCGCCGCGGCGTTCATCATCCCGCCCCCGGCGGCATGGGTCGTACCCACGCTCTCGGCGGACGCGGCGGCATCCGAACCACCGGCGGCCGTCCTGGCCGGGGCGGCGGGATCGTCCAGGGGAGCAGCGTCGTCACCAGGGGCCGTGCCGGGGAGCGACGCGGCGTCGGCGTCCGATGCCGAAGCATGCCCGGCCGCTGCACCGGAGGCCGGTGCGACCGTGCGGATGGCCGCGGTGCCGTCCTGAGCGGCGTCGTCATCGCGGGCCGAGCGGGGCGCGGAGGGCTGTTCATCCAGGCGCCCAGGCTTGCCCTCGGTCCGTTCGTAGCTCTCGTAGCGGTTGTCGCCGTCGTAGGTGGGATCGATCGCCTCGGCCGACGTCGCTGCGGTCGCCCCGGCGGCAGCGCCCCGGGTGGCTGCGCGGTCGAACATCGTGGAGCGCACGGCGTCGGGGCGGACCTTGCGCGCGAAGCCGAGCTTGTTGCGCACGGCCGGGGCGGCGGGGGCGTCGTCGTAATCGTCGTAGTCGGAGGCGTTCCAGCGCGTGACGGCGGGGCGCGCCGAGGGTTCAGGATCCCGGGAGACGGTCTCCTGCGGCTGTGTGGGGTCCGGCTCCTCGTAGATGTAGGCGGAGGAGGCGGCCGAGCGGGAGTCCCCGAAGATGTCGTCGGAGAGGGAGTAGTCGTCGGCGTCGTCGTCCTGGACCAGCAGCGCGTCCAACAGGTCCGCGGTGGGTGCATAGGAGGTGACCAGGTAGGTGGAGTCCTCGGTCTGACCCATGTCCAGGACCTGGAAGCCGCTGTGCCCGGCGCCGGCGGCCAGGGAACGCGCGTTGTCCACGAGCAGTGACTCGTGAGCCGGGGAGGGCACCAGGATTGAGACCCGGCGGCGCAGGATCTGGTCCTCGCCCTGGAGCACGTGATCGTTTTCGGCGGTGCTCAGCAGGGACGCGGTGACCTTGTAACGGCCCCCCAGAACGGCTCCAAGCGCAATGGGCTGGGACACGGTGGCTCCCTCTGGTAATCGGGCGCCACGGGGGTCGCACGGGCGCGAGAACGATCTTTCGGGCAGTCTACCGGCCGAGTTTGGCGCGCAGCGGGGCCAGCAAACCCGTGAACTCCTGGACCCGGAACAACTTCAGGGCCACGGCGTACACGGCGGCCATCACGAGCCCGCCCACGGCCAGGCTGATCAGGGCTGCTGCCTGATTACCCCACGGGAAACCGTCGGTGCGGTACCCGCCGAGCAACCACAGCGTCACGACTCCCGCCACGCCCGCGACGAGCGAGGCGGCCAGGATGCGCACGTGACTGCTCACGATCCGGGACAGGCCGTAGTCCCCGATCCGCCGCGTGAGGGCGTAGTGGTAGATCACCGTGGCCAGCACGTTCTGGATGGCATAACAGGCCGCGACGGCGAACACCATGTGCTCGGGTGGAAAGACCCGGGCGATCAGCACGGCGGCGATCACGGTGAAGACGGACACCCCCAGCTGCACGAGGAACGGGGTGCGCGCGTCCTCCTGGGCGTAGAACGCGCGGCCCAGCATGAACGCGGTGGACATGAACGGCGCGCCGATGGCGATCACCGTGATGACCTGACCGATCACCGCGCCCGCGGCGGGAACACCACCGGAGAACAGCATGCCCAGCGGACCCGCGTACATGATCAGGGCCACCATGCAGAACACGGTGGCCACACCGGTGACCCGCAGGCTCGAGGACAGGGACGAGACCAGGGAGTCACGGTCCTTCTCGGACGCCGCGGCCGCCATGCGGTTGAACAACACGGTGGCGATGGACAGCCCGATCACCCCGTGGGGCAGCGCGTAGAGCATGGTGGCCTGGTCCAGGACGGCCGTACCCGCGATGGGGGGCGCCCCACCCGGACCGGACGCGATGTCCGCCCGGGCACCCGTGGGGATCGCCGCGGTGCGGTACAGGGCCATGAACGCGAGGTTGGCGATCACGCCGGTGGCGAGCGTCCAGCCGCCCAGGCGCGCCGCGGTGGACAGCCCGATCCCGCGCCACCCGAAGCGCGGGCGGATCCGCAGTCCCAGCCGGGAGAGCGGCCAGAACAGGATGAAGGCCTGCGCGGCGACACCCACCGTGGCCATGACCACGAGCCAGAAGGTCTGGGCGGAGGTCCAGTTCTCGAGGGTGTGCGGGTTGGTGCGGAACGGACCGAACTGCTGGATGAAGACCAGCAGGGCGGCGATCGCGATGACGTTGTTGAGCACCGGGGCCCACATGTACGCACCGAACGCACCCTTGGCGTTGAGCACCTGACCCACGACCGTGTAGAGGCCATAGAAGAAGATCTGGGGGAACGTGATCAGCGCGAACGTGGTGCCCATGGCCAGCTGGGCATCCGACCACCCCGGGCCCATGAGATTCATGATGGGGCGCACCAACAGCACGACCGCCGCGGTGATCACCAACAGCGCGATCACGGCGAGTGTGATCAGCCGGGAGATGTAATCGGCGCCCTCGTCCTGCGCCTTGGACGCCTTGATGATCTGCGGCACCAGCACCGCGTTGAACACACCGCCCGCGATCAGCACGTAGATCAGGTTGGGCAGTGTGTTGGCCAGCTGGAACACGTCCGCCATGGTCGCGGCGGAACCGATGGCCACCGTGATCAGGAACGTCTTGACGAACCCCAGGATGCGGGACACCAGGGTCCCGGAGGCCATGATCGCGCTGGAGCGCGCACCGGACTTCTGCATGGATCAAGGCCTCCTGCGCGGGGGGACGGGCCGGGTACGGCGCACGACGGATCGGACGGGACAGCCTACAACTGGTGAATGATGTATTCCCGGGCGATGTCCGCGATGCGCCGCTCGTTGGGGAAGGACAACTTCCGGCCGAGGGCGTCGATCCCGGACCACGCTACATCCACGGCCTCGTGGTCGGGGTCGTTCTCCGTGGTCAGGAATCCGCCGATGGCCTCCAGCAGGAAATGATGAACGGTCTTGTGCACGCGGTGTCCGGAGACCGTGAACCAGTAGTCGATGCTGCCCAGCGGGGAGAGCACGCGGCCCATGATTCCGGTTTCCTCCTCTATCTCCCGCACGGCGGCTTCCTCGTTGGTCTCCTCGCCCTCGGGATGACCCTTGGGAAGGCACCACTCGAGCCGTCCACCGCGGTTGATCCGAGCAATGATGGCCACCGGATGCGTGGGATCGGACAGGTCCACCACGATCCCACCGGCCGACACCTCTTCCACCGTGGGCAGCGCGGAGACCGGTTGGTTCGGTCGCCTCTTGGGCGCGCTGGGTACGGGGAAAGCCATGCCATCTACCTTAGCGACATTCCCGGGACACTCCCTGATATGGGTCCGGCGGCGGTCCGTTCGCCGCGGTCGAGAGCGGTTGTACCGCCGCGGGCCCGACGACGCCCGCTCCGGTCGGGCCGGCCGGGCCGGCCGACGGCACATTCCGCTCGCACCCGCCGACGCAGACGCCGCCCCGAGCCGGCCGACGGCGCTCGCCGTGATGCGATAATGACGCTCATCATGACGCAGTTGCTGGACACCTCCTCACTTCACCCCGTTTCCCACGAGCTGGGGCGCCTCTTCGACAGCGCCGGATACGAGCTGTCCCTGGTGGGCGGGCCCGTACGCGACCTCCTGCTGGGCCGGGACGCGCTGGACCTGGACTTCACCACGAACGCGAGCCCCGATCAGACCCTCGAGCTGATCCGGGACTGGGCGGATGCACACTGGGAGATCGGCCGGGAATTCGGGACCATCGGGATGCGCAAGTCCGGCATGCAGCTGGAGGTCACCACCTACCGCGCCGAGGCGTACGACCCCGATTCCCGCAAGCCCACCGTGGCCTTCGGGGACGATCTGACCGAGGACCTGCGACGCCGCGACTTCACCGTCAACGCCATGGCCCTGCGGTTGCCGGGCATGGAGCTCGTGGACCCGTTCGGCGGGATCAAGGACCTGCACGCCGGTGTGCTGCGCACCCCCGGGACCCCGGAGGACTCGTTCACGGACGATCCCCTGCGCATGATGCGTGCCGCGCGGTTCAGCTCCCAGTTGGGTCTGACCGTGGCGGAGCCCGTGCGGGAGGCCATGACCGCGATGGCCGAGCGGATCGAGATCGTCTCCGCCGAACGGGTGCGCGAGGAACTGGTCAAGCTGATCTGCGGCGCCCATCCCCGCCGGGGCACCGAACTCATGGTGGACACGGGACTCGCGCAGATCGTGCTCCCGGAGGTGCCCGCGCTGCAGCTGGAGACCGACGAGGCGCATCATCACAAGGACGTCTACCAACATTCCCTCACGGTCATGGAACAGGCCGCGGAGAAGGAGACCGGTCCGGACGGCCCTGTGCCCGCCCCGGACTTCGTGCTGCGCTTCGCGGCGCTCATGCACGACGTGGGAAAACCCGCCACGCGCCGCTTCGAACCGTCCGGGGCCGTGAGCTTCCGACACCACGAGGTGGTGGGGGCCAAGCTCACGCGCAAGCGGATGAAGGCGCTGCGCTTCGACAATGACACGATCAAGCGGGTCACCCGCCTTGTGGAACTGCATATGCGTTTCTACGGATATGGTGACGCCGACTGGACCGATTCCGCGGTGCGCCGGTACGTGCGGGACGCGGGGGACGAACTCGAACGGCTGCACCGGCTCACCCGCTCGGACGTCACGACCCGCAACAAGCGCAAGGCCTCCCGGCTCGCCCGGCACTACGACGAGCTCGAACACCGCATCGACCAGCTCGCCGAGCAGGAACAGCTGGACGCCGTCCGGCCCGAGCTGGACGGCCAGCAGATCATGGCGATCCTGGGCATACCGCCCGGACCCCAGGTGGGCCGCGCGTACAAATTCCTCCTGGAGATGCGTCTGGACGAGGGCGCCGTGGGGGAGGACGTGGCACGCGAGCGCCTCGTGTCCTGGGCGCGTGAGAAGGGCGTCATCGACTCCTGACGGAGAGGGCCACGCCGAGGTACCGCAGCGGAACACTCGCGCCATGACGCGTGGACTCCCCGCCCCCGTGGAACACTGACAGCATCCGTACCCGCGTTCCGAGGAGATCCCGCATGAGCCTGGAAGGTGCGCGCAACAGATCGGGAGGCAATGCCGGTCTGATGCTGCTGGGCCTCGGCCTGTACACGGTCATGATGGCCTACCTGTTGCGCATCCCGTGCCGGGTACCGGACTGGAACATGGCCCAGCAGGTTCCCGAGCTGTGTGCCACGGTGATCGGCACCGGGGATCTCAGTGTGCGCTCGTCGGACGTGGCCGGGGGGTTCTTCACCGGGGGTCCCACGGGGGATCAGCCGGTGCTCGTGGGGATGATCACCACGATCATCGGGTGGTTCGCCTCCAACCTGACCTCTCTGCTAGGTCTGGACGTGGGGCAGGGCTTCTACCTGGACCTCTCCCTGATCCTTCTGGCCCTCGTGTGGTTGGCCATCGTGGGCGTGGTCTCCTCGCTGAGCGGCAACCGGCGCTCCGACGCCCTGGTCATGGCGTTGGCCCCCGTGATCGTGCTCGTGGGATTCCAGTCCTGGGACCTGTGGGCCGTGCTGTTCATGATGCTTGCCCTGCTGGGCTACGTACGCGGGAACCCGGCGCTCGCGGGGATCATGGTGGGCTTCGGTGCCTCCGTGGCGTTCTTCCCCGTGGTGGTGCTGCTCGCGATCCTGATCATGGCCGCGCGTCACCGGTTCCTCAAGGACATCCTCTCCGCGTTCATCTGGGCCGTGGTTGCGTGGGCCCTGATCAACGGGACGTACATGATCACGGCGTGGGATCGCTGGCGGGCCCAGTTCGGGGACATGGTGCGCTCCGACACCGAACAACCCTCGCTGTGGAACGTGTGGAGCTCCACCGTTGAACCGCGCACCGGGGTGTCCCTGGGAACCGGCGCGGACGGTCAGTACGTCCTGCTGAGCATGATCCTGGCGCTCGTGTTCGTGCTCCTGATCGCGCTGCTCAGCAAGCGGGAGCCCTCGGCCGTGCAGATCACGTTCCTGTTGCTCGCGCTCTACATCCTGTTGGCCAAGGAGTACTCCCTGACCTACGTGGTGTGGCTCGTGCCCCTCGTCATCCTGTGCCGTCGCAACTGGATCGAGTTCGGGCTGTGGCAGGTGGTGGAAGTGCTCTACTGGGCCACCGTGGTGCTGCCGGCCTCGGCATGGCCTACCCTGCCGTGGGTCGAGGAATTCGGCTGGAGTGCCCAAGATATATTGGCCGTAGTACGTTATGTCTTTCTCATCTATCTGGTGGCGGCGGTTGTGGTGGACATGTTCCGGGGACGCAAGGCTGCGGCGCTCGGCGCGTCCGCGGTCCAGTAAGAACCCGGCATGGCACCGCGCGATTCCGAGACCCTCGCTCGTCTGAGGCTGCCGTCCTGGCGTTCCCTCCGCCTACCCCTGTTGCTCGTGCTGGTGTTCGTCGCGGTCGCGTCCACCGTGTGGGCCGCGCTCGCCAACTACTTCCTGGTCTCGCGGGTTCCCGAGGCTCCCGTGGGCAGGTACCTGGGGTACCTCGAGGGCGGCAGTTCCCGTCAGGTCCTCGCACCGTTGTTGATCGGCGGGGACCGCCCCCTGGCGCAGCTGCTGTCCAACGGGGTGTACCGGGATGCCGCAAACCGCCCGCAGGGCCACGACTTCGTGGGGGTTCAGAAGCACGGGGAACACGCCGCGGTGGGGGTGGACATCCACCTGGGGGACGGTTCCACCGTGCACCGTGAGTACACGGTCGAGAAGGTGGCGTCCTGGGGCCCCTTCAACGACTCGTGGCGATTGGTGGAACGCGACAACGCCATTGTGGACGTCCGACTGCCCGCGGCGGTGGACGCGGCGTCCGTCAACGGCAACAAGGTGCGTCCGAACGGTTCCGAGCTCTTCCCCACGGACCCTTCCGATCCCGGGTCACCCGCGCGCACGTGGCAGTTCGAGGGCCTGCCCGGGGTCTACGACATCGCGATGCCCGAGGACTCGTATCTCCTGGCTAGCGAACATGCCTCCGCGGAAATATCCATGAGCGATCCCCGGTCCGCCGCGGTCGAACTGGACTTCACAGCGTCGCCGCACATGTGGGAGGGCGCGGAGCGGGCCGTTCAGGACGCCGTGGGCCAATGCGAACGCGTGCTGCGCTTCGACGCTGCGCAGTGCCCGCTGCCCGCGCAGTTGGGAGGCGGGCCCGCGGCGTCACCCTCCGCCTCGCCCAGTGCTTCACCCACCGGGGCTCCCACGGAGGTCCCGCCGGGCGTGTCCAACATTCGGTGGGAACTGCAGTCCCGCCCGTCACTGCTCCTGGCACAGGATGACGACGATCCCCTGGCCTTCCACGCCGTGCGGTTCCGCCCCGCGGTGGCCACCGTGACCTGGCTGCAGAACGGGCGGCAGCACTCGGGGACCGTGGGCTTCGGGATCGACGTGACGGCCCGGACCAACGGTGAGGACCTGGACACGGACGTGCAGTTGCGCTCGACGCTGACCGAGCGGGAGAGGGCCAGCCAGCGCTCCTAGGATGGGATCGGTTGCATCAAGGCAACCGGGGAGTGGAAGAGGGGTTCATCATGGCCGACGAACCGGAGTACTACACGGCACAACCGCTACCGCGCCGCGACGAGCCGTCCCGCGGCTACGGCCAGGGCGCCGGCTTCGGCCCCGCAGGCACCGTGCCCGGGTGGGGTCACCAGCGCCCCGTCGGTCAGCCGGTCCACGTCAACGTGGTGGGCGGCAGGTCCATCGTGCTGGCCTATGTCCTGTGGTTCTTCCTGGGCAACTTCGGCGTCCACAAGTTCTACCTGGCCCAGCCCTTCCAAGGGATCTTCTACCTGGTGCTCTCCGCGATCGGGTGGCTCACCGTGGGGATCCTGATCGGCTGGTTCTTCCTGGGTCTGTTGTGGCTGCTCATGCTGATCGACCTGTTCGTGATCCCCCTGCGCGTGGGCGCGCTCAACGCTCGGTTGGCCCGACGCGTCGGTGGCTACTGAGCCCCCGTTGTAGTAAAGTGGGGAAGTCTGTGTGCCGTGCGCCGATCGCTGCCGGCACCGACATACGCACAGAACCTCCTGCTGCGGAAGGACCGCAGCCGCTTAGCCCGAAGGAGGTGGGTTCTTTACATGCGTGAATACGAACTGATGGTCATCCTCAACCCCGAGGTGGAGGAGCGCGCCGTCGAGCCGACCCTCAAGAAGTTCCTCGAGGTCGTCACCAAGGAGAACGGCACCGTCGACAAGCTCGACATCTGGGGCCGTCGTCGTCTGGCCTACGAGATCCAGAAGAAGTCCGAGGGGATCTACGCCGTGGTGAACTTCACCGCCGAGCCGCAGACCGCCAAGGAACTGGACCGCGTGCTGAGCCTCAACGAGGCCGTGATGCGCACCAAGATCATCCGTCCGGAAGAGCAGAAGATCCACGGCAAGTGAGGTGAGCGTGCGGCCCACCCGGGCTGCACAGCACGCACTCACCGCGGGCTCTGAGAGTCCCCGTGAGATGCTTTTCACCCCACTGAGTCTCGCATCCAGCGTCCACAGAATCCGGAGGTTCACATGGCTGGCGACACCGTCATTACAGTGATCGGAAATCTGACTGCAGACCCCGAATTGCGCTTCACGCCGTCCGGAGCCGCCGTGGCCAACTTCACCGTTGCGTCCACCCCGCGCGCCTTCGACCGGCAGAGCAACGAATGGAAGGATCAGGAGACCCTTTTCATGCGTTGCTCGGTGTGGCGTGAGGCTGCCGAGAACGTGGCGGAGTCCCTGACCAAGGGAACCCGCGTGATCGTCCAGGGTCGGCTCAAGGCACGCTCGTACGAGACCAAGGAAGGGGAGCGCCGCACCAGCACCGAGCTGGAAGTGGACGAGATCGGCCCCTCCATGAGGTACGCGACCGCCAAGATCAACCGGAACTCGCGCGGCGGAGGCAACTCCTACGGCGGGAACCAAGGCTTCGGCGGCGGTCAGGGCGGCATCGGTGGAGGCCAGGGCGGTTTCAACGACAACCAGGGTGGCGGCTTCGGCGGCAACCAGGGTGGTGGCAACCAGGGCGGCGGGTTCAACGGGAACCAGGGCGGCCGCGGGGGCCAGCAACCGCGTCAGCAGGGCAACGATCCCTGGGGTCAGTCCTCCGGTGGGAACTACGACTGGGGAACCGGCGCCGAGGACGAGCCCCCCTTCTAAACACAACCATTCCAACCCATCCCGCAGGTACGCCTGCGGGCTCCGCACCAGAAAAGGAGCACCACGATGGCCAAGGCTGAAATTCGCAAGCCGAAACCGAAGCAGAACCCGCTCAAGGCGGCCGACGTCACCGAGATCGACTACAAGGACGTCGCCTTGCTGCGTAAGTTCATCTCCGATCGCGGCAAGATCCGCGCTCGCCGCGTGACCGGCGTGTCCGTTCAGGAGCAGCGCAAGATCGCCCAGGCGATCAAGAACGCTCGTGAAGTGGCACTGCTGCCCTACTCCGGCGCTGGCCGCTGATCAGAGAGGACTGAGAATTCATGGCAAAGATCATTTTGACCCAGGAAGTCTCCGGGCTCGGTTCCGCGGGCGACGTGGTGGACGTGAAGAACGGCTACGCCCGTAACTTCCTGTTCCCCCGCGGCTTCGCGACTCCGTGGACCCGCGGCGCCGAGAAGCAGATCGACTCCATCAAGCAGGCTCGTGCGGCCCGTGAGCTGTCCTCCCTCGAGGACGCCCAGGCTCTCGCCGCCAAGCTGACCTCCACCACCCTGACCGTCCCGGTCAAGTCCGGTGCCGAGGGTCGCTTGTTCGGTACGGTCCGCGCCGGGGACATCGCCTCCGCGGTCGAGACCGCCGGTCTGGGTTCCATCGACAAGCGTCGCGTGGACCTGACCCAGCGCATCAAGACCACCGGCGTGTACCAGGCCGTGATCCACCTGCACGAGGACGTCAACGCGAACGTGGAGTTCGAGGTCGTCCCCGCCTGATCGCACCTCGAGTGCATCCGGGCCCCTGAACTGTTCACGCGGTTCGCGGGGCTCGCGGGTGATGTATGAGAACCCCGTGGAACGCTCGTTCCACGGGGTTCTTGCCGTCCTCGGGCTTCCAGAGATCGCGCAGAGCACCGTGGGAGGATGCCGGTCATGATCATGAGCGCACGCAGGTTGAGCACGGGCCGCACGCTGTTCTGGGTGGCATTGGGGTGCGTGGCATTGACCCTGGTGTTCTTCTTGGGGTCGTTCCTCGCCGGCAATTCCCTGGCGCCGCGCGGTGCGGTGGCCGTCCTGGTGGTCGGCCTCATCCTGAGCGTGGTCGCGTCCCTTGTGGCATTGATCCTGGGCATTGCGGGCACCGTGGCCTTCCCGGCCCTGCGGGGCCGTTACGTTCTGGTGTTGCTCCTGGCCATCGTGACATCGCCCCTGCTCTGGCTGCTCTTCTTCGCGCTGCTCGGGTGAGTTACCCACAGCTGCGACGGGTTTTCCACAGATCTCTCCACAGCCTGTGCACAGCACTGCACGGCGTGTTCCACATGTTTTCCACGTACTTTTCCACAGGCCGTGGACGACGACGGCGCGCCACCGGGCCGCGCGTCGTCGTCTACTCAGCGCCCGGTTCTGCAACGAGCACGGGCGGCTATGGGGGTCGGAGGGCGGTGGGAGAATAAACGGGCGCCCGCTCGAGGTGGGCGCATTCGTCTGCAAGGAAAGTGAGTGAGGGTGTCGGAATATTCGTCCGGGCCGCGCGAGGACTACGGCCGTACCATGCCGCACGACAACCAGGCCGAGCAGTCGGTGCTGGGCGGGATGATGCTCTCCAAGGACGCCATCGCGGACGTGGTGGAAGTGCTGCGGGGCGTGGACTTCTACAAGCCGGCGCACGAGAACATCTACGACGCCATCGTCTCCCTGTACGGGCGCGGCGAACCGGCGGACGCGATCACCGTGGGGGACGAGCTCACCAAGAACGGTGAGATCGAACGGATCGGGGGGATCGCGTACCTGCACTCGCTGATCGCATCCGTGCCCACGGCCGCCAATGCGGGGTTCTACGCGGAGATCGTGCGGGAACGCGCGGTGCTGCGGCGGCTCGTGGAGGCCGGGACCAAGATCGTGCAGCTGGGCTACGCGCACGACGGTGAAGTGGACGACATCGTCAACGAGGCCCAGGGCGAGATCTACCAGGTGGCCGAGCGGCGCACGGCGGAGGACTACGTCCCGCTCAAGGACGTCATGGAAGCCACCGTGGACGAGATCGAGGCCGCAGGCAACCGCTCCGGGATGCAGGGTGTGCCCACGGGGTTCATCGAACTGGACGAGCTCACCCACGGGTTCCAGGGCGGACAGATGATCGTGATCGCGGCGCGTCCGGCCATGGGTAAGTCCACGCTCGCCCTGGACGTGGCGCGCTCCGCGTCCATCAAGCACAACATGACGTCCGTGATCTTCTCCCTGGAGATGAGCCGCAACGAGATCGCCATGCGCTTGCTCTCCGCGGAGGGCACCCTGAACATGCAGGACCTGCGTGCGGGCACCCTGCAGGACGAGCAGTGGGCCAAGATCGCGCAGATCATGGGCAAGATGAACGAGGCGCCCCTGTTCATCGACGACTCCCCCAACATGTCCCTGATGGAGATCCGCGCCAAGTGCCGCCGGCTCAAGCAGAAGCACGACCTCAAGCTCGTGGTGCTGGATTACCTGCAGCTCATGAGCTCTGGCAAGAAGGTGGAGTCCCGCCAGCAAGAGGTCTCCGAGTTCTCGCGTGCGCTCAAGCTGCTCGCCAAGGAGTTGGACGTGCCCGTGGTGGCGCTGTCCCAGCTGAACCGTGGTTCCGAGCAGCGCCAGGACAAGAAGCCGCAGGTGAGTGATCTGCGTGAATCGGGGTCAATTGAGCAGGATGCGGACATGGTCATCCTGCTGCACCGCGAGGACGTCTACGACAAGGAGTCCCCGCGCGCCGGTGAGGCGGACGTGATCGTGGCCAAGCACCGCAACGGTCCCACGAAGACCATCGTGGTGGCGTTCCAGGGCCACTACTCACGGTTCGCGAACATGGCGCTGGAGGGGTTCTAAAGTCTTCAGCTCCCCGTCTTGTGCTGCGTTCCGGGCAAGCCGAGCTGCGCCTTGCGTCCAACCTCCCACCCCCTGGGATCGCACCCACCTCGTCCGTAACCGGCCCGTCCCACTACGCTTTGTCGGTGCTTACCACTGAACAGGCTGCTTACAAACTCGCCTTCCAGATTGCGGACGCCCTGATCCGCAGCGGGGCCGGGTCCGCCAACACCACCAAGTCCCTGCTGTCGATCTTTCGCAAGACGGACCTGCGGGACGTCACGGTGAGCGTGGGCCTGGGGCAGGTGACCATCAGCCACCAGGATGCGCCGGACAAGGCGCCGAGCACTCGCGTGTTCGAGTCCCAGCCCGGAACCCTGGACATCCAGCTGCGCACGGACACGGGCGAGGTGCTGGAGGACTTCGTGCTCGGCCGGATCTCTGCAGAGGAGGGGATCCAGCGCATGGACGAGATCCTCACGGAGTCCCGACACATCGGCCACCGTCTGACGGTGACCGGTTTCGGGATGTTCGGTGTCGGGTTCGCTCTCATACTGGGCGGAAGCTGGCCCACCGCCATCACGGCCGCGATCGTCTCCGCGATCGTGTACGGGGTCTACGCCCTCGTCCAGCGCGTCAAGGCCCCCGAGGTCTTCAGCCTGGCGGCCGGGGGGCTGACCGCGGTGCTGGGGGCGACCGTGGCGGGGGTGCTCTTCGACATCACCCAGACGGCCGTGTGCATCGTGGCCGCGCTGGCCGCGTGGCTCGCGGGGATCGCCGCGTACGGTGCGGTGCACGACGTCATCACCGGGTGGTACGTCTCCGCCTCCGGGCGCATCTTCGAGGCCATCACGAGCACTGCCGGTCTGGTGGCCGGTGTGACCATCGGGATCCACGCCATGCGGCCGCTCGTGGGGGACTCCGTGGACTACATCGAGACGCTGCAGATGGACGACTCCCGCTGGGCCCTCACCGTCCTTGGTGCCGCCGTGGTCTCCGCCGGTTTCGCGCTCGCCTCGGGTGGTCGTGGGTGGAAGCTGGCGTCCCTCGGTCTATTCGGTGGCCTGGTGCAGCTGGGTGTCCTGGCCATCACAGCCGTGGGCATCAGCTCCTTCGGTGCCATCCTGATCGCCTCGATCGTCGCGGGCATCCTCAGCGTCACCCTCACCCGCGCCCTGAACCTGGCCTCGAACGCCACGCTCATGGTCGTCCTGCTCCCACTGTTCCCGGGAATGCTCGTCTACCAGGGTGTCCTGGGCGTGATCTTCGGCCTCGAAGACGCCGGGGAGAACGTCCTCGAGGCTGCCATCACCGCGTTCTGCCTGTGCATGGGCGGCATGCTCGGGCAGTACGCGGCGTCCGAGATCCTCTGGGCCGGGCGGCGTCGCCAGTTCGCGCATCACCACCCGGGCCAGAAGTTCCGCCGCGAGATGGCGAACGAGGAGAACTTCAGCGACATCATGGTTCCCATCTTCTCCAAGCCCTTCACCAGCTGACGCGGGCGCAGATCAAGCTGGGGCGGTCCGCGCTGCGCGCCCGGCGGCGAGGTGGGTCCTGCCCGCGTGTGCCCCGCCGCGGAGGCCGCTACTTCCCCATGGCCTCGGCCACGCGCTCCACGAGCCCGCGCATGTTGGCGAGCGCGCGATCGGCGCGCTCCTCCGGGCTCATGGTCTCCTCCATCTGCCGGATGCCTTCGGGCTTGCGGCGCCCCAGCGTGTAGTCGCTGCACGCCAGGTTCGAGCACACGTAGGTGCCCACGGAGTTGTAGCGGTCCTTCGCGGTCTTGGAACGCTGGATCGAGACCAGTGAGACGCCGCTGGCCGGGTGCAACGTCAGGCAGATCTGGCACATGCGTGCGCCACCGCTCGCCTTCTGCGCGCTCTTCTCGAGCACCAGTCCGCGCAGCCCGTCCTCGGTCTCGACGACGACGTAGCCCGCCCGCGGTGACTTCGGGTCGTACCAGCCCAGGAAGATCTGGGACTCCCAGTCCCCGTGGAGCACGTCCTGCGGGATGTTGATGCGCTGCGCGGCGCCCTTGGAGCAGTTGACGAAGCTCTTGCGGATCTCGGTTTCTGTATGCGTATTCATGTTATTTGGTCCTTCGAGGATGGCCTTTCCCTGCCTGCCACGTGCGGGTCAGGGCGGCGCGCGGGCGCCCGGGTGT
>NZ_JABFAW010000004.1:316767-322780 GCF_017168375.1 Kocuria sp. KRD140
CGGACGACCTGCTCCGAGGTGTGACGCTTCCTGCTGTTCGTCATGATCTGACCAGTCTCACTGCCCGGACCCCCGGGCAACAGGACGACTCACACAACCACCGGACCTACCAAACGGGGTCAGCCCAGGGGCATGACTTCCGCCCCGACTACATGGGGTTGTCCGTGCTTGCGGACGCCTTCCCGGATGTTCCCCGCATCGCACTCACCGCGACCGCCACGCGGGCCACCCACCAGGAGATCACCGAGCGGCTGCGCATGGAGAACGCGCGGCACTTCGTCTCCAACTTCGACCGCCCCAACATCCAGTACCGGATCGAGTCCAAGGACCGCGCGAAGGACCAGCTGCTGCGGCTCATCCAGTCGGAGCACCCGGGGGAGGCGGGCATCGTCTACTGCATGTCCCGCAAGAGCGTGGAGTCCACTGCTGCGTGGCTCGGCGCCCGCGGGGTCGACGCCATGCCCTACCACGCGGGTCTCGACGCCGCAGTGCGCCAGGACACGCAGATGCGGTTCCTGCGGGAGGAGGGAATCGTCGTCGTCGCCACGATCGCGTTCGGCATGGGCATCGACAAGCCGGACGTCCGCTTCGTCGCCCACCTGGACCTGCCCAAGAGCATCGAGGGGTACTACCAGGAGACAGGCCGCGCCGGCCGCGATGGTATGCCCGCAACGGCATGGATGGCGTACGGCCTGGGCGACGTGGTCAACCAGCGGCGCATGATCGACCAGGGAGACGGATCTGACCTGCACAAACGCAATGCGCGCTCGCACCTGGACGCCATGCTCGCCCTGTGCGAGACCACGGACTGCCGTCGTGTGCAGCTGCTGCGGTACTTCGGCCAGGACTCCGAGCCGTGCGGCAACTGCGACACGTGCCTGAACCCGCCCAAGGTCTGGGACGCCACCGTGCCCGCCCAGAAGCTGCTGTCCACGCTCATCAGGCTGCAACGCGAACGCGGTGAGCAGTTCGGCTCCGGCAAGGTCTTCGACATCCTGCTGGGCCGCAGCAACGAGCGCACGGAGGCGTCGCGCCACCAGGAGCTGAGCGTGTGGGGGGTCGGGCAGGACCTCTCCGAGCGGGAGTGGCGCTCGGTACTGCGGCAGCTGCTTGCCCGCCGGGTCGTGGAGGCCGTCGGTGATTTCGGCGTGCTCGTTCCCGGCCCGGAGGCCGGACCCGTGCTGCGCGGTGAGGGCACCCTGGAGCTGGCGGTGGACAGGGCGCCGACGGCGCGCGCGAACGGACGCGCCCGCAGCGGCGGGGGCAGCGGGCGCTCACGGGCCGCAGACACCCTGGACGAGGCCGCGAAGGAGACCTTCGAGGCGCTGCGGGAGTGGCGGACATCGGTGGCCAAGGAGAAGCAGATCCCGCCCTACATGGTGTTCTCGGACGCCACGCTCGTCGGCATCGTGGAGGCCGCCCCGGCCTCGACCGCGCAGCTCAGCGGCATCAGCGGAGTGGGCGCCAAGAAGCTCGCCGAATACGGGGACGCCGTGTTGGAGGTGCTGGGCTCCCCGGGGTCCTGACGGTGAGAACTGCCCCGGCCGTTCGGCGTCAGTCGGACGTGACGGAGGATATGCGGTCCACGATGGCCTCGGCCACCGCGGGGGCCTCGCGCTCGGGCAGCCAGTGCCCGGCATCGAGCTCGATGAACTCGTACGGCGCGTGCACGTACACCTCGGTCTCCTCCGCGGCCGTTCGGCCCAGGGCGGGATCCCGGTTGCCCCACACAAATGTGGTGGGCATGGTGATGATGCCGTTTCCAGCATTCTTACCGGTCACGCCGTCCTTGCGCAGCATGGCGCGGTACCAGTTGATGGGCCCGCGCAGGTCGTCCGCGGTGGCGAAGCGACGCTCGTAGCGTTCCGCGGCCTCCTCGGGGATGCCCGCACGGCGGGTGAGGGTTCCCACGCGACCGGCGAGCAGACGCTCCGGTGCGGCGGGGATCTGGAACATGCCGATG
Source organism: Kocuria sp. KRD140 (assembly GCF_017168375.1). Lineage (NCBI taxonomy): Bacteria > Bacillati > Actinomycetota > Actinomycetes > Micrococcales > Micrococcaceae > Kocuria > Kocuria sp. KRD140. The sequence continues at coordinate 318,731 of NZ_JABFAW010000004.1, forward strand.
TACCAGGATTTCTTGAGCTGGTCCGGGGTCTTGAGCGCGTGCCCGAGCGCGGTGGGGTGCGGGGTGGACAGCACGGTCAGCGAGGTCACCCGCTCCGGTGCGCGCAGGGCGATGTCCCAGGCGAGCACCCCGCCCCAGTCGTGGCCCACCAGGTGGAACCGCTCCGCTCCGGCCTCGTCCGCCAGGGCCAGCGCGTCCCCGGAGAGCTCCTCGCGGCGGTACGCGGCCAGCTCGGTGGGGCGGGCGCCCGGGGAGTACCCACGCTGGTCCATGGCGAGAGTGCGCAGCCCCTGCGCGTTCAGCCGTTCGGCGACGTCGTCCCAGCCGCGGGCATCCTGCGGGAAACCGTGCAGCAACAGGACCACGGGGCCGTCCTCCGGACCCTGGTCGAGAACGTCGAATGTGAGTCCCTGTCGCGTGAAGCTGGTGATTCGAGTCATGCCTCCACCCTATGGCGCACGGAGGGGCTCGTCAGCCGTGGCCCCGGACCTGGGGAGGGTCTGCGGCGGAGCGGGTCTAGAAGAACCCGATGACGCGCCCAATGATGGCCAGGACGGTGAACGGTGCCACGACCACGGCCAGTCCGATCAGCACGACCTTGCCCACGGCGCCCGCACCGGAGCGCTCGCGGTCGAGGTGCTCTCCGGGCGGGAGCCCGTGGTGCGGGTGCTGCGCGCGGCGGCCGCTCACCGGGAGCTGCCCGTGTACCTGTTGAGCCGCCAAGTGCGGTTCGTGGCCGTCACGCAGGAGGTGCACCGCCGGATCGCCGCGCGCCAGCTCGAGCAGCTGGAGACGGACCGCCGCATCCACGAGGTCTTCACCCAGCTGACCCTGGAGGCTGCCCCGGTCCAGCGGATCGTTGCGGAGGCCGGGCGGCTACTGGGTGCCGAGGTCGTGTGGCGGCGGCGTGCGGCGTCGTCGTCACCGGAGGACAGGGGGGGACCGTTCCCGTGGTGGTCGCGAGGGAGACGGTCGGGTGGCTGTCCGCCGAGCTGCGGGGTGCCGGGCCCGCGTTGCGCGCCACCGTGCTGGAGCGGGCGGGGCAGGCGGTGGCGCTCACGCTGCTGTCCGAGCGCAGCCGCCGGAATGATCAGCGCCAGGCGGAGACCGCCCTGCTGCACGAGTTTCGGCGCCCGTGGAACGTGGACGAGGACTCCGCGCGGCGGCGCGCGCACGAGCTCGGGATCGGCGTGCTGCGCCACGGGGTGCTGAGCGAGGCGGCCCCGGCCGCGTGGCTGCCGGTGGTCGTGCGCTGGGAGCACCCGGGGGCGGACCCGCTGGGCGAGCACCAGGGCGGCGGCGCCGTGCTCGATGCGCTCGCGTGGGCGCTGGGCCGGGAGCGCACGACGGCGCTTGCTGGCCGTCTTGGCGCTGCCTCCGTGGCCGTGCTGGTGCCGCTGGCCGCGCGCACCCCTCAGGACGCCGTGGTGGAACGGGTGCTTACGGCGGCGGAGCAGCGCCTGGAGGGAGCGTGGCGGGTGCTCGCGGGGGTCTCCGATCCAGAGTCGGGGATGATCGGCGCGGCCGCCCGCCTGGACGAGGCCGGAATGATCGCGGAGGCCGCGGTGTCCCTGCTCGCGCGGGACGATTGCGCGGAAGGTGGCCCCTCGCAGGACGGGACCGTGGCGGACCACGCGGCACGGCAGGACGCCGCCCGGTCCGGTTCTGTGCGCTCCGGTTCCGCGCGGCGGCGGTGCTTCCGCGCACAGGACGTGCGGCTGCGCGGGCTGCTCGCGATGTTGCGCGGGGATGAGCGCGTGCAGATGTTCGCGCGCGCGGAACTCGGGAGCGTCCTGGACGTGGAGCGTCACGAGGACCGTGAGCTGTTGACACAGTTCCTGGCGTGCGGCGGGAACAAGAGCCTGCTGGCCCAGCGGATCCACCTCTCCCGCCCGGCGCTCTACGGGCGGCTGGCCCGGCTGGAACGCAGGCTGGGGGTGTCGCTGGACGATCCGGAGTCGCGGACGTCCCTGCACGTGGCGCTGCTGATCGCGGAGGTGGAGGGGTGCTGAGGACGGCCCGGGCGGCGTCGTGCGCTAGGACTCGGTGGGGTAGTCGCGTGGCCAGCTGTGGCCGAGGGTGGCCTCCACGCTCTCGTTGAAGCGGCGGGTGAGACGGGCCAGCGCGGTGACGTCCTCCTGCGGCCAGTCCGCAATGAAACGCTGGTAGGACTCGCGGCGGACCTCCAGTTCCTCCGCAAGACGGTGCACGCCCTCCTCGGTGGGTTGGTGCTTCTTGGCGACGCCGCCCTCAGGGTCCTTGATGCGCTCGATCAGACCGCTCTTCATGGCGGCTGCGACCTGCCGGTGGACGGTGGAGATGTCCAGACCGAAGGACTGGGCCAGCTCGGCCACGCTCATGGGGCCGCCGGCCTGCAGACGGGCGAGGAGCACGGTGGAGCTGCGGTCCAGCGCCTCCCGGCGGGACTGGGGTGGCGCTCCCTGGAGGGCGTATCTCGAGAGCAGCATGTTCTCGTAGACGAGTTCGCTCACTGAGTCATCGCTGTGCACGGTTCCATCCTTTCATCCCCGGGTGGACGGCTTCCGAGGGGCTGCCACCGTGGCAGCTCTCAACGGTAGGCGGGGCGGAAAGGCGGCGGAGCGGCGTCGTCGGCAAAAATTGCATAATACAAATCCTGGGGTAATATCTTGCACTATACAAACTCAAAAACTCCAGGAGGTGCCCGTGTCGGTCGATGCGAAGGACGACGTTCCCACAGGTCAACTGCCTGTTGTGGTGGAGCAGGCCACGCCCGGTCCCGCGCACTCGGCGGGCCCGGCACGGCTGGTCACGCCCACGTTCGTGGTGGCGTGGGTGGTCAACTTCCTGCAGTACTTGACCTTCTACATGCTAGTCACCACCATGGCGCTGTACGCCGTGAAGAGTTTTGCGGCCTCGGACGCGGTGGGCGGTTTCGCGTCCAGTGCGTTCGTGGTGGGGGCGACCGTCGCGCGGCTGGTCTCCGGATACCTCGTGGACATCCTTGGCCGCCGGAAGATGCTGCTGATCGCGCTCGTGGTCGTGGTGGTCGCGTGCGCGCTGTACCTGCCTGCCGGGTCTCTGCCCGTGCTGATCGGGGTGCGTCTGCTGCACGGTTTCGGGTACGCGTTCGCGAGCACCGCCGTCATGACGATTGCGCAGTCTGTGATCCCCGACTCCCGCCGCGGCGAGGGCACCGGGTACTTCGCGCTGGGCACCACGCTGGCCACTGCGGTGGGGCCCGCGCTGGGGCTCTTCCTGGTGGGTTCGCTGAACTACACGTGGCTGTTCTGGACGACCCTCGTCACCGCCGTGCTCGGCCTGGTGCTGGGTGTCTTCTTGCGGGAGCCCCTGGTCAAGCGTGAAGCCCAGGCCAACCAGGAGGTGGACAAGCAGCGCGCCGCCTTCTCGCTCAGCGACATCGCCCACCCGGCAGTGCTGCCCATCGGCTCCTTCATGCTGGTGGTGGGCGTCTGCTACGCGGGCGTCATCACCTACCTCAACGCCTATGCCGAGGACCGCGGAGTCACCACCGGCGCCGCCCTGTTCTTCGTGGCGTACGCCGTGGCCATGCTGATCATGCGCCTGGTGCTGGGCAAGGTGCAGGACCAGCGCGGCGACAACGTGGTGGTCTACCTGGGCCTCGTCTGCTTCGCTGTGGCCCTGGGCATCCTGGCGGTGGCCAACCAGGACTGGCAGGTGGTCGTGGCCGGCGCCATGACTGGTCTGGGCTACGGCACGCTCATGCCGGCCGCGCAGGCCATCGCCGTGAACGCGGTGCCCGCCCACAAGCTGGGCACCGGCATCTCCACGCTGCTGTTGCTCATGGACGTGGGCGTGGGTGTGGGCCCCGTGATCCTGGGTCTGTTGCTCTCCGCCGCCGGTTTCGGGGCCATGTACGCGGTTCTCGCCGTGCTGGTAGTCGTTGCCGCCGTGCTGTACCACGCGGTGCACGGCCGGCACCCGCACGCCAAGCGGGGGCGGCTCGTGGTGGACTGAGGTTCGCTCTTTCGGGGGCCCGTGGCGTGTGCCGCGGGCCCCTTTTGGTTGTGCGGCTGGGCGGGGGCGACG
>NZ_JABFAW010000005.1:0-34337 GCF_017168375.1 Kocuria sp. KRD140
GCACACTCGGGGGTGGTGTGTGCGTGAGTCCGCAGGGCCTGAATCCGCGGGGTTCGTAACATGAAAATTTTGGGTGAGAAATGCGTGAAAAGTACACCCATAGGAGTGTTTGACATGTATGTCAAAGGCGCGCATTGAGCCATTCGCCCGAAATAATCGGAATCTCCCACCAAGCCAAGGCATCGGCAATATCGACATTTTGCGTCATGCAGAACGTGGATTCGTCCAGGACGCCTCCCTCCCTACGACGCCCCTGGGGGCCGATTTAGGTTGTGCGAGGCCTATGGTTTACTGAGAGAAGCCTCAAGGCTGGGGCTGGACCGAGTCTCCCCGGGCCCCGGTGTGAGAACTCAAGAAGGAGTGAAGAACATGGCAGGCAACCGTTCCGTCGTCTTCCGCGGCGTGAAGAACATGCAGGTTGAGGATCTGGACTTTCCGAAGCTCCAGATGCCCAACGGCAAGAAGGCACCCCACGGTGTTGTCCTGAAGATCGTGGCTTCCAACATCTGCGGTAGTGACCTCCACATCTACCGCGGGTCCTTCCCCGCCCCGGAAGGCATGGTCATGGGGCATGAGATGACCGGGGAAGTCGTGGAAATCGGCTCTGACGTCGAGTTCCTGAAGGAAGGCGACCTGGTCTCGGTTCCCTTCAACGTGGCTTGCGGCCGCTGCCGCAACTGCCGCAACGGTCGTACCGAGGTCTGCCAGACCTGCAACCCGGACGCCGATTCCGCTGCCTACGGCTTCAACCTGGGCGGCTGGGACGGCGGACAGGCCGAGTATCTTTTTGTTCCCTATGCGGACTTCCAGCTGCTGAAGTTCCCGGACCGTGACCAGGCCATGGAGAAGATCCGCGATCTGGCGCTTCTCTCTGACATCCTCCCGACTGCCTTCCACGGCCTCATGGAGGCTGGCGCCAAGCCCGGGTCCACTGTGTACATCGCGGGGGCCGGCCCCGTGGGCCGTTGCGGCGCCGCAGCTGCGCGCCTGCTGGGGGCGTCCTGCATCATCGTCGGCGACCATGACAAGGATCGCTTGGCCCTGATGAAGCGCAACGGTTGCGAAACCATTGACCTCAACGAGGATGTCCCGCTGCAGGACCAGATTGAAAAGATCCTTGGCGAGCCGATGGTCGACTGCGCCGTGGACTACGTCGGCACCGAAGCTCACGGCATCGGCAAGGACGCGGACAAAGAGGATCCGGCCTATGCGATCAACCAGGTGATCGACGTTACCCGCGCGGGAGGCGCCACCGGCATCATCGGCATCTACGGGCCTGACCCCCTGGCGGATTCCAAGGACGAGCAGAACGGCATCTACCCGATTGAATTCGGCAACGCCTGGATCAAGTCCCCGAAGATCACCGCTGGCCAGGCGCCGATCATGCATTACAACTACGAGTTGATGCAGGCGATCCTGTGGGACCGCATGCCGTACCTGTCGGACATGCTGCAGACCAAGGTCATCAGCCTTGACGAGGCTCCTCAGGCCTACGCGGACTTCGACAACAGCTCGCAGGAGAAGTACATTATCGACCCCCACGGCATGATCGCCTCCTGATCTTGCTCACCCGGTAGTGAGGCCCTGGCAATTTGCCAGGGCCTCACTACCGCCAGGACGCGCCCCAAGCTGAGGGCGCCTTTTCGTTCTCTCCTATGGCCGGTCAGGAAAACAGCTGGCCGTGAACACGGTGCCAGGGGTTCCACAGCACCCTCCGTTGACGGCGCGTCGAGCTGGAGGAAGCGGGGGCCACCATCACCTCCGCCGAGTGGCAGATGCCCATGACCGCACTCATCGCTGTAGGCCTCATCCACGGCGAAGGTTTCCATACCGCCCCCCAGACCAGTCCCTTGGCATCTTCCGCTCAAACCCCTGAGGCATCGGAGAGCACCGGTCGGCTGCTCGAGCGCGTCCGTGAGCTGGAAACCGAGGTCCAGGAATGGCGCCGGCGCGCCGAAGTTGCTGAAGCACGAGCCGAAGAACGCCGCCGAGCTCTTGACGCCCTCCAAATCGCCAACGGAACCGAGCGCATGGCGCTGCGCATGCTCACCGGGCAGAGCTCCCACACACCACAGGCTCCTACGGCTCCCGAGCCTGCTCACCGCGCGCCGACGGCGGAGCCGGAAACGTCACCGGAACCCGCAGCCCCTGTGGCACCGCCCGAGCCGCGCCGCGGGTTCTTCTCTCGCATCTTCTCGGCCTAAGCCCAGCTACAGGCCCCGCCCGTGGTCCTCCCGGCCTGGGTCGGAACGGCAAAGATGCTGCGCCTGTTCCAACGAATGAAGCGGGGCTACCCGCTGTTGCTGCTGGGGCGCCGGGGGTTGCTTCCGAGGTGCCGGGTTGTCCAGCTCCACGACCTTGCGGATCTGCTCCCACTCCGCGCGGCGGACCGCTACCACCTCGGTCTGTTGCTCCTGCAGCTGACGCACCGCGACCACCGAGCGTTTACCCCGCCCCGCCTCACGGCGCCGCGGCGCCGTCTGCAAACCGTGCTCCAACTCCAGGCGGGTGCACGCGCTTTGGGCTGCACGCCGGTCGTTGCGCCCGTGCCACATCGTCCCCTCGTCACTGACCCGGCACACCACCACATGCACGTGGTCATCGGCGTGGCGGACCATCACCCACGGGTGCTCCGCGAAACCCATGGGATGCGAGACGTCTCGTCCGGGAAAATTGCGTCCGCGTGTTTTCGCGGCTGCGCGTGTCTCGCATCCTTGTGCTTTATCTGTACCCCTAAAATCGGCTACTCAACGTTAGTTGCGAGACAGATGGGGTGGACATGGGGAAGCTGATCGGGTACGCCCGAGTGTCGACACGGCAGCAGGACGCAGACCGTCAAGTGTCTGACCTCCAGGCCGCCGGCGTGCGGCGCGATGACATCTACGTGGACAGTGGAGTGTCTGGAGGCCGTGCTTCCCGTCCGCAGTTCGACCGTGCGGTAGCTGCGCTCGAGCCGGGGGACACGCTGGTGATCACCACGCTGGACCGGCTGGGGCGGTCGACGCAGAACATGCTGGCCTTCGCCGAAGCGCTGCGGGGGAGAGGCGCGGGGTTGCGGGTGCTGAACCTCGGTGGGGGAGACGTGGACACCGCCACCCCGATGGGTTCAATGGTCTTCACGGTGATGGCTGCCCTGGCGCAGATGGAGCTGGAGATCAAGCGAGAACGCATCACCGATTCCGTGGCCAAACGCCGGGCCGCCGGCAAGGACCTCGGGGGTAGGCGGCAGACCTTCACCGACTCCCAGATCCGCAACGCCCTGCGACTGATCGATTCCGGGGAGCCGGCCACCCAGGTCGCCCGGGACCTGGGGATGTCCAGGGCCACCCTCTATCGCCGGATCCGGGAACTCCCCATGCCGGTGACCATGTGAGCCGGCGCTATGTCTCCCTGCGGCGGTGCATGTAACGCCCCGCAGTGGACCCGTCACATCATGAGGCTATCTGGCCTCGTTGGGCGATGGTTCTGCCCGGTGACCGTAGCGCTGGGTGGGTGCGGCAGGAAGCTCTCTAACGTGCCTTCTTCGGCGGCGCAGTCCCGCGCGCACCGGATCGCTCTGCGTAGGGATCCGAGCTGCACTTCTTCACGGAATCTTCAAGCCAATCCGACCCCATAGCGAGAAACAGAAGTCTACTGTCGGTTGTGTGTGGCGGGCCGGCGTCGGCCGGTTCGTCTCCTCGATCGAACCGACGAAGGAGTACGCCATGACCCATCACGTGAGCGCGATGCTGGAGACCTACCCCAAGGACCTGGGCGGGGTGGACCAGGCCAAACTCGCCGCCTGCATCGAAGCTTGCTTCGAGTGCGCCCAGACCTGCACGGCGTGTGCGGATGCGTGCCTGTCCGAGGACATGGTCGCGGAGCTGACCAAGTGCATCCGCACCAACCTGGACTGCGCGGATCTGTGCGAGGCCACCGGGCGGGTGCTCTCTCGGCACACCGGCTACGACGCGAACATCACCCTGGATACGATCAGGGCCTGCCAGAGGGCGTGCAAGGCCTGCGCCGATGAATGCGAGCAGCACGCGTCGATGCACGAGCACTGCCGGATCTGCGCGGAGGCCTGCCGGCGCTGCGAGGCCGCCTGTGCGGAGCTGGTCGCCTCCCTGGGTTGAGCCGACCCTACTGATCCATCACCCGGGCGGGGGACGGTGGTGACGACGTCCGTGGCCGGTGGAGAGCGAGGCCGCGGACAACATCGGATCTGTTCCGGCCGGACACCACCACGACGCACCCACCGCCCGGGTGATGCCCCCAGTAACTGATCACCCCGCGGAGAACGTCCGCCACGGAAACCCAGCCTCCTCCGGAGGCCGATGCTGACCCACGGACGCCGGTGACCGGTCTCCGTGGGTAAAAGAGGCGCTCGAACCGCTGAGCCGGGCACACCCGAAGACGGGTCTCCTCTTCCCCCGTACCTCGTTTGAGTACAGCCCCGCCCGCGCGGATCATTCCCGCGCCGGTTACGGGGTGAGCACCGAGCCGACACATCGGGGTCGAGCTCCCTTGTCATAGAAGAGAGACATCGTCATGCGTTGTACCCAGTTCGCCGGCCGCCGTGCAGCGGCCGCCGCCTCCACCCTTGCCCTCGCCACCGCCGTGCTGGGCGGGACCACTGCCCCGGCCGTCGCCCACGGACAGGTCCTCACCCCGGCCTCGTCCCACTCCCAAGAGGAGGCCGCGGCGGAGATGCTCCAACCCGATCCGACGTCGCCGACCGCCTACGAGTTCGGCGAGACCCTGGCCGGACTCGAGGGCGAGGAGCTGGAGACCACCTTCCTGGCCGAGATCATTCCGCGCCACCGGGCCGCGATCGAGATGGCCGAGCTGGAGCTGGAGCGTGGGACCAGCCCCGACATCCGCACGCACGCGGAGAACATCATCGCCAACCAGGAACACCAGATCGAGCAGTTCACCCGGTGGCTGGAGGAGTGGTACGGGCTGACCCCGGAAGAAGCCAAGGCCCAAGCCCTGGAAGAGGCCCAGGAGGAGATGAAGACCCTAGAGGAAGAGACCCGGATGATGATCGAGGAACTGGCCGCGGTGGAGGCCGGTGAGGACTTCGACGTGGCCTTCGTGCAGAAAATGATCCCGCACCACTCCAGCGGAATTGTCGAGTTCCTCGAGCCCCAAGCCCGCGCACCCCACGCCCAGCTGCGCGTCGCCTCCACGGCCGGGATCACCACCCAGCAGGCTCAGGTCGCCGATTTCCGTACCTGGCTCGCCGGCCGCGACTGAGGTCTAGGACCGGCCACCGGAGCTCATCGACCCATCGGGATCCTCGCAGTGAGCCCCTGGCGTCACCCGAGGTACTGAGGGGCTCCACCCATGCGGTGGGGCCCCTCAGCATATCCGGCACCTCGATCCCGCTCAGGCGGACCCGGGTGCTAGCTCTGCAGCTGCTGCAGCAGGGCGTCCATCTCGGCGATCTCGGCTTCCTGATCGTCGATGACCTTCTGGGCCATGGCGATGGCCTGCGGGTTCTGGCCGTTGGCCACTTCCTCCTTGGCCATGTCGATGGCCCCGCGGTGGTGGGCGGTCATCTGGGTCAGGAACAGCTCGGAGGCCTCGTCTCCTTCGGCCGCCTCGAGCTGGTCCATGTCCTCGTCGGTCATCATGCCTTTCATGCCCGTGCCGGAATCGGAGCCGTGGCCCATGGACTCATGATCCATTCCTCCGGACTCCGTGCCGCCGGACTCCATCATGGTGGGCTCGCCCCAGACCTCGAGCATCTGTTCCAGCCGGTCGATCTCCGGGCCCTGGGCGGCGACGATCTTGTTGGCCAGTTCCTGGATCTGCGGATCCAGGTTGTCTTTGGCCAGCATCATCTCGCTCATTTCCACGGCCTGTTGGTGGTGGGGAATCATCATCTGGGCGAACATCGTGTCCGCATCGTTGTGCTCCTCGGTGATCGGCTCCTCGGAGGCCGGGGAGGCCGAGCCGGTGCTGCCGGCGGCCGCGGTGCCGGTCTGGGCGCCGGCGGCGGCCGTGGGGGAGGCCGACTCCGCTGCGGAACCGGTGGTTTGCTCACCGGCGGTGCCGCAGCCGGCCATAGCCAGGGTGGAGACCAGGGCGAGGGTGGTCAGAGTAGGGATGCGCTTCATGGGAGGTCCTTCCCTTCTGTATCGAGGCAGGAGGGCGGTCCCGGCCAGTGCCGCTGCGATGGCGCCTCGTAGTCCGGTGGCCGTCCAGGGTTCGAACCGGCCCAGGGCGAAGACCGTGCCCGGGAAGCTCAGGGATAAGGCGACGACGCCCAGGGACGCGAGGAGGGGGCCACTGCCCCATACGCCGTCGACCCGTCCCGGGCCCCGAACCGATACTGCTGTGGGAACAGTAGCGCTATGACAAGCTTTCATGATCGAAGTAGCAGTTCCGAGGACATCGCCCGGGAACTGACGCGGGACATCACATCACGTGCCACGGGAACGCGGCTACCGTCCCACCGGGCTCTCGTGACCCGCTTCGGCGCGAGCGCCTCCCCCGTGTCCCGGGCACGCGCGCTACTCGCCCAGCGTGGCCTGGTGGTGTCCCGACCCGGGGCGGGGCGGGGACGCGAGGACGTGTTGGTCGGGATCGGCGGACAGGCCGCCCTGTCCACCGCGATGCGGGCGGTGGCCCCACCGGGTGACCCCGTGCCCCTGGAAGCGCCCACGCATCCGGGGACCCTCGCCGCTGCTCGCGCCGCGGGTTGCGCACGGTGTCGCTCCCCGTGGACGCGCACGGGATGCGCCCGGACTACCTCGACGACGGCATCCCGCCCGTGAAGCCCTTGGTCCTACTCGAGACGGACGGCACGGTGATCCACATCCGGTCCGTGGCCCGGTTGCAGACGGCGCTCACGCAGCGCAGGCGGCTGGCGGTCCGCACGGTCGTCGAGACCCTAGGGGCAGACGTCCTCCCCGATCACCCCCGCGGGGGTTATCACCTGTGGCTGCGCCTTCCCCGGGGCACCGACGAGAGCGAGTTCCTCTCGGCAGCCCTCGCGCGCGGCACCGCGCTGGCCCCCGGCACCTACTTCCACGCCGACCAGCCCGACGTCCCGCGCGTTCGCCTGAGCTACGCAGCAGCGCCCACGACAGCGGACCTGGTCACGGGCATCCATCGACTCGAAGGACTCGTGTGAGGAGGACCGCCACAGCACCGCGGTCCGATCAGTGGGTGCGGGGCATGCGACGGTCCGCGCGGAGCACGCGCACCAGGACCATGGCTACGACCAGCACCATGAGACCGCCCACGAGCGAGCTCCACTGCATGCCGGAGGAGAAGGCGGCCGTGGCGGCGTCGACGATCGAAGCCTGCAACGGCGACTGAGCGGCCACGTCCAGGGCGCCACCCAGCGTCTCGTGCGCGGCCTGCGCGCTCGCGGGATCCAGGGCCGCGGGCAGGTCCAAGTGGGCCTGGTAGAACGCGGTGGTCACACCACCCAGCACGGCGGTGCCGAGCACGGCGCCCACCTCGTACCCGGTTTCGGACACGGCCGACGCCGCTCCGGCCTTGCGTTCCGGCACGGACGAGACCACGAGGTCGGTGGACAGTGTGGTCGCGATACCCACACCCGCGCTCATCACGGTGAACCCGCCCAGGACCGGCAGCGCCGAGGCCTGTTGATCGGTGAAGAACACCAGGAGGAAGCCCAGGGCAACGAGCAACAGACCCAGCACCACGGCGTTGCGCAATCCGATCGTGTAGGCCAGCTTCGCGGCGGTGAGCCCGGCGACGATCGCCAACAGCAGCCCGGGGACCATGAACAGACCGGAGGTCATGGGGTCCATGCCACTGACCAGCTGCAGATGCTGGGTGAGGAAGAACAGGAACCCGAACATCGCCACGTTGGACACCACGTTCACGGACAACCCACCCGAGAACCGGGGGCTGCGGAAGAAGCGCAGGTCCAGCATGGGGTAGTCCTTGACCACCTGGCGGCGCGCGAACAACAACCCGGACAGCGCACCCACGGCGATGAACAGCACACCATGCAGAGCGGAGCCACCCGTGGCCATGGTCTTGATGCCGTACACGATCGGGGCCATGGTCAGGATCGCGAGCACGATGGACGCGGGGTCCACCGGTCCCGGGTGGGGGTTACGGGACTCGGGCAGCAGCAACGGGGCCGCGATCAGGAACGCGATCAGCACCGGGACAGCCAGCAAGAATACCGAGCCCCACCAGAAGTGGTTGAGCAGGAAGCCCCCGGCGATGGGACCCAGGGCGGCGCCGGCGCTGAACCCGGCCGTCCAGATCGCGATGGCAAGGCTGCGCTGGCGATCGTCCTGGAACACGGTGCGCAACAGGGACAGCGTGGTGGGCAAGAGCATGGAACCGAACACGGCGATCCCCACGCGGGCGGCCAACAGCCATTCGGCGCTCGGGGCGAAGGCCGCGCCCAGGGAGACCAGGCCGAAGCCCGAGGAACCGATGATGAGCATCTTCCGCCGCCCGATCCGGTCCCCCAGGCTCCCCATGGGGATCAGCAGGGCGGCCAGGACCAGGGGGTAGATGTCCACGATCCACAGCAGCTGCGCTGCGGTGGGACGCAGCCCCGCGGAGATCGCGGGCAGGGCGAAGCTCAGGGCGGTGTTGTTCACGGAGACCAGGAGCACCGGGAACATGAGGGCGCCCAGGGCGGCCCAGCCACGGGCATCGGCCTTGCGGTGTTGATCGACCATCACGGACACGTGGAACCTCCTGGGAGAAGAGCTGCGGATTCGGGTGTGCGAGCCGTACACGTTTGTACCGAGCTCCTTCACAGGAGCCTCTCGCCAAGTCTTTACCGTCTAGACGGTACAGTTAACATGGTTAGGCTGGCAATGATTCCCACCCCGTGAGGTTCACTACACCCATGCCCCGCAAACCCGTGGCCCGCGAGAAACTACTCACCGCGTTCGAACACCTCGTGCTGTCGGAGGGCGAACGCGCCGCGACCCTGGACGCCGTCGCCGCCCGGGCGGGGGTGTCCAAGGGCGGGTTGCTCTACCACTTCCCCCACCGGCAAGCGCTCGTGGACGTCGCCCTGGCCCGGTGCGAGGAGATGGCCCGCGAGGACCTGACCCGCCTCACGCAATCCCCCCGGGGTGCCGCACGGGAGTTCCTGGCCACCTCCCTCTACGAGGACAGCCCCCTGGACCGCAGCCTCATGGTGGCCTTCCGCATGGTGCAGTCCGGCGAGCCCGGCGCCCGCGAGACGTGCGAGCGCGTGACCCGGGAGTGGTACCGCGTGGTCCTCGAGGACGTGGGGGACCCGATGATCGCCACGGCCGTGCAGTGCATGGGGGACGGGCTCTACCAACGGGCGTCCATGGGTCTGCTGCCGGAGGACCCGGAGGAGAAGCAGCAGATCCTGCAGCGCCTGCTGGACACCGCGGATCGGTTGACGCGGGACTCGTGACGAAGCCCCGGCCGAGCATTTCGCGGTACTCAGCCGGGGCTTTGTGGCGGGGCCGTTCAGGGCGCCGCCGTGCCGGAACGAACGGGTCAGTCGACCCGCGCCAGCCCCTCCACCGGGTTGAGCTTCGTGGCCCGTCGCACCGGCAGCGCGGAGGCGATGACCGCCACCACCACAGCAACGGCCAGAATGAGCAGAAAACCACCCCACGGCACCACGGGCCGGAAGGTCATCCCCTCCACGACCAGGGACATCACCCCCAGCATCCCGAAGAGCCAGCCCACCACCAGGCCCACCACGGTGGCCACGAGTGAGATCACGAGGACTTCCCGCCGGATGAGCGCCCCGAGTTGCCGCTTGGACAACCCCAGCGCGCGCAACAGGGAGTTCTCCCGGGAGCGTTCCAGCACGGACAGGGACGTGGTGGAGGCGATCCCCAGGACGGAGACCACCACGGCCACCGCGAGCAGTGCCAGCATCACCGCAAGCAGGATGTCCAGGAGGTTCACGTAGCCGGCCTTCTCGAGTAAGGCTCCACCCAGCTCATCCGTGCCCACGTGCAGGATCTTCGCGACGGACTCCTCCAGCTTGGTGGCTTCCTGCACGTCGAGGCGCTGCGCGGCGTCGGAATGCCGTCGGCGGAGCGGGAGCCGCGCAGACCGTCGAGTGCCGCCGCGCCGGGCCCAGGGAGGCCACGAGGGTCAGGAGCACGCCGGTGACCAGTCCCGCGATCACGTCCCACAGGACCTGCGGTGTGCATCATGCGAGGGGATGAGCGGGCCACCGTGGGGCTCCCCTCAGGAGAACCACTCGGTGGGCGGGCCCGCGGTGAGCAGCACCGAGAACAGCGCCACCACGAACACCAGCAGGGCCAGGGCGGAGAGCACGGGCCACCGCAGGATGACCGCGAGCAGCCGTTCCGCGGGAGTGCGGGCGGGCTCACGCAGCCCGCTCGGGACCCCGCCAGGGGTGGCGGAGGTGGCGCGGGCGTCGTCGTCCCCCGCAACCCGTCCGTCCGACGTGGTGCCGGCCCCGGTGCGCGCGTGACCCGCGGGGGCCACGCGCCACTCGTCCGCGAGCAGGCCCTTGCGCTCCGCGTGCCGTTCGAACGGCACCGTGGCGAACGGGACCACGGAGAGCACGAGGCCCAGCACGCCCGTGGCGGCCGGCCAGCGCCGGTCCGTCCAGACCACCACGGTGGAGACGCAGTAGCTCAGGAACACGAACCCGTGGATCCCCCCGGCCAGGCGCACGGGGAGGTCACCGGCACCGAATCCGTACTTGGCGATCATGCCCAGGATCAGCAGCGCCCACGTGACGGCCTCGGCGGTCGCGGCGATCCGGTACAGCTTCCGCGGGCTCACGCGGCGGAGTCCTGATCGGCCTTGGAGGTGGCGTCGCGGACCTCGCCCACGAGTTCCTCCAGCACGTCCTCGAGCGCCACGATGTACACGGACTCGTCCGTGGTGCGCGAGTCCCGGGCCACCTGGCCGAGCAGCGCGAAGTGCGCGCCGTTGGCCTGCATGGTGCGGGTGACCTTGCGCAGCTTGTCCTCCGGGGCCACGCGCGCGAAGCGGCGGATGATGGCCGCGGGGATCGGTTGCTCCCGGGCGGTCTCCGGCAGCCCCAGCACGTCCTTCGTGTGGACGTAGCCCATGAGCCGCTCGTTCACGTCCCGCACGGGGAAGCGCGAGAAGCCCGTCTCCGCGCACAACTGCTCGACCCCGGCCACGGTGATGTCGGCCGGGACGGTGCGCATGCCCGCGAGGGGCAGGGCGACGTCGGCGGCAGTCTTGTTCTCGAAGTTCAGCGCGCCCGTGAGCAATCGGATCTCGTCGGTGTCGAGCAGGCCCTCACGGCCGGACTCGGCCACGAAACCGCGGACGTCATCGGACGTAAAGGCCGAGGCGACCTCGTCCTTGGGCTCCACCTTGAACAGCCAGCGCACCAGGTGGTTGGCCGTCTCGTTCATGACCCAGATGGTGGGGCGGAAGACCACCACGAAGCCGTGCAGCACGGGGCCGAGCACCTGGGCCACGCGGCTGGGGACCGCGATGGCGATGTTCTTGGGCACCATCTCGCCCAGGACCATGTGCAGGAAGGTCACGATCAGCAGCGCGATCGCTAGGGCGATCGGGTGCAGCAGAGCGGACGGCACGCCCGCGGCCTCGAGGGGCATCTCAATAAGGTGTGCGATCGCGGGTTCACCCACGGCACCGATCAGCAGGGAGCACGCGGTGATCCCCAGCTGGGTGGCGGCCAGGGACACGGACACGTTCTCAATGCCCTTGAGGGCGTACTTCGCGGACTTGGATCCGTCCGAGGCGCGGGGTTCGAGCTGGTCGCGGCGGGCCGATACCATCGCGAACTCGCTGGCCACGAAGAAGGCGTTGCCCGCCAGAAGCAGGACCAGGACGATGATGGCGGTACTCGTGGTCATCGCTGCTGCTCCTCACGCGGGTCCTCCACGGACACGTCCTCGTCCCGGTGGAAACCGGCGGCGCCCACACGGTCGCCGTGCGAGACCCGGAATTCCTCCGCGGTCTCGGGGTCGCGGTTCTCACCGCCCAGCGGGTCCGGTCGCCCGGGTGGGCGCCAGGACGTGGACGACGTCGAACCGCCCCGTTCGTCCGGATTGCCGCCTTCGCGGTGCACCATGATGCGGTCCACGCGGTGCTGGTCCATGCGCACCACGGCCAGGTGGATCTGCGCTTTGGTGGGCAGGTCGTCGTCGTCGCGGTGGATGTGGTCGATCGCTTCCAGGGTGAGCTTGTCGCCCACGCTGGGCAGCCGGTCCAGTTCCTCGGCGATGAGACCGCCCAGGGTGTCGGACTCCTCGCCCTCGGGCATGTCCACGCGCAGCACGTCGCCCAGTTCGTCCGGGCGCAGCAGTCCGGAGACCACCAGGCCACCGTCGCGGGTGCGGCGGAAGCGCTGCACCCGGGTGTCCTGCTCGTCGTCGATCTCCCCCACGATCTCCTCGATGAGATCCTCCAGGGTCACGATGCCCGCGGTGCCGCCGTACTCGTCCACGACCACGGCCAGTTGCAGACCCTTGTTGCGCAGTTGACGCATGAGCGGGTCCAGGGTCATGGATTCGGAGACCACGTCCGCGGGGACGCACACGTCCGCGACGCGTAGCACCGCGCGTTCCTCGAACGGAACCGCGAGCGCGTGGGTGTAGTGCACCACGCCCACGATGTCGTCCACCGATTCCCCCGTGACGGGGAACCGGGAGTGACCGGACTCGGACGCGGTGAGCAGCATGTGCTCCACGGTGTCGTCCGCGTCCAGGAAGGTGACTCGGGGGCGGGGACGCATCACGTCCGCGGCTGTGCGGTCACCGAACTCGATGGACCGGGCCACGAGTTCCGCGGTGCCCGCGTCCAACGTGCCCTCACGCCCGGAGCGGCTCACCACGGACGCGAGTTCCTCCGCGGTACGCGCGTTGGCCACTTCCTCCGTGGGCGTGAAACCGAGCATGCGCAGCACCGCGTTCGCGGAGCTGTTGAGCATGGTCACGAGCCAGCCGAAGACCACCATGAAGATCTTCTGCGGCAGCACGACCACGTGGGTGACCCGCAGGGGGTCCGCGATGGCCCAGTTCTTGGGGACGAGTTCACCGAACACCATCTGCGTGAAGGTCGCGACGATGAACGCGGCGGTGGTCGCGATACCCACCGCAGCGGCGTCGGGCACGCCGGTCCACCCGAGGCCCTCGCTGAACAGGGTGCCCAGACTGGGACCGGTGAGGAAGCCCGCCAGGAGGCTCGTGACGGTGATGCCCAATTGGGCACCGGAAAGGTTGGTGGAGGTCTTCTTGAGGCTCTGCTCGATGGTCTTGGCGCGCTTGTCGCCTTCGGCCTCCGCGCGCTGGACCGCTTGGCGGTCCACTGTGAGGAACGAGAACTCGACCGCCACGAACAGGGCGTTGGCGAGGACCAGCAGGAGAAAGACGAGGAGGAGCAGCCAGGCCGTCAGCACCAGCTCACCTCAATGCACACCGCATCGGCGCGGGAAGGGAACGGGGAACCGAACGAGCGGATGTCAGGGGAGCAGCGGCGCTGCCCGGGACTGTCCGACTCCTTGTCATCGGCCGAGGGGAGCGCACCAAAGTACGCTGCGGGCCGGTTGTGTTGAGATGTCACGGGAAAAGGATACCGAATCCGCTCCCGGGGAGGAGAGGGACACCGCCCAACCGGTGGAGCTCTGCCCCCGCGGTGTTCCGCGTTCACACCTGAGCGGCGGGCTCAGCCTCAGCGGGTGCGCCCCAGGATGTGCTCGGCGCAGCTGCGCAGGTCCTCGTTGCGGAACCGGTACCCGCTGGCCAGGAGCTTGCCGACGTCCACCCGGTGGCTCGCCGCCACGAGTTCCTCGGTGGCCTGCGCCCCCAGAACGGCCTTGGGACCGGCCAGGGGTGTGGGGACCACCGCGGGGCGGTGCAACACACCGGCCACGGTCTTGGCGAACTCCTTCTGCCGCACGGGTTCGGGGGCGGCCACGTTGAACGGGCCCTCAGCGTCGTCGCTCAGCGCAAGGTGGGCCACGGCGCCGGCCATGTCGTCCAGGCCGATCCAGCTCTGCCACTGCTTCCCGCCGCCCATGGGCCCGGACAGACCGGCCTCCATGAGGGGCAGTTGCGGTTTCAGCAGGCCACCCGTGGGTGAGAGCACCAGACCGGTGCGGACGTTGACCACGCGCATGCCGTACACGGCGGCCCCGTGCGCGGCACGTTCCCACTCCCGGCACACCTCCGCGAGGAAACCGTCCCCGGACGCGGAGTCCTCCGTGAGGATCTCGTCCCCCCGCCCGGTGCCGTAGTAACCGATCGCGGAGGCGACCACCAGCGCGCGCGGGCGCTTCTCGGCCGACACCTGGCCCAGCGCGCGCACGAGCAGGTTGGTGCTGTCCACGCGCGAGCGCATGATCTCGTGCTTCTTCGCGGGCGTGAAACGCGTAGCGATACTTTCGCCGCCCAGGTGGACGACGACATCGACCCCCTCCAGATCGCGCGGGTTCAGCACCCCTTCGTCCGGGTCCCAGCCGATGACACCTTCACCGGTGGCGCCGCCGCGCTTGAGGCGGAGCACCGTGTGCCCGCCCGTTTCGAGTAGCGCGCACACCTGGGTGCCCACGAGCCCGGAGGAACCGGCCACCGCGATGGTGAGCCGGGGCCCGTCGTGCTGGTCGTGGAAGTCCAGGTCGGCACGCAGTTGGCGTTCCCGGTAGGCGAAGATCCGCTCGAGCTGCGGCGTCATCACGCGCTCACCCAGGTCGTTGAGCTTGCCCGCCCACTCCGGCAGTGGGCGCACCGTGACCTGGTCCCGGACCAGGGTCCCGCCGTTCTCCGTCTCCTCGAAGACGTGCCGGTGCTCCCACTCCCCCAACGGCCCGCTGACCATGCGATCCGTAAAGTACCGCGGCGGATCCCACTCACCGTGTTCGGCTGTCCAGGGCAGGTGCACCATGCCGAACGTCCCGGGCACGGAGATCCCCAGCTTGGCTTCCGAGCCCGGTTCGATCCCGTCCGACGGCGCTTGGCGCACCTGGTCGGGGCCCCCACCGAACGGCGGGGTCAGGCGAGGCAGGGCGCCGGGGCGCTCGTGCCACGCGAAGACCTGCTCCCGGGGTTGGGACAACCGTGTCTCATGGATGTACTGGTGTGTCATGGCAGTGCTGTCCGTTCGTCGAGGGGCCCAGGATGCGGGAGATCAGCCGTTCTGGGGAACCTGGTCCACGAGCTCGTCGTCCTCCGGCTCGTCCGCGGGGGTGACGCGGCGGACCTGCTCGGAGGTCACCGTCCGTTCCCGCTGATAGGGCTCGAGCGTGACGGGGCGGCCGGTCTCGAGCGATTCGAGGACGGCCTCGTTCACGCGCACGTCCAGCATGCCCTCCTCGCCGTCCGGTTCCGGGGCCTCGCCCCGGCGCAGGCAGTCCACGAAGTACTGGGTCTGGCCACCGAACTGTTCCACGGGGTCGTGGGCGAAGCTCTCGGAGGAGCCCTCCTGGGTGAGCGTGTACTCGATCCCCACGCCCGGACCGAAACCGAAGCACGGCTGCGCGCTGATCTCGCCCTTGGTCCCGGCCACGGTGAACCGCTCGGCGGACTCGGAGGCGTAGCTGATGGTGAACTGCGCCACCCGTTCACCCGGGAAGGTGAGGGTCACGGCCACGGTGTCGTCGAAGTTGAACTCGCGGCCCGGGGTGCGGACTCCCTTGGCGTAGACCTCCACGGGTTCGTCGTGGAAGAGGTTGCGGACCATGTTCTGCGGGTAGGTGCCCATGTCGGGGATGGGCCCACCCCAGTAGCCCGAGTGACCGCGGTGGTTCTCCTCCGTGATGTCCTGGGAGAAGGTCGCGGTGAAGAACCGCGGGTCACCGATGACCTGCTGGTCACGGACCTTCTCGATCATCTCCACGGTCGCGGGTTCCTGGTGCAGCCGGTAGGCGACCATGAGGGTGGCCCCGCTCTGCTTCGCGGCATCGGTGATGGCCTGGCAGTCCTCCACGGAGGTGGCCATGGGCTTCTCGAGCAGGGTGTGGATCCCGGCCTCCAGCGCGGGTTCCGCGAACTCGCGGTGGCGGAAGACGGGAGTGGCCACGTACACGGCGTCGATGTCACCGGACTCCAGCAGCGCCGGGTACTCCTCGTAGGAGTAGGTGGCCACACCGAATTCCTGACCCAGCACCTCCGCCTTCTCCGGGCTCGAGGTCACCAGTGCCGCGAGCTCCGCGTCCTCGATCCGGGAGAGCCCGGGGATGAACGCCTGCTGGGAGATCTGTCCCACGCCCACCACGGCGAAGCGGACGGGGTGGTTGTTCTGAGTGGCATCAGCCATGATTCTGACCTCCGGACTGCTCGAGTATGACGGTCCACGCCCACAAGGCAGGGGCTTATGACGTGCTACTGCTCACTGTAGGCACGGACCGCGAGCCTTGTCAGCGCTCGTTCACCCACCGCGCACAGCTTCCCGGGTCTCAGAGTTCGCGCGCGTTGCGCAGCACCGGGATGGCCTTGCGCGTCCGCTCCACGAGCTCCGGGTCCAGGTCCACGACCGTGTAGTCCGGGGCGTCTCCCAGCCGCGCCACCACGGAACCGTCCGGCGCGGCCACCAGGCTGTGCCCCACACCACGCGGCGCCTTGTCCGGGTTCTCCTCCCCCACCGACTCGGGGTTCGCCTGTCCCACGGCCACCACGTACGACGTCGTGTCCAGGGCTCGCGCGCGTGCCAGCAGTTCCCACTGCGCGACCTTGCCCGGCCCGTCCCCCCAGGACGCGCCGAGAACGGTGACCACGGCGCCGTCGTGCGCCAAACGCGTGAACAGACGCGGGAAGCGGATGTCGTAGCACGTGGCGACCCCCACCGTGAGGCCGCCCGCGGAGAAGGTGACCGGTTCGTCGCCGGGGTCCACGGTGTCCGACTCCAGGAAGCCGAAGGCGTCGTACAAGTGGATCTTGGCGTAGCCGCGCACGGTGCCGTCCGGGAGGGCGATCACCGCGGTGTTGCGCACGCGATCACCGTCGCCGGGGGTGAACATGCCGGCGACGATCGCGACCGAGTGCTCACGCGCGAGCTCGGAGACCGCCGTGGCCCATGGGCCATCGAGAGGTTCGGCCACGTCCCTGAGGCTGCGACCGAACGCAAACATCGTGGCCTCGGGCAGCACGAGGAGATCCGCGCGGTCCTCCCCCGCGCGGCGCGCGAGCTCGCGGACGCGCTCGAGGTTGTGTTGCGAGTCGTGGGTGCTAAGCAACTGGCCGAGTGCGATACGCATATCAGTCACGGTAGCCGGGCGGCGCAGGGGTCCGGAAGCGCTGCCGGGGCGCAGGGGCCGTCTCCGCGCGGATGTCGACGGCGCGTCTCACGCGGAACCACCCGGCCACCCGCGGGTGCGGGGCGGCCCCGGGACCTATGCGTTCTTGGCGATCTTGACCGCGCTCATGATCATGGGGATCTGCAGCGGGAGGCGGCCGAGGGAGATCGCCTGCTTCGCGGCGGACGCGTGGCGCCAGTCCCACGCCATCTTGAAGTTGCCGGGCCACACGCCCACGAACAGGGCGGCCGCGGCCACCCCGCCGGCCTTGCGTGTGGCGGGGATGAGCAGCAGCGCGGCGGTCCCGAGTTCCGCGAATCCTGAGCCGATGGACCACTGCCGGGCGGTGCCGGGCAGCTGTTCGGGGATCAGGTGGTCGAACGGTTCCGGTTTCACGAGGTGCAAGGTCCCCATCCCCGTGAGTGCCAATCCGGTGAACAGCGCGGCGCGGTGGGCCCTGCGGCGGGCGGTCATCAGTTTTTTGGTCATGCTCCACGGTACCCGGGAGTGGACTCCCCGGAGCGGCGGTAGGACGGGCCCACCCCTCACCGCAGTCGATGAGGTACTGCGAACCGTTCACGGTGAGCAGCGTGGAGATGCCCACCCGGTCGGAGCCGTCCCGTGCACGGCGGCCCACCGGAGGTCCC
Source organism: Kocuria sp. KRD140 (assembly GCF_017168375.1). NCBI lineage: Bacteria > Bacillati > Actinomycetota > Actinomycetes > Micrococcales > Micrococcaceae > Kocuria > Kocuria sp. KRD140. The sequence continues at coordinate 17,845 of NZ_JABFAW010000005.1, forward strand.
CAGCAGGGTCACGCGCGTGGCGTAACGGGAGGCGTCCTCCCGACTCAGTGGCCGCGGTGCGGCGTTCATGCCCGCGCCCCCTGCTGAGAAGCGTCCCGCGTTCCCTGCTCGGAAGCGCCCCTGGAGTCCTGCTCGGAAGCGTCGCGAGCACTCACGGAGCTCCGGCCGCCCTGAAGCGCACCCTCCCCGCTGCCCAACACCGCGCGCAGCGTCTCGGTCAGCGTGGCCGCGGGATCCTCGACCATCCCGTGCGAACGGTAGGCCACGTGGTTGTCGGGGCGCACGAGCACCATGCCGTCGTCCGCGACCTCGCGCAGTCCGGCCCAGTCACCGTAAAGGTCCTCGTATTCCTGCTCCGGCCCGATCACGTGGGCCGTGAGCGGGATGCCAAGCTCCTCGGCCACCCGTTCGGCGGCGTCCGCCCACTTGGCGCCGTTGATCCCGGTGAGCACCGTGAACCGGCCGTGCCCGCAGATGTCGTGCGTGGACACGCTGGGTTCCCGCGGGTCGGCGAGCCCGAGCCACGCGTGGGGCAGCCGCGAGCCGGGGCGCGTCGTCGGACGGTAGTACAGCTCGGCGTCCCGCTCGTCCACGGGCAGCTCGGTGCCGTCCGCGACCACGGCGGAGGACGATCCGGCGGCGCCGTGACGGCACGGCGCTCGCGGTGGAGGGGAAAGGGGTGGGCTCAGACGTCCTCGGGGGCGAGCACCACGTCGAAGCGGGTGCTGGCCCAGCTCTCGTCCAGGCGGCGACCGTCCGGGGTGGGTTCGTTCGCGTCATGCGTCTCGAACGTCTTGATCAGGGAGTCCTTGACGCCGAACACCGAGTCGCCGGCCCCGAGTTGCGGATCCCCCTCCACGAAAATGTGGGTCACGAGCGTGCGCTGCCCCGGGGCCGAGACCATGAAGTGCAGGTGGGCGGCGCGGTACGGCGAGCGCCCGGTGCTCTGCAGCATCTTGCCCACGGGCCCGTCGTGCGGGATGGGGTACGGGGTGGGTGTGAGGCCCCAGAAGCGGAACGTCCCATCGTTGTTGGATTCGAGCCATGCGCGGCCGTAGACCCGGCCGTCGGTGTGCTGGACGTCGTACAGACCCTCGTCGTCCGCCTCCCACACCTCGATGCGCGCACCCGCCACGGGGTTGCCGTCCGTGTCCTTGACGGTTCCCTCGACCCAGCACGGCTGGCCCGGGGCACCCCCGGCGATGTCTTCGCCCTGGTCGATACGCGGGGCGTCCTGGGCGAAGAACGGGCCGAACACGGTGGCTTCCGTGGCGTCCTCGTAGGCCCGGTTGTTCACGGCGATGGTCTGCATGGAGATGCCCAGCACGTCCGAGAGCAGCACGAATTCCTGACGGGTGTCCGTGGTGATGTTCCCCGCGTCCGTGAGGAACTTGATCGCGGCGTTCCACTCGTCCTCGGTCAGCCGGGTCTCGCGCACGACGGCGTGGGCATGGGTCACGACGCTGCGCAGCACCTCCGCGAGGCGCTGGTCGGGGGACTCGTCGAAGGACGCCAGGACCTGTTCGGTGAGTTGCGCTTCGCGCTGGCACTGCTCCTCACTCTCGGTGCTGTCGGGCGCGTCACCGGTCGCGGCCGTGACCACCGAGGGGTTCTCCCCCTGCAGGGCCGCGCGCAACAGCACGGTGAGGTTCTCGGTCGTGGGCGTGACCGGGTTGGACTCCGGGATGGCCTTGAGCGAGCGCTCCACGGCCTCGGTAACGTCCTCCTCGGTGAAGCCGACGTCGGACAGCGCCCGGGGTGCGTCCAGGTCCTTCCGCAGTGCGGCCAGTGCGTCGTTGGCGGCCCGGGCCTCCCCACCGGCCACGGTGCCCTCGTACCCGAGCGCGGCGGCGAGGCGACCGGCGAGTTCCGGGACGGCCGGGGCGTTGAACGCCAGGACGTGCGGCAGCACGGTCGCGTGGGTCTCGGCGTGGGGCAGGTTGAACGTCCCCCCGAGCACGTGCGCGATCTTGTGGTGGATCCCCGAGCCCGCGGACGCGAACGACAGTGCGGAGAGGTAGCAGCCGTAGAGCGCCTGCTCACGGGCGTGCATGTCCTCGGGGTCCTTGACGATCCCCCGCAGGGCGATCGCGAGTGCCCGCGCACCCTCGAGCGCATGCGCTTGGTTGATGGGATCGGCCTTGGGCGCCCACAGCGAGTCCACGCAGTGCGCGAGTCCGTTGAGCCCGGACGCGACCGACAGGCCCACGGGCAGGGAACGCGAGAGTTCGGCGTCGTAGATCACAGCCTCGGGCAGCACCTTGGGGTCCAGGCCGGTGGACTTGGTGCGGTCCTCCGTCATACCCCACATGCTCGTGGCCTCGGAGCCCGCGTAGGTCGTGGGCACGGCCAGGAGGGGCAGCCCGGACGTCAGTGCGATGGCCTTGCCCAGCCCCGTGGTGGAGCCGCCGCCCACGGTGACGAGCGCGTCCACGTCCGCCTCGCGTGCGGCGTCCCGCGCGCGCTCGGCGAGTTCCACGGGGACGTGCTGGACGACGTCGTTCCACGTCAGGGCGGGCTGCGCACGCTCGGCGACCTGCCGGACCAGCTCCGCTTCGTGCTCCCCCGCGATGATCATGGGGCGCGTGGCGCCGAGGCGGTCGAGTTCGGCCGCGAGGTTTTCGGCGGCCTTGCCCGAGCCGAACAGGACACGTTGTCCCAGGGTCGTGTGCTCGAAGACCATCGGCCGGGGCGCTGAGTCGGAACGCTGGATGGACATGGGAAACCTGCCTTGACTGGATGATCCTGATGTCCTTCCAGTGTGGTGCACACCATATCCATAGATCCAATACAATTTTTTCTGGGCAGACATAAGGACACATTATGGATACGCGCCAGCTCACGTACTTCCTCGCGGTCGTGGACCACCAGGGCTTCACTGCCGCGTCCGCGGCCCTGCGGATCACGCAACCGGCTCTGAGCAACACCGTGAAGCAACTCGAGAAGGAATGCGGCGTGCCGCTGCTGCACCGCGGCGCACGCGGCACCCGGCCCACCGAGGCCGGCAAACAACTCGCCACGGACGCCCGGCGCATCCTGCACGACCTCGCGTCCACCACAGCGCGCATGCGGTCGATCGCCCAGGGTCGGCGGGGTCAGGTCACGCTGTCCGTGGCACCCGCGTTCGAGTGGTGGCACCTGCCGCACGCGCTGAACATCCTGGAGAGCGCGGCCCCGGACATCGACATCGACCTGCGGGACCCCTCCCCGGACATCACACTGCGCACGTTGCACGAGGGCGTGATCGATCTGGGGGTCGTCCTGACCTCGGACGTCTCCGCCCTGCGGCGGATCCACGGCGCGGACCTCTCCCTGGAACCCCTGCTGACCATGCCGCTCGTGGTGCTGTTGCCGCGCAGCATGGACACCCTGCCGCCTTATGTCTCCTTGGCGGACCTGGCGTCCGAGACGTGGCTCGTGCCCGCCCGCTACCCGGGACTGTCCGGGCTGCCGGAGTTACTGGCCAACGTGTGGCGCGAACGCCCCACGACCCGCCCGGAGACCGTCACGGAGGTGTCCACGCTGCAAACATGTGTCCCGCTCGTGGCGGCCGGGCGCGGGGTGGCGCTCGTGCCCGAGCAGGTGCGGGAGATCATGGGCGCCAAATGCGTGATCCGGAAGGTGCGGGAGAGCGTGGCGCACCAGACCGCCGTCGTCGGCTGGCGCACGCAGCAACCACTGTCCCCCGCCGCCCTGCGCGTCAAGGACGTCCTGTTGGACCCCGCCACGTGGGCGCGACCCGGGGACGCCGTGGGTCCGGATCCCGCGCTCGAGCAGGAACAGAGCTGGTGACCACCTCCTGCCATAATCGGCGCTTATCGGTCATCCCGCGTTCCTCGTGAAGGGACGCACGTACCGGGCCTAGGCTGGGAGACAGCACGCGGCGTCGTCGTCGGAGGACGTCGTCGCAGGAAGTGGGGAGACTGTCATGGACCCGTTCGTATCACCCGATTGGCTCGCCGAGCACCGCGAGGACGTGGTGCTCGCGGACGCCCGCATGTACCTGGACGGACGCAGCGCGGAGGCCGCCTACCTGCAGGGACACCTGCCCGGCGCGGTATTCGTGGACGTGGCCACCGCGCTCGCGGCCCCGGCCTCCCCGGAGAAGGGTCGGCACCCGCTGCCCACCCCCGAGGATTTCGCCGCGGCGATGTCCCGGGCGGGCATCGGCGATGACACCACGGTGGTCGCGTACGACGACGCCGGCAACGTCATGGCCGCGCGCCTCATCTGGATGCTGCGCACCACGGGCCACCGCGCCGCGCTGCTCGACGGCGGCCTGTCTGCCGCAGGCTCCGGCGAGCTGGAACGACGCCGCACGGTCCTCCCCGAGGCACGTTTCACCCCGGTGCCGTGGCCGCCCGACGCGCTCGCGAGCATCGACGAGGCGGTCCACGGCCCACTGGTCGTGGACGCGCGCGACCGCACGCGGTTCGCGGGCAACACCCCCGATCCCGTGGATCCGCGCTCCGGCCACATCCCGGGCGCCGTGAACGTCCCGTGCCGTGAGCACCTGACCGAGCGACAGACCCTGCAACCGGTGGAGCAGTTGCGGGAGCGATTCGAGCGCGCGGGGGTCACGGACGCGCACCACATGATCTCCTATTGCGGCTCCGGTGTGACGGCGTGCCACAACCTCCTCGTGGCCGAGCACGCCGGACTCGGCACGGGACGGCTGTTCCCCGGGAGCTGGTCCCAGTACTCCCACACGGACCGCCCCGTGGAGACGTCTCCTCAGGGCTGAACCATCCCTCACGGTACTTACGGTTTCCCCACCTGGGTGCCAAGATGGGAAGCACCACAGTGGTTAGCGCCACGGACAGTACAGGAGACACGTCATGACTCAGCAACCCGAGAACCCGGATCCCATCGCGTCCGCCGGTCAGATCGACGATCCCGACCAGCCCACCACCGTGCAGGGCCACGACGACTCCCGCGCCGGCCGCGACACCCAACCGGATGAGAGTTCCGCGGAAGGGGACCCCGACCAACCCGGCGCGGTCCGTCGCACCAGCGTCCCCCCGGCGGGCGCCACCGATCCGGGCACCGTCGACGGCGCGGTGAACGCGACCGATCGCGGCAGCGTCGTCGAGGAGCGCAGCGTCCGTGACGACCGCGACGTCGTGCGTGATGACCACGCCGCGGACCACGGCAAGCCGCCCAAGGCGTTGAAGGAGACCGGCTTCCCCAACGTGGGCGAGGGCACCGTGGACGAGCAGAGCGCCCGCGATGTCGATTCGGAGGCGCTGGCCGGAACGCGGAAGTTCCAGCCCAGGCCCGGGGATCCCAACCCGAACATCTCCGCGAACCCCGCCGACCGCCCGGACGTGGACGGCGAGGTCGACGACGAGGGCAACGCCCAGTACCAGCGCTCCGAGGAGATGCCGGACATCGAACCCGTGCGGCACTCGCACATGGTCGAGGACCGTGTCCAGGAGCAGGAACGCGACTACGACCTCGAGACCACCGAGGACGGCGAGCGCTACCTCACACCCAAGGACCTGCCGAACAACTGACGGCGGTCCCCCAAGCGCGCCCGGTCGGACACCCGTTCGACCGGGCGCTCGTGTTTGCGTGGCCTTGATAGTCTCGGGCTTTCCGGGCACCGCAGGTGCCGCGTCCCCGACCACGAAAGAACCGGGCCATGACCGACCCTTCGTTCACCGTGCATGCCGCGGCCGGCAGCTCGCCCGCCCTCGGCCCGGGGCGGGACCCCGCGCCCGGCGGCCGACCGCCCTCGGGAACGTCCGGGCGCGACGGCGCACTGCTGCGGTTCCTGAACGGCGTCGAGTGGGTGGGCAACAAGTTGCCGCACCCGTTCTGGCTCTTCGTGATTCTCGCCGGTCTCGTGGCGGTGCTGTCCGCCGTACTCGCGACGGCCGGTGTCACCGCGCAGAACCCCGCGACCGGGGACGTGGAGACCGTTCACAACCTGCTGACGTCCGAGGGGCTGCAGGCCATGGTGGGCGACGCCGTGGAGAACTTCGCCTCCTTCCCGCCCCTGGGCGTGGTGATCACGGTTTTGCTGGGCGTGGCCGTCGCCGAACGCAGCGGGCTCATCAACACCGCGGTGAAACTCGTGGTCTCCCGCGTCTCGGCGGGATGGCTCACGTTCGTGCTCGCGCTCACGGGTGTCACCGGTTCCGTGGCCTCGGACGCGATCGTGGTGGTGCTGATCCCCCTGGGCGCGGCGGCGTTCAAGGCGGCCGGCCGCTCCGCCGTGCTGGGCGCGGTGATCGCGTTCGTCTCGTCCTCGGCCGGCTTCAACGCCTCGCTGGTGGTCAACCTGACCGATCCGCTGGTGGGCGGGATCACCCAGTCCGCGGCGCAGCTCGTGGATCCCGAGTACACGGTCTCCCCCATCGCCAACTACTTCTTCTCCGCGGCCTCCGCCGTGGTGCTGGCGCTCGTGATCACCCTGGTCTCGGAGACCGTCCTGACCCGGATGACCAAGAAGTACCACGCGGCGGAACGCTCCGAGGCGGAGGCCGCACGGGCGGCCGAGGCCGGCGACGGCGAGCACGCCGAGACCTTCACGGCCCAGACCCTGACGGTCACGTCCCGGCGGGAGACCACCGCCCTGTGGGCCGCCGTGGGAACGCTCGTCGCGGGCCTGGGCATCTACTTCACCCTGTTGTTCATCCCCGGCACACCGTTCCCCGGGGAGGACGGCACCCCCCTGACCTCGGTACTGATCAGCAGTGTCGCGGTGCCCATCGGGCTGCTGTTCTTTGTGTGCGGTATCGCTTACGGGACCGTGGCCGGGACCATCGACAAGGCCTCGGACGTGCCGCCCATGATGGCCTCCGCGATCACCCAGGTGGCACCCCTAATCGTGCTGTTCTTCGCGGCCGCCCAGTTCATCGCGTGGTTCGACTGGTCCAACATGGGCACCGTACTGGCCATCAAGACCGCCGGGGTGCTCGGCTCCGCCGGGGTCCCGCCCGTGGTGCTCTTCGCAGGCATGGTGGTGCTGATCTCCGTGATCAACCTGTTCATCACGTCCGGCTCCGCGCAGTGGACCCTCACCGCGCCCGTGCTGGTGCCCATGTTCATGTACTTGTCCATCCCCCCGGAGACCACGCAGATGCTGTTCCGCATCGGGGATTCCCCGTCCAACGTGCTCTCGCCGCTGAACCCGTTCTTCGCCATGACCCTGGGCTTCATCCAGCGCTGGTACCCCAAGGCCGGGATCGGCACTCTCATGTCCATGGTGCTACCCCTGTCCCTGGCCATGATCGTGGTGTGGTTCCTGTTCTTCCTGGCCTGGTGGGGCCTGGGCATCCCGCTCGGACCCGGCTCCCCCACACGCTGACGCCGCAATGTTCACGGACACTTCGCTCCTTGTCCCCCAAAAGGGACAGTGTTGTCCCCTTAAGAGTTCGACGTCGCCGTGAACCGCGTTCTCCCAGGTCATCGTGGGATTACGCGGGGACGGAACTGCGTTCTATGAAAATGAAAAATCACGGGTTGATTACAACGCGGATGTGGCATTGCAGCGACCCGGACAAGTTGTCAGCCTGTTTGCTATGGCGAAGACGACATCACCTCGAACATGGATGACCACCCTTGCCCTGGTCGGGGCGTTCGCAGTGACCGGATGCGGGTCCAGCAACGATTCCGGCCCGGGCAACGACGCCGCCGGGGCCACCCAGGGGAGCACGCCGCAGGGTGGGGAGCAGACGAGCACCGACGCGAGCGGCACACAGCCCCAGACCGGTGACTCGCCGTCCGGTGAGGCGCAGTTCGGGACGAGTGCCACTCCGGATGCCGACCACAGCGCGGACGTCTACGAGCTCACGGAGACCTACACGGATCCGGCGAAACTGTTCACGGTGAAGTACCCCAAGTCCTGGAAGGTCCAGAAGGACAACGGGTACCTGAAGTTGACCAGCCCGGACGGGAAGGTCCAGGGCAAGGTGGCATCCACCAAGGTCCGACCCCCCAAGGGCGATTGGTTCACCCGCCCCACCCACCCCCTGATCGGGGAGGAAACCGGGTTGAGCAAGCAGGTGGGCACCCAGGTGTTCACGTACTCCACCTACGTCCCGGCCCCGCCGCACAGCGAGCGCAGCGATTCGGTCCTGTGGGGGCTCACGGAGTCCGACAGCCAGGGCATCGTGTCCCTCCCGGGCGGGGACAAGCGGGACGAACTGTGGGCGGAGTTCTATTACGCCCCCGTGAACAAGGGGAACCGACCGCTGTCCCAGAGCCAAGGGGTCAAGCTGGTCAATCAGATCAACGAGACGGACGAGGCCGGCACGGTGGACGCGATCCTCAAGTCCATCCGGGCCGTCGACTAGAGACGACCCGCCGGCCGTTCGTCGGGGCGGGGCAAAGAGCGCGGGGAGAGTGGCCGGTGCGGTCATTCCGGTGGGTTGCCGGGATGACCGCACTGATGTTTTTCGGCGGGTGATCCGAGTGGGCGCGCCGATCCGATCACTCGAGAACACCCCTGCGACATGGGCAAACACGGAGGTGTCCTACATCACAGGTGCATCACACTTTATTGTTCACTATTGCAAACAACATGGCTCGGATCCACGCTGGTGCCATGACACACAACACAGCCCGCAGCTGGGCCATCACCCTCGGTATCACGTCCGCCCTCGCTCTGACGGGGTGCACCGCGTCGAACGGCGCGGCCACCCCCACGAGCTCCGACACCACCACGCACAGCACCGCACCGCCGCAATCGGGCGGGACGGCGACGTCGATTGCGGGGTCCGCCGCGCCGTCGGCGACACAGCCCGGGGACTCCGGAACGACCGCACCATCCACGCCCTCGGCGTCGGATGCGAGTTCCGAACCGGTTGGGGCGCCCGGCGCCACCACTGAACCGACCGAGCCCGCACCGGGCGACCAGACAGGTGACACGATCGCCCTGTCCGAGACCTACACCGCGCCGGACGGGGCCTTCAACATGAAGTACCCCGCCTCGTGGACCGCGAAGACGGATCAGGGGTACTTGGAGCTCACGAGCCCCACGGGTCAGGCGATGGGTCGGATCGCCACCACGGACGTACGACCGCTGCGCGAGGACTGGTTCACGTCCCCCCGCTACACGGTGCCCGGTGAGACCACACAGTTGTCCGAGGACATCGGGGCGCAGGTGAGCACGTACTCCGCGTACCTCCGCAGCGCCAAGGGTCCGGACGAGGACTCCGTGCTCTTCGGCCTCTCACAGGTCAACTCCTCCGGCCTGGTGAGCCTGGCGGGAGGCGAGACGGGTCGCGAGTTGTGGGTCGAGTTCTCCACCGGCCCGGTCAACACGACCGGGAGGTTCGTCACCGATGAGGAACTGGTCGACATCCTGAACACCACGGTCGCCACTCACCCGGACGTCCCCGCCATCCAGGCGATGCTGCACAGCATTTCCATGGACTGACACGCGACGGACTGAGCCACAAGATTCCAGGCAGTGCCGCGTGCATTCTGGGGTATGCGGAAGCCAGTATCGAAATTCTGGGCACCCTGGAGCCAGTATCCGGCGAGCGAGTGGTTTTGGAGTGCCTAGGAAATCGTGCCCGGCTTTAGCTGCCCCAGAAATCGCCGGTGGCTTCGGAGTGCCTCGAAGTGCGCGGATGGCCTGCCGGGCCCGAGAGCTGCGGCGCGACGCTGGCCCTCGGCGGCTACTTCCGGAACGCCTCCAGCAGGGCCTTGCTGCCGGCGGCGAGCAGAGCGACGTCGGCGCCCACGTTCACGAAGTCCGCGCCCGAAGCGAGGTAGTCCCGCGCCTGGTCCTGGGCGAACGCGTTGACGCCCACGAACTTGCCGGCGGCCTTCACCTCCGGGATCACGTGCTTCACGGCGGCCACGACGTCCGGGTGGGTCTGCTGACCGAGCAGCCCCATGGACGCGGCGAGGTCCGACGGGCCGATGAACACACCGTCCACGCCGTCCACGGCGGCGATCGCGGCGGCGTTCTCCACGGCAGCGGCGGACTCCGCCTGAACGATCAGCGTGATGGTCTCGCGTGCCCGGGTCAGGTACCCGGGGATCCGGTTCCACCGGCCGGAGCGGGCCAGGGCGGAGCCGACGCCGCGCACACCCCCGGGCGGATAGGCCACCGCCCGAGCGGCGGCCTGCGCCTCTTCGACCGAGTCGACCATGGGCACCACGAGCGACTGGGCCCCGAGGTCCAGGTACTGCGTGATGAGCACCTCGCTGTTCTCGGGGACCCGCACGACCCCGAGCGTGGGGTAGGCGGCGATCGCGCGCAGCACGGACTGGATGGTCTCGAGCGACAGCGGCGAGTGCTCGCCGTCGATCAGCAGGTAGTCGAAACCGGCCCCGGCCAGGATCTCCGCGGCGGCGGGATCCCCGGAGGAGTGGAACATCCCGATCACCGGCTGATCGTCAGAGGCGAGCGGGAAGAGGTCCTTGAGGCTCGGCAGCACACCGGGCAGGTTGGGAGCGTCCTCCGCGCGGAACGCGTGGATCAGATCGTTCACTCGAACCGACATGTGATGGCCCCCAGATCTCTGTAATCGGCGTGCACGGTGTCCCCGGGGTGGACCCACATGGGCTTGGTGAAGGAACCGGCCAGCACGATGCTCCCGGCGGGCAGGGTGTCGTCGTGCGCGGCGAGCTTGTTGGCCAGCCACGCCACACCGTTCGCGGGGTGGTTGAGTACGGCCGCGGCCACGCCGGTGTCCTCGAGGCTCTCGTTGCGGTACAGCAGCGCGGAGACCCAGCGCAGGTCCACGGAGTCCGGAGCCACGGGGTTACCGCCGTAGACCATCCCACCCAGGGCCGCGTTGTCCGAGATGGTGTCCACGATCGTGCGGCCCTCCATCTCGATGCGCGAGCTGAGGATCTCCAGCGCCGGGACCACGTACTCGGTCGCGCGCAGGACGTCGAAGATGGTCACGTTCGGCCCGGTCAGCTCGTCCCGGAGCACGAACGCGAGTTCCACCTCGATGCGCACGTTGGAGTACTGGTCATGGCGGATCACGGAGCCGTTCTCGTACACCTGGTCCGCGAAGATCGCCCCGTAGTCCGGTTCGGTGATGCCCGTGGCCTCCTGCATGACCTTGGACGTCAGCCCGATCTTGCGCCCCACCAGCCGACGTCCGGCGGCCTCGCTGCGGCGGCGCCACTCGTTCTGCACCGCGTAGGAGTCCTCCACGGTCATCTCCGGGTACTGCTGCGTGAGCCGCGGAATCATGGTGCGCTCGCGCTCGGCCGCGGCCAGATCGTCCGCGATCTTAGTGATGCGTTCCTTCTCCAGCATGGTGTCTCCCTCGCCTTGGTCGTGGAAGCCGAACGGTCAGAGCTGGTGACCCAGCTTGTACTCGCCCTGCTTCCACTCGGGCATGGACTCCTCGCCCTCGGAGGGGCGGGTGTAGGAGAAGCCGTCCGCGCCGATGGTCGCGGCGAGCTCGGACTCCTCGGTGCGGGCCACGACCTCCTGCGGGTTGCCGTCCAGGTCCAGCACGAGGGAGGCGTCCGTGTACCAGGACGGGACCACGGGGGTGCCCCACCAGTCGCGGCGCTGGTTGTCGTGGACGTCCCACGTGACCACGGGGTTGTCCGGGTCACCCGTGTAGTAGTCCTGCGTGTAGATCTCCACGCGGTGACCGTCCGGGTCGCGCAAGTACAGGTAGAAGGCGTTGGACACGCCGTGGCGGCCGGGGCCGCGCTCGATCATGTCCGAGCGGCGCAGCGCACCGAGCTTGTCGCAGATCGCCAGGATGTTGTGCTTTTCGTGGGTGGAGAAGGCCACGTGGTGCATCCGGGGACCGTCGCCGCCGGTCATGGCGGTGTCGTGCACGGTGGGCTTGCGGCGCATCCACGCGGCGTACACCGTGCCGTGCTCGTCCTGGATGTCCTCGGTCACGCGGAAGCCCAGGTCCTGCATGAACTTGGTAGCGCGGGGGACGTCCGGGGTGACCTGGTTGAAGTGGTCCAGGCGCACCAGGGCACCCGGGGTGTAGAGGTCGTAGCGCCAGGCCAGGCGCTCCACGTGCTCCACGTCGTGGGAGAACTCGTACGGGAAGCCCAGGGGGTCCTCCACGCGCACCGACTCGCCGATGCCCTTGGTGAAGCCCTCCGCGCGGCGTCCCACGCGGCAGCCGAGCTCCTCGTAGAAAGCCACGGCCTTGCCTAGGTCCTCGGGGGTGCGCACACGGTAGGAGAACGCGGCCACGGCGGCCACGGGGCCCTGGCGCAGCACCAGGTTGTGGTGGATGAGCTCCTCGATCGAACGCAGGTAGATGGTGTTCTCGTCCTCCTCCGTGACCGTGAGCCCCAGCACGTCCACGTAGAACTCGCGAGACTTCACGAGGTCCGTGACCACGAGCTCCATGTACGCGCAGCGCAGGATGTCCGGCGCGGGCACGGACGGGGTCGTGATGGGGTTGTCGGTGGTAATCGGAGCTTCCTGCGAAACGTAGAAGCCCGAGGACGTCATTGTCCGATCAGCGGGATTCGTCATGGTGTGTCCTTCTCGTGGGTGGCACCGGGTTGGTAGAGGAGGGGGACGCTCAGGCGTCCATTTCTTCGGTGGCGTCTTCCTGCTTGCCGAACACGGGGTTGTGCACCTCGCCCAGGTTGATGTGCACGGCCTGCTGGTCCGTGTAGAAATCGATCGAGCGGTAGCCGCCCTCGTGGCCCAGCCCGGACGCCTTCACGCCGCCGAACGGCGTGCGCAGGTCACGCACGTTGTTGGAGTTGAGCCACACCATGCCCGCCTCCACGTTCTGCGCGAAGTTGTGGGCACGCTTGAGGTCGCTCGTCCAGATGTAGGCGGCCAGGCCGTACCTGGTGTTGTTGGCCAGCTCCAGGGCTTCTTCCTCGGTGTCGAACGGCGTGATCGCCACGACCGGACCGAAGATTTCCTCCTGAAAGATCCGGGCGTCTGGCTTGACGTCCACGAACACCGTGGGGGCCACGTAGTTACCGGTCTCGAAGCCCTCGGGGCGACCGCCACCGGCCACCAGACGGGCCTCCTGCTTGCCGATCTCCACGTAGGACATGACCTTCTCGTAGTGCTCGGGGTGCACGAGCGCGCCCACCTCGGTGGACGGGTCCGAGGGCAGACCCACCTTCACGCGCTTGGCCTGGGCCGCGTAGCGTTCCACGAACTCGTCGTAGATCCCGCGCTGGACCAGGATGCGCGAACCCGCGGTGCAGCGTTCGCCGTTGAGGGAGAACACACCGAAGATCGTGGCGTTGATCGCGCCCTCCAGATCGGCGTCGTCGAACACCACGGCCGGGGACTTGCCGCCCAGCTCCATGGACAGACCCTTGAGGAAGGGCGCGGCGTTGCCGAAGATGATCTGCCCGGTGCGGGACTCGCCCGTGAACGAGATCAGCGGGACGTCCGGGTGCTTGACCAGCGAGTCGCCGGCGTAGCCTTCCTCGCCGAAGCCGTTGACCAGGTTGAACACACCGGCCGGGACACCGGCCTCCTCGAAGATGCCGGGCCACAGGGACGCGGACAGGGGCGTGAACTCGGCCGGCTTGAGCACCACGGTGTTGCCCGTGGCCAGGGCCGGACCCAGCTTCCAGGACTCGAGCATGAACGGGGTGTTCCACGGGGTGATCAACCCGGCCACACCGATCGGCTTGCGGTTGACGTAGTTCACCTGGCGGCCGGGGACCTTGTAGGCGTCGTCGATCTGGGCGACGATCAGGTCCGCGAAGAAGCGGAAGTTCTCCGCGGCGCGGCGCGCCTGACCCAGGGCCTGGGTGATGGGCAGACCGGAATCGTAGGACTCCATGGCGGCGAGCTGGCCACCGCGGGACTCCACGATGTCCGCGATCTTGTGCAGCACCCGCGAGCGCTCACGGGGCAGCATCTTGGGCCAGGGCCCCTCGTCGAACGCCTTCTTAGCTGCGGCCACGGCGGCCTCGATGTCCGCCTTCTTACCGGAGGCGGCCTTGATATAGGGCTTGTTGGTCACGGGGTTGAGCACCTCGAACGTGTCCCCGTCCACGGAATCCACCCATTCGCCGTTGATGTAGTGGCGGATGGAATCGGGAAGGTTCTCGGGCGTGGTCTCCTGCAGAGCTGCCATGGGATGACTCCTCCAGTCGGTGACTTCTGACGGGTTGCTTCTGATTGCGTGTTCTTGATGGACCGGTCCTGACCGGGCGCGCCCGGCCGGCGGCCCGATCGGTACGGGTGGGTCGGTGGTTCACGAGCTCCGGCGCTGCGGCTCCTCGTGGGTGTCGGCGCGGCTGCTGAGGTAGCTGCGAAGGGTCGCGGAACGGTGCTGGCGCACGGCGCGCTCCACGGCGTCGGCTGGGGCGCGGGTCTCGATGAGGTGCAGGATGTGGTAGTGCTCGTTGACCGAGGCGCGCGCACGTTCGGGGATGAACGAGAACGTGGAGGTGCGCAGGTGGTTGAGCCGTTCCCACTCGACCATCACGAGGTCGTTGAGGCGTTCGTTGGGGCACCGGCATGCGAGCACCCGGTGGAACTCGTGGTTGGTCTCGGTGAACGCCTGCGGGTCGAAGTTCTTCAGGGACGCCTCCAGGGAGACGTTGAGCTGGCGGGCGTGCGCGAGGTCCGCCGCGGTCATGTGTTCCGCGGACAGCGCGGTGGCCGCACCCTCCAACAGACCGAGGGTCTCCATGCTGTAGCGGTACTGCTCACCGTTGACCATGGACACGCGCGCACCCACGTTGCGCTCGAAGGTCACGAGGCCCTCCGCCTCGAGCCGCCGGATGGCCTCGCGCACGGGCACCACGGACATCTCCAGGGTCTCCGCGATGCTCGCGAGCACCAGGCGGTAGCCGGGTGAGAACGCCTGGGTCATGATCTGGCTCTTGATCCAGTCGTAGGCACGCTGGGCCTTGCTGGGGGCCCCGGTGGTCGTGGTCACGGATTCCTCGGTTCGCTAGGGGTGTCGGTCAGTCGTCGGAGGCGGGGTGTTCCGCCAACCACTGCTGGAATTCTTCCTTCCACTGCCCCGTGGGCGGGAAGAGCCCCTTGACGGGGTTGCCCTCGGCGACGCGCTCGGCCACCCAGGCGTCCTCGTGCTCCTTGGCCAGGGCGGCGTCCACGACGTCCTCGGCGAGCTCGCGCGGGATCACGATGACGCCGTCGTCGTCACCCACGATCACGTCACCGGGCAGCACGGTCGCGTTGCCGCACGCCACGGCGACGTCCTGGTCCCACGGGACGTGCCGGCGGCCCAGCACCGCGGGGTGCGCGGTCTGCGCGAAGACGGGCAACCCGATCTCGGCGACGGCCGCGTAGTCGCGTACACCGCCGTCGCTGACCACTCCCGCCGCGCCGTTGAACTGGGCGCGCAGCGCGAGGATGTCACCGAGCGTGCCGGAACCTGCCGCCCCGCGGGCCTCGATCACGATCACCTCACCCGGGCCGACGGCGTCGAAGACCTGCTTCTGCACGTTGTACCCGCCGCCGTGGGACGTGAAGAGATCCTCGCGGTTGGGCACGAAGCGCAGGGTCCTGGCCGTGCCGACCATCGTGGTGCCGGGCGTCTGCGGGTACACGCCTTCGATCACCACGTTGTTGAGTCCGCGCTTGCGCAGCTCCGCGGACAGCCCGGCCGTGGGCGCCTTCTCGAGCTTGGCGCGCAGCGCCTCGGGCAGCGCCGCGGCGTCGGAGTCCGGCAGACCCGCGGCCTCGCGGGAACCCCACGCCTCCTCGCGCTGCTTGTCGTCCACGGCGGGCATGACGCCCAGCCCCTCGTCGAAGCTCTCGTCACCCTCGGTCACGTGGCTGATCAGGCGGCCCGACGACGGCGCTCCCGCGGCCTCCGGCGCGTCCACCTCGATCTCCACGACGTCCCCGGGCTGCGCGACCGAAGAACCGGCGGGGGTGCCCGTGAGGATCACGTCCCCCTCCTCGAGGGTCAGGTGCTGGGAGAGGTCCGCCACGAACTGGGCGAGCGGGAAGATCATGTTTTCCGCCGCAGTGGTGTCCTCCTGGACCAGCTCACCGTTGCGCCACGTGCGCACGCGCAGCTGCTCCGGGGAGATCTCACGGGCGTCGATCAGGAAGGGGCCCAGCGAGGTGTAGCCGTCGCGGCCCTTGTTACGCAGGTTGGAGCCCTTGTCCGCGGCGCGCAGGTCGTAGAGCCCCCAGTCGTTGACAGCGGTCACGGAGGCCACGGGGGACCACGCGTCCTCGAGGGAGACGTTCTTCGCCGCCGTGCCGATCACCAGGGCGACCTCGCCCTCGAACGCGAGCAGCTCGGTACCGGCGGGGCGCTCCACCGCGGTGTCCAAACCACCCAGCGAGCTCGCGGGCTTGAGGAAGTAGGACGGGACGGCAGGCTTGCGACCGCGCTGCGCCGCACGGACTCGTAGGCCACGTGCACCGCGATGATCTTGCCCGGGTGCACGGGAACCGGCTGTTCAGGCGTCCCGGATGAGGCCTGCTGAGCGTCCTGGGGGTTCTCGGTCACGGCCACCGCCTCCTCGTTATCGTCAGAATATTATTTGAAATCGTATATTATCCATGCATTCTGGGCAAGTGGCGCGGACCACACCATCCCCCCCCCCGGGACACC
>NZ_JABFAW010000005.1:34437-40029 GCF_017168375.1 Kocuria sp. KRD140
CCCCCGGGACACCCTGGCGGCGCACCCACCCCAGAGAACTGGACTCACCGGACGAAGGAGTCGCACATGGCGCCCCACGATCCCACCACCCACGAAACAACGGGCAGAAGTGCCACGCCGCGTCGTGAGCAGCGCAAGGTCGTGGCCGGAACCATCATCGGTACCAGTATCGAGTGGTACGACTTCTTCCTCTACGCCTCCGCCGCGGGATTCGTGTTCAACCACTTGTTCTTCGAGCCCATGGGCCCCCAGGCGGCCACTCTTGCGGCCTTCGCCACAGCGGGCCGGAGCTTCCTCTCCCGCCCCCTCGGGGCGTTCCTCGCACGGCCCCTCGTTTCCGTATTCCCGTGCACCCGGCAGGACCATGGAGCTGGAATTGTTACCCGAAACACAGATCGTATATGATCTGTGACACACCCTTTCGATGCCACCGAACCACCCCGGGGCGGGCGACGTGGCCCGCACCCGCCGTACGGACCTCACCGGTGGAACCGCACAGCACGGACGCCGCCCCGCGACTCGGACCCGGATCCCGGGACCTGCGGGAACACCCTGCGAGTTCACCGCACAAACCAGGAGAAGGCATGTTATTTCACCAGAACGGATACGTCTCCGAGGATCCCCGGATCGAGGAGCCCCGCGGTTACGGCGTGGACCGTCCCGAGGACCTGACCGACACCATGGACGTGCTGATCGTGGGCACGGGGCCGGCGGGTGTGATCGCGGCGGCACAGCTGTCCCAGTACCCGGACGTCAACACGCGCATGATCGAGCGCCGTCCGGACCGGTTGGAGATCGGCCAGGCGGACGGTGTCCAGGCCCGCAGCGTGGAGACCTTCCAGGCCTTCGGTTTCGCGGAGGAGATCACGTAGGAGGCGTACCGCCTGCGCGAGATGTGCTTCTGGAACCCGGATCCCACCAACCCCCAGAACATCGTGCGCACCGGCCGCCCCGCGGATGATCCCCGCGGTGTGTCCGAGTTCCCGCACCTGATCGTGAACCAGGCCCGGGTGCTGGACTACTTCCTGCGCTCGGCCGAACGCGGCCCGGCCCGGATCACGCCCAACTACGGCATCGAGTTCGTGAACCTGGAGATCGACCAGGACCAGGAGTACCCCGTGGCCGTGCGCTACGCCGCCGGTGAGCGCGAGGGCGAGGAGCGCACGGTGCGCGCCAAGTACGTCCTCGGGTGCGACGGCGCGTCCTCCCGCGTGCGCAAGGCGATCGGTCGCAAGCTCAGCGGCCAGGGCGCCCACCACGCGTGGGGCGTCATGGACGTGCTCGCCGACACCGATTTCCCGGACATCCGCACCAAGTGCGCGATCAACTCCGTGAACGGTTCCATCCTGCTGATCCCGCGCGAGGGCGGGCTGCTGTTCCGCATGTACGTGGATCTGGGCGAGGTCCCCGAGGACGACAACCACGAGATCCGCAAGACTCCGGTGAAGGAGATCATCCGCCGCGCGAACAAGATCATCAACCCCTACAGCGTGGACGTGAAGTCCGTGGTCTGGTCCTCCGTGTACGAGGTGGGCCACCGCCTCACGGACCACTTCGACGACGTCGACACCGAGGACCGCGGCACCCGCGTGCCCCGCGTGTTCATCGCCGGGGACGCGTGTCACACCCACTCCGCCAAGGCCGGCCAGGGCATGAACGTGTCCATGCAGGACGGCTGGAACCTGGGCTGGAAGCTCGGGGCCGTGCTCTCCGGGCGCGCGGACGAGTCCCTGCTGGACACCTACTCCGAGGAACGTCAGGTGATCGCCAAAAACCTGATCGACTTCGACCGTGAGTGGTCCACCCTCATGGCCACCCCCCAGGACAAGCTGCCGGATCCCACGTACCTCGAGGACTTCTACGTGAAGACCGCGGAGTTCCCGGCCGGGTTCATGACCGAGTACCAGCCGTCCCTGATCACGGCGGGTACCGACCACCAGGACTTCGCCGAGGGCTACCCGGTGGGTAAGCGCTTCAAGTCCGCCCGCGTCCAGCGCGTGTGCGATTCCATGGTCGTGCACCAGGGTCACGAGGCCACCGCGGACGGGCGCTGGCGCATCCACGTCTTCGCGGACAGCTCCGTGGCCGGGGCGGATTCCCCCACCACCGCGTTCGCCGAGTGGTGGCAGAACGATCCTTCATCCCCGCTCGTGGCGCTGCGCCGTGATGACGACGGCGATGCCACCCTCTTCGACGTGGACGTCACCTACCAGCAGCCCTACACGGACGTCGACATCACCAAGGTGCCGCGCGCGTTCAAGCCGCAGGTGGGCCCGTTCGAGCTGAACTACTGGGAGCGCGTCTACGCCGCGATCCCCGGCGAGGACGTCTTCGACGTGCGCATGATCAGCCGCGACGGCGCCGTCGTGGTGGTCCGCCCGGACCACTACGTGGCCGCAGTCCTGCCGCTCGACGCGACCGACGAACTCACCGAGTTCTTCGGGAAGTTCCTGCGCAGGAACTGACCCGGCCCCGGGGGGGCACTCCCGGTGAGCCGTGACGAAGCCCGGGCCGGGCTCAGCGAATGATGGCCACGCTCGCCTCGGACGTGTTGACCCGGAACGTGAGGGTCTCCCGGAAGTAGAGGTCCACGGTCTCCGCGGTGTGGGACGAGTAGCCGATCACGGCGTCCAGGCCCAGGTGCAGTTCGGTCTTGGCGCGGGCCACGGCGGCCGGGAACTCGCGAACGTCCTGCGGTGCGGTCACCGGGTCGTTGTCGCTCGCGGGCGCGTTGCCCTGGATGTCCGCGGCCAGGTCGCTCACGTGTCCTGTTCCCAGTGCCGAGAACTCGGCGCCCGCGGGGTCCGCGTCCGGGGCGCCGTCGCGCGGGGGCACCGTGGTCGGGTCCTCCAGGAACGAGCGCGGCGGCGCGAAGAACAGGGACCCGTGACCGCGGTGGAGAAGGCCAGGATGCGGTCGTACGTGCCCGGGGGGATCGCCCAGGAACATGTTCTCGAGCATGGTCTCCGTGACGCCCGGATCCGCGGCGTAGCTGATGAAGTACGTGCCGAACTCCTCGGTGCCCACGCGACCGAACGGCATGTTGTCACGCATGATCTCGCGGGCCCGGCCGTTCACGTCGTCGAGGTCGTTGAGGGCCACGTGCGAGTTGGCGGGCTTGTCCTCGTCCGAGAGCTCGATGTCCTCGAGCTTGGTTCGCCCGATCACCAGCTCCTGCTCCGTGACGGACAGTGCCTCCCACGCGCCCATGTCGTGGAGGTACTTCTGCACGTGCACGTAGCTGCCGCCGCGGTAGGTCGGGTCCTGGTCGCCCACGACCGCGACCGTGAACGCGTCCTCGTTCTTCGGGTTCGCGGTGCCGTCCACGAAACCCAGCAGATCGCGTTCCTGGAAGAACGTGAAGCCCTGCACCTCGTCCACCACGTCCACGTGCGGGCCCAGGCGCTTCATGAGGTGCTTGGCCAGCTCGAAGCACATGTCCTGGGAGGCCGCGCGCAAGTGGATCAGCAGGTCCCCCGGGGTGGACACCGCCGTGTGCACGAGACCCACGATCTCCGGGAACGGGTGCAGGTCCTTGGGGCGGGGCGCATCGTAGAGCCGGTCCCACGCATCGGAGCCGATACCGACCGCGCACAACAGGTCACTCGTGGGGACGCGGAACGAGACCGCCTTGGTGAGGTCCGAGACGTCCGTGAGGATGTCCGCGACCTCCGCCTCCGATCCCTCCTCGATGGTCAGGACCAGGAACATCGCGGACTTGGCCGGGGCGGCCACGATCTTCCGAGTGGGCATGGGCTCTCGGTGGGTGGGCGGTGCGCCACCCGGATGCTCACGCGTCCTGGGCGTACCGAGCACGGTCGATCCGGGGTGGGCGGGTGTGCTGTCCTTCCCACGCTAGCCCTCGGGCACCGTCCCGCGGCAGTGGGTCACAACCCCCGGAAGAGTTCCACGATCTCCGCCGCGCTCGTGTCCCGGCACGCGCCGAAACCGGTGCCCGCCCACAGGTTCAGCCCCTCGGCGTCGCCCGCGGACGCGGCCCGCAGCGGCGCCGTCATGTAATGCACCTGCGGGTAGCCACTCACCTGCGCAGATCCGAGTCGGTCGGTGAACCCATTACGCAGGGCGCGGGCCCAGCGGCCCGAGAACGCCCGGGTGACCACGGTGTCCCTGCCCCCGCCGTTCAGCAGGGCCTCCCGGTGGGCGGGTTTGGTCCCCGCTTCCCGCGCGGTGAGGAACAGGGTGCCCACTTGCACCGCTACGGCTCCGCGGCCGAGCAGGTCCGCGGCGTCCTCGCGACTCGCGATCCCGCCCGCGGCGATCAACGGGATCTCACTCAACTCACGCGCCTGGTCGAGCAGTTCCGCGGTGCTGATGTCCTCCGGGGTCGTGGCCTGGCCGTGTGTGGCCCGGTGTCCGCCCGCTTCGCGTCCCTGCACCACGATCGCGTCCGGTGCGAGTTCCGCCGCGGCCTCGACTTCCCGCGCGTCCGTGGCATTGAGGACGACGACGCTGCCCGCCTCACGCAACCGCGCGACGTCGGCCGCTCCCGGCAGTCCGAACGTGAGCGAGACGAGGGGCACGGGGTTGGCCACGAGGTGATCCAGCTTGGCCGGGTAGTCGTCATCCGTGAACGGGCCCGGCTGCGGGGCAGGGACGTCCAGGTCGGCGGCCACGGGGGCGAGGGCTCGCGCGTATGCCTCAAGCTGCTCCGGATCGGAGGGGTCCCGTTCGGGGACGAAGAGGTTGACCCCGAAGTGGTCCGTGCGTGCGGCGACCTCACGGATCTCCTCCGCCATGGCACTCGCGGATTTGTAACCCGCGGCCAGCATCCCCAGTCCGCCCGCTTCCGCTACGGCCACGGCGAGCGCGGAGGTCGAGGGGCCACCCGCCATGGGCGCCTGCACCACGGGTACGGACAGATCGTGCAGAGGGTTCGTCATCGTGGCTCCTTATAGTGGGGGCGTGCCGGATTCCCATGATGCCAGTCCCCTCACCAGCGCCGACAGGACCCCCTCACGTCCCGTGATCAAGGTGACCGGTGTGGTGCTGCGGCGCGCCTCGGACGGGGCGGTCCTGACCGTGCGCAAGCGTTCGACCGGGATGTTCATGTTCCCCGGGGGCAAGCCAGAGGGGGACGAGACACCCCTGGAGACCGGGATCCGCGAGGTCCGGGAGGAACTGGGGATCTCGCTGACCCCGGAGCAGTTGCGCCCCGTGGGGGAATGGCACTCGGATGCCGCGAACGAACCCGGTCACGGGCTGCACAGTCACGTGTTCGTGAGCACCGTGCCGCTCACCGACACCCCCGTGCCTGCAGCGGAGATCGTGGAACTGCGGTGGCAGCCCCTCGCGGGTGCGGAGGACGTCACGGACCTCGCTCCCCTGGCCCGGTTGCACGCTCTCCCGGCTCTGCGTGCCGCGTCCAGCGGGGCATGTGTCTCTGGCTGCGAGTCGTGAGGCACGCGGAGGCCACCGGCAAAGTTTGAGGCACGTAGAGGCCCACCGCGGATTTTCAGGCACTCCAAAGTCACTTAACCGCCGGAATACTGGCTTCCGCATGCCCAGAATTTTGGGACTGGCTTCCGCGTGCCCAAGGGTTTGCGAGGGTCACATGGGCGGGCATTCCCGGGG
>NZ_JABFAW010000005.1:40129-54018 GCF_017168375.1 Kocuria sp. KRD140
CATCTATCTGGTGGCGGCGGTTGTGGTGGGCCAGGACTTCCGTAGCGGTGACACGATGGACCGCAACGCCGCCCTGCCCGACGACCTGCAGGGCCAGACCGCGGAGCAGTTCACGTGCCAGGAGACCGCGGCGTCGTCGGCGGAGGGATCGCGGGGGGTGATGCCCAGAGCGTCCGGGGCGAAGGTGCGCAGGGTCTGGTGGGGGTCGTCCACCGGGGCGCGCAGCAGGGTGGCCGTGGCCCAGCCGTGGGTGAGGAGGTAGTGGTCGCTGTCGGGTTCCTCCGGGCCGGTCTCGGCGCTGTAGGTGACGGCGATGTGCTTCTCGTCCCCGCGGCCGATCTGCGCCTGCACCGCGCCGAAGCCCGCCAACCGCGCGGGTTTGAGGCCGCGGAGGCGTTCGGGGGCGACGTCGGGGACGTTGATGTTGAGGATCCACTCGTCGAACGGGCGGGTCTCCCATCGCTCGAGCGCGAACCGGGTGACCAGGTGCGCGGTGTCCCAGTGCTGCGGCGCGCCGGACGTGATGGACACCGCGATGCCGGGGATCCCGTGGGACGCGGCCGTCAGGACCGCCCCCACGGTGCCGGAATGCAATGTGGCCTTGCCCGTGTTCGCGCCCAGGTTGACCCCCGAGAGCACGAGATCGGGCCGCTGGCCGAACGCACCATAGGACGCCAGGAACGCGATCAATGCGGGTGCGGCCTTCACGCCCACGCAGTCCACGTCGCGCGGCATCCCGGGCGGCGCGGCTGCGACGAGCGCGATCCGGCCGTCGATCTCCTCCCCGGACAGGGAGGAACTCGCACCCGAGTACTCCTCGGCGGGTGCGGCCACCTTCACCGTGTGCCCCCGATCCAGTGCAGCGCGCACCAGAACCGCGAGCCCCGGGGACGAGATGCCGTCGTCATTGGTGACCAGGATGTGCATGTGCACCATGGTGACACGCGCCCGTCACGCGGACCAGAGCCCGGTACTCGGGCCAGGCCACCCAGGAGGACCAACCCGGTCACGCTTCACACGGGCCGAACTGCCCGCGACCACGTCCGGTCAGGGTGCACTGGGCGTCAGACCGAACTGCTCGGCGCGTCGAGCCGGAGCCGGGTCGTGGCACCGAATCGGAGAACCACAGGTCAAGCACCCGGAACGTCAGGACAGCGTGCGCACCGTGATCTCGCGGGCGAACTTCTCGATGGTCGTGCGGTTACCGGTCCCCAGGCCGCGGCGCGCCACGTTCAGCGCTCCCGCTGATGCACCGAGGGCCACGGCCTCCACGAGATCGAGACCGCGCGCCAGACCCACCGAGATCCCCGCGGTCATCGAGTCCCCCGCCCCTCGGTGGTCCAGCGGTGTGATGGACGGCGCGGAGACCTCCCGCACGGAATCCTTCTCCACGAGCAGCGCGGGGTCCTTGGCGCGTGAGATCACCACGGCGCCCGCACCGCGTTCGAGCAGCATGTGTCCGGCGCTCACCAGGGCCTCCGCGGTGTCCTCCGCGACGAGCTCGAGATCGAGCACCTCTTCGTGGCTGATCTTGAGCACGTCCACGTTCGCCGCCACGGCCGCCAGTGCGGGCTTGCCGCTGAGGTCCGCGACCACGGTGGTCCCGGCATCCCGCGTGTCCCTGATAAGGCGGCCGAAGAACGACGCCGGCACCACGTCCCCGGGTTCGGCCCCGGTGACCGTGAGGACGTCCGAGGCGAGCGCGTCCACGAACGCCGTGCCGTAGAGATCGTCCAGTTCATGGCGGGAGAGCTCCGGGGGCGGCAAGTGGGCCACGGTCTCCCGGTCCTCACCGCGCAGGTCGTAGACGTATCCGCCGTTGCCGTACCCGTAGCGCACAGCATTGACCTGCATGCCCAGCCCGTCCAGCATGGTGCGGATCAGCGAGCCCAGTTCTCCGCCGAACGGCCCGCTCACGGACACGTCCGCCCCCAGCGACCCGGCCATCCGGGCCACCCACAGCCCCTGCCCGCCGGGGTGCATGTGCACGTCCGACTCGTGGGAACTACGGTTGCGATGCGCAGCGGGTTCCGTGATTTCCGTGATCAGCAGCGGAGTGGGAACCAGGATGGAGATACGCGGCTTGGGGCCGGGGCGGGTCTCGGTCACGAACGAAAGCTACATGACACGGGCGCTGGTGAACAGCACACCAAGGTGTCACCATGGTGGGATGAACGTCACCGCACCGGTTCGTATCGTGGAAGGTCAGGCCGCCAGTGAGCACACGCTGCGCGCCCTGAGCGCGTACTTCAGCGAGTTGAACAACCGGATCGACGGCGGTTTCGATCCCGAACTCACCGAGGTCACCGCCCCGGAGGACGTCACTCCGCCGCACGGGGATTTCTTCCTCATGACGGATTTGGTCACGGGCTCGGTCATCGCGTGCGGCGCGGTGCGCAAACTCGACGACGACCGCGTGGAACTGCGCCGGATCTGGGTCACCCCGGAACACCGCGGACAGGGCCACGCGCGCACCCTGGTGCGGGCACTCGAGAACAAGGTGCGCGCTTTCGGCGCCACCACGGCCGTGGTCTCCCTCAACGAGGAGATGACCGAGGGGATCGCGATGTTCCGCAAACGCGGCTACGAGCCCGTGGATTCCTTCCACGACGCCACCACGGCCTCGGTCTTCCTGGCCCGCCAGTTGTAGCCCCACCGATCGCAGGCCAGCAGTCATAAACCCGCAGGGTATGAACCCGCCGAGCGGTGAACCTCAGTCGCGGGCCTCGCGCGTCTTCTTCTGATTGGCCTTGTCGATCGCCTCGACCAATTCGTCCTTGGTCATGTCCGAGCGTCCCGTGATGTCCAGTTCCTGGGCGAGTTCGTACAGGTGCTCCTTGCTGGCGTTAGCGTCCACCCCGCCGGCGGTGTCCTCCGAGTTCAGGCCGCCCTTCTCGGCGCTGTCGTCCGAGGGCCCGTTGTGCTCCTTGGGCTCCCAGTGGTCCCCGACCTTCTCGTGGGTGTGCTTGACGGCCGACCACGCGGTGCGCGCCGCCCGGGCGTCGTCGTGGTATTCCTCCTGCGCCGAGTCGTAGGTCTGCGCGAACGTGTCCTGTGCCTTCTCGTCCGAGCGTTGCAGCGTGGACGGGATCTCGTCCTGACGCGCGTGGCCGTTCTTCTTCGCCTTGGGCACGGGGGCCTCCTCAGAGCGTTCGGGTGTCACTGGTGGCTCGATCCTACGCGCCGCCGACGCCGCTGCGACAGGCCCGCCCGCTGCTTGAGTCAGTGCCACTCAGCTTTCGTGCGTCAATGACTAGCACTTCCGCCGACAGCCTGCTACATTAGACGTTGTTGAGTCACAGAGACTCAAGAAACGTGATGGCTCCACGCGGGTAATCGACCGGTTCGCGGGGCACAGCACGTGGGTGCCGCAGAGTGAAGGAGTAATCGTCATGGCTACATTCGACCCGTTCTCCGAGGTCCAGAACTTCGCCAACCAGGTCCTCTCCGGCCGCAACGGCCTGGAGCAGATGCCCATGGACCTCTACCGTCAGGGCGCCAACTACTACTTTGCCGCGGACCTGCCGGGCATCGATCCCACGAGCGTGGACGTGGACGTGGACGGTCAGCTGCTGACCATCCGTGCGCAGCGTCGTCTGCCCTCCGCGGAGAAGGACACCAAGTGGATCGTGCGCGAGCGCCGCAGCCACTCGTTCGTCCGCCAGCTCAACCTGGGCCAGGGCATCGACACGGAGAACATCACCGCCGCGTACGACAACGGCGTGCTGACCGTGACCATCCCCGTGTCCCCCAAGTCCCAGCCGCGCAAGATCCAGGTGGCCACCGGCCAGGAACACCACGACAACGTGGTCCTGGAGCACGACAAGGGCTCGGACGAGGACCGCTCGCAGAACGTGCAGACGGACTCCGAGGGGTCGCAGGACTAACCAGAACCTAACAGGGCCGATCAGGACCGACCCTTCACCGGCACTGACCGGCGAATCCACCCGGTGGGAACAGGCCTGCTCAATCGGGGGCTCACCGCCCCATGACATGACTGTGCCCCGCAGGTCACCCTGCGGGGCACACTCATGTTCACGACGGGGTCAGCGGTTCATCCACCGCACCACGTGGTCGAGGTCCTCGGACGCGCGCGACGTCCAGACCATGAGCGCGTACACGTGCGGTCCGCCCTCACAGACCACCGCGGTGGTGTCCACGTTTGCTCGCACCAGCTCGGCCACGAACTCCATGGTGTCCGGGTAGAGCATGTCCCGGTCACCCTGCAGCACGAACGTGCGGGGCAGTCCGCGCACGTCGCCGAACGCGGGGCTCACCATGGGGTCGGTGACGTCCCGTGTGCCGGCCCACCAACGAGCGGCGGCCCGAGCGCCGTCGGTACCGAGCATGTGGTCCGCGTCCCGGTACGCCTCGATCTGGGGGTTCGTCACCGTGGTGTCCACCCACGGGGCCATGAGGATCAGACCCGCCACGCCGAGATCGTCCGCGTCCCGCAGTCGCATGGCCTGGGCCAACGCCAGACCACCGCCGGCGGAGTCGCCCGACAGGAAGACGCGCGGGCCGAACGAACGGGCCAGGTCCCACACGCCGTCGGCGAGTTCGAGCGCCTCGTCCACCGTGTGATCGGGGGCGAGCCCGTAGCCCGGCACCACCACGGTGACCCCGGTGCGCTGCATCAGGGCGTCGATCCAGCGCCAGTGCACCGTGGTCATGGGGTTCACGTACGCGCCGCCGTGCCAGTGCACGACCACCGGGGCGTCCGCCCGGGTGATGGCCGCCTTGGGCCGCGCGACGATGACCGGGTACCCGGCCACCATGACCTTCTCGAAGCTCGCGCGCTTGTGCATCGCCTTGTGCGGTGCCGCTTCCTCGCCGCGCACGGCCAGGGACTCGAGCAGCTTCTCCTCGGAATCCAGCACATCCGGGAGCACCCGCAACGCCTGGTTCGTGGCGCGCAGCACCGGGTCCGCGGCGCGCACGATCACGTCCGCGGCCGGCTTGGCGGCCCGGTCCTCGGCGATGCACGTGCTCGTGGAAGCCGCCGCATGCCGACCGCGACGCCGCTGGGTCCCCGCGGTCCCGGGCGTTGCGGTGTCTTCGCGGGAGCCCCCATTCTCGGCAGCGCCCGCGGGCTCACCGCGGCGCTGGGCGTCATCGGCCACGGCACCGAGAGGGGCCCCGGTGGCATGGTGCTGCCCAGCCGAGCGACGCTCGGATCCCCGGTGGTAGGTGGCACGGTGATCGGCCGCGGTGCGGTGGTTCCCGGCATGACCGTGGGTCCGCTCGCCGGCCCCGGCACGGTGACCGTGCGACGTCGTCCGACCGGAAACACCGGCCGCACCGGCCGCACCCGCGGTGGCCACGGCGGCGGTCGCGGCGTGCTGCCCGTGACCGGACTTTCCCCGGCGCTTCCCGGACACCGCGCGATGGCGACCGGTGACGGGGGCGGACCCGGCGGCGTCGCCCTCGGAGACCGTGCCGGACTGCCCGGCACCCTGCACGGCGAGGGACTCACCTTCGACGTCCACGTGCGGGAGGATCTTGTCCAGCCAGCGCGGGAGCCACCAGGCCTTCTCGCCCAGCAAACGCATGACCGCGGGGATCAGGAGCATGCGCACCACGAACGCGTCCAGGAGAACGCCGATCGCGAGTGCGAAGCCGATGGGCCGGATCATGGCCATGTCCGCGAAGATGAAGCCCGCGAACACGGAGATCATGATGATCGCCGCGGCGGTGACCACGGAGCGGCCCGCCTTGAAGCCGTAAACCACGGCCTGGCGCGCGGGGTGCCCGTGGGCGTAGGCCTCGCGCATCCCGGAGACCAGGAACAACTGGTAGTCCATGGCCAGGCCGAACAGGATGCCGATCATCAGCGTGGGCAGGAAGCTGAGGATGGGCCCGGGATCGTGCACGCCGAACACGGCGCCGCCCCAACCCCACTGGTACACGGCCACCACGGCACCGAAGGCCGCGAGCACGGAGAGCAGAAAGCCCAGCGTGGCGATCACGGGGACCAGGATGGAGCGGAAGACCATGAGCAGTAACAACAGCGAGATGATCAGCACGACGCCCAGGTAGAGGGGCAGTTTCTCGCCCAGCAAATGGGAGACGTCGATGTTCGCCGCGGTGGTGCCGGCCACGCCCACGTGGACGTCCTCGTTGGCCTGGAGGTCGCCGTTGAGGTCCCGGATGTTGTTGACGAGTTCCTCGGTCGCGGCGTCCGCGGGTCCCGAGGAGGGGATCACCTGGATCACGCCGGTGGTGTTGTCGTCCGTGGTCACACCGGGGAGCACGTTGGCCACGTCGTCCTGCTGCGCCAAGCGGTCCGCCACCGTGTTCATCTTGTCGGTGGCCTCGGCATCGTTGAGACCCCCGGGGAGGTCCACGACCACGGCGAGGGGTCCGTTCTCACCCGCACCGAAGTCGTCCGCGATGCGCTGGTAGGCCTGGTACTGGGTGCTGTCCTGGGGTTCGGTGGACGCGTCCGGCAGGCCCAGGCGCATGGTCTGGGCCGGCAGCGCGAGCACGATGAGCACGGCCGCGCACGCCAGGGTGGTGATCCAGGGATGGCGCAGGTGCAGGGGGACGTCGTGCTCGTCGATGTTCTCCTCGCGGGGCGCGGCGTCCCGCAGCTTCCTGGGCAGCACACGCCGCCCGGCGAGGGAGAGCAGAGCAGGGGTGAGTGTGAGGGTCAGCAGCAGGGCGACCGCCACGGCCACACCGGCCACGGTGCCCATGAGTCCCAGGAACGGGATCGCCGTGACGTTCAGAGCCACTAGGGCCACGATCACGGTCAGCGCCGCGAAGAACACGGCGGTTCCGGAGGTGCCCACGGCCATCCCGATGGATTCCCGCACGGGCATACCTCGTCGCAACTGCTGCCGGTGCCGGTTGAGCACGAACAGGGAGTAGTCGATGCCCACGGCCAGGCCCAGCATGACGCCGAGCATGGGCGTCACGGACATCATGTCGATCACGCCGGAGAACGCGAGGGTGGCACTCGTGGCGATGGCCACGCCCAGCAGCGCGGTCAGCACGGGCAGCGCCGCGGGGACCACGGCGCGCAACATGATCAGCAGCACCAGGGCCGCGATGATCACGCCCACGATCTCCGCCGGACCCACCAGGGAAGAGATGTCCTGCGCGAGCTCCTGGGAGAACTCGGCGTCCACGCCGTCCACGGGGTGGTCCTTGATGGCGTCCATCACTGCGCTCTTGGTGTCCGATTCCACGGAGGTTTGGTCCACCGAGAAGCTCACCACGCTGATCACGGAGTTGCCGTCCCGGGAGACCACGCGGTAGTCACCCATGCGTTCCATGGCCCGTTCGCCCTCTTCGAGCTGGGCCTTCTGCTGGGCGATCTGCTGCGGGTCGATCCCGCGTTGCTGCAGGATGCGCTGTTCGCTCACGCCCGGCGGCAGGTTCTGGCGCAGCTGTGCGAGTGCTTGCTCGCCCTGCTCGACCTGCTGGCGGCCGTCCCGCAACTGCTGCCGACCGTCGTCCAGCTGTTGCTGCGTCTGGAACGGGTTGCTCGTGGAGGCCACCTGGTCCACGTCCTCGGTGGCCTTCAGAGCCTCGGCGATGCCGTCCTTCTGGGCCTGCGTGAACTCGGAGCCGTCCTCCGTGAAGAACACGACGCGCCCGGTACCCTGGTTCGCCTCCGGGAGTTCGTCCTTGAGCCGATCCGCGAGGTTCTGGGTCTCGGTGCCCGGGATCGTGATGGCGTTGCTCAGGTTCACACCCGACATGGCGACCCCGCCCACGGCCAACGCAAGCACCGCGAGCCATACCAAGATCACCGCCCACGCGTGGGAGGCTGCGCTCTTGCCCAGCCTGTACAGAAGTCGTGCCACGGGATTCTCCTACTGAATCGGAAGTTCTCTGGTGGGTGCGTCGCGCGGGGCGGCGGCTGATCGGTCCATGGGTGCTGTGCGGTTGTCGACGACGCCGCGGCGCCGGTCTGCGGTCTCGGGCCCCGGCGTCGGGGGCTCGCCGGTGGTGCTGGTCAGGTTTTCGGGTCGGGTTTCGGATCGGTGCGCGGCATCAGGAATCGAAGCCCCGCCCCAGGACGCCGAGTGCGGTGGTCAACAGTTCGTCCCAGATCCGGCGGCCCCGCTCGTCCAGCTCGCCCCCGGTGCGCGCAACCCATTCGTCGAGGCACTCAGCGAACGAGTTGATGAGCGTGGTGGCCACCAAGTGCGTCTCGAAGGACGAGTGCTGCGGCAGTCGTTCGCGCAGCACCTCGTTCAAGCGGTCCACGGCGGTGCGGGTCACCCTGAATCCCCACAGCGAGGCCGCGGGGGTGTCCTGCAGGTCCACGGAGAACACCGGTTGGAGTTCCTCGATCAGGGTGTGGGTGCGCAGCGATCCGATCAACTGCCGGTAGACGTCCCCCAGGGAAACGTCCGACGTCGCCGCTGTCGTACCCTTCGGCGTCGTCGGCTCCGGGAGATCCCGCAGCACCCCGTCGATCAGCCCTGCCACGAGTTCCGAGAGGTACTCGAACACCGCGTCCTGGGCCGAGGGGAAGTGGTTGAAGATGGTCCGGCGGGAGACCCCCGCCCGCGCGGCCAACTCGTTGACGGTCACGCGGTCGGTGCCCAGCTCGGTGGCCAGTTCACCCGCGGCCGCGATGATGGCCCGCCGATTGCGCAGCCGGATGGCTTCGCGCTTGTCCTTGGGCTCCCCCGATCGGGGCTCACCCGAACGGTCGTCGGCGCATCCGGACAGCAACGTGGTCAACACGTGATCCATCGTACGGCAGTAATTGCACTGTGTGCATCTTCTGATGAGGAGGCTCTCATCACCTCCCCGCCAAGTCTGCGTACGTCAGTCCTTTAGGGATCGATGGTGGGGGCGTCGGTCCCTGGAACGTCGGTTGTCGGAGCGTCCTGCGAGGTATCCCGCCCGCACGTGATCCGGGAGCATGCCACCACCGGTGAGCCAGGCCAGATGGGTGGCCCCGTCGGGGATCTTCATCGGGTTCTCCCCCGCTCCCTCGTGGGCGACGCGCCGCAGGGCGTCCAGGGCCGCGGCGGCCGAGGGCTCCACCACCATGCCCTCCGCGCCATGCAGGCTCCTGACCTGGGACAACATCGCTTCATCCGTGCACGTGACGTAACCGGCGAGCAACCCTTCCACGGCTCGACCCACGAATCCCGAGGCCCGCCCCACCGCGAGCCCGTCCGCCACCGTGCGGGTGTCCAACCCCAGTTCCGCCACCGAGATCCCGTCATGACGACCCGTGTACACACCCAGGAGCATGCAGGGTGCGCGGGTGGGTTCCACGAACACACAATGCGCTGCATCCCCGAATTCCCGTTTCAATCCGTACGCCACGCCGCCCGGGGCTCCCCCGATGCCACATGGGAGGTACACGTACAGGGGATGCTCAGCGTCCGCAGCGACACCCAGGTCATGTAATTGCCGGGCCACCCGCGCTCCCGCCACGGCGTACCCCGCGAACAGGCTCAGCGAGTGTTCGTCGTCCACGAAGTGCACCGACTCGTCCGCCTCGGCGGCCACACGCCCCGCCGCGACGGCTTCCGTGTAGTCGGTGCTGTGTTCCACGACCTCCACTCCCCGCGAACGCAGCAGATCCTTCTTCCACTGTTGCGCGTGTACGGACATGTGCACCGTGGCCCGCAGCTCGAGCGCCGCGGCGATGATCCCGATGGACAGCCCCAGGTTTCCCGTGGAACCCACGACCACGCGGTGCTCCCGCATGAGCCGGCGGAAGGGCTCGGCCCCGAACACGGTGTAGTCCGG
This sequence comes from Kocuria sp. KRD140, assembly GCF_017168375.1. Taxonomy (NCBI): domain Bacteria; kingdom Bacillati; phylum Actinomycetota; class Actinomycetes; order Micrococcales; family Micrococcaceae; genus Kocuria; species Kocuria sp. KRD140. The sequence goes on from NZ_JABFAW010000005.1 coordinate 49,859, forward strand.
TCCGGGCCGCGGTGGTTCCGGCAGCAGGCCGTGGCGCACCGCGAGCGTCTCGGCGTACTGCAGGACCTCGTGCACCCCGCCACGGGCCTTGATGGAACCGCTCACGGGGAGGATGTCGTCACGTTTGAGCAGGACCCGCCCCGTCCGGATACCGCTCACGCGCTGCCACTCGCCGGCCTCGTCCAATGGCGACTCGATGAGCCCCCGCGCGGGCGCGGTCTCGGGGAAGGTCGCCGCAATCCAGGGCCGGAACCGCTCGAGGCGCGCCGCGGCGTCGTCGACCAAGGCCGGGTCCACCCCGGAAGCCGCCAGCCCCCGGGCGCTGTCCACCGCGGGATTCCACCATGTCAGGGGTTCCCCCCGGGCCAGCCGGGACAGCACGGGATCCGACGCACCCCTTGACCCGTGCTGCCTCGGCGGCTCCGCGGTGGGTTCGATCTCCGGCGTATCCATGGCCCCATCATGGCGCGGCATGCTCTCACAGGCCACCGACCGGGCTCAGCCCCCGAACTCCCGGTACTGCGCGGCCAACCGGACGGGAGCATTGGGGGCGCCGAAGCCCTCGTAGCCGCCGCGGCGTTCCACGACCTCCACGAACACCTCGCCCAGCGTGGCCGTGTAGAAGTGCAGGAACTCCCCGTGCTCGTCCCGGTCGTAGAGCAGCCCGTGGGATTCGAGCTCGGCCACGAACTCAGGATCCAGATCGAAGCGGGCCACGAGGTCCTCGTAGTAGTTGCGCGGCACGGGCAGGAAGGCGAGCCCGCGGCGTCGTGCCCGGCGTGCCACCGCGACGACGTCCGAGCACGCGAGCGCCACGTGCTCCGGGTAGGCCGCGCCCGTGAAGGCGCCCTGCTCCGCGGCCATGGGCGCCACGTTGAGGGGGATCCGCACGGTGTTGCCCTCCGAGCGCATGACCTGCGAGCGCACGAGTCCGGACGGCCCCGCGACCTCTTGCGAGGACGTGGGATGCAGGTTCAGCAGGGACGTCAGGAACAGCACCGCCTCGTCGTAGTGCTGCCACGGCTGGGCCAGGTTCACGTGGTCCACGCCCGTGATCAGGGCGCCCGACGCCGCGTCGTCCTGGTCCGCGCCGAACTCCCCGAGCCACGGGGGCACCCCATGGTTGCCGTGCGGGCCGAAGAATAACTCCGTCCCGTCCGGCGCGAGCACGCCGTGCAGCACGGTCTCGTCCGGCTGCTGGGCGCGATCCACGGCCCGGGCGAGCAGGCGTTCCGCTCGGTACGCGGCGAGGTCGGGATCCGCGACCTGGAAGCCGAGAGCCGCGAGCCGCGTGGGCTGCACGGTGGCCCCCGGGTCCTCCGAGACCACGATCCGCACCGGCCCCTGCGTCCACGCCTGGACCGAGTCCTTGGAGCGGTGGTGCCCGGCCAGGGAGAACCCCAGCTGATGTAGCAACCGGGTCACGCGCCCGAGCTCCCGGGTGCGCAGCTCCACGAAGTCCCAGTCGTCGGGGGTCTGCGGAGCGGGCAGATCAGTGAGCACGAGCGGCTCGCGCTCGGGTTCCCCGCCGGCGTCGCGCACGGCGTCCGCGGTCTGGTCCTCGAGCCAGCGCAGGGACCGCAACCCGTCCACGGCCGTGCGGTAGACGTCCGCCTGCCGGAACGAGTCGTTGAAGATCTCCAGGGACACGGGCCCGGCGTACCCGCACTCGTGCAGGCGGCCCAGCAGGTCCACCAGGTCGAAGTCCCCCTCACCCGGGAAGACCCGGTGGTGGCGCGACCACGAGAGCACGTCCTGTTGGAGCAGGGGCGCGTCCGCGAGCTGCACGAAGAAGATCTTGTCCGGGTCGCACTTTTCCACCCCGGCCACGGTGTCCCCGCGGGAGAAGATGTGGAAGCTGTCCAGGCACGTCCCGACCCGGGGGTGGTCCGCGAGTTCCACGATCCGGTGTGCGTGGCGCCAGTCGTTGACGTGCGCGCCCCACGCGAGAGCCTCGTAGGCCAGGTCGATCCCGTATTCGTCGGCGACGTCGCCCGCGGCCCGCAGCTGCTCGGCGATCGCCTGGTCGTCGTCCAGAACACCGGTAGCCACGTTCGAGCACACGAGCAGCACCGTGGTGCCCAGCCGGTTCATGAGTTCGCACTTGGCGCGCAGTCGGCGCAGGGAATCCGGGAACGCCTCCGGGGCCACCTCCACGCCGTCGCGGAACGGCTGGTACATGTCCAGGGAGAGCCCCAGCTCCGCTGCGAGCTCTCGGAGTTGTTCGGGCGACGACGGCGAGACCACCAGGTCCGGCTCGAAGACCTCGATCCCGTCGAACCCGGCGGAGGCCGCCGCCCGCATCTTCTCCTCGAGGGTTCCGGACAGGCACACCGTGGCGATACTGGTCCTCACAGGGCACCCTCCTGTTTCTCGTGGCTACGCTCACCCTCGGGAGCGGACGCGGGGACGGTAACGGCGTCGTCGCCCTGGCCGGTGAGCTCCAGGAAGTGCCGGCGCATGCGGGCACTGTCCGGGGCGACCCCCGTGATCAATGCAAATGCATCTACCGCTTGCCCCACGGCCATGTGTCCACCGTCCAGCACCGAGCACCCGAGAGCCCGCGCCGCCCGTACCAGGGGCGTCTCGAGCGGAAGGTAGATCACGTCCGCGACCCAGTGCTCCGGTCGCAACAGACCCACGCCGAAAGGCGTCCCGGGGTGATGGTGCATCCCCACCGGGGTGGCGTTGACCACGCCGTCGGCCGCCGCGATGTGCTCCGTGGCCTGTTCGGCCGTGACGGCTTCCACCACCGCGTCCGGGTAGCGGGCGGCGAGTTCGCTCGCTCGCTCGGCGGCGCGGGCCACGTCCACGTCCACGAGACACAGCCGCTGCGCACCCAGGGACAGCAGGGCCTCGGCCACCGCGGACCCCGCCCCGCCGGAACCGAACTGCACCACGGACCCCACGGTCACGCCGGGCAGACCGTGCCCGAATCCGGTGGTGAACCCCGAGCAGTCCGTGTTGTACCCGATGAACTTTCCTTCCCGGATGAGCACCGTGTTCACGGCCTGGATGGCCTCGGCGCGCGGATCGATCTCGTCCAGGTGCTCGAGTACGAGCTGCTTGCACGGGTGCGTGATGTTGAAGGCGTTGAACCCCAGATCACGCCCGGCCCGCAAGAGGTCCCCCACACTCGTGCCGGGGCGTCCGATCACCCCCAGGTCCACGGGGCGGTAGAGGTAGCGCAGACCGTGCCGGTCCGCTTCGGCCTCGTGCATAGGCGGGGTGAGGCTCTGCGTGATGCCGTCGCCGATCAAACCCACCAGGTAGGACTCGTTGCGAGTGGACATGGGACTCCTTCCGGGGAGTGTGTGCCGTGGTCAAGAGGTGCGAATTCAGGGCCCGGGGAGCCCGGACCCGAACATCAGCTGCGCTGCGGGAGCACCACCGCGAGTCGGTCCGCGGCCTCCCTCAACAGGGGGACGTTCTGGATGAGCTCAGTGGGATCGCACCGGTGTACGGGCGCGGCGAGCGCGAGCGCCGCCTGGAGGGGAGCACCTGGGGACATGACGGGCACGGCCAGGGCGGCCATACCGTCGTCGTGCTCCTGGTCCTGCAGGGCCCACCCCTGCTCCCGGACCTGCGTGAGGATCGCGCGCAAGCGCTCGCGGTCGGTGAGCGAGCGCTCCGTGCGCGCGCTGAGGTCGAGGGACGCCACGAGGTCATCGCGGACGTCCGGTGCGGTGAAAGCCAGCAGCACCCGGCCGAGCGCGGAGGTGTGCAGCTCCCCCCGGTCCCCCGGGTCCGTGGTGATGCGGTGGTGCGGGCCGTCCACGGTGTGCACGGTGAGGAAACGGTCCCCGTCCAGCACGGCCAGCAGACAGCTCTCACCGGTCGCCTCCACGACCTCCCGCATGACGGGCAGTGCGGTGCCGGCGTAACCCCTGGCCGTGGCCGCCTTCTGTCCCATCGCGAAGAGCAGCAGACCCAACCGGTACTGCTTGGTCGCGGGCTCGTACTCCGCGTACCCGGCGTCCACGAGGGTGCTCAGCAAGCGGTAACACGTGCTGAACGCGTAGCCGGAGTCCGCCACGAGTTGCCCGGCGGTCGCCCCGTGGGGGTACTCGGCCAGCATCTCGAGCAGCGCGAGCCCCTTGCGCACGGTTCCCGAACGGTCAGCGGCCCGGGACCGGCTACCGGCCCCGCCCTCCCCGGAC
>NZ_JABFAW010000005.1:54118-83658 GCF_017168375.1 Kocuria sp. KRD140
CCCCGGACTCCCGACCCGGTTTTCGGTCGCCTTCTCGCTCCGGTTCCCAGCCGGATTCCTGCTCCGGTTCCTGGGCCGGTTCCTTGACCGCCGACGCCGCGACGCGCGGCTGCGATGCGCTGGGGCTCACGCTCAACTCCTGATTCGCTGACGGACATTTTTCTCGACCATTTGACGGACAGTGTGACCCACACCATTCTTGGTTTCAAGTATTCGGAAGTGATTTTCATTATTTGGCAATTGCCAACGCGATGACGCCCCACGGAAGGACCCGCTCATGAGCACGACCCCAGGACCGGATCAGCCGATCCACCCGCCGGCCCCGGCGGCGTCGGCGTCGGCGTCGTCGGGACAACTGACCGACTCACGCCCCGAGAACGTCAAGACCCCCAAGAAGGCGGCGCTGGCCAGCTGGATCGGCTCCGCGCTCGAGTACTACGACTTCGCGGTGTACGGCACCGCGGCGGCGCTCGTGCTCAACCACTTGTTCTTCCCCAAGGACGCGTCCCCGGGTGTGGCCATCCTGTTGGCCATGGGCACCGTGGGCGTGGCCTACGTGGTGCGGCCGCTGGGGGCGCTCATCATGGGCCCGCTCGGTGACCGGATGGGACGCAAGTTCGTCCTGATGCTGACCCTGTTCATGATGGGTGGCGCCACGTTCCTGGTCGGGTGCCTGCCCACGTACGACCAGGTGGGTCTGTTGGCACCCGCCCTGCTCGTGCTGTGCCGCGTGATCCAGGGCCTGTCCGCCTCGGGTGAGCAGGCCAGTGCCATCTCGGTGTCCCTGGAGCACGCCGACGACCGCCACCGTGCGTTCACCACCTCGTGGACCCTGCAGGGGACGCAGTTCGGCACCCTGCTGGCCACCGCCGTGTTCATTCCGTTCACCCTGCTGCTGAGCGAGGAGCAGCTGTTCAGCTGGGGCTGGCGCGTCCCGTTCTGGATCTCCGCCGTGGTGGTCCTGGTCGCCTACCTGATCCGCCGCCACCTGGAGGAGCCGCCCGCCTTCGAGGACGCCCAGGCCGAGACCCCCGGCGAGAAGCCCGCGACCCCGCTGGCCCTGATGCTCAAGTACCACAAGGCCGCCGTGATCCGGATCGCCGCCGCCGCGCTGATCAACACCGTCAACGTGGTGTTCCTGGTGTGGTCCTTGTCCTTCGCGACCTCGGTCGTGGGCCTGGAACGCTCCACCATGCTGTGGGTGTCCGTGCTCGCCAACTTCGTGGCCCTGTTCACCATCCCCGCGTGGGCGCTGCTCGCGGACCGGGTGGGCCGCAAGCCCATCTTCGTGATGGGTGTGATCGGTTCCTCGCTGCTCATGTTCCCCTATCTGGGCGCGGTGTCCTCCGGTAACTGGGTCCTGATCTTCCTCCTGGGTGCGGTGCTCTCCGGCGTGTTCTACTCCATGGCCAACGGCATCTGGCCGTCCTTCTACGCCGAGATGTTCCCCACCCGGGTCCGTGTGTCCGGGCTCGCGTTGGGCACGCAGATCGGCTTCGCGATCTCCGGCGGCGTGACCCCCTTCCTGGCCACCGCCGTGGCCGGCGCCGAGGGCGACGCCTGGCTCAACGTGGCACTCGTGGTCTGCGCCGCCGGTCTGATCTCGGTGATCGCCGCGCTCACGGCCAAGGAGACCAAGTCACGTTCGCTGCGCAACATCGACGACCTGCACACCAGCCGCACGGAGGCTCTCGAGGTCGTGGCACTGGACAAGCGCAACGCCGCGGGCCGCTGATTCCGGGCTCTGGTCATCGCACTGCCATTCCGTTGAAGGCGCGGTCGGGAGCTCCCCGGTCGCGCCTTCCGTCTGCCCGCCGTCAGGTGCGGTGGGTCGCGGAGGCTGCGCAGCGTCGTCGTCCGAGCACGGGGACGACGACGCCGCGCGGCCCCGTCCTCAGACGTCCCGGCGGCGTCCGGGCGGGCGGGTCGCGTGGATGGCGACCGAGACCAGCAGGGCGGCCACCCCGGCCCCGAGGGTGAGCAGGAACCCGTGCCGCGGCACGACCGACAGGACACCGCCCAGTGCCGAGCCGAAGGAGACCCCCAGGACCAGGCAGGTCGTGAGCATGGTCATGACGCTCGCGATCCGGTGGGACGGGGCCACGCGCTCACCGCGCGTGTAGGCGCTGACCAGGATGGAGCCGACGCCCAGGCCGATCACCGTGAACAGCAGCGCCAGACCCACCGAGCCGGGGACCGGCAGCAGCAGGACGGACACCAGCACCACGAGAAGTGCTCCGCCGGCCACGCGCCATGCGAGCGGCACGCGCTCCGGGAGCCGGGACACCAGCACGCTCGCCACGGCGCTGCCCAGCCCCATGAAGCCGTAGATGATGCCCGTGTAGGCATCGGTCCCTCGGGCCGCGTTGATCGCGGTGAGTGCGGTCTGCGTGGAGCCGAAGACCGTGCCCACGCACAGGCACGCGAGCATGGGCGGGAGGACGGCCTTCGGGCGGATCCGTGGGGCGGTGCCGTCGGTGGGGGTGGGCGTCTGCGCGTCCACCCTCATGCCGCGGCGGCTCACCAGGTAGGCGATGAAACACCCCTGACCCACCACGACCCACGTCATGAGCACCAAGAGCGCCGGATTCGGGCCGAGTACACCCACCAGGATCCCGGCGATCACGGGCCCCAGGATGAAGCTGATCTCGTCGCACGCGGTCTCGTACCCCAAGGCCTTGCCCACCAGGCCGGGGGTGTCCCGGCGCCTGGCCAGGGCGGACCAGCGGGCCCTCGCGATGGCTCCCACCTGGGGGTTCGCGGCGCCGACCACCGCGGCGCACACCAGGATCAGTGACCGGGGCGCGTCGTGAAGGACCACGGCGAGCAACGATCCCATCCCGAGCAGTTGCACCACGGTGGCCGCGAGCACCACGGGCAGGGGTCCGAAGCGATCCACCAACCGCCCGATCACGGGCGCGCCCACGGCGGAACCGAGTCCCGCGGCGGCCACGGTGATCCCCGCGAACCCCAGGCCCAGACCGGCCCCGCTCACGTACAGCAACAGACCCAATTGCACCGTGGCGGCGGGGAGCCTGCCAACTAGCGCGGTGATGAGGAAGGGCCATCCGCCCGCAGCCGCGAGGGACAGTGAGTCCCGGGCGGGTTCAGGGACGGCGGGTGGGCGAGTGCTCACGGATTCTCCTGGGTACGACCGACGCCGCGCACCCGACCACACGCGCGGATAATCCCCTGACGACACCTCGATGCTACCCGGGGGCCATCGGGCCGCGGTCTCTACTGCACCCTCGTGGCCCAGCGCGCCAAGTCGGCCCAGGTCCGAGGCAAGCGCTTCGTCCACGTCGACTGCACGGAGTATTCCCGGCCCATCCTCGAACGGACGGGCCTGACGCCAATCACTTCGGTCACCGCCGCGACGTGGCGCCGAGGCTGATGACAGGGCAATTCGTCGAGCCCGAGCGGTTGTTGGGGCCGATCAAGGGCCAGCTATTTTGTGCGGTTGACGTAGTCGAGGAATGCGAAGTGGAGCAAAAGCAGCATCACCCCCCGCGAATCGACATTTGCTCAGCTAAAGCAGGGGGTCAGCCGCTCGTCCGAGGGTCCCCGGGCTGAGGCGCCAGTCACGACCCAAGAAACGCAGGAGGGTGGCAGCCGTCCGTCCAGACGGCTGCCACCCTCCTGAAGGAACCCGTGCCTACCGGGCCGCCACCTTCGCGAACGGGTAGTCCACGTACCCCTTGGGTCCGCCCACGTAAAAGGTCGTGGGATCCGGGGTGTTCAGCTCCAGCCCGTCACGCCAGCGCTCCACCAGGTCCGGGTTGGCAATGAGCTCACGGCCCACCACCACGCCGTCCGCGAGATCGGCGCTCATGATGTGCTCCGCCTCCTCGAGTTCGGTGACCACGCTGAAGCCGCTGTTGAGGTAGAACACACCCTCGAAGTCACGGCGCAGGTCCCGCACGAACTCCCCGTCCACGTCCTTGTGCAGCACGGACAGGTACGCGAGGTCGAGTCCGCGCAGACCGGTGAGCAACGCGTCATAGGTGGCCACGACGTCGTCGTGGTCGTCCTCGATCGCGCCCTGGACGTTGTGCTCGGGCGAGATCCGCAGCCCCACGCGCTGCCCGCCGATCTCCTCGGCGACGGCGCGCACCACCTCGATCACGAACCGTGCCCGGTTCTGCGGGGAGCCGCCGTACTCGTCGGTGCGGTGGTTGGAGGACGGGGCGAGGAACTCGTGGAGGATGTAGCCGTTGGCGCCGTGGATCTCCACGCCGTCGATCCCGGCGTCCATCGCGCGGCGGGCCGCGGCGACGAACTCCTGCTTGATGCGGGGCAGCTCGTCGGTCTCCAGGGCACGGGGCGTGGGCATGGGCTGCTTGCCGCTGGGCACGTGCACCGTCTGATCCACACCGATCGCACTGGGGGCCTCGGGCAGGGGGCCGCCGGTGAGTTCGGGGTGGGAGACCCGCCCGGCGTTCATGATCTGCAGGAAGATCACGCCGCCCTTCTCGTGTACGGCGTCCGCCACCCGGGACCAGCCCTGGGCCTGCTCGGCGGTCTCGATGCCGGCCTGACCCCAGAACCCGCGGCTCGTCACGGCCGGGAACGTCCCCTCCGTGACCACGAGGCCCGCGGACGCCCGCTGCGAGTAGTACTCGACGTTCATGTCCTTGGGCACACCGTCCGCGTCGGAACGCATCCGGGTCAGCGGCGCCATGGCCACACGATTGGCGAGCTCGAACTTTCCTACGGTGATCGGGTCGAACAGGGTGGGCATATGTTTCCCTTCGTCGAAAGCTGTTGGTACTTAGTCAGTACCCACAACATCCTTCCCCCGCACACCATTCCCGAGGAAGGCTTTCAGAAGGGTCGCCGGAGGAGTTGCCGCAGCCCTTCTGCTCCTGGCCCACCAACGGGTTGTCGTACTGCAGCTTGTTCTGTAGCGGACCCAGGACGTTCTGTTCCTCACGGCCATTGCCCATGGGCATATGCTGCGCCACGCCGACGAGCGCCTCGCACACGGAGTCGTAGACGTCCTCGTGGACGTAGAGGCGCGTGAGCGCGGCACACGTCTGGCCCGTGTTGATGAACGCACCCCAGAACAGGTCCCCGGCAATGGCCAGCGGGTCCACGTCCGGCAGCACCACACCGGCATCGTTGCCCCCGAGCTCGAGGGTCAGTCGTGCGAGCCCGTCCGCAGCCGAGCGCATGATCGCCTGGCCGGTCTTGGTGGAGCCGGTGAACATGATCTTCTCCACACCGTCGTGTTCGGACAGTGCCTTGCCCACCTCGCCGCCGCCGGGCACCACGTGCAGGACGTCCGCCGGGAGCACCTGGTTGAGCACGTGGATCAGGCCCAGCACGGACAGCGGGGTGTACTCGGAGGGCTTGACCACTGCGGCGTTGCAGGGCGCTCCGGGCACCGGGGTGAATGGCTCCGGCCTGGGGGTGCTCCCGCTCTAGGCCAGCCCCAGCATCGCCCGGGCGATCAGGAAGTAGACCACGAGCCCGGCGGCATCCACGAACGTGGAGATGAACGGGTTGGAGAACACGGCCGGGTCCGCCCCGATGGCGCGTGCGATCAATGGCATACATCCCCCCACGGTGGCGGCCAACGTACACAGGGCCAGCAGTGTCAGCCCGATCACCGCGCCGATGTCCCACCCGTAGATCAACCCCACGATCACGAATCCCAGTCCGCCCAACAACAGCCCCAGGCACAGTCCCACGCGCATCTCGCGCAGCATGACCTTGACGACGTCCCGGGTGTGCACATCCCCCAGGGCGAGCGCGCGGGTCAGGGATGTCGCCGCCTGGTTACCCGTGTTGCCGCCGGTGCCCGTGAGCAGCGGGATGAACACGGACAGCACCACGAGCTGTTCCAGGGTGGACTCGAACGTCTCCAACACCCGTACGGTGAGCACGGCGCTGACCGCGAGCACCAACAACCACACCACGCGCGAGCGCACGAGCCGGAACACGGGGGTGGACAGGTACGGCCTGCGCAACGGCTCGGAACCGCTGAGCCGCGCCTGGTCCTCGGACTCGGCGTCCTCGAGAATGTCCAGGGCGTCGTCCACGGTGAGCACGCCCACCAGGCGGTCCTCGTCGTCCACGACGGGCAGGCTGAGCACCCGCAGGGCCGCGCACTGGCGCGCCGCCCGCTCCCGGGGTTCCGTCGCGGACACCCGGTCCGCCTCCTCCATGACCTGTGAGACGAGGGTGTCCGGAGGGGCTGCCATGAGTCGCTGCAGGCTAGTCACGCCCAGGAGCCGCCGCTGCGGATCCGTGACCATGACCGTGTACACATTGCGGGTGCGTTCCAGTTCCCCGCGCACCCGTTCCAGACTCTCGGCGCACGTCAGGTCGGGGTGGGTCGTGACGTACGAGGGGTTCATCCGCCGCCCGATCGAGTTCTCCGGGTAGCCGAGCACCGCCGCGGTGAGCTCGCGCTCGGAGGGCGGCAATCCCTTCAACAGCCGGGTGGCCAGGGCCGCAGGCAGTTCGTCCAGCAGACTCACGCGATCGTCGGTGTCCAGGGACTCGACGACGCCCGCGACCTCCTCGTCCCGCAGACCCGTCACGAGTTCGCGCTGCAGCGGCGCGTCGAGACGTTCGAACACGGTCACCGCGCGGTCCTTGGCCAGCATCCGGTAGGCGACGGCGCGCTGGCGCACTCCCAGCCGCTCCAACAGGTCCACGACCTCCCCCACCGTGAGCTCCGCGAGCAAGCGCGCCACCTCCGGCAAGTCCTGGCTCCCGATGGCCGATTCGACGGCGCGGAAGGGCCGTTGGACCTTGACTTCGTGGACACGGCTCACGTGCCACCCCTTCCTGGTCATTGGACGGCACCGACGGGACGCGGGAGCCGTTGCCAGCCTGTCAGAAATCGGACGCGCCCGCCCAGTGGTGGCCGCACTCTAGAGTGTTCTCGTATCGCCCCACCCCGCACCCGGGAGTGGTCCTCCAGGCCCGGCCGGGCCCTGCACCGAAGGGTGACCGTGTACGCAGACCCCACCGACATGACCGCCATCCGTGAACTCCTGCACGAGATCCTGCGCAACGACCCCGCACCCTTGCACCTGGGCATGGACCTCGGTGAGATCGAACAGGGCCGGGTGACCATGTCCATGACCGTGTCCGACTTCATGGCCAACGGCCACGGTGTCTGCCACGGCGGATACCTGTTCACCCTGGCGGACACCACGCTCGCGTACTGCTGCGCGACCGCCGGCTCCCCCATCCTCACGCGCAACGCCGAGATCACGTTCACGGCTCCCGCGCACAGCGGCCAGGTGATCACCGCGATCGCCACGCGCCGGGTGAGCTTCGGCAGGAATCAGATCTGCGACGTCGTCCTGGAGGCCGACGGGCGCGTGATCGCCTACTTCACGGGGCAGGGCACCACCCCGCCGCAGCCCAAAGGTACGGTGAAGTGACGGGCCGGGCACTGGAACGCCGCGCCATCACCGCATGACAGACCGGAACGGCGCTACACCCGCCCCCGGTGCACGATGCGACCGTCGCACACCGTGAACTCCGAGACGATGTCCTTGAGCTCGGACTCGGGAACGTCGAGGGGGTTGCGGTCCAGCAGCACCAGGTCGCCCAGGAACCCCTCGGCAATGTGCCCCGGGCGGTCCTCCCCGAACGACGTCTTGGCCGCTTCCGCGGTGTAGGCGTCGAGCGCCTCGGCCACGGTGATGTTCTGGACGGTGTCCGCGACCCAACCCGAGACGGACGTGCGGGTCACGCACGCGTAGGTCCCGAAGCACGGATTGGCGGTGGTCACGGGGAAGTCCGAATTGCTGGACGCCGTGATCCCCCGGTCCAGGAAGGTGCGCATGGGATAGGCGCGGTTCATGCGCTCCTGGCCCAAATTATTGATGTGCGAATTCCCGAGCTCCTACACGAACGCGGTCGAGGACGCCGCGATGAGGTCCAAGACTTGCCTCACGGCGCGGTCCCCGATCCCGTGGATCGCCACCCACTCACCCACTCCTCCGCCTCAGCTTCCTGTGCGGCCTCGCGGATCGCTTTGACGACATCGTTCGCTCGCGGTGTCACGGGCGGCCTGCAATCCGCCTTCATGGCCAGGCAGGCATATATCCCGGAATGCCCGTGTGACTCGATGAGCCCCAGCATGAGGTAACGCCCACCCGCATCCACGACGGGTGCACCCTCCGGGGTGCGGGCGCGCGCCTTATCCGCGTCACCCACGAAGGTGATCACCCCATCCTCGACCACGACCCCCAGGGGTCACGGCTAAACCGGCCGCCGGGTTGGTGCACCACGGCGGTGACCACGGTGAGGTTCCGGACGGGGTGTTCACTCATACTCTGTTCCTCTTTCGTCGCTGGTTTCCGCCCGAGGTGTCAGGTGACGCCGCGAGCGGTGTTCTGGGCGGGCCGGGCCTTCCGCCGCGCGATGGCCGACTAGCGGACCTTGACCGGGAACAACTGGGGCAGGACGGTGCCCACGGGGGCGTACGGGATGGAGGCGAAGCCGAGTCCCAAGATCATGGCCACGGTGATCAGGGCGGTGTCCCGGGTGCCCACGAGCCAGAAGAGGGGGAAAGCGACGAGCGCGGCGATCGCGTAGCCGGCGGCCACCACGATGGACGGGGGGGGTCTTGTCCGCGACTTTGCCCGCGATGAACATCACCACGATCTGCGCCACGGCACCCCATGCGATGGCCGTGAGGATCACGGTGGAGGGCAGACCGAGCTGCTTGGTCACGTAGCTGATCATGAACGTGGTCAGCACGAAGAAGCCGGCGTTACCGAACAGGTAGGTGCCGATACCCACGATCAGGCGACCGGGAGCGGCGCGCAGGGTGTCGGCGACGGGCGCGCTCTGCTTCTCGTGCGGCGTCGCCGACCGAGCGACCTCGGCCTGCTTGCAGACGTCCGTCTCGTCGATCTTGAGCCGGATCCACACGCCCACGGCGACCAGGACGATGGAGATCAGGTACGGGATACGCCACGCGCCCTCAAGGAACCGCTCCTCCGAGAGGGCCACCACGGCGGCCACGATCATGGAGGACAGGATGGTGCCGGTGGGCGAACCCAGCTGCACCACCGCGCTGGAGAAACCGCGCTTGTGCTCAGGGGCGTTCTCCACGGCCAGCAGGGTGGCGCCGCCCCATTCGCCGCCGACCGCCATGCCCTGCAGGAACCGCAGGACGGCCAGCGCGGGGTCCTCGCCACCGAAGAACAAGGGCGCGAAGACGATGGACGCGGTGGCGCCGAACAGGAAGAAGTCGTACCACTCGGGGGACGTGCCCACATAGGCGCCGATCAGCGCTTTGCAGGCCTTGCGGGGGTCGTGTTCTCGGGCCGCGGGATGCCCCGTGGGACCTTCGGTCGTGCTGGACATGACAACCTCTGGACCAGGGAAGTGGTGCCGTTGCCCCGGGACCCGCTCATACGAGCACCCGGAACAGTGGCCGCGATTATTTATGTGACCAGGGTCCTACACCGGAGCTTTCCGGCGGGTTCAAGACTGGAAGGGGTCCGTCCGAAATTCGCTGCCGCGAGACGGTTGTCGCGTCCCGTGGCAAGTGGTCGAATGAACGCATGAGTGAAAACAGCATCTGGGATGCCCTGGAATCCGCACGCGACAAGGCCAAGGAACGGGAGCAGGAGGAGATGCAGCGCGTCGAGGACGCGGACAACCACGAGCAGCAACGCGCCGCCAGCTCCCGCGTGGCAGCACGCCAAGCCGTGCGCGAGACGCTCGACGACATTCTCGCGCAGCGGGAGGGGTGAGGGGTTCACGGAGGGGGTGAGCCCCCCAGGCAACCTCGTGCGGCGCGGGGAACGGTTCCGTTCCCCGCGCCGCCGCGCCATCTGATATTGATGCTGGGGACGCACATCGACCGAGGAGTCCCCACGAGCACGCATCACTTCATCCGAGCACGGCTGCCGTGGGTGGTGGCCGGGATCATCCTCGTGGCGCTGAGCTTGCGCGGGCCCATCATCGCGCCCACGCCCGTGATCACGAACATCCAGGCGGACATCGGCCTGTCTTCGGTCGCGGCGGGGCTGCTCACGGGACTCCCGGTGTTCCTCTTCGCCGTGGTCACCCCGGCGGCCTCCGCGGTCATCCGACGCGCGGGCCCCGAGGCCGCCGTCCTGCTCTGCCTCATCGGTGTCCTAGTGGGCACCATCATCCGTTCCCTCGGCTCCACGCCCCTGCTGTTGGTGGGCACCGTGGTCATCGGGGCGTCGATCACGATCGGCAACATCGTGATCCCGGTCATCATCCGCCGCGACATCCCCTGGCGCCAGGTCTCCGTGGTCACCGCCGCCTACTCCGCGGCCCTCAACGTGGGGTCCATGATCACCGCGCTCGGCACCGCGCCGCTCGCCGCCGCCCTGGGGTGGCGCTGGGCCCTCACGGCCTGGGGCGTCCTGGCGCTCGCCGGCATCGGCTACTGGCTCCTGCTTTCACGACGCCGCTCCGGCAGCCCCGGCGACGACGCCGCCTCAGCCGCCCACACGCCGTCGTCCCCCGACGCCCCCGGCTGCGGCGCGTGGGGGTTGGGGGCCGCGCCGTCGGCCCCCGAAACTTCAGAGGCCCCCGCGGAGATGCTGCCGCCAGCGGAACCCGACACCGCTCACGCGACGGGGCGTGTGCGGCGCATCGGCTGGTTGCTCGCGCTGGCGTTCTGCGGGCAGGCCATGGCCTACTACTCGGTGACGGCGTGGCTACCCGCGTTGCTCGCGGACACGCGGGGGTTGAGCTTGGCGAGTTCCGGGGCCTCGGCGTCGCTGTTCCAAGTGGCCGCCGTCATCGGGGCGTTCGGCGTGCCCCTCCTGGCCGCACGGGCGCCCGCGTGGGTTCCGGTGGCACTGATCGGAGCGCTGTGGATCACCCTACCCATCGGCCTGATGCTCGCGCCGGGGTGGTTCATCGCGTGGTCGCTCATCGGCGGGGCGGCCCAGGGCGGCGGTTTCACGGCGATCTTCTCGATCGTCGCCCGCGTGGCCCGCTCCTCCGCCGAGGCGGCGCGGATGTCCGCGCGGGTGCAGGGTATCGGCTACCTCGCGGCCACGATCGGGCCACCCCTGGCCGGAGGTTTGAACACCGCGACCGGGGCGTGGACGGCGCCCCTGCTGTTGGTGCTCGCCGCGACCGTGGTGTTCACGGTGGGCGGGGTGTTGGCGGCGTTCAGGGCGCGGTCGTGAACACCACGACATGACAGCGCGCGTTCCACTGCAGTTGATGTTACGGATACAGGACTGGGGCCCACTCACGAATGAGTGGGCCCCAGCCATCAGGTTCTGGATCTAGAACCTACGGAACGAGGTCTCAGCGACCCGGGTGGGTGGTGCCGTCCACGTTGGTGGTCCCGGTGCCGTCCACGTTGGTGGTCCCGGTGTCGCGCACGGTGCTGGTCCCGGTGTCGCGGCGACGATCCGTGGTGTGGTCGACGTGGCGATCGTTGTGGACGGTCTTGTTCTTCTTCAGCAAACCAGCCAGACCCAAGAGACCGACCAGACCCCACAGGCCGGCGTTGCCGTTGTCGTCGTTGGTCTGCTGGCTCGTGGCGGGAGCCGGGCTCTCCTCGGCGGCGATGGCGGGGGCCGACACACCGGTGAGGATTGCGAGGGACAGGGCAGCGGTAGCAGCGGTCTTACGCATCATTTTGCACTCCTGGCTGGGAAAGGAAGCACCATCATTTGACGGCTTAATAAGCACCCTACCTTAATTGTGTGTCTCCGACGACCGGCCGGTGAGGAATATATGCCGTGGCGGGCCGGGAATAACAGCATGGATATTCGATAAGGTGGCGCATTGATTTCGCACCCTTGGAAATACGCTCTTAACTGGCCTAACAAGCCCCCCATTATGACTTCGCCACCTCTCGCGGGCAACAGTGTGCTCTATTTATATTCGGGAATAATCGGAGGCGAGTCCGAGAGCTTGATTCTCCTGGCCGGGGCCCGCCGGAACACCGGCGCGTACTGCATCACCCAGGTGAAGCGGCGATTTCCTTAAATTTTCCCGGATACACGCGGGCGAAGAGGATGAAGCGGGAATGAATATACGATTTCGTCCTCGCGCCCCAGCTCCGACGATCGAGGAATGTAGAGGGCATTCCCCTACCCCCTCCGTAACCTCCCCGGACCAGCGCCCCCCTTCCCCGGGTAGGTTCAAGATCAGTCACCCCGGGAGGAGCTCACATGTCCCAGCGCATCGCCATCATCGGCGCGGGAATCGGCGGTCTGACCCTCGCCATCGATCTGCAGCGCAAGGGGTTGGACGTCCGGATCTACGAACAGACCGCTGTCCTGCGGGAGGTCGGCGCCGCCGTCCCCCACCACGGCCAGGGTGCGAACCAGTCCATCGAGGACGCGATCGTCCTATCCGACCTACTCTCCAGCACGACCGACTGGGACCATGCGCGTGCCGAGTACGAGCGGCGTCGCCGTTTCCGTACCCGCAAGATCGTGGACGCGTCCGTCACCGTGGGAGAAATGCTCCACCTGCCCGACGGCGCTCGCGCCCGGGAACGCAACGCCCGCCTGGCCGCGCCGGACGCCTTCGACCGGCACCTGGACTGGATCCACTCGTTCCGCGCCGATGAGCAGGTCCCGGACGCCCCGGCCGTGGGTGGGTGATCAGGAAGGGCGTCACCCCCACCCCGGCGCCCGCTCAGGCCGCGGTCCTACGCCCACCGCCAACGCCGGGAGCACACTGAGCCACGGCACCCGCCGCACGACCTTCACGACCCACGACGGCGGCCGCAGGTCCCTGCCCCGGATCGCCGGCATGATCAGTGCCGCGTGCAGGATTCGCTGCATGCCCTGGATGACCACCGTGGGCACCATGCGGCGTCGCTGGATCCGCGCCAACGCACGCGCCTCCGCCCGCCCGGAGGCACCGCCAGAACGCAGCAGCGGAGCCAGAATGCGGGCCGCAGCCACCGCGTCCTGCACCGCCAGATTGATCCCGACGCCGCCCACCGGCGACATCGCGTGTGCGGCGTCCCCGATGCACAGCACCCCCGGGGCGCGCCAGCGGCGCAGCCGGTCCAGGCGCACGTCGAGGTGCTTCACGTCCGCCATGGACCCGATCCCGGTCACCCCGGCTGCCGCCTCTGGGAAGAGCTGCGCGGCGTCGGCTCGGAAGGCGTCGAGACCGCGGGCGCGCACGGCGTCGTCGGCACCCTTGGGGCCCAGCTGCGCGACCTGGATGTAGCCGTCGCGCGGGATGCCGATGGCCACCCGCCCCCGGTTCGAGCGCGGCAGCAGCGACTCCCCCACGCAGCGATCGGTGGGCAGGCGATACCACCAGACGTCGAAGCCCACGGCGCGTTCCCGCGCCGGAAACCCTACGGCGCGGCGGATCACGGACCAGCGGCCGTCGCACGCGATCGTGAGATCGGCCGCCACCTGTCCGGTACCTTCCGGCGATTCGACGACGACGCCGCTCACCCGCCCCTTCTCCCACGTCACCCCGGTGACCTCGTGCTCCGTGCGCAGCGTGAACGCGGGTTCGGCGGCGGCCGCGTCCGCGAGCAGGTCCAGAAGATCCCACTGCGGGGCCATGGCGATGTAGGGGTGGCGCACCGGCAACCGGGTGAAGTCCACCATGGGCACCGGGCGGCCCTCGGGGTCCGGGAGGTCAACGTGGGTGACCCTGGAATGCGGAATGGCCTCGAAACGATCGAAGAGACCGAGATCGTCGAGCAGGGCCAGAGTGGTGGGATGCACGGTGTCTCCGCGGAAGTCGCGGAGGAAATCCGCGTGCTTCTCCAACACCGTGACCGCCACACCCGCACGCGCCAGTAGGAGACCCAGCACCAGGCCGGCCGGACCGCCGCCGACGATGGCGCACGTGGTGCGAACGGTGGGCGGCTCTGCGGGCGTCGTCACCCCGCCAGCCCCTTCACGAATCCCCAGAACGTTTCCGCGCTCACGGTCAGATTGTGTGCGAAGGCCTCCAGGTCCTCACTCGAGTCCCGGCGGTAGTTCACGCAGAACTCGTAGCCGTCCGTATGGGTCGTGTACGTGACACCGAAGCCCTCGGGTGTGGTGGGCGCGAACGCGTAGCGCACGATCGGGTCCGGACCGCCGATGGACGTGGTGGACAGGAAGTCGTGGCGCATGGCCGCGATCCCCGGGGAGTCGAAGAACTCGGACAGCTCCCCCGTCTTCCGGGCCATCATGGCGAGTCCCAACAGGTGGCGATCCACACCGCGGGCGTTCTTGCAGGCCTTGACCCAGCCACGATGTGCGTCCAGGGCCTCCGTGAACAGCTCCTCGGTCGCCTCACCGGCGAGCAGGGCGCGGGCGAACGCGGTGGCCTGCGGGGTCACGGGGCGGAGGCACTCGGTGCGCCCCGCCTGGAACTCACGCATGTCCACCGCTTCATATACACCGCGCGCCGTCCCGTACGTCGCGAGCTGGGCGAGCAACATGATGAATTGCTGAGCGGCGTCGTCGCTGATCCTGAACGGGAGTTCGGCGCGGTGCAGCCGCGGCACGAACACCCGGTGCACGCCCAGCAGCGCGGCCTCCGTGCGGTATTGGGCGACCCGCGCCACGAGTTCGTCACGCAACTGCGGCTCGAGCTCCCACGTAATCGCGGCGGGTTGCGGGGCGTCCGGCAGCGCGGCCTCGTCCGGGATCGTCACGTCCTGCATGGCTCCCGCGACGGCCAGGATCGTGGCCCCGTCCACGGTGCTGTGTTCCATGTGCATGGCCAGCCACGGATCCTCGAGGCACACCTCGTATGTGATCGGTTTGTAGGCCCACGCTTGCCCCACCTCAAACGCGCAGCGCTCCAGGTGCTCCACGACCTCGGCCCGTGCCCCCACGACATTGACCAGGAACACCATGCGGCTGATCCGGTCGTAGATCTCCGCGTTGTGCTCGTTCGAAGTCAATTTCTCCAACAGGGGCGCGGCCGTCTCACTGCCCAGGTAGGACAGCGCCCCGAACGGCAGCTCGGTCTCCCGCGGTTCGTCCCGCTCCACGACCGCGCGCAGCCCCGCGGCCACCGTGCGCAGCGGCAGCGGTTGCCGGTCCTGGGTGCTGATCGTCAGCGCGTACAGCCGGCCGCGGTGGATCACGCCGATCTCCTCCGCTGCCTCGGCCGACCCCGACGACGCCGCTCGCTCCGGTCTGCGGATCTCGTCCCGTTCCGCGCGAGGATGCCGCACCCCGCCCGTGAGACATTCCCACTGGGACATACTCACGTCGTTACCGCGAGGGTCCACCTCCTGCGGGGTCTCCCCGCGCACCTGCCGTAGATGCACCCACGCCGCCCGGTAGACGAGTTCGGCCGCCCGGCCCAGCCCCGGGGCGCCGAAGTCCCCCGTGATCTGGAATCCCACGTTGGTGGTCAGCGGCAGGGGTGTGCGCACGCTCAGATATCCGTCCAGCCACTCCCGGGACAACCAACTGCGCCCCTCGGCGTCCTCCGCACGGGCGAACTCCTCGAGTGCCGCTTGTAACCGCGGGCCCTCCCCGGTCCGGAACGCTTCCGCATCACGCCGGGTCCGCTCGAGCGCCGCGCCGTCCACGAGGGGGTCGACGGCGCTCAGCATCCGCTGCAGCGTCTCCTCCAGCGGGGGCACGGGAAGGGGTTTGACACCCATGAGGCATCCTTTCGGTCGCGGGAACAGGAGGGTCGGGTCAATGGGAGGGTCGGCGCGACGGCGCCCGTGCGGATCCGCCGCGGTGTTCCATGGGGTCGAGGTCTACAGCTCCCCGTAGCGGGCCAGCGCGCGGGCCAGCCGCTGCACGCCCTCGTGGATTACGTCCGGGGCATGGGTCACGAAGGACAACCGCATGGTGGACTCGTCCGGGTCGTGCGCATAGAAGGAGGCACCCGGGACGAAGGCCACGCCTTCCTCCACCGCGAACGGTAGCAATCGGGTGGTGTCGATCCCGTGCCCCAGTCGAACCCACAGGAACATGCCTCCGTCCGGGCGGGTGATGTGAGCGTCCCGCGGGAGGACGGCCTCGAGTTCCGCGTACATGGCCCGCGCCCGCTCGGCGTAGACGGGACGTACGCGCTCGAGGTGCGCCTCGACGTCGGCGGTTGCAAGGTACCGCGCCACGGCCAACTGGTCCGGCACGGGCGACTGCAGCCCGATCGCCTGCTTGGCCACAGTGAGCGTGAACTGGATGGGCCCCTCGGAGCGCATCCACCCGATCCGCACCCCCGGGGCGATGATCTTGGACACCGAGTTCAGCAGGATCGTCTGCGCGGACATCCCCGGAAGGGATGCGATGGGGGCCATGGGTTCGCCCGTGTAACACAGCTCGCCGTACGGGTCGTCCTCCACGAGCGCGGTGCCGGTGCGCAGTAGGACGTCCGCGACGGCGCGGCGTCGTTCCACGGGCATGCAGATCCCGGACGGGTTCTGGAAGGACGGGATCAGGTAGACGAAGGTGGGGTTGTGCTCGGCGATGAGCCGCTCGAGCTCCTCCGGCACCACGCCGTGCTCGTCCGTGGGGACGCCCACCATGTGCGCACCGTTGAGATCGAAGGCCTGCACAGCCGCCAGGTAGGTGGGCCGTTCCACGAGGATCACGTCCCCCGGGTTGACGAGCGCCTGGGCCACCACGAACAACCCCTCCTGGGAGCCCGTGGTCACCTGGACCTGGTCCGCAGTGGTGGGCAGGTGCCTGCTGACCCGACGCGCCGCTTGCTCGCGAAGTTCCAGCTCACCCTCGCTCGAGGCGTACTGCAGCGCGCGTGCGGGGTGGTTCGCGAATACCCACTCGTAGGCGGCCTTGATGTCATCGACCTCGAAGTACGCGGGATCCGGGACACCACCGGCGAACGAGATCACACCCTCCTTGGAGACCACCTCCAACAGGTCGCGCACGGGGGAGGAATCCACCCCGCGCAGACGGTCGGCGATACGGAACGAGAAGGGTTCGAGGGTGCTCATGCGGCCAGTATCCCACCGGCCCCGGAACGGTGAGGGTCCGGGATCACTCACCCAGGGGCGTGCGCGCGCACCAGGCTCTCAGGAGGGCGAGCACGTGACGGTCGAACGCGGCGTCGGCGTCCGTATCGGGGAGGACCGGACGGCTCATCTCGATGGCGATCCATCCATGGACGCCCGCCCAGAGTGTGGCACCGATGACCTCCACGGGGAGGTCATGGAAGATCCCCTTGTCGATGGCCCCGCGGACCAGTCGGTACATGGGTTGCATGGCCGTGTTCGCGAATTCCGCGCGGCTGGATCCCCCGGTGGAACCGTCCCTGCGGGCGCCGATGCAGTCCCCCGCCTTGCCCAGGATCACGTTGTACAGCGCCGGGAACTCCAGGGCCCAGCGTCTGCCGGAGCGGGCGAGTGCGCGCATGTCCGCCACGGGTTCGCCGGTGCGCACGGCCATCTCGTGCGCGCTGAGGTAGCTCACGATCGCTTCCTCCCGCACGGCATCGATCAGGGCGTCCCTGCTGCCGAACATGGTGTAGATCGCGGTGGTGGAGCAGCCGTGCTTGGCGGCCAGTGGCCGGAGGGAAACGGACTCGACACCGCCGACCAGGATCTGTTCGGCGGTGTTCTTAATCAGTGCTTTGCGAGTGATCTCGTCAAATTTTCGGGGTCGGGCCACACGTGCGATCGTACTGGTCAGAGCCTTGTTAGCGCATTAATTATCGAGAATTGCGGGCACTTAGGGGACAACTGTATACCAGTTCGCGACCCCTCGAGGTGCCCCGTGATTCATCCCTCGTGAGCCGAACGACGATTGCGCCGGATCCGCTTGACGACCCACCACACCAGGAACAGCAGGACCGCGATCACCACGATGCGTGAGAACACCCCGGCGTACTGTTCCGCGATGTGCCAGTTCTCCCCCAGGAAGTACCCGGCGAGCACGAAAATGGTGTTCCAGATCAGGGACCCGGCCGCGCTAAGCACCACGAACAGCCCGAACGACATCCGCTCGATCCCCGCGGGAACGGAGATCAGGGATCTGAAGATGGGGATCATCCTCCCGAAGAACACGGCGGCCTTGCCGTGGCGGTCGAACCACTCCTCGGTGCGATCCAGGTCATGCAGATCCACGAGTGGCATCTTGTCCACGATCACGCGCAGGCGGCGTCGTCCCAGTGCGGCGCCGATCCAGTACAGCGCGATCGCGCCCACGACCGACCCCAGCGTGGTCCAGAAGATGGCCCCGCCCAGGCTGAAATTGCCCTGGCTGGCCGTGAAACCGGCGAGCGGGAGGATCACCTCGGACGGCAGCGGCGGGAACAGGTTCTCCAGGGCCACGAGCAGTCCGGCGCCGGGAGCGCCGATGGCTTCCATGACGTCCACCACCCACCCCGCGATACCGGAGAGCTGAGCACTCTCGTCGGCTGATGTGGCGGCCAGGATGGCAGGCAGGGACATGAAGGTGTTCTCCGCACGTGGTCGTCAGGGGTGTGTCCGCCATGCTACGGGAGGAATCTTGGGGTCCGCTTGGAGCTATCGGGGCGGTGCGCGATTGAATGGGGCCATGCGTCTGTGGTCAGTTCACCCGTCCCTGCTGGACCGTCGTGCTCTGGTGGCGTGCTGGCGGGAGGGTCTGCTCGCCCAGAAGGTCCTGCTCGGTCAGACCAAGGGCTACACGCGCCACCCCCAGCTACAGCGCTTCCGCGCCACGAGCGATCCGGTCCTGTCCGTGGCCACGTACCTGCACGGCGTCGCCGACGAGGCCGACCGCCGCGGCTACAACTTCGACCGCACCCGCCTGGCCCGGGAGGCGAGCACACAGCCCATCACGCTCACCGTGACCACCGGTCAGCTGCGCTACGAGTTCGAGTTCCTGCTGCGCAAGGTCCTCGACCGCGACCCCGAGTGGGCGCGATCCGCACTGGACGGCATCGATCCCCATGCCGCTCCCCACCACCCGTTGTTCGTCCCGGTTCCCGGGCCGGTCGCCGAGTGGGAGCGCGTGAAGTAACCGGTTCGGGCCACCGCCGTGTCCGAAATCCGCTAGCGCCCGGCGCCCGGGCGTGGGACCGTGGGACGCATGCCCCCTCAAGACTCCTCGTTCGACGAGCGCTACCGGGCTGTCGAGTCCCGGGACGGGCGCTTCGACGGGCAGTTCGTGACCGCGGTGCGCACCACCGGGATCTACTGCCGCCCGAGCTGCCCCGCGCGCACGCCCCACCGCGAGAACGTGCGCTTCTACCGCACGAGCGCGGCCGCCCACGCCGCCGGGTACCGCGCCTGCAAACGCTGTGTCCCGGAAGCCGTGCCGGGGTCCCCGGAGTGGGATCTGCGCGGGGACGTGGTGGGGCGCGCCATGCGGCTCATCACCGAGGGGGTCGTGGACCGCGAGGGCGTGCTGGGACTCGCGCGGCGCGTGGGATATTCCACGCGCCACCTCACCCGCGTGCTGACGGAGGAACTCGGCGCCGGACCGCTCGCGCTCGCCCGCGCCCACCGGGCCCAGACGGCGCGCGCCCTACTGACGCAGACGGACCTGCCGGTCGCGGAGACCGCGTTCGCGGCGGGATTCTCGAGCATCCGACAGTGCAACGAGGTGATCCGCGAGGTGTACGACATGACCCCGCAGCAATTGCGGGCGCGCAGCATGAGCACCGGACCCTCGGGACACGGCGCGGCGAGTGAGCCGGGCGAGGTGGACCTCGCGTTGAGCTATCGCGAGCCCCTGGACGTGCGCGGGCTGTTCGTGTGGTTCGCGGTCCATGCGGTGGACGGCGTGGAGGTCGGGACCCCCACCTCCTACACCCGCGCGCTGAGCCTGCCCGGCGGCCCGGCCTGGCTGCGCGTGTACGAGCGCGCGGGGCGGTTGCGGTTGCGCACGCGGGTCACGGATCTCGCGGACCTGCCCGTGCTGATCGCCCGGGTGCGTCGACTCTTCGACCTGGACGCCGATCCGGAGGCAGTGGCCGCCGCGCTGTCCCGCGTCCCGGTGTTGCGCCCGCTGGTCGAGGCCGCCCCGGGGCTGCGGGTCGCCGGTTCCGCGGACCCGCACGAGACGTTGATCCGCACGCTCATCGGTCAGCAGATCTCCCTGGCCGCGGCCCGCACCGTGTTGGGTGCCCGCGCGCGGGACATGGGAGAACCCGCGCCCTCCTTCGCCACCGGCATCCGGTACATGTTCCCGACCGCAGCGGCCATCGCCGAGCACGGCGTCCAGTTCCTGGGCGGGCCGGCCGCGCGGGTCCAGGCGGTCCTGGGTGCTGCCCGCGCGCTCGCCTCGGGTGATTTGCAGTTGTCCCCCGGCGACGACGCCACTCAGCAACGCGCCGCGCTCCTCACCCTCCCCGGGGTGGGGCCATGGACCGCGGACCACGTGCGCATGCGGGTCACCGGGGACCCGGACGTG
Organism: Kocuria sp. KRD140; assembly: GCF_017168375.1. Classification (NCBI taxonomy): domain Bacteria; kingdom Bacillati; phylum Actinomycetota; class Actinomycetes; order Micrococcales; family Micrococcaceae; genus Kocuria; species Kocuria sp. KRD140. The sequence continues at coordinate 74,404 of NZ_JABFAW010000005.1, forward strand.
TTCCTGATCGACGACGGGGCCATGCGCGCCGGTGCCCGACGGCTCGGGCTCCCGGACACCAGACCCGCACTCGTGGACTGGGCAGGGGCCGCTGCCCCATGGCGCAGTTACGCCACCACCCATCTGTGGGGCCCGCTGACCCCTCCCGCATCCTTCTCGGAAAGTGTGCAGTCATGACATATGTCGTTGAGAGCATTGACACCCCTGATGGTTCCTTCACGGCAGTGGCCCGGGAGGACGGAACCGTCGTGGCCTCCGGATGGACACGCTCGACCGAGCAGCTACTCGCGCGGATCCGCCCGGCCTTCCGTCCGGAGGAAGCGCAATCCGGCGACGTGCCCGCACTGGAGGCGGTCCGCGCGTTCTACGACGGCAACCTCGACTCCGTCATGACCGTGCCCGTGGACCTGCACGGCACCGAGGGCCAGCAGGCCGGGTGGGCCGCGCTGCGCCGCATCCGCCCCGGGTCCCCCCTGACCTACACCGAGTTCGCGCGGGAGCTCGGCAATCCCCGGGCCGTTCGGGCGGCGGCGTCGGTGTGCGCCCGCAATCCCGTGGCGCTGTTCGTCCCGTGCCACCGGGTGCTGCGTTCGGACGGTTCCATGGGTGGGTTCGCGTGGGGCGAGGCGATCAAGCGTGATCTGCTGCGGCGGGAGGCACGCTCCGCGGCATGACAGACTGGACGGGTGGAACGGGAGAACACCGAGCAACGCATGACCTGCAGCGTGGTCATCCCCGTTCGTAACGACTCTTCCTACCTGGAGCGCTGCCTCCGGGCCCTGCGTGAGCAGACCCGCACCCCGGACGAGATCGTCGTGGTGGACAACGGTTCCACCGATGATCTTTCGACAGTCCTGGACCGCCACCCCGAAGTACACCGGGTGTGGGAACCCGTCCCCGGAGTGGCCGTCTCCGCGGCCGCGGGCTACGACGCCGCCCGCGGGGACCTCATCCTGCGCTGTGACGCGGACAGCCTCCCCTCCCCCGGCTGGGTCGAGCGACACACCGCGGTGCTGTCACGGGCCCTGCGGGATCCGCAGGGGAAGGCCACCGTGGCGGTGTCCGGGATCGCGCGGTTCGGGCCGCGGTACGAGTTGGCCGGACGCATCCTGGGTGCGGCATACATCACGGCCTACCGCCTGGGGGCCGGCACGGCGCTGGGCCACTGGGCCTTATGGGGGTCCAACATGGCCTTCACCCGGGCGTGGTGGCAGCATGTCCGGGAAGAGGTGCACCGGGATCCACGGGTGCACGACGATTTCGACCTCAGCTTCCGCGTCCGTCGCGATCAGCGCGTGATCATGGACCCGGGCAATGTCGCGATCGTGTCCTGGCGGGCCTTGGTCTCCCCCGCTCGGATCCGCCGGCAGCTGCGCATGGCCATGGCCACCGTGTTCCTCAACTGGCGCAGTGAACGACCGTGGGTGCGTATCCGGCGACGCGTTCTCTCCGGCCCCCTGGGGCGTGGGGGCAGCCGATGACGTCCGAGCAGACGCACAGCGTGGGCGGCGTGGTCGCATCGGCCATGTGCTTCACGGCGATCATCGGGGCGGGTTACTACGCATTGGACGGGCGCCGGGTGGACATGGCCGTCCTACTGCTCGCGGGACTCGGACAGGTGATCGCGTTTCTGTGGTTCCGCACCCAGTACGCGCGGGCCGTGTGCTCGCTCATCATGCTCACCGCCGCCATGAGCGCGGCCGAACAGCTCTACAGCAGGATCTGGTGGTGGGACATCCTCATCCACTTCGTGACGCTGTACGCCCTGGTGTGGATGGCATGGAATCGCGTTCTGACCCACCACCCCCGGGTGCGGGGCCGGGTGCGCGATCGTCCCGCGATGCGGTTCACGTGGTGCGCGGTGGCCGGCTTCGTGATCGCCGTGGTGTGGGAGGTCATGGAACTGTTGGGGTTCCTGTTCGCGACACCGGACATCCACATCCCACCCCTGGACACGCTGGGGGACATCGTCATGGGGGTGCTGGGGGCTGCCTGCGTGGGCTTCCACAGGGAACCGCACTGAGCGTCGTCGTCCCCGGCGGGCCGCGAACGGTCGCGTGCGGTGAGTCCCGACCCCCCAAGTGCCGGGACTCATCGCACGCTTGCGGCGTCGGCGAACAGTATGGAGCCCCGCTGGGGAGCGGGACGTTCGATCCGGACGCGCGGTCACCGGCCGTGTGCTGGACCAAGGCGGGGGCCGGGGTGCAGTGCTCGGGCGACCGGGCTCAATCATAGTTGTTCACATTTTAGTTGTCCACAATTAGATGGAGACACCAGTTGCCCTTCGCGGTCGCGGCGCGGTACCGGGCCGGTCACGCCCAGCGCGGACGACGTGGCGCGGTACCGGGCCGCGGTGGAATTCTGGGACGCATGACCCACGAACACGCTCCCCACCGCACGCCCGAGACCGCTGCCGGCTGGGACGAGCGCTACGGCGCTACGCGCATCTGGAGCGGGGAGCCCAACGGCGCCCTGATGGCGCTCACGTCGGACCTCGCTCCCGGCACGGCGCTGGACGTGGGTTGTGGTGAGGGCGCCGACGCCGTGTGGCTGGCCCGACGTGGCTGGACGGTGACGGGGCTGGACGTCTCACGCGTCGCCGTCGACCGCGCTCGGGCCGCGGCAGAAGCCGCGGGGGTCGAGATCACGTGGCTCGTTGAAGGGTTCGGCGAGCGCCCCCTCGGCCCGTTCGACCTGGTGTCCGCCCAATACCCCGCGGTGCCTAAGCGGGGCGACGACGCAGCGGTGCGCGCGTTCGCGGACGCCGTGACACCGGGCGGGCGGCTGGTGTTCGTGCATCACGAGCTGGATGAGACACCTCACGGTTTCGACCCCGCCGACTACGTGATGCCCGAGGACGTGGTGACGTATCTGACCGGGCAGGGATGGCAGATCGAGACGAACGAGATCCGCGAGCGACACCTGGAACGCGGTGCCGGGTCCGGCCACTCGTGGGACCGGATGGTCGTGGCGCGGCGGGGCGCGTGAACACCTCCGGCGTGAATCGCGCCTCGGTGGGGCTGCGCTCGCAGCGTGGTCCCGTCCTGCTGGCCGTAATGCTCTCCACGGCTCTGGTGGCCCTGGACGCCACGATCCTGGCGACCGCGGTGCCGAGCATCGTGGGTTCCCTGGGTAACTTCGCCCAGTTCCCGTGGCTGTTCTCGAGCTACATGTTGGCGCAGGCGGTGAGTGTGCCGATCTTCTCCAAGCTCTCGGACATGTACGGGCGCAAACCCGTGATCCTCACCGGCGTGGGGTTGTTCCTGGTCTCCTCCGTGCTCGCGGGATGCGCGTGGAGCATGCCGTCGCTCATCGTCTTCCGGGTGATCCAGGGATTGGGTGCGGGAGCCGTGGCGCCCATGGGCATGACGATCGTGGGGGACATCTACACCGTGGCCGAGCGCGCCGCCGTGCAGGGGTACGTGGCCGTGGTGTGGGCGGTCTCTTCGGTCGTGGGGCCCACATTGGGTGGGCTGCTGTCCCAGTTCTTGAGTTGGCGGTGGGTCTTCTTCGTCAACATCCCGGTGGCCCTCGTGGCGGGGTGGCTGTTGCTGCGCAGCTATCACGAGAAGATCGAGCGCGAGGAGCACCGGGTGGACTTCACCGGTGCCGCGGTGCTCGCGATCGCCCTGTCCGCCCTCATCCTCGGCGCGCTGGAGAGCGGCAACGCGTGGGAGTGGCTTTCGGTGCCCACCCTGGTGTGCGGCGTCGTCGGCGTCATGGGGCTGGCGATCTTCGTGGCCGTCGAGCGTCGCGCGAGCGAACCGATCATCGACCTCGCGCTGGTACGACGCCGCGTGGTCGCAAGCACCACCCTGGTCTCCCTGGGGATCGGCGCGCTGCTGGTGGGGATGACGAGCTACGTTCCCACCTATTTGGAGCGCACGGCCGGGGCCACACCGATCGCGGCGGGAGCGGCCGTGGCCGCCGTGAGCATCGGCTGGCCCGTGGCTGCATCCACGGCGGGGCGGATCTACATGCGGTGGGGCTTCCGGCGCACCATGTTTCTGGGCGGTGCGATCGCGACCGTGGGAGCGGCCCTGACCGCCGCGCTGTCGCCGTGGCCGAGCGTGATCGGTATGGCTGTGTGCGCGTTTATCATCGGGCTGGGGCTCGGTTACACCGCGGCGCCGTCGCTGATCATGGCCCAGTCCTCGGTGGAGTGGAACCAGCGCGGGTCGGTGACGGGTCTCAACATGTTCGCCCGCTCCGCCGGCTCAGCCGTGGGTGTGGCGATCTACGGCGCCATCGCCACCAACCTCATCCGTGCCGGTGGCGGTGAGGGCGATCCCGCCACCGTGATCCACGCCTCCGGATGGGTCTTTGTGGCGGCAGCGGGTACCGCCCTACTCATGGCCGCCGCGACACTCGCCGTCCCGCGGGACGAGCCGGGGTCGGTGGGGCGGTAGTTGTGTCTGGCGAGATGGTGCGATGATTAGCGCCGGGGTCTCCGGGATAGTTTGCGTGCCCGGGGTGGGTACGACGTCGCCGCTGGGGTTCGTGCGGTGTCGGCGCCTCGAGGTCCGGGGGCGCTTCGGCCCCGGGGTGGGTCCCAGGTCGGACGTGGCGGCCCACGCCGAGATCGAGGTGCTGTGAGAGCCCGCCCAGCAGGGTTGGGAGAAGCGCCGCGACTGCGCGGGCTACGTAACGGCCCGCCCCTGTGCCTGGGTACTCGCTACTACGAGGACGGAGAGCGGTACATGACGCAGGCGTTCCTCTACGACGAGTTCGCGAAGGAGCCCACTGCGCCCACACTCCTTATGACCCAGGGTCTGGCTGTCCCCTTCCGGGTGCGGGCCGGAAGTAGTTAGGGGATTTGCATATCCCCCGCATGCGCGGGGAGCACCGTGGCGCTCCCGAAGGGCTTCTCGTCCGGTGGGGCTCATCCCCGCATGCGCGGGGAGCACGACGCCGAGTACCTGGTCACCCCGTCACCAGGGGGCTCATCCCCGCATGCGCGGGGAGCACGTATCGCAAACATGGAGCGCGATTAGGGGGGGCTGGGCTCATCCCCGCATGCGCGGGGAGCACTCGTGGCCTGCCGCCTCGAGGGCGTAGCGAGTCGGCTCATCCCCGCATGCGCGGGGAGCACACCATGCGCAAGGCCCGCGGCCCCTGGCTGCAGGGCTCATCCCCGCATGCGCGGGGAGCACTTGTACCGGGACGGCTGAATCGTAATGGTGTTGGGCTCATCCCCGCATGCGCGGGGAGCACCAGGTCCGTGCCACAGTCGTGGGCGGCATGGCGGGCTCATCCCCGCATGCGCGGGGAGCACAAACTCGATGGACCCCTTCGCCGTGTCCACCAGGGCTCATCCCCGCATGCGCGGGGAGCACCCCGTAGCCAACGACTTGACCACCAGGGCAGCCGGCTCATCCCCGCATGCGCGGGGAGCACGGGCCGTGGGGTTTCGCTGACACGTCCGGGAACGGCTCATCCCCGCATGCGCGGGGAGCACGTCGAAGGCACCATCTGCATGAGGCCCTGCGCGGGCTCATCCCCGCATGCGCGGGGAGCACCACCGTACGGGAAGTGCTCGACGGGTTCCACGCGGCTCATCCCCGCATGCGCGGGGAGCACCACCGTACGGGAAGTGCTCGACGGGTTCCACGCGGCTCATCCCCGCATGCGCGGGGAGCACCCCTGTGTCCGCCCCTGGTGCGGGCACCCTGAAGGCTCATCCCCGCATGCGCGGGGAGCACCTTTCGTCGCAACACCGGATAAGGTTTCCGGTGGGGCTCATCCCCGCATGCGCGGGGAGCACTTCAGGTTCTCCCAATCCGTCCACGTGGTGCCGGGCTCATCCCCGCATGCGCGGGGAGCACCCGGACTGAGCCATCGCGCCGGGGTGGAACTTGGGCTCATCCCCGCATGCGCGGGGAGCACTTCCTCACTTTCGGGATCGCGGTGGTGTTGGTGGGCTCATCCCCGCATGCGCGGGGAGCACTCCCTGGATCAACTGGCCGTGATGGTCATGCGAGGCTCATCCCCGCATGCGCGGGGAGCACGGTCCTGTACCCTCGCACCGCTGACGACGATCCGGCTCATCCCCGCATGCGCGGGGAGCACGATCGTCACCCATACCCTCGTGGGGTCCTGCGGGGGCTCATCCCCGCATGCGCGGGGAGCACTCGGCCGCTTGGGGCTTCATCCGTGACCGGGTGGGCTCATCCCCGCATGCGCGGGGAGCACTTGCGTCCTGCTGCGAGCCGCCCGCGGCTTCTGGGCTCATCCCCGCATGCGCGGGGAGCACAACGGTGCCGCCCACTATGTGCAGGCCGCGTTGGGCTCATCCCCGCATGCGCGGGGAGCACATGCCCGCGATGGCCGCGGAAACCTACCGGCAGGGCTCATCCCCGCATGCGCGGGGAGCACCGGAAGATCGCCGAGACCGGGAAGAAGGTCCGGGGCTCATCCCCGCATGCGCGGGGAGCACGGGCACCGCAAACGCAACGAGATTTCAACCGGCGGCTCATCCCCGCATGCGCGGGGAGCACCGTCACCACGATCCGGCGGGCAATGCCCGGTGAGGCTCATCCCCGCATGCGCGGGGAGCACAGTGACCCCATCAACCCGGCCCACTACCAGGGGGGCTCATCCCCGCATGCGCGGGGAGCACGTTGAGGGCTTCCAGAACAAGCTCAACACCGTGGGCTCATCCCCGCATGCGCGGGGAGCACCGGTTTCAGGGGTTCCACCGCTGCCCTCTTCGGGGCTCATCCCCGCATGCGCGGGGAGCACCCACCACGTCATCCCCACGGTCCATACGACCTGGGCTCATCCCCGCATGCGCGGGGAGCACTGCGAGCAGCTGCACCTTGACCCGGGGATCTACGGCTCATCCCCGCATGCGCGGGGAGCACGCAGGCCGGCTCTCTCTAGCGCGTCACCGACAGGGCTCATCCCCGCATGCGCGGGGAGCACTTCTTGTCCTCCATCTCGCAGGGCGGTGAGGCGGGCTCATCCCCGCATGCGCGGGGAGCACATCAAGTCGGTATTTGGGCCTGCGTGGAATTGGGGCTCATCCCCGCATGCGCGGGGAGCACCCCTCAGCGTGGGGACCGGGTGCAGATCTGGGTGGCTCATCCCCGCATGCGCGGGGAGCACATGAACGTGTTCTGGTTCACGTACCCGGTGGAGGGCTCATCCCCGCATGCGCGGGGAGCACTTCCCGAGGTCGGAGAGGTCCCTGACCTTGAAAGGCTCATCCCCGCATGCGCGGGGAGCACGTCACCTTCCCGTCAGGTAAGGGCCTGCGAAAGGGCTCATCCCCGCATGCGCGGGGAGCACACCAGTTCCTGTCGTACCCCGCAGCGTCAATCAGGCTCATCCCCGCATGCGCGGGGAGCACCCGGCGCTGATCGGCTTCACACCGGCACCAGGGGGCTCATCCCCGCATGCGCGGGGAGCACCGGTAAAGGTCAACGTCGGTTAGCATGTACCAGGGCTCATCCCCGCATGCGCGGGGAGCACGCGGCGAGCAGCGCGTTGTCATCCACCTGCTGGGGCTCATCCCCGCATGCGCGGGGAGCACTCCACCGTCGCTGTGTAGCCGGGGTCGATGCTGGGCTCATCCCCGCATGCGCGGGGAGCACACCTTCCCTACTCGAATGTGGACCAGGTGGAGGGGCTCATCCCCGCATGCGCGGGGAGCACGATCATCCGTGCGGGGTTGTGCCCCGGGTTCGCGGCTCATCCCCGCATGCGCGGGGAGCACGCGCCAGACACCTGCTTGTTGAGCGCATCAAGGGGCTCATCCCCGCATGCGCGGGGAGCACCGCGCCAGCGCACGACTGACCGCCTCTTCAACGGGCTCATCCCCGCATGCGCGGGGAGCACGCACCATGTGTCGGCTCACGGTAGGTGACCCCGGGCTCATCCCCGCATGCGCGGGGAGCACGGCGTATCGCGGACACCCAGCAGGCTGACGTGGGGCTCATCCCCGCATGCGCGGGGAGCACATGTCGGACTGCCCGGCGCGACGCTGCGCACGGGGCTCATCCCCGCATGCGCGGGGAGCACATTGTGCAGCAGTACCAGTTGGAGTACAACGTCGGCTCATCCCCGCATGCGCGGGGAGCACACCATCACCGGGTACGGGTGAGAGTTGTAGGCGGGCTCATCCCCGCATGCGCGGGGAGCACGATTGGACCGCGCCGGAGACATATGATGTGCGCGGCTCATCCCCGCATGCGCGGGGAGCACATCGGCCTGAACTCCGAAGACCCCTCGACTGCCGGCTCATCCCCGCATGCGCGGGGAGCACGGCGGCTCCCCCCTCGACGTTCTCAAGGCCAAGGGCTCATCCCCGCATGCGCGGGGAGCACACTTCCTCACCTGGGGTTATATCGACACTCTACGATCATTTGCATCGATTTCGGCGCTTTCACCGCCGACGTCCCAGATGCCGTTGCGCACCGGCCTTACTCCACCCTCGTTTCAGCTCCGGAGACTGGGTTTTCTGTGCACGGGAACGCCGCTTCATCAGGGTCAGGCCGTCGAGGTCCACGGGGTCCCAGTGGTGGTCCTTGACCTCGAACTTCAAGCCCTGTTCTCCCTTGGAGCTCCAGATGAGGATCGCCCGCCCTGAGCCCGAGGTCTCGAGCACCCTGTCCCACAGGTGTTTACGTATTCGGGAACTGACTTTTCCCACGAACACGCCTGCCGAAACCTCGTACAACCACTTGGTCAGATCGCCTCGGAGCCCCACGGGACAGGCAGAGAGCACCAGAACCATCATGTTTGGCCCCTGTCATGGTTCTGTCCCGAGGCGAGCGTCGAATCCGATCGTCCCGACCAGATGGACATGGCGTCCTCGTAGAGAATGGGGGTCACGGATTGCAGTTCCTGAGGTGTGAGGAAGAGTTCACGCAATACGTCCACACACCGGTCCATCACGCCTCCGCTCATCAATCTGTCGCGGAGGATGCGACGGACATCGTTGACGGGGTCCGTGGATCCCGAGGCCACGACCTCGAAGGCAGCGGGAATGCTTGTCGAAGCCTTGAAAAGATCTGCGACGTCGTAGACGAAACTTTGATCGTGACCCACGTGTACGAACCCGAGACCCGGGCTCATCCCGAGAGCGTGGATCACTGCGGTGACCACCCCATACAGGCATGTGTTGGCACTGGACAGCGACTGATTGACCGGATCCGAGTCCGTCAGATCTCCCGGCTTGTAGTCCCTCTTCACCCAGTCGACCCCGGTCCTGCGCGACTCATCACGGTAGATCTGACGGACTCGGATCCGGTC
>NZ_JABFAW010000005.1:83758-145441 GCF_017168375.1 Kocuria sp. KRD140
GGCGAAAGCCCTGGCCTGCGCCTCCAGCAGCCGGCTCGATCTGGCCAGGGGACGCCCTGCGGCATAGCACCGGACGCCGCCTTCCCCGACCCACACGACCGTTGCCGCACATGCACCCACAAGAGTCATCGCCGCGTGGGTGATTCGCGTACCGGGCCCCAGCAGGAGGGCACCGATCATGGCCGCGGGGATGTGGAGGGTCCCACTGTCGTCAGTGGCGGTGATGGCATTGCTGTCCCGGTGGACCACACACCGCTCCAGATAGACGAAGGACAAACGGTCCTCGGCGCGCACGAGTTCGGCGGACTCCGGGGGAGCTGAACCCACCATGGGTCACCTGCCCCTCGCGAGCGTCATCAGACCACACCCGTAGGCCTTTCCCCGTCCCATGCCCGCCGTCAGCGAGGCCCGCAGTAGTGCCGTATCGGTCACCTCCAGCCGCCCCACGACGGTCACTTGACGCTGTGTCACGGTGTGATACTGCGAGTCGCCGTGTTTGCCGAACTGCCGGTCTCCTCGACCGATCACCCGCAGTGCCGGGAGCGATTTCTCGGTATTCCCGTCCGGGGAGGCAACAGCGTGATCACGGGGCTTGAAGCCCCACTGCTCCGACCGCTGGGTGAACCACGCCAGCTGCTGTTCTTCGGTCACGTGAGGCAGGATCCTTCCCCTACCGCCGTGGACGAACTGCCTCTTGACGGGGTTAACCGTGACGCGGAAGTCGAATTGCTGGCCCTTGGTGATGGCCGTCAGGAACCTGTCGTACTCCGCGGTCTCAGCGGGAGCCGACCGCCACCCCGCGTTCTCCGTCAGATGTTCCGTTTCCGGAACGGACGGTGAGACGATGTACAGCCTGACCTCGTGCCGGTCTGCATCCACCCGCCACAGATTCCTGCCGGTCGTCTGCGAACGCGCACTCGGGGGAAAGCACGCTTCGACGGCTCCATGCATGGCCCGCGGGTTGGCGAGGAGCTTCTTGGTTTCACGCCGCTGCGGATTGAGCTCGATCCTGGTGAAGAACATCAGCCCTCCTTGACCGTGTGAAAGAAGAGGTCTTCCGCCTCCGACCCGAGCGGGTTCTCGACGACGACGGGTTCCGGACGAACGACCGACCGGGCGTCGTAGAGACGATGTCGGGGGTCGAAACTCAACGGAACGTCCTGGGTCGTCTCTCCCACCTCCCCCGGCCTCGCGTCCCGAGCGAGGGGTAGGTGCACCGTCTTCGTGGCCTTCTCGCGGTACCAGTCCGACGCCAGCCACGGGGCGACGACGACGTCGCGCAGGAGGGCCTCGACGTCGTCGCCCGCTTCGACGCCTCCCAGAAGGTCCACCGGGGCGGGGCAGGCGCGGCGACCGAGGTAGAGCGGAAATCGCGGTGAGTCGATGGCCTCGGCCAGTCCCTCGATAAGTGCATCGGGTCCGGAGATCGCCGCGGTGTAGGCCGCGTCCACCAGGTAATGACGGGAGGACAATGCCGAGTTCTTGGAACCGGGGCGCCGGGCTGTGTGATAGTCCACGAGCAACCTGCCCGGCTGGTCCGTGCGGACTCCGAACTCGAGATCCACAAGATCCGTCAGTTCGGCGTCTCGCCCGCGTCCCTGCGCCGCGGCCAGGAGACCGAGGACACCGGACTTGCTGGGTTCGGTGCCCGCCTCGCGGGTCCTGTACCGCGATGAGGTCCCCCAGGACTGCTGTGCCCCCTTCAACCGCAGGATCAGCACGCTCATCGACAGTCCTCCGGGGTACCCGCCGCGGATGCCGTCACCACGTCACGGACGGCCGCCAGGAGTTCGGGCTGGCTCCTGACCTCACCCAGTCCCTCGACCTGTGCCCTGAGCGCGGGAACGGCCATGACCCATTCCTCCCGAGGGACCATTCCGTAGGTCTCCTGGACTCCACTGGCCTCCCGGGCGAGGGCGGCAGCCGCTTCCGCCCTCCGGTCGTGGCCCTCATCCACCTCCACGGGCTTCTCGAAGGCGGTCACGTAACTCACGGGGCGCCGATCACGGACGGCCACCGCCACGAGCTCGGGCAGGGAGTGCGCGGCGAACGTGTTCTGTTTTCCGGAGGGCAGGGACTCGATGAACGTGGCGGCGAACGCCTCGGCCGCCTGGGCCGCGGCCTCCACGCTCCCCAGATTCATCACAAGTTGGTCCACGTTCAACGTGGCGTACCTGTACACGGTGGAGGACATCATCTCCACCGTCCCGATCATGCCGGCCCCGGTCTGCTCGTCCTGACGGTTGAGGTCGTCGATCGCGGTGTAGTAATCGAAATCCGGGACGGCGGCGTGCACACCCAGTGCGTGGGCAACCTGCACGGCCGCGTCCACGTTCAACGCGGCGTCGTCAGCCACCATGCGTCCGAACAGCGCGACGTCCACGGCGTGCTCAGTGTCGAGCAGCTCTTGGGCCTCTTTCTTGGTGCCGAGCCCCGCCTCGCCCTTCTCCACGAGCACCTCGGCCAGGCGATCGACCTGGTGGTGTCCCAGGAAGATCAGGTACCCCGCCATGGGGGCCTTGGGGTCTTCGTCCTTCTTGACCTTCGGTGTCGAGATCTTGAGCCCGGCCTTCGTGAACGCTTTCTCCGCGCGGTTCAGGGCAGTGGCCTCGTCCAGGGACTCGTCCAGCTCGCACATGCGCCGGGCGACCAGTTCGACGACGCGCTTGGTGCGCACGCCCAGCCGGGACCGGTCCAAGTAGTTCACGAATCCTTTGCGCTGCGCGGCCTTCAACGCCTGGGACGAGATCCGCTGACGCTGGACCCCGCCGAAGAAGGCCGTCTTGGGGGCCCCGTCCTCGCCACGGTTGATGTTGTTGGGCGCCAGGGTGTGAAGGGCGTGGAAGTCGATGAAGGTGGTCATGGGTTTTCCTTTCCTGAAGATCACGCTGAGGTGTGGTCGGCGGTGCGGGTGGTGAAGGCGCGGTAGAAGTCCCTGCCCCAGACACGTATCACCCTGTCCTTGTGAGCAGCACTCTGGAGCCGGAAGAGATCGAGGGCGAGCCGCCCGTGGTCCGTGGGGATGCCGTCCGTGGACAGCAGGCCGACCAGTGTGCGGAGGTAGTTCCTGCGCCCGGTGAAATGACTCGCCGTCAAGAGGGCGTCATAGCGTGACTTCGCGGACGGGCGCTCCCTCATCAGCCGGCCCATCGACGTCCCGAAACTCGTCCCGGGGGCGTGCATGGGCGACTGGTTCCCCTGTTGGTGGACCCCGTAAAGGGTGAGCGCCACGTGTGCGGCCCATTCACCCCGGGTGGGTTGGTCCCGGGTCCCGAGGAACTGCTCGGGCAGGACGTCCAGGACGATCTGCCACACCTCGGGGGTGTCCCCGGGCTGTTCGTCGACGGCCTGGCGGAGCCTGGCGAGCGTGCCTCGCGCCGCGGGGTCGCTGCCCGAGAGGAAACGACGTTGCAACTGGGAGACGTAGGCCCCGACCGATGAGTCCAGGCCGATGGTCTCGGGGGGTGATGTGGGCATGTTCTCTCCTGTGCTGGGTGAGGGGCCGGTGATCGTCATGGGGTCAGTGCCGTGTCTGCCACGGTCTCCGCGAGCTTCTTGGTAATCCACAGCTCGTACCGGGCCGACGAATGGATGATGAGTTTCCCCGCCTCCGATTCCTCGGTGCGTCCGATCGCGGCGCGGGGGCCCGCGGCTGCAACGGCCTCCGCGATGAAGTACAGGGTGGTGGTGCGCATCCGCCGACCCCACTCCCGTTCGGCGTCCTCCGGAACGGGAATCCCGCCCAGGTAGTCCAACCACGCCACGAACTGCGCCTCCAGCGCCGCGAGCCACGCCTGCACCGGTGCCTGCGGCGCCTCTTCGGGGGATGCCCCGGCGCACACCAGGAGCTGTTTGTGGAACCACGCCATGCTGCCCCGGAAGGACATCACCCGTCCCACGACGCCCGCGACCACTGGCCACAGCTGTTGTGCGCGGTCCGTCAGCAACTGGACCCTGACGGGATACGTCTCGGACACCTCACCGTCGACGACGGCGTCCTGGGTCCCGTAGCTCATCCCCGTCAGACGCAGCGTGGTGCCGCTCTGTTCATAGGCGGCGTTCACCACGTCCGCGAGGTCGCCGTGGAGCTGGGAGACGATGGCGGGCTTGCGGTCCTTGGGCTCGTCGGGGCGGCTCTGCTCGAAGAGACTCTGCATACCCCGCCACACCGTGAGCGCGGGATCGTGCGTCTTGGGGAAGAAGACGTCGACGCCGTTCTTGGACTGCGCCCTGGAATAGCGGTACCCCGTGGTCGGATCCGTGAAGTTGTTGGCGCGCCGGATCTTGTCCCCGTTGCAGATCAGGGCCCCGACCACGGTGTTCCCCTCCTGATTCGGGAACAGCCGGACGCGTCGCTGCTGCCAGGTCAGGACGTCGACCACACCCGTGGGCGTAACCTCGTCGACCGAACGCGGCGAGGCATCGGCCGACGCGCGCTCCCAGGGCGGCAGATCGGCGTCGACCTCTTCCCGCGGAGCCAGCAGCGCGCGCACCGGAAGATTGAGCACGAGGGTGTCCCGCAGCGTGGGACCCATGACCTGCACCGCCCCGATGGCCCCGGCCCAGCCCGTACCGATGGGGTAGCCCTTGCCCCCCTTGACGCGGGGGTCCCCCACCGCTCCGGATTTGATCCCGGACACGTCATACGCCTGGGTGTACACCAACCATCGCGCGGCCGCTGCTGCGGGGAGTGTCTTGGTGGCCGCAGACGTGGACGTGGAGAACAGTCCTGGCCCTGTGTCTGGGACCAGCACGGACGCGTCGGAATACTCCTCTTTCTTGGTGTGCAGTCCCGCCGCTTGGAAGAACGGGGCTGTTGCGTCGAAGAGGTTGAAGCGGCCCTCCCAGGCTTCCAGGTATTCCCCCACGAGCGCGCCCAGATCATCCGCCGCCTGGACCTTCTGCCAGGTCTCGGCCAGGCGATCCTCCGGGCCGAACAGTTCATGGTGACGCAGCGCGCGGATGAAAACGCCCAGCAGGAGCCGGAACACCGCCTGGTTCTGGGTGTCGGATTCCCCGGCGAGATCCGTGAACTGCTCGGCCCTGTCGTAGAACTCGAGCAACCCCACCTCCTCGACGTGCCCCTCGGCATGGCGCATGCGCAACCATGGTTCTCGTAGAAGATCGAAGTTGTGACTGCTCACTGCAGGTCCTTCCCGTAGTCCAGCTGGTCATCCATGACGTCGTATTCCTCCGTGTCGTCGCACCACGGGTCCGAGGCGTCGGGGGCGGCGAGCTCCACGGGGTGGATCCCGAGCCGGGGGTCGTACAGGAAGGATTTCCCCAGTAGCTCCCCGCGCAGTTCCCCATCCAGGCGCAGAACCAGTTGGCCCCGCAGCCGGAAGTCCGCTTGCCAGGCACGCATGCCCTGGTCCTCGAGTTCGGCGATGGCCGCGTCCAGCTCCCAAGGGGCGACGAGCCACCGCGGCAAACGCACCGAACTCATGGCCACGGCCCGCGCGAATCGTGGTGGCGGGACGGCAGTCTCCGTCACGGACCATTCCGTGCGGTCGCCGCGCTGTGGGAGGGCCCCCGGCAGGGGCGAGAGGAGCCCACCCTTCTCCTGCACCAGCAGCACCTCCACGCTGGGTTCGATGTCCCTCACGTGAGCCAGGGCCACGGATTCCGAGCGTTCGGCGTCCTGCGCGATCATGGGTTTGAAGACTTCCGTCAGGTATCCCTGACTCTGCGCCAGGGCGGTGAGCTGGAACGTCGCGGAACGTTGTCGGGATTCAGCTGCGCAGGTTTGTTCCTTGCGCGCGGTGCGGTCGTAAACTTCCCGCCACGTGTTGGGGACGTCCTGAGTCGGGCCGTAGATGTTTTCGACGACGCTCTCCAGCTCATGCGTCAGGCACCAGGGCCCACCGTCGAGGAACGGCCGCAGGGCCGCCAGAGTGGCCAGAAGGACACGATCCCCGTACACGGCCGTGGCCCCGGCATCGGGAACCGGCACCGGGCCGGCCATGTCCACCCCACGAATGTGAAGCACCGGGGAGCTCAACCCCGCCGGGCGGTCATCCGTGGGCCGTGCGTGACGATGCAAGCGTCCCGCGCGTTGCGCCAGGCTGTCGCCGGGAGCGAGATCCGTGATCAACAGGTCGAAGTCGATGTCCAGGGACTGCTCCAGGACTTGGGTTCCCACCACGATGAAGCGCTCCGGGCGCCCTGTTCCCCGATGCGCGCTCGGTCCCAGAGCGGACACGAGTCGTTTCTCCCTGTCGGACCTGTCCCACGCCGTGAACTGCGAGTGGTGCAGTTCGACGGTCCCCTCGCCAAAATCATCCTGGAGCTGTTCGTACACCTCCTGCGCGCGGCGCACCGTGTTGCAGACCACGCCCGCCACACCGCCGTCCTGCAGGTCCGACAGGAGAAGGTCACCGAGTGACTCGAGATCGTCATCCAGCAGATGCACGTCGACCAGCCGATGCGTGGCGCGCTGTTCGATGGGCGTGAATCGCACCCCGTGCTGCCCTGTGAGCGAGATGCGCGGGTACTGCGGAACCTCGTCCGGCCGCCGTACCTGCGTCTGACGACGTCGCCCCCGGCCTTTCAGCGCGGCCAAACTCGTATTGGCTGACGGAGCGGGAGTAGCGCTCTCCGGAACCGGATTCACGCCGAGACCCTCCGCGTAGGCATCTTCCAGCTGTTGTCGCAGACCCGAGGCCAGGGTGGCGGACAGCAGGATCACGCTCACACCGTGAGCGGCCAGCCAGGTCAGTGTCCGCACCAGGTAGCCCGAGGTGAACACGTCGTAGGAGTGCACCTCATCCAGGATCACCACTTTGCCCGCCACACCCAGGTGCCGCATGGTGACGTAGCGGGTGGCCAGCGCGGTCATCAGCACCTGATCGATCGTGCTCACCGTGAACTCAGCGAGCATGCCTCGCTTGCCCGTGAACCACTCGTGAGCCACGACCGCTTGGGTGCCGCGGCCGTTCACCGAACGGGTCTGTCGGATCAGCCGTTCGTTCTCGGGTTCCAGCCAGGCCCGCGAATGGCCCAGGAAGAGCGAGTGTGACACCGACCCGTCGTCCTCGAGCGTCTCGACCCATGATCTGACACGGGAGAACATGGAATCGGCCGTGGCCATGGTTGGGAGGGCGAAGGCCACACCCCCGCTGCCCAGGTTCCCCGCTAGGATCTCCGCCGCCAGGAGCGCTGCCTCGGTCTTCCCCTGGCCCATCTCCTCCTCGATGATGAGCAGGCACGGGCCGTCAGTCGACGCGGCCGCTTTCACGGCGGCGCATTGGCAGGGCCGAAGCTCAGCGGATCCGGGCCAGGAGAAACGTCTACGGAACGGCGGGCACGTCGTCGGCTCGGGCTGCCAGGCGCGGGTCAACCGAAGTCGTTGCAGCGCGTCGTCCGCGCGGCTGTCGTCACTCGGATGGCGCCCGCTCTCCGTCAGCGGGAACAGCTCTTGGTTCGAGGCGATCCAGTCCGCCGCGGTGATCAGCCCGCATAGCAATAGCTGGTCTGCGATCCCGAGCCCGCCCGCGGCCAGGACCTGCTCCAACACGGGGGTGGCACCCGTCCGTTCGAGGATGTCGTCCAGCATGCTCGTCCACAGGCACGCCCACTGCGACCCGTGGCGATCCAGCCACGCGGACAACTCGCGGGCCCTCCCCGCTCGCGGATTGTCGGTCCGACCCAGATCGCTCAGCCGCCCGTGGTGGCAACCCGCCGTGGAACTGCAGGAAATGATGCCCGCGAGATCCACTTCGGGGAAACGGCGGTGAAGTTCACGCCGCAGGATCAGATCGGAAACCTCGGCGTGCCGGGGGCGTGGCTCTGGGACCCACCCCATGTTCGGGGGACAGCTGGGTAGAGCTCGGACCTGCTCCCAGAGCCAGCCGTGTTCAGGGGACCCCTCGATCTGCGATGCGAAGGCGACGTCTGCTTTGCCCAGGTCATGCACACCGGCGAGGAACCCGACCAAGCGGGCGGCGTCGTCGACTGATCCATGACATGCCGCGGCGAGGCGCTGCTGGACAGCCCGCGGCACCCACTCGAGCACGAGGCGCTCGCCCACGTCCGCCGCGTCCCTCAGATGCTGCGGCAACGCCAGCCATAGGCGTGCGCCCTGGTTCTCCCCACCGGCTCCGCGGCCGAAATCGGAGTACGTCTTGGCCCACAACCGCCATGCCTCGCTGGTGAGCACCATGGCGCCTCCCTACTTTTGAATGTGACCCGCCTCATACGCATTGGATGCAAACACATATTTGCACATGTAATGGTCTGACCTCGTATTGACCCGATGCGATTCTTGCGAGTCGACGATCGTCAGACGGTAGGGCTCCCTCCCCTACCCTGGCCCCATGACCTCCTCCATCCGTCACCGCTTCACCGGCCACATCGCCGGGGTCGGCACGTCCTCCGGCACGCGGCTGGTGCTGGGGTGCTGGTCCCACACGCCGCAGGGCCCGTTCGCGGACGTCATGGTCGCCCACCCGGACGGACGCCGCGAACTGCTGGCACCCAACGACTGGGTCGCGCATTTCGTGTCCGACACCTACACCTTCGACACCGTCACCCGCGTCCCCGTGAACGTGCAGCGCACGGGCTTCTCCCGCGCCTCCCGGTGGACGGTCACCGCGGGGTCGCTTACGTGGCACTTCAGCGTGGGGCCGCGAGCGCCCCTGGGGTACCTGCTGCAGACGGTCCCCCGACCGATCAGCACCTCGCTGACCTTCGCCCGGCTCACCGATCAGGTGGCCCACCGCGTGATGCCCGGCGTGCGCACCCTGGGTACGGCCGGCAACGACCGCACCGAGTGGTACGCCGCCTACGACCTCCACACCATCACCCACTCCCGCGTCACCTGGGACGACCAGGACCTGGGCCGCCTCACGGACATGACCCCGGCCCCGGACTTCGGTTTCAGCTCCACCCCGCGCCGGCCCAGCCTCACCGCCCTGACCAGCACCGTCCGGGTTCCCGACGCCGCTGCGGTCACTTCCCCTGCGCGGACCCCGGAACTCGGGTGAGCGCCGTCGATGAACCGGCAGAACTGCGTCGACTGAGACCGGAGGACGCGCCGGCGCTACAAGCGCTGCTCGAGGCGACCCCCGATTACACCCGCCGGATCAGTGGACACGCGCCCCTCCCCGGCGACGCCGCCGAGATCCTTTCCGCGCTCCCGCTCGGCCTCGCACGCGAACAGAAGTACGACATCGGGCTGTTCCGCGGGCCTGCTCTGGTAGCCATGGCCGACGTCATCCGCAATTTCCCCGAGGAGCATCACGCTCACATGGGTCTGCTTCTCGTGCGGCAGGACCACCAGGGAGAGGGCTTGGGGCGGGCGATGCATGATGCCGTCACGAACCTCGTGAGCGGCTGGCCCGAGGTGACCACCCTGCGCCTGGGGATCGTGGAGACCAACGCGGCGAGCGCCGTCGGCTTCTGAAAGGCTCGGGGATACGAGCCCACGGGCGAGACCGCGCCGTACGAGAACGACGAGGTGCGTAGCCGTGTGACTTTATGGGAACGACCGGTACACCCGACCCCGCCATCCCATGAGAGGACCGCCACATGACCCGGAACTGGTTCGAGCAGGGCGGAGGGAACTACGCCGCGCACCGCCCGGATTACCCCGCGGAGCTGGGCGCGGAACTGGCACGGATCGCCCCGCGGCGGGGCACCGCGGTGGACGTGGGCTGTGGGACAGGCCAGCTCACGGGCTTGCTGGCCGAACACTTCACGCACGTGATCGGCGTGGACCCCGGTGAGGATCAACTCGCTCATGCCGCCCCCGCACGCGGCGTCGACTACGCGCACGGGACGGCGGAGGACCTGCCCGTGGCCGACGGCCGCGCCGATCTCGTGACCGCGGCCCAGGCCGCACACTGGTTCGACCTGCCGGCCTTCTACACGCAGGCACGCCGCATCGCGGCCCCCGGCGCCGTCCTCGCACTCATCAGCTACGGCGTGGTGGAGGTGGAGCCGGGCCTGCGGGAACGTTTCGAGCGGTTCTACTGGCGCGAGATCGGTCCGTTCTGGCCGCCCGAGCGCCGCCTCGTGGAGACCGGGTACCGGGACATCGACTTCCCCTTCCCGCAGGTCCCGGTGGCCGCGCTGTCCATCCGGCGATCCTGGCCGCTCGATGCCTTCCTGGGCTACCTGGGCACGTGGTCCGCGGTGCGCAACGCCGCGGAGTCCGGGCACGACGACGTTCTGCGCCATTACGCCGCCGACCTCACCGAGGCGTGGGGCGAACCGTCCCGGCCGCGCGACGTCGTCTGGCCCATCACCGTGCGGGCGGGCAGGCTGGACGGGGAGTCCCGATAGGTGCCGCCCGTGCGCTTGGACCGGGTCTCCCGCAGCACCACGTTGTGCCGGCGCACCTGCTCCTCACCCGTCGCGCGACCCGCGCCTCGAGTCCCGCCTTCACCGAGGGCCACTCGTGCTCGAGCACCGAGTACACCACGGTGTCCCGCAGCGCGCCGTTGCGCTCCAACCGGTCCGCGCGCAGCACACCGTCCAGCCGAGCACCGAGGCGCTCGATCGCTGCCCGGGACTGCTGATTGGCCCAGCTCGTCTCATAACGCACGCACCGGCACCCGAGCTCCTCGAACGCGTGGGTCATGAGCAGCAGCTTGGACTCCGCATTCGTCCCCGTCCGGTGGGTGGACGCCCGGTTCCACGTGTGGCCCACGCTCACGCGCGGCACACCCCACTGCGGGTCGTAGAACGTGGTCATCCCGAGCACGACGTCGTCGGCCTGCCGCACGGTCACGAAGGGCAGCATGAATCCCTCGTCCTGCCACGTGAGCCACTTTTCCACGGCCGCGGCCATGCCGTCCGGGTCCGCCACGCTCGTGTACCAGCGCTCCCACATGCGCCCGTCCTCGGTGGCCTCGATCAGCCCGTCCAGGTGCTCGCGGCTGAGGGGTTCCAGGCGGACCAGCTGCCCGCGCAATGTCACCGGTGTCCACGTCATGGGATCACTGTCTCACGACGACGCCGCGCGGCCCGCGCGCGCAGCCCCTGACGGGTTCACAAACCCGCAGGACGGCGACTGCCTCCCTACAGGTGTATGCCCACCCCCAAGGGTGCTGACAGTATGGGAGAACCACGTCGCACTCCATGACCGCGGCGTGCGTCAGCTTCGTAGGAGGATCGTCATGTCCGCACGCGATAACAACGCCCCCCAGGTCCCGGGAGTTCCCGGGACCGGTGAGCCGACCATCGAGGAGCCCACCGCTCCCCGTCAGCCGCTTCCGCCCAAGCCCGATCAGGGTGCCCCCGAGCGGGTCACGCCCACGGGTGCGCCCACCGATGCCCCGATGTCCGCGATGGCCCAGCAGGGTGAGTACCTCACCACCGCGCACGGCGTGCGCCTAACGAACTCCGACCAGTCCCTCAAGGCCGGGGCCCGCGGTCCCGTGCTGCTGCAGGACCACCACTTCCGGGAGA
Organism: Kocuria sp. KRD140; assembly: GCF_017168375.1. Lineage (NCBI taxonomy): Bacteria > Bacillati > Actinomycetota > Actinomycetes > Micrococcales > Micrococcaceae > Kocuria > Kocuria sp. KRD140. Next base: position 95,171 of record NZ_JABFAW010000005.1, read on the forward strand.
AGATCTCCCACTTCGACCACGAGCGCATCCCGGAGCGCGTGGTGCACGCCCGCGGCGCGGGTGCCCACGGCACGTTCCGCGGCTACGGCTCGGCCACCAAGCTCAGCCGCGCGGGCCTGTTTGCCAAGGACAAGGAAACCTCGGTGTTCGTGCGGTTCTCCACCGTGCTGGGCTCCCGCGGTTCGGGTGATCTGGCCCGTGACACCCGCGGTTTCGCCGTTAAGTTCTACACGGACGAGGGCACCTGGGACCTCGTGGGCAACAACATGCCGGTGTTCTTCATCCAGGACGCCATCAAGTTCCCGGACGTCATCCACGCCGGTAAGCCCCACCCGGATCGCGAGATCCCCCAGGCCCAGTCCGCCCACGACACGTTCTGGGACTTCGTGTCCCTGCACACCGAGGCCCAGCACCACACCATCTGGAACATGTCCGACCGCGGCATCCCGCGCTCGTTCCGCATGATGGAGGGCTTCGGCGTCCACACGTTCCGTCTGGTGGCCGAGGACGGCTCCACCGTGCTGGTCAAGTTCCACTGGAAGCCGCGCCTGGGCGTGCACTCCGTGGCGTGGGAAGAGGCCCAGCTGATCAACGGTGCGGACCCGGACTTCCACCGCCGGGACCTCGCGGACGCCATCGAGGCCGGCGCGTACCCGCAATGGGAACTGGGCGTCCAGGTGTTCGAGGACACCGAGGACCAAATGTTCCAGGGCATCGACTTGCTGGACCCCACCAAGATCGTCCCGGAGGAACTCGTCCCCGTGGAGCCCGTGGGTCTGATGACCCTGGACCGCAACCCCTCCAACTACTTCGCGGAGACGGAGCAGGTGGCGTTCAACCCCAACAACCTGGTCCCGGGCATCGACGTGACCAACGACCCCTTGCTGCAGGGGCGTCTGTTCTCCTACCTGGACACCCAGATCACCCGCCTGGGCGGGCCCAACTGGAACCAGCTGCCCATCAACCGCCCGCACGCGGCGGTCAACGACATGCTGCGTGACGGTTTCCACCAGAGTGCGGTGCACTCGGGTGTGGCCCCCTACCGGCCCAACTCGCTGGACGGCGGCAACCCGGCGGAGACTCCCGAGGACGAGCACGCGTTCATCGACTACCCGGCCCCGGTCCCCGCGTCCGTCAAGGAGCGCGTGCGGCCCCAGTCCTTTGAGGACCACTTCAGCCAGCCACGCCTGTTCTGGCTCTCGCTGAGCGAGGTGGAGCGCGAGCACACCGCCCAGGCCTACGCGTTCGAGCTCGGCAAGTGCTGGGACGAGAACATCCGCACCCGTCAGCTGCGCCACCTGTTCGCGATCGACCCCGCGCTGGGCAAGACCGTGGCCCAGGCGCTGGGGCTGCCCGAGCAGGAGCCCACCGAGGCTCCCGCCCAGGACGTCCAGGCCTCCCCGGCCCTCACCCAGGTGGGCGAGACGTGGCCCGTCGAAGGCCGCCAGGTGGGCATTCTCGTGGGTCCGGACACGGACGCCGACCAGCTCGCCACGCTCGTCTCCGAGATCGACGGCGCGGACATGGTCCCGCTCGTCATCGCACCCCAGGGCGGTGAGGTGGCCCCGGGCATCGTGGCGCACCGCACCCTGCTCACGGCACGGTCCATCGAGTTCGACGCCGTGGTGGTCGCCACCGCCGGCGCTCCTGTGAACCCCGTGGCCGGCGGCCTGGACGCGAAGGCCGGTGCACCCAGCCCGGGTGACATCGACCCCCGCGTGAGCCTGCTGCTCAACGAGATGTGGCGCCACGCCAAGGCGATCGCCGCGTTCGGCCCCGGCACGGACGTGCTGGACGCCCTGCAGATCGCCCAGACGCCCGGCGTCGTGAGCGCGGACTCCGCCAAGGACGTGCTGAGCACCGTGGTGGAACTGCTCGGCAGCCACCGGGTCTGGGAACGTTTCCCGACCACGGGTATGTTGGCCTAATGAATAGGAAGTAGTCGTACTATTTCCGCCGATTGCCCGCGGACCGCTTCACCGCGGTCCGCGGGCAATCCCCGTCTTCAGAGACACCCCACCCGCGCCGAGCACCCACCTTTCCGAGCGGAGAACACCATCATGACGACCGTCCCTACCCGAACCGTGGCCCCGACCGCTCGCGGACCCGTGAGCACGGCCCTCCTGGAGATCCTGACCGGCCCGAAGGAGACCCCGGCGAGCGGGTACGCGGCGCTGTCCGAAGCGACGGCCACCGCGGTTAACGCGTCGCAGGACGTCCTCGCGGACGAGGACCTGCAGCTGTCCCTGTTCCTGCTCTACCTGTTGCACTACGGGCCCGCGGAATTCGTGACCGCGGACCGCGAGTGGGATCCCGAGCTGCTGCGCGTGCGCACAGTGCTCGAGGCCGGTTTCGAGGCCGAGCTGCGCCGTCGCGTGCCCCTCCCCGATCCCCTGCCCGGCGACTCCGCGCAACTCGTGGACACGATGTTCGCGATGACCGGCGGGGACGCCAAGCCCACCCTGGCCACGTGGCTCGCCCGGCACCCGAGCGAGGAGATCCTGAGCGAGTTCCTGGTCCACCGCTCCATCTACACGCTGCGCGAGGCGGACCCCCACTCGTGGGGCATCGCCCGGTTGCGGGGCCGCGCGAAGGCGGCGCTCGTGGAGATCCAGTCGGACGAGTACGGCGGGGGCCGTCCCGAGCGCGTGCACGCCACGATCTTCGCGCAGACCATGCGAGGTTTCGGCCTGGACGACACCCTGGACCACTACCTGGACCTCGTGCCCGCCCCCACGCTCGCGTCCATGAACCTCATGAGCCTGTTCGGACTGCACCGCCGGTTGCGCGGGGCCATCGCGGGTCACCTCGCGGCGTTCGAGATGACGTCCTCGATCCCCAACAAGTACTACGGCCGAGCGTTCCGCAAGCTCGGTTACGACGCGGACGTCACCTGGTACTACGACGAGCACGTGGAGGCCGACGCCGTTCACGAACAGATCGCCGCGCGTGACCTCGCCGGGGCGCTCGCCCAGGACGAGCCCGAGCTGCTCGAGGACGTCCTGTTCGGCGCGGCCGCGTGCCTGTACGTGGACGGGCTCATGGGTGATCACATGCTCGAGTGCTGGTCAGACGGGCGGACCTCCCTGCGCGGGAGCATGCCGGGACTGCAGACCGTGGGTTCCGAGGCCCCGGTCGCCGAGCGGGTGGCCCTGTGAGCGAGCAGGATCCACGCACCACGGACGACGGGAGCCCCGTCCTCTCGGTGGCGCACGACGCCGAGGATCCCGTGGTGATCACCCCGTGCCCGGACGGGCCGCTCTTGGTGCGCGGTGACGTGCTGATCGCCCCGGAACCGGGGGCCGAGCCGCAGAAGCCGCCGCGGCGCGTCGTCGCCCTGTGCCGGTGCAACATGTCGTCGATCGCGCCGTTCTGCGACGGTTCGCATAAGCTCGCGAACTTCCGCACCCGCCCGCCGCGGTACAACATCGGCAACCCCCGCGAGGATCCCGGCGAGGAGGACTGAGCCGGACATCGGAGACCTGAATACGCGATCGGCCCGTGGCATGTGCCACGGGCCGATCACGTAGTGGTTCAGGTCAGTTCTCGGTGGCGGGCTCGTCGCCCTTGTTGTCCGTCATGGCGCCCACGCCCTCGTCGGCGGGTTCGGCGTCCGTCTGGGTCTCCTGACCTAGGGCCGCACTCTCTTCCTGGGGGCTCATCTTGATGGATTCCTCGCCCGCGTTGGCGGGATTTTTCTCTGCCACGTGCTGTCCTTTCGTTGGACGTCTCGGTCGGCGGAATCGCTGACCCTCCCATCCTCGTCAGCGTACTGACGATTGACAAGAGAAGACGTTCCCCGGCCGATGTCAAGCGGATGTCATCGCACTACACGTTGTGACGCACGGCGCAACATTCCTTGGGTGAGCGCCCGCCCGGTTCCTAGGCTGAGTGACCTCACCCCTTCCACTGCACAGGAGTCGCACCGTGCGTACATTGATCTTGCTCGCCCTGGTGGGTTTCGGGGCGCAACTCGTGGACGGTTCGCTCGGTATGGCCTACGGCGTGACCTCATCCACCCTGCTGTTGGCCGTGGGTCTGACCCCCGCCTCGGTGTCCGCGACAGTGCACCTCGCGGAGGTGGGCACCACCCTGGCCTCCGGGCTCTCGCACTGGCGCTTCGGCAACATCGATTGGCGCGTCGTAGGCTTCATGGCGGTTCCCGGCGGGATCGCCGCGTTCGCGGGCGCCCATCTGCTGACCCTCTCCGGGGAGGCCGCCGCACCGGTGATGTCCGTGATCCTGTTGCTGCTGGGCTGCTACGTGGTGTGGCGGTTCTTGCGGCTCGGCGGGCGGCGCCCGAACTTCACGGGCAAGGTGCGCGGATTCTTCCTGATCCCCCTGGCCACGGTCGCGGGCTTCATGGACGCGATCGGCGGCGGTGGGTGGGGCCCCGTGGGCACCCCCACCCTGCTGGCCTCCGGCAAGATCGCCCCGCGCAAGGTCATCGGATCCATCGACACGTCCGAGTTCGTGGTCAGTCTGGGTGCCTCCATCGGGTTCCTGATGGCACTCGGCAGCCAGGGCGTCGACTTCGGCATGGTCCTGGCTCTACTGATCGGCGGTGTGGTGGCCGCGCCGATCGCCGCGTGGCTCGTGCGTTGGCTCGCCCCGCGCATCCTCGCCGTCGGCGCCGGCGGACTCATCATCTTCACGAACACGCGTACCCTGTTGCGCCTGGACGCCGTGCAGGCGCGCCTCCCCGGCGACGCCGCGTACTACGCGATCCTCGGCGCGCTCGCCCTGCTGTGGATCGTCGCGGTCGTCTGGGTCGTGCGCCGCGAACTCGCCGACCGCCGCTCCGCGACCCTGCGCACCGAGGTGCGCGTCCCCGAGAGCGTCTGAGGGCGACGTCGCGCCGAGGGGACGTGACATCCCCCTCGGCGCCGTGGGGCTCGTGGCCCCCGCCCGTGCGTCACGGCACGGCCCCGTCAGGGCCTCAGTGGGCCGCAGAACGCCGGGGACGTGCCGTGCGCTCTCATCGGGCGCGGTGCGACGCGCTCGTCAATCCTCCACGACGGTCACGGTGACCTCGATGTTGCCGCGCGTGGCGTTGGAATAGGGGCAGACCTGGTGCGCGGCGTCCGCGAGTTCCTGGGCCGCGTCGTGCTCGAGTTCGGGGATGATCACTTCCAACTGCACGGCCAGGGTGAACCCGCCTGCGCCGTTGTCGCCGATCTGCACGCGGGCCCCCACGGCGGAATCACCGAGCGAGACCTTCTGCTGGCGGGCGACCATCTGCAAGGCGGAGTGGAAGCAGGCCGCGTACCCGGCGGCGAAAAGCTGCTCGGGATTGGCGCCGTTCCCGGATCCCCCCATCTCCTTCGGCACGGCCAGGTCGAACTGCAGCGACCCGTCCTTGGTGGCGACGCTGCCGTTGCGGCCCGCGCCCTGGGCAAGCGCTTCCGCGGTGTACATAGCCTTCATGATGATTCCTCGTCCTTTCCGTGGCCGGTGAGCCCCGGCCCTGAACGCCGGGTGGTACGACCGCAATCGATGGTAGGTCGCGGTATTTAGATTGTCCACAATCTAGGCGTTCACTTTTCATGCGGGACGGGCCGGTGAGGGCCACCCGGAATTCCCCGTTACCTTTTTCGTGCGCCTGAGTTCGGGAGGATGAGGGCGTAGGTAGCCAGCCGGTCCCGGCATGATTGTTGCCCCCCCAGTCGACCATGTTCCGGGGGGGGTGTAGCCACCGGGACCGGTCCTGGTTCACACGGACCGCTGAAGCGCCCTGGATTTGGTTCCGAGATTCCTGAAGAAGGCCTCGGCTTTTTTCGCAGCGGAGCTCGACCGCCCCACGACGAGATGATCCGATTCATGGACATGAACACTCCGCCAAGGGTGAGGATCACCGCCCGGACCTGGTGAAACGTGACTTCACTGCCGCCCCGCACCAGCTGTGGGTCTCAGACATCACCTACGTGCGCCTCATGTCGGGATTCTGCTACGTCGCATTCATTACTGATGTCTGTACCCGTAAGATCATCGGCTGGGCCGTGGCTTCAACACTGCACACTGACCGGCTGCCACTGCTGGCTCTAGAACACGCGCTCTTGACGAGCGGAGCCCGTCGGACGTCTTCTGGGCTGACGCATCATTCGGACCGAGGGGTTCAATACGTATCTTTGGCCTACACGGATGCCTTAGTCGCCGCGGGTGTGACCGCTTCGGTCGGCACAGTCGGGGATTCCTATGACAATGCTCTGGCGGAGTCAATCAATAGTCTGTACAAGACGGAGATCATCTACTCCAGGGGCGTGTGGGACTCGGCAACGGCGGTGGAGATCGCGATACTGGAGTGGGTCCGCTGGTGGAACACCGCTCGACTTCACGAGTCCCTGGCCTACCGGACCCCGGCCGAGGTCGAAGCTGCTTGCACCGAGATCGAGGCGACCGCACCCGCGGTGCCCTAACCTCGGAACGAAACCCAAGGCGCTTCAGTTCTCGCAGGGAAGATCTCCCACCACAAGATCCCGCGCTATGTGCACGTGGTGGAGGAATTGCCCATGACCGTCACGGGCAAGGTCCGTAAGGTGGAGATGCGCGAGGAGACGCTCAAGCTGCTGGATCTGGAGTGCTGAACCCGCAGGCCATTTCACGTATATGTGAATGGGTGTCACGGTATAGCTAAACACTTACGAACCCGGCGCGAAGGGAGACGCCAATGACCATCAATTGCGGGAACAGCGGGAAACGGAACGTCGCGACGCCTTCGAGAAACTGCGGGCACTCGACGCGGAAGACGATGTCGATCTTTTCGACGACTGAGATCATGCGTTCGTGAGCGACACGTGGGGCACCCCTGTTTTCAACCGGGTGCCCCACGTGATGTCACGAGATTTGGACCATGACGCAAAGAGTTTTCGTCGATGCCAACGTCCTCTTCAGCAAGACCCTGATGGATTGGCTCTTCTTGTTGCGCCTTGAAAACCCCGCGATGTTCCATGTCCACAGCACGGAGGACGTCTTCGCGGAGGTCACTGCGAACATGCGCAAGAAATGCTCTACAGCTCCGGGACATAGAACCGCCCAGCGGGCTCAGCTGATACGCAAGAACATGGATGAGGTCCTGCAGGGCTTCCCGTCCGATCTCGACTTCACCGGTACGGATCGCCACGATTACCACGTCCCCGCAGGGGCCGTTTTCGGAGGCGCAGACATCATCCTCACGCCCGACACCTACGTGCGGCCCGGGGAACCGGTGACCCACGAGGGCACGCAGGCGCTGCGCGGCTTCTTCGGGATCGAACGCGGCTGACCTCCAGCCCGCTAAAGGCCCACGCACCATGCTCTGACGACGGCGAGGTAGCAGTCCTCGCGACATCGACCCGTCACACGACGGGCCGCTGCGGTGCCGCCTCTCAGTACTCCGTCCGCAACCACTCGTCGAAGCGTTGCGAGGTGACGAACGCGTCCTGCGGGATCAGGCCACCGTGGGCGATCGCCCGGCCGAGCAGCGGCGCTTCCTTCAGCACGCTGGGCGTGCGGCCCGCGAGGTCACCGCCGGCCGCGAGGATGCGGCGCGCGAAGTTCGCCATGGTGTCCACCTCCGGACCGCGCACCGCGAGGATCTCGTGACGTGCCTCGCGATGGGTGGTGGCGACCTCGGCGACGAACCGTGCGACCTCCTCGCGCCGCGCGGGCGCCATGAGAAGGGTGGGCACCAGGGCCACCGGGCCGCGGGCGAGCAGGCCGGTGGTTGCGGGAATGAAATCGAACCACTGGGTCGAGCGCACCGTGGTGGAGGGGATCACCGCCTGCTGGTACACGCTTTCCTGCGCGGCCTTGCCCTTGTAGTAGCCGAAACCGCCGTTGACCCGCGGATCCACGGCACCCACGATGGACAGGCACACGATCCGGCCCACGCCCTGCTCGCGCGCCGCCTTAACGGTCTGGGACGCGGCCCGCGTGAAGAACGGGACGGACTTGCAGGCACCGAACGTATTGATGTGCAAAGCGTCCACGACCACGTCCACACCCGCCAAGGCCTGCAACAACCCCCGACCGGCCACGACGTCCACCCCCGTGCGGCGGCTCGCCCGCACCACGATGTGGCCGTCGGCCTCGAGGAGGTCGGCGACGTCGGACCCAAAACTCCCGCTGGCACCCAGCACGGCGATCTTCATGGGGCCAGCGTAGGCGCGGAGCGTGCGAGGTTCACAGGGTCTTGAACAGCTCCAGGGCGTGGGCGCGGGAAGCCTTGAGGTCCACGATGGATTCCACGCCCTCCTGCCGCCCGTTCCAGCGGTCCACGTACACGAAGTCCGGGTCGAACTTCTTCTGCTGGGTCTCGGGGTTGAAGATCCGGAAGTAGGGCGCGGCGTCGGTCCCGGAACCGGCCACCCACTGCCAGTTGTGAGGGTTCGAGGCGGGGTCCGCATCCACGAGGGTGTCCCAGAACCACTGCTCCCCCAGCCGCCAGTCGATCAGCAGGTTCTTGGCCAATAGAGACGCGGTCACCATGCGCACCCGGTTCTGCATGGTCCCGGTCTCCCATAGTTCGTGCATGCCCGCGTCCACCAGGGGGATCCCCGTGCGCCCGCGCTGCCACGCGGCGAGCGCGTCGTCGTCCAGCGGAGGCCATGGGAAGCGCTCGAATTTGGGGTTGATGGGGCGGGTGGCCATGTCCGGGTGGATGTAGAGGTTGTACCAGGCGTACTCCCGCCATCCCAGTTCGGTGAGGAACTTCCCCGGGTTCTCCGCGCCGGACAGCGCCCTGTACCACACGGTGTGCGGGCTGATCTCCCCCCAGCGCAGGTGCGGAGACAGGCCCGACGTCGCCGGTTTCGCCGGGACGTCCCGGTCCTGCGTATAGGTGGGCAGGCGCTCGTCGAGGAAGTCGTCGAGGCGGTCGTGGGCCGCGCGCTCGCCCACGGTCCACGTGCGGGCCAGCCCTGCCGACCAGTCCGGCGCGGTAGGTAGGAGCCCCCAGTCCTCGAGGGCGTCGGAGGCAGGGGTGGGCTCGGCGGGCACCACGGACGACGGCGCCGGATACGGTTCACGCGGCGGCGGCCCGCTCGTGCACGCGCGCCAGAACGGGGTGAACACCCGGTAGGGGTCACCGGCCTGCGTGGTGATGGCCCACGGTTCGAACATCAGGTTCCCGGCGTAGGAGTGCGCCTCCACCCCGTTCTCCCCGGCCCAGTCCTTGAGCCCGGCGTCCACCGCGCGCTCGGGCCCGCCGTAGCGCCGGTTCCACAGCACACGGTCCGCACCGGTTTCGCGGACGACGTCGCGCACGACCTCCCCCGCCGCCCCTCGCCGCAGTGTCAGGGGCGTCCCCAGGGCGGCGAGATCCGCCGCCAGCGACGTGAGGGAGTGATGCAACCACCACTTCGCTGCACCCCCGAGGGGCCGGATGCCCGGGGATTCCTCGTCCAGCACGTAGAGGCACACCACAGGCTCACCGTGGGACACCGCCTCGTGCAGGGCGGGGTGGTCGGTGACCCGCAGGTCGTCGCGGAACAGCACCACGGTGGTCATGCGAACTCCTCGATGGGACGTGCGTGGGACGTGCCGGATTCCAGGCCGGTCAAGGGACACCTGTCAGCCTGGCACACCCACCGGTGAGAAGGGACCGGGCACCGGCCTGTGTGGCATCGGCGCCGTGCGCAACACGTCCGACCCACTCCCACCCCGCGGCGCCATGTGGCTGATCGTGGCACTGGCCGCGCTGGCCCTGGGGCTGCTGCGCACCACGATCGCCCTGAGCGTCGGGCCTACGGCAACAGCCCGCCGTAGCGCCGGTTCCACGGCACGCGGTCCGCGCCGGTTTTGCGGACGACGTCACGCACGGCCTCCCCGGCCGTCCGGCACTGCGCGGGGCTTGGAGCCTGCTCCCCGTCAATCTACAGCCCCGGCACAGGCACACCCCACGCGCAGCACAGGCCGGTCGGGCCGTGGATCCAGCCCGGCTCCGTAGCGTCGGGGGTTCGACGCGCCAGTGAGCGCCTTCCGAAGGAGCATGTAATGAACCCGATCCGTCGACGCCGCGGCATCCGCACCTACCCGGCCACCTCCGAGACCTGCGCCATGCAGTCGCAGAACACCGACCGCGACCACGCGGGCCGCCACCACCCCGGGCACCGCGACACCGGCGGCCCTGACACCGGCCACCCCCGCGACGAGGGTCACGACGCCTCCGGGGCCCTCCCCGCAACCGCAGCCGGCACGTTCGAGGGACGGGTCCTGGACCGCCCCCACGAGGACGTAGAGGACCAGGGCCTCGCTTTCGACCTCGGAACGCTGATCGACCGCCGCCGCGCGCTCGGCATCTTCGGGGCCGGCGCGAGCGTCTTCGCACTGGCGGCGTGCACGGGCACCACGACGTCGAGCTCGTCCGGTTCCGCCTCCGCGACGGCATCGGCGTCCGAGACCGCGAGCACCACGCCATCGCCTTCCAAGACCTACGACGAGGAGATGCCGCAGGAGACCGCTGGGCCCTACCCCGGTGACGGCTCCAACGGTGCGGACGCGCTGGACGTCTCCGGGGTGGAGCGCAGCAACATCACCGCGAGCATCGACGGCGGCGCCGCGGTGGACGGCGTAGCCATGACCCTGACGATGAACATCGTGGACATGGTCAAGGACAACGGTCCCATGACGGGCGCGGCCGTGTACGTGTGGCACTGCGACCCGGACGGCAACTACTCCATGTACTCGGAGGGCGTGGAGGACGAGACGTACCTGCGCGGCGTCCAGGTGGTGGGTGACGACGGCAAGGTCACCTTCACGTCGATCGTCCCGGGCTGCTACGCGGGCCGCTGGCCGCACATCCACTTCGAGGTCTTCCCGGACATCGGCTCGATCACGGACGCCACCAACGCGGTGCTGACCTCGCAGATCGCGCTGCCGGAGGAGATGGCCAACACGGTCTACAAGGACTCCCGCTACCCGGACTCCGCCACGAACATGTCCCAGATCACCCTGGAGACGGACAACGTCTTCTCGGACGGGGTGGACATGCAGATGCCGAAGGTCTCGGGCAGCGTGGCCAAGGGGTACACGGTGACGATCGACGTCCCCATCGACACGAGCACCGAGCCCACGGCCGCCGCAGCACCGGGCGGCGCGGGCGGTCCCGGCGGCGCCCCGGGCCAGTGATTCCGTCGAACGAGTGATCCCGCAGGTCCCGCCGCGGACGACCCCGCCGCACCGCCGGTTCCCCGGCACCCGTGCGCCGGGGCGCGGGGCCGTGTGGAGCGGCGTCGTCCACGGGTCAGGCGTCGCCGCCCGGGCGTGGGAGCCTACCGGGGCGGGGACTCAGGGCAGCAGCCCGTAGACGATCCCGCTCACGACCACGATGCCGGCCACGGTGACGAACACGTTGGAGATCTTCCCGCGGTAGGGCTCCAGCCCGGGGAGCCTGCGGATGGCGTACATGGGCATGAGGTAGAGGATCACGGCGATCACGGGCCCGGCCAGGGACTCGATGAGCGAGAGGATGCTGGGGTTGGCCACGGCCGCGATCCAACCCGTGATAAAGATGAACGCCGCCACGGAGGCCCGCTCGCTCGCGCGGTCCCCGTACTCGTGCTTCATGGCCACGGAGAACTGGGAGATGGCCGGGGAGTGGTTGAACGCGAAGACGAGCACCGGGATGACCAGCCACACGGACATCAGGAACTCCCCGGGCGCGGGCACACCCCGGAACGCACTGAAGTTCCACGTGGGAATCAGGTACAGGGTCACGCCCAGCAAGATCAGGATCAGCGGGTACACCAGCCACTGGGTGATGATCAGCATGATCCGCTGACCGGTGAGCATGACCGCCATCATCGGTGTCACTAGCAGACCGAAGCAGCCAGCGCGGCGGTGGCTGCGGTCACCGAGGATCCTCCGGCCGGCGTGGACGTACGGTCGTGGTCATGCTCCGGCACCGGGGTCTCCGTGCTGTTGGGGGAAGGGCAGAGCGGAAGGATGCGGACACCCTGTGAGCCGGGCCACAGCTATACGCGACGTGCCCTCGTTGTTCCACAACCCCGCCGTGGTGGGCGTCTCCCGTACCATGGTGCGCATGGATCCCGAGTTCCGCCTGGACACGCAGCTGTGCTTCGCGCTGTACGCTGCCTCGCGCAAGGTGACCAGCGCGTACCGTGAACCTCTCAAGGCCATCGGGCTGACCTACCCGCAGTACCTGGTGATGCTTGTGCTATGGGAGCAGGACCACCGCTCGGTCCGCCAGCTGGGCGAGACCCTCGCCCTGGACAGCGGCACCCTCTCCCCGCTGCTGCGCCGCATGGAGGCGGCGGGCTTCGTGACCCGCCGCCGCAGCGAGCAGGACGAACGCTCGGTGGTCATCTCTCTCACGGACGCCGGGCGTGCTCTGCAGGAACCGGCCGCGGGGATGCAGCGCGAGCTGCTGGACGAGCTGGACATGTCCCCCAGGGACAGGAAGACCCTGCACATGCTGGCCCAGAAGCTGTGCCACGTACTGTGACGGCTTCCGGGTGCACCCGTGCAGGGTCGCTCAGCCCGCGCTGAGGATCACAGCACGCCGTACTCCTCGAGAAGCTCTCCCACCTCGCCGTTCTCCAGCCGACGACGCAGCCGCTTGCGCAGCGGTTCCGGCCCGGGGACCCGGACCTTCTCGCCGTCCCGCAGCCGGGTGAGGCCCTCGAGCAGCACGCGCACGTCGTAGGTGCTGCCCCACGTCTCGGGAACTCCGCGCTCCACGCCCATGAGCTGGTACACGGCCTCCATGCCGGTGCGCACCGAGTACTCGGTGGTGAAGATGCAGTCGCGGCCGGTCTCGGCGAACTGGCCGATGAACGCGAAGTTGCGGGCACCCTCGGGCACCACCCGGGGGCGGTCCCCCGCGTGGCGGGGCATGAAGAAGCTGGTCACGTACGGCATCATCACGGGAACCGTCTTGGCGCCGGTGGCCGCGAGCTCCGGGATCTCCTCCACGGGAACGCCCATGTGGTAGAGCCACTCCTGGGTGATCTCCTCGCCCGTGCACTCAGCCATGGTCTTCTTCACAAAGTCACCGGGAGTGTCCACGAACAGCGAGTAGACCCACACCACGACCTGGTCCTTCGGCTGCTTCTTGAAGTGCGGCTGGCGGTTCACGGTCCAGCTGAGCAGCCATGAGGAGTCCTCCGCCGTGACGATCCCGCCCGTGACCACCCGGCCGCTGAACGGGTCCCGCTGCGCGATCTTGCGGATGTACTCGGGGATCCGCTCGTCCAAGGTGGTGACGGTGGCGGACTCCCACTTGGTCTCGTCGATCGATGAGCAGAACACCTCGGGGCGCCCGAACGACGGGTCCTTGGCGGCGATCCGCTTCCACAGGTCCCAGGCCGAGGCGGGGCCGCGGTCTAGCGTGGCGGCCGTGGCGTGGTCGCCGTCGTTCGAGTTGTCCACGAGGGATCCGATGGTGGTGAACACGAGGTCGTGCTCACCCAGTTCCTGGGTCTCGGTGGAGCCCTCGCGCACCCAGTGGATCGCGGTGGCACGGATCTCGCCGTTGCGGTGGGCGAAGTCGATGTCGCGGACATCGGTGTCGTACTGGAAGGTGACACCGCGCTCGGTGAGGTAGGAGATCAGGGGCAGCACGAAGGACTCGTACTGGTTGTACTTGGTGAACTTCAGCGCGGAGAAGTCCGGCAGCCCGCCGATGTGGTGCACGAAGCGGTGAAGGTAGAGCTTGAACTCCAGCGCGGAGTGCCACTCCTCGAACGCGAACATGGTGCGCCAGTACATCCAGAACGGGGAAGCCAGGAACTCCTTGCTCATGACTTCCTGGATCTGCTTGCCCTCCATCTCCTCACGCGTGGCCAGGAAGATGTGCAGGAGGTCCTTCTGGGCGCGCTGCGGGAGGTCGAACTTGCCCTCGTGGCCCGCGTCCTGGCCCTGCTTCACGGTGGCGCGGCGCAGGGAGTAGTTGGGGTCGTCCCGGTTGAGCCACGCGAACTCGTCCAGCACGGACGCGCCCTCGATCTCCAGGGACGGCACGGAGCGCATCATGTCCCACAGGCACTCCATGTGGTTCTCGAGCTCACGCCCGCCGCGGATCACGAACCCCTTCTCGGGCACGTCCAACCCATCCAGGGCACCGCCGGGCAGCCGGCCCTTCTCCACCACAGTCACGTTCTCGCCGGGCACGCCGGCGTCCCGGACCAAGAACACTGCCGCCGCGAGTCCGGCGAGACCGGATCCCACGATCCACGCGCGGGTGTCCTGTGCGTGCTCCGCCGGGCGGGGCCGCATGAAGGCCTCGTAGTTGCCTGCTGTGAACTGCATGTCGTTCCTCCTTCCGCGGGGGCGTCACCTTGGCGCTCCCTGCGTTCATAATTGAGCATACTCAATTTTGAGTGCAATACAATTATCCGGTGGAGAAAATTCAGAACCCGACGCCCCGGCGCAGAGCACACCCCCTGGAACACGTGGCCGCCCGCGTGAGCCCGCGCGGCCCCGGGCGCCGCGAGATCGCCAAGGCGCAGAAACGCGCCCGCATCCTGGCCGCCGCCCGCTCGCTCATGAGCGAGAAGGGCTACGCGCAGATGTCCATGAGCGAGGTCGCCTCCCGCGCGGACGTGGCCGCGGGCACCGTGTTCCAGTACGCCGCCACCAAGGCGGAGCTGCTGATGATGGTCACCGAGAACATCTGGGCGGACCACATCAACGACACCCTGGACGCCACCCCCGACCCCGGCCACCGCTCCCCCGCTGCGGTGGTGGACGCCATCATGGACTCACTCGCCCCGGTCTTCGACATGGCCGTGCACTGGCCAGAGACCACCGTGTGGATCGCGCGGGAGATTCTCTTCGGCGAGGACCTCCCCCACCGCCGCGAGGTGTTGGTGCTGGTGGAGAAGCTCGAGATCCACATCGCGCGGATGCTCGCGGGCTGCCGCTCCGCCGCGCACGCCGGCACTACGCCTCTGGATGTGGGCGCACGGATGATCGTGACCAGTGGGCTCGCAGAGCTCAACCGCGCCCGCCAGGGCCGCGCCGAGCTGCGCCTGGTGCTCGAGCGAATGCGGGAGATCGTCGCCCTCGTGGCCGCGGGCGTGGACAGTGCACTTCCTCCCGCGCACGATGCCGCTGCCCCCGCCTTCCCGGCGACCGCCCGGTAGTCCGTACCCGGGAAGGCGAGGTTGCGCGCGGACCCGGCGGTGCGGCGTCGCCGTACGGGCGTGGAAGAACCCCGGCTCGCAGATGGGCCGGGGCTCTTGGAGCGCAGGGATCAGCTACGGGGCAGGGTGATCAGCGCGGTGTGGTCGTCCAGCGGCGGTGCGCGCGGTGCGCCCGTCCGCATCGAGTGCCGGTAGCAGTTCGACCACGTCCACCAGCGCGAGCTTCTCGCTGCGGGCCACGCGCCGACAGATCTCCCGGATGACCTCACGCCCCTCTCCCACTGCGCGCTCGTGCTCATGGGCGAAGGGCGCGCCACCAGGCCCGACGGCGTGTTCGTCCCCGAGCTGCACGAGCCGTTGCGCCCCCACCCGGGCCAGAAGTATGCCGCTGCGAACATGCTCAAGGCGCTGGAAGACTCCGGCATCGTGGCGTACGCCCTGAACATCGCGCAGCAGGAGCTCGCCGCGGCCGTGGACAACCCCGTGGTGCTGGACGACGGCACCGTGAGCTCCAACGGCAACTTCCACGGCGCCCCCGTGGCCTACGTGCTGGACTTCATGGCCATCCCCATCTCGGACCTGGCCTCCATGTCCGAGCGCCGCACGGACCGCATGCTGGACCCGGCCCGCTCCCACGGCCTGCCCCCGTTCCTCGCGCAGGACCCGGGCAGGGACTCCGGGCTGATGATCGCCCAGTACACCCAGGCCGGGCTGGTCTCGGACATGAAGCGCCTCGCGGTGCCGGCCTCGGTGGACTCGATCCCGAGCTCGGCCATGCAGGAGGATCACGTGTCCATGGGCTGGCACGCCGCCCGCAAGCTGCGTCAGGCCGTGCTGAACCTGCGCCGCGTGCTCGCCATCGAGCTGCTCACCTCCACCCGCGCTATCGCCCTGCGCGCTCCCCTGGAACCGGGCGCGGCGGCGTCGGCGGTCATTGCGGATGTGGACGGCCGCGTGGGCGCACCCGGTGAGGACCGTTTCATGGCGCCGGAGATCGAGGCCGCCGAGGAGTACGTGGCCTCGGGGCGCCTGGTGCGCACGGTCGAGTCCGCGGTGGGTCCGCTGAACTGACCGGCACGCGCGGGGGCGGGGCACGACGTCGCCCGCGCGTCTCCCCGCGCGCGGCGGGGACGCGCGGTGCGGAACGCCGCGTTTGCGGGGAGGCTCTGCCGCTGGATATTGGGTTGTCGGGGGCAGGACCTCTCCCTGCGCGTCCGGCCTCCCGCAGGGCAGCCCCCGGCCCTGTCCCCTCTTCAGACCGGGTTGTATTGTGGCTTACACGCGTGAAGGGAGCGTCCATGCCCGTCTACGAGTTCCGGTGCGAGGCCTGCGGGCCGTTCGACGCCCACCACGCCATGGCGCAAGTGCCGCGCTCCCAGGACTGTCCCGCGTGCGGCGCGGACGCACGGCGCGTGTTCTCCGCTGTGGGCCTGTCCCGCGCGAACTCTGCCCGGGCACGCGTGATTGACGACGCTGCCCGCACGGCTGACGTGCCAGACGTCGTCCGATCTTTGCCCCGCCAGCTCGGTGCCCCCGGCGCGGCCCCGGCCGTGACCCGGGACCCCCGGCACGCGAAGCTGCCGCGGCCGTAGCTTCCCCGCACTGCCGCGCGGGAACCGCCCGCGGGGCTCTCCAGAAAGGTCACGGACCATGCCAGAAGTGATTTTCCCGCTGGACTCGACCAAGCCCTTCACCGAGCAGAAGCTGACCGGCCACAACCGCTGGCACCCGGACATCCCGCCCGTGGCCACGCTCAAACGTGGCGAGAGCTACCGCATCGACTGCCGCGAGTGGTTCGACGGCGCCATTAAGAACGACGACTCCGCGGACGACATCCGGGACGCACCCCTGAACCGGGTGCACGCACTGTCCGGGCCGTTCCGGATCGAGGGCGCGGAGCCCGGTGACCTGCTGATCGTGGACATCCTGGACGTGGGGCCCATTCCGCAGGAGGAGGGGCCGCTGGCCGGGCAGGGCTGGGGCTACACCGGGATCTTCGCGCAGAAGAACGGTGGCAGCTTCCTGGTGGACCAGTTCCCGGACGCCTACAAGGCCGTGTGGGACTTCCGCGGCGGCGAGTGCACTTCCCGGCACATCCCCGGCGTGAAGTTCACGGGCATGGTCCACCCCGGTCTCATGGGCACCGCGCCGTCCTCCGAGCTGCTGAAAACGTGGAACAAGCGCGAGGGCGATCTGATCGCCACCGATCCGCAGCGCGTGCCCCCGCTGGCTCTGCCACCCGAACCCGACGCCGCGATCCTGGGTTCGCTGACCGGCACCGACTTCGACCGCGTGGCCGGCGAGGGCGCCCGCACGGCTCCCCCGCGCGAGAACGGCGGCAACCAGGACATCAAGAACTTCACCAAGGGCTCACGAGTGTTCTACCCGGTGTACGTGTCCGGGGCGAACCTCTCCATGGGTGACCTGCACTTCTCCCAGGGGGACGGTGAGATCACGTTCTGCGGCGGCATCGAGATGGGCGGGTTCATCGACATCCACGTGGACGTGATCAAGGGCGGCATGGACACCTACGGCGTGAGCGAGAACGCCATCTTCATGCCCGGGCGCAACGGTCCGGTGTACTCGGAGTGGCTCGCGTTCTCCGGAACGTCCGTGACGCTCGACGGCGAGCAGCGCTACCTGGACTCCCACCTGTCCTACCAGCGCGCGATCCTGCACGCGATCGACTACCTCGCCAAGTTCGGCTGGTCCAAGGAGCAGGCGTACCTGCTGCTGGGCGCCGCACCCATCGAAGGCCGCTTCTCCGGTGTGGTGGACATCCCCAACTCGTGCGCCACGGTGTATCTGCCCACGGAGATCTTCGACGTGGACATCCGCCCCTCCGCCAGCGGCCCCACGCAGGTGGATCCGGGCATGGGCGCGCCACGGGCGATGAACCCGGGCTGATCCGCGCGGTTCGCCGCTCCTGATCCGCCCCGACGACATCTGGGGCGGGAAGTGCCCGGCTTCCATGCCACCGGACAGTCGTTTCCCGCCTCAGATGCACGGCGCCGCCGGGAGACTCCCGCGCGCCTCATGCCGCGGCGTCGAGCTCCCGCAGCACCTCGTCAGGAAGGTGCACTCCCGCCGCCTCCACGTTCTCGCGGAGGTGGTCCGGGCTGGCCGTACCCGAGATGACGAGTGACTACGGCGAGCGCGCCAGGACCCACGCGAGTCCCACCTGGTTGGGGGTCACCCCCAGCTGCTCTGCGATCTCGCGTGCGCGGGGGTCCTCGATGACGAGCCCGGGCTGCATGTCCATGCGCCGCAGGTAGACCACGTCCAGGTGGTCGGTGCCGAGCGAGCGCAGGTTCTCGTGGACGGCGTCGCGCAGCTCGGAGGGCTTCTGGGCGGCCGTCATGGGCGCGGGTCCTTCGGGGAGCGGCCGGGCACCCACCTTGCTCGCGTAGAACACGGCGTCCCGGTCCGCCCCGGACGACGCCGCCCGCGCCAGGCTCCCCAGGCCGTAGCCCATGCGCGCGACGTCGCGCGAGACGATGCCCACACACCCGGCCTTCGCAGCGGGCGCGCCCTGGTAGGTGGTTACGAGCGGGTCTCCTCGGTCTGCCCCGGATCCGCGGCCGGATCCTGCGGCTCCTCCAGCGGCCAGCCGTGCGCGGCGAGCATCGCGCGGATGCGCTCCATCTCCTCCGGCTTGGGCTCGTCCTCCGTGGCCCGGTGGATCGCAGCGCGGGCGTCCGCCTCGGAGAGGGAGGTGCCCTCAGTGCGGGCGTCCGTTGCGAGCTGCTCGGCGATCGCGGCCATGTCCTCGTCGTTGAGCTGCGGGCGCAGCACCGCCAGGACCGGGAGGTAGTCCTGCGCGGGCACGCCGTGGGGGTAGTCCGCGCGCAGCCAGTTCATGGCGCGGGCCACGTAGCCTGGCTGCCGGACGGGGGCATCCGGACCCGGCCCGGCGAGGGGCCAGCCGGCGCGCGCGAGGGTGGCGGCGACGTCGGCGAGCTGCTCCGCGGACGCGGAGGCGGCCACGAGCGTGTCATGGCTGGGGAGCTCGAGGGCCTCCAGGAGGCGCTCCGCGCGGCGGGAGCCCACCGTGCGCACGAGCAGCTCCGCCAGAACGGGGCGCGCGTCCTCGGGGACACCCTGGGGATAGGCGGCTCGGAGGTGCTCCAGCGCCGCGTCGAAGGTCATCATCCGAACACCGAGATCCCTAGGTAGTGGTCCAAGCTCTTCCGGGTGATCCACAGGACCCCGATCACCACGGCGGCGAGCACGATGGCAAAGCACAGCACGGCGCCCGCGAGCGCCACGGCGTTCCTGCGCGCCGTGCCGTCCGGGCCCGGCGGCAGGGTGGCGCGGCTCCACAGGGCGATGCCCACCGTGAACAGCGCGGGCAGTCCGGCGCCGAAGCAGAGCCCGGCCAGCAGCACGGCGAGGGCAGATTTCGCCATCTGGGCGATCATGAGCGAGCCACCTCCTGGGTGTCGGCCCGGTCCGGGTCACCGGGGGCCACGGAGTGGGTGTTCTCGTCCCACTCGGCATTGACGTTGTGCCGGTCCACCTTCTGGTGCCGGGAGCGAAGGAAGATCACCGCGGACGCCGCCGCCAGGAGCAGGAAGATCACCACGGCTCCCGGCAACCCGCCCACGGCCCGGGCGATGATGAAGCACACCGCACCCACCACGGCCGCGGCGGGGAGGGTGAGTAACCAGCCCACCACCATGCGCCCGGCCACGCCCCAGCGCACCCGTGCCCCGGGCTTGCCGACGCCCGAACCGAGGATGGATCCGGTGGCCACGTGCGTCGTCGACAGCGCCATGCCGAAGTGGCTGGAGGTGAGGATGATCGCGGCCGAGGAAGCCTCCGCGGCCATGCCCTGCGGCGGTTCGATCTCCACGAGTCCCTTGCCCAGGGTGCGGATCACGCGCCAGCCGCCCAGGTAGGTGCCGAGCGCGATGGCCACGGCGCACGTGACGATGATCCACGGCGGCAGCCCGTTGTCCTCGATTCCCTGGACGCTCAGATTCCCGTGGGCGATCAGCGCGAGGGCAATCACGCCCATGGTCTTCTGCGCGTCACCCGTGCCGTGCGCGAGAGACACCATCGACGCTGTTCCCACCTGTCCCCAGCGGAAGCCGCGGTCCTTGTGGCGGTTCGAGGCGGCGCGGCTGATGAGGTAGACGAGCGCCGTTCCCACCGCGGCCACGCACCCAGCGATGAACGGGGCGAGGGCGGCGGGGACGAGGATTTTCTGGACCACACCGGACCAGTTGACCCCGGCGACGCCGAGCGAGGCCAGGCCGGCGCCGATCAGCCCGCCGAACAGCGCGTGCGACGAGCTGGAGGGCAGACCGAACAGCCAGGTGGCCAGGTTCCAGAGGATGCCGCCGATGAGTCCGGAGAAGATCAGCACCAGCGCGAGAGTGGGGTCCAGGCCGTGAACCAGTCCGCCGTCCGAGGTCTGGATGAGCAGGACGTCCTTGGTCACCGTGGTGGCCACCTCCACGGAGAGGAACGCCCCCACCAGGTTCAGCACCGCGGACAGTGCAACCGCCGTCCTGGGTGAGAGCGCACCGGTGGCGATGGATGTTGCCATGGCGTTGCCGGTGTCGTGGAATCCGTTGGTGAAGTCGAAAGCCAGTGCGGTCACGACCACCAGGCCCAGGATCACCAGTTCAACTGTCATGCCTCCAGGATGACGCCCCCCTGTCCCGCGCGCCAAAACCGCCCCCGGGACGGCACTGGGACAGCACCGGGGTGCATGCGTCCGGCACGATCCGCCGCAGGGAAACATCGCCCAGCGCGTCTGAGACCGGGCCCATAATGCGTTCATGACCTCTGACTCCCACCGTGATCAGGACCCCGGCGAGACCTGGCACGAACGCTCCCCGGCCACGGGAACCGGCGAGCTGCCCATCCTCAGCCCGCGCCCGGATCCGCAGACCCACCGGGGCTACGCCCACGGCACGGATCCGCGGCGGTGGCGGATCCTGGCCGTGCTGCTCGTGGCCATCTTCATGTCCCTGGTGGCCGTGAGCATCATCAACGTGGGGCTGCCCTCCATCCAGGAGGGACTGGGCGCCTCCGAGTCCCAGCTGCAGTGGATCCTCTCCGGCTACGCGCTGACCTTCGGTGTGGTCCTGGTGGCGGGCGGCCGCGCCGGGGACGTGTTCGGGCGTGGGTTCCTGTGGATACTCGGGGTGGCCATCTTCACGCTGTCCTCGATCGCCGCGGGCCTGGCACCGGATCCCACCATGCTGATCGTGGCCCGCTTCGTACAGGGTGTGGGCTCTGGGCTGCTCAACCCGCAGGGCGTGGCCATGATCCAGCAGTACTTCAAGGGCGCAGAGCGCGGGAAGGCGTTCGGAATGCTGGGCAGCGCTGTGGGTGTCTCCGTGGCCATCGGCCCGGTCCTGGGAGGTCTGCTGATCCAGACGGGCGGCGCGGCCGAGGGCTGGCGGTGGCTGTTCATGGTGAACGTCCCCGTGGGCGTCGTCGCGCTCGTGCTCGCGTTCCTCTGGTTCCCCCGCCCGCTGCTGCGCAGGCCCCAGGGCACCACCATCCGCCACGCCCTGCGGGAGATGGACCCCACGGGTTCGGTGCTCCTGGGCATCGCGCTGCTCGCCACCCTGCTCCCGTTCATCGAGGCCGGCTCCCCCGGCACGAGCCCGTGGGTGTGGGCCCTACTCGCGGTCGCCGCCATGTTCCTGGCCCTGTGGATCGCGTGGGAGAAGCACTTCAAGGCCTCTGGGCACCAGCCCATGGTGGACCTGGACATCTTCAGGGTCAGCAGTTTCCTCAACGGCACCCTGCTGATCTCGCTGTATTTCCTGGGCATCACGAGCGTGTGGGTGCTTGTCACCCTCTACATGCAGAAGGGGCTCGGCCACACCGCACTGGCCGCCGGTTGCGTGGGCCTGCTCAATGCCTTGGCGAGCGCGGTGGCCTCCAACCTGGCCGGCAGCCGCGTGAACCGGATGGGCCGCAAGATCGTGGTGCTCGGCATGCTCAGCGTGGTCGTGGGCCTGCTGCTGAGCATGGCGGTGATCCTGCTGCACAACTCTTGGCACATCAGCGAGTGGTGGCTCGTGCTCACTCTGGGCTTCGTGGGTTTCGGCCAGGGCGCCGTGGTGAGCCCCAACCAGACACTCACGCTCGCGGAGGTGCCACTCGAGTACGCGGGCAGCGCCGGTGGCGTGATGCAGACCGGCCAGCGCGTGGGCACTGCCGTGGGCATCGCCATGATCACCGCGGTGGCGTACGGAGTGATCGCCGGCCAGGGCTGGTCCGTGGGCATCGCGGCGGGACTGGGCGTTGTGGTGCTCGTGGTGCTCCTCGCCCTGGCCGTGGCCCTGCGGGACATGCGCCACCGCGCCCGGAAGGACTCTCGCGCCTGAGTCACGGGGCGCACACCACGACGCCTCCGGAGCGCTCGCCCCCCGGTGGGCCCACGCTCCGCACTGTTCCGGTGGTACGACGACGCCGCCGCGCCCTCCCTGCCTCGGCCCCCGGCGTGCGGGGTCCATGGAACGCAGAGGTGGCGCGGCGGTGTCGTGAGCGGGGACTCTGAGTGGATCAGCCCTTCTTGAGGGTGATCTGCCAGCTGGCGTCGCCCTTCTCCATGAAGTCGGTGACCTCGTGGCCGTCCGTGGCCGCCCACTGCGGAATGGCCTCGGTGGCCTGGGTGCAGTCGAAGTCGATCACCAGGTGCTCACCGGTCTGAAGGGTCTGCATGACATCCTTGGCCTCGATCAACGGGAACGGGCACACGGCACCGAGCGAGTCCAAGGCATAGTAGCCGTCCCCCAGGCCTGTGAGCTTCTTCGACGGTGCACCTGCCGGGTCCTTGACCATGAGCGCGGCGGGTGCCGCGGCGAAGCCCGAGAACACGTTCGCACCCGAGGTGCGGGGAGCCCCCGCGGTGGGAGCGGCGTCGATCGAGTTGTCGTCCGGTGCGGTGGCGCCCACCGTGTGGTCCAGGCTCTGAGCAGTGGAGTAGGTGCCGTCTTCGCCGGTGGCGGGCTGCGTGACGGTGGGCTTGAGCCAGATCCTGGTGGCCACGGCCACGCCCAGGGCGATGAACAGCAGCGCGACCCAGCCCTGGAACGTGAACAGGCTGGTCTGGACCATGCCGTTGCCCACTGTGCAGCCACCGGCCAGGGCCGCGCCCACACCCATGAGCAGGCCGCCCGCGATGGAGCGCACCGTGGTGGTGGCGTCCGGCACGCGCACGCGGAACTCACCCGTGGACTTGGCGGCGATGAACGAGCCCACCAGGATGCCGAGCACGAGCATCACACCCCAGTCCAGCTTCCCGTCCGCTCCGGTGACCAGGAAGTTCAGCAGGTTGGCGGTGGGGGTGGTGATGCCCAGACCGTCGTTGCGGCCGGTCGCGGCGGACAGCGGCCACGCGATGACGCCGAGCAGACCCACGAGCGCGCCGGCAGTGTAGACGTGCAGGGGCTTCTTCCATGCGGGGCGGCCGTTCAGCCGTGCGGGCTTCACGGTGTTCTTCTCGCGGTTGAGGAAGTGGCGCACCATCACACCGGTGACCGCTGCCAGGACGATCACGAACAGCCACGGGGAGACGCCCAGGGCACTGGGGATGGTGGTGAGCCCGGTGTCCCACTGCTTCATGCCGGAGTTGAAGCCCTTGAGCACGCCGGTCTTCATGGCGGACGCGGACAGCGCGTACATGGCCAGCGCGATCCACGAGCCCACGAGGCCCTCGCCGGAGCGGTACCAGGTGCCGGAGGCGCACCCGCCGGCCAGGATGATGCCGATGCCGAACATGAATCCGCCCACGATCACCGCGAGGGGCGCGAAGGAGGGGTAGTTGGGGGAGATGACGCCGGCGGAGGTCAGGGCGGTGAGACCAATAGCGTGCACGGAGATCACCACGAGCAGCGCGGCGAAGGTCCGCCACGACTTCTGCAGGAAGATGTCCCGCAGCATGCCGGTGACGCAGAAGCGGCCGCGCTGCATGACGATGCCCAGCAGCGCGCCGATGACAAGTCCGGTGAGGATCATAGGTGAGTACCAGTTTCCCGCGCACCGGAAAGAGGGCGCGTTCGGAGGAAGGGACGATGAGATGAGGGATCGAAAAAGACTCCGTATACTCAACTCCTCACCCGGGGGCAACGTCCAGGTTGTCGTCACAAAGCGTCACACTTCCCGGAAACGCCCCGAAGTACCTACTCGTGAGGTATTAGCGACATTGCGTCAGGTTGCCCGGCGCGATACGGCCCGCAGCGCCCCGACGGCACCCTCCCCCGCCCGACTCACGGACATGGGCACCTGCCCGAAAACCTCCCGCGGGATCGGGGTCCGGCACAGCTGCGCGGTCCGCTCCACGTCCCAGTCCACGAGCACGAACCACTCATCGCCCTCCCGCACGACTTCCCGCACGGCGCCCGTGGCGCACAGCTCCTGCCGCTGGGACAGGTAGGCCCAGATGGTGTCCCCCGCCGTCATGGTTCGGTAGCCCGCGCGCAGGCACCACCGATCCGCGGGCTGCGAGCGCCCGATCGCCTCCCACACCGCCGTGGCGTCCTGGCGGGTGCGCCAGTCGGCGGGCATGTGCTGCCCGTGAGCGGCCGGGTTGATGGGAAGCAACCAGTGGGTCTCCGCGGCCATTCACGCACCTCGCGATTCGGTCGTGGCGTTCGACGACGCGCCCCGCCCAGTCCAGGCGTCACACCCGGCGGCATCGCCGGAGGCTCGCCCGGCGTGGGCGTCGCGCTCCTGCGGCGCCGACGCTCCCAGCAGCGCGTCGTACCCCTCCCGGAACGTGGGGTAGCGCCACCGGGATCGAGGAACCAGGGAGTGCACGAGCGCCCCGTCGATGATCTTGCCGAGCGGCCCCTCCCCCGCGGGCGAGTCGTCCGGGGGCACCGCGACACCCAGCCGCGCCGCGAGGTGCGTGACGACGTCACCCAGCTGAGCGGCGTCATGATCCACGGCGTGCAGCAACCGCGGCGGCTCGGGAGCGTCGAGCGCGGTGGAGAGGACCGTGACGAGATCGTCCCGGTGGATCCTGTTGGTCACGCGCCGGTGGGTGACAGGCGTGGCCGTGCGGACCCGCTCGATCAGGGACGTGCGGCCGGGCCCGTAAATCCCCGCGGGGCGCACGATGACCAGGTCCGGGAAGAGATCGGCAGCGAGCTCCTCCGCGGCGAGCAACACGTGGGCGGTGGCGCGCTGAGGGTCGGGCGGGGTGGCCTCGGTGACGACCTCACCGTCGGTGCCGCCCAGGACGCCCGTGGAGGACACGAGCACCACGCGCGGCGCGGCGTCGGACGGCAGGGCCAGGTGCAACCCGCGCAGCGCACCCAGGTAGGTGCGTTCGTAGGCGGTCGCGTCGCGGCCGTCGGCGGTGAGGGTGACCACCACGGCGTCGGCCGCGGGAAGGACGGCCTCCCCCGGGTCGGTGAGGTCCAAAGAGACCGGTTCGATGGGCTCGGGCAGCGCGTCCGCGCGGCGCCGCACGCCCACCGCGCGCACTCCGCGTTCGGCGAGGCGCAATCCCAGGGCGGTCCCCACGTCCCCGCAGCCGGCCAGGAGCACTGTTGCAGCGGAATCATTCATGGCACCAGCCTGTCATGTCCGCGCGACGGCGCGTGGTCCGGCTCGGTAAGGGAAAGGAACGGTGCCATGACCGGGCAGAACCCGATCCATCACCCCCCTTATTATTTGGCCCCCCGGCATCTACGGTGGAGGTACCCAGCCCTGCTTCACCACCACTTGCTCAGCAGAGCAGAACGGAGATCACACCATGATCATGAAGACCCTGCACGACGCCGGTATCCGCTCCGAGTACGCCTACACCGCAGGCATGGGCTCGATCGCCCTGTCCTTCGTGTCGTGGGGAATCTCGCGTCTCAAGAGCGACGACTCCAAGGCCCAGTCGGACCGCTGGGGCATCTTCGTGGGCCACTGGGCGCCCACCTTCATGAGCGTGGGCCTGGCTCTCGCCCAGTACGAGCAGACCCTCGAGAACACGAAGAAGTAGCCACCGACCCCGCAGCCACTCGGCGCAGAAGAACCGCCCCGCACCTTCCTGGTGCGGGGCGGTTCGCCTGTCAGCGGCTGCCCGGTGCGGTGCTCAGTGCCCGTAGCCCTGGGACTGCTCCTCCGTGCCGGCCTGCTCCTCGAAGAACTCCTGCTGCTCCTGGGTGTTCGCCTGCTCGGCGGCCTTCTGGCGCTGCTCGTCGGTGTCCACCTGGCTGACCGACTCGGTGTTCTCGTCCTGCGGGTTCTTGCCCATGGCTGCGCTCCTTCGCGGTTGCGTGGTGCGCCGCCCCGAGCTCCGCGGCCCGGACGACGGCGCCGTGCCCCGAGCATCCTCACCTCACCGGGTCGTGTCAATGGGGGCGATGCCGCCCGTTCGCCACGGGGCGTCCGCCAGCGCGCGCTGCACCCACACCGTCACAGGCCCAGGGGCCCACGCACCCACACCGCGGATCTCCCCCACGGGCCGGACACCCCGCAGGGCGTTGGTCACGAACACCTCCGACGCCTCAGCGATGTCCGTGAGAGTGATGTCCTGTTCACGGACCTCGTACCCGGCGGCCCGCAGGGTCGGGAGCACCCGGGCGCGCATCACCCCGGGCAGGATCCGGCCGTCAACGGGCGGGGTGGTGACCACGCCACCGCGCACCACGAACACATTTGCACGCCCGGTCTCCAGCACCGTGCCACTCTGGTCCACCAGCAGCGGGTCACACACCGGTGACCACGGACCGGGTGTCGTGTTCAGGGCGCGGCGGTCCGCCCACTTGTGGCGGCCCCACCCGCCGGGCACCACCACCGGGTGCAGCACCCACGGATCCACGGGAGGGGCCGCGCCGGGAGGGTTCAGCGGGGCGTGGGTCAACTCGAGACACAGACTCCCATCGTCCGGAACTGCCGTGACCCGCAGCCGGTGCGGGCCATCCAATCCGGCGGCACGCTGGAGGACCTGCTCTGCGAGCGCGCCCGGCAGCTCATGGGAGAAGCACGCCCGCACGCTGCTCCCGAGCCTTGCCAGGTGCTCCACCAGCTGCTCGGGGCGCCCCTCGCGGACGAGCATCGTGGTGAAGACCCCCAGGGAGGGGTCGGGGGTCGAGCGGATCACGGGCGCGTCCCGCAGCGAGGCTGCCGCGCGCAACGGCGCCCCACTGCCTCCCACGCACGCCGGGGTCGCCACCTCCGAGGACTCCGCGTGCTCACGCCACTCCCGGGACAGCTCGGGCCCGAAGCGGGCGCCGACCGCATCCAGCAGCGGGGCGGCCTTCACGAGGGTCTCGAACGCCTCCCCGTCCGGGTCCGAGTCAGCGACGATCCCGCCGCCCACACCCAGGCGCACCGTGGCGCCCGAGAACTCGAACGTACGGATGGCCACGTTCATGGCCAGCCCCGCCACGGGACTCGCGTACCCGATCCCACCGGTGTAGACGCCCCGTGCGGTGGTCTCCAGGGCGTTGATGATCTCGGTGGCCCTGACCTTCGGCGCCCCCGTACACGAACCGGGCGGGAACGTGGAGCGCAGGAGGGCGGCGTCGTCGAGCCCGGGGCGCAGCGTGCCGTGGACATCCGCGACCAGGTGGTGGACGCCCGTGTGCGGCTCCACGCGCGGCACGGCGGGGCTCAGGACGGAGCCGGGGACGCACACGCGGGAGAGGTCGTTGCGCATGAGGTCCACGATCATCACGTTCTCGGCGCGGTTCTTGGCGGAGGCGTGCAGCTCGCGGGGGTCCGAGTCCGCGGGCGCGGTGCCCTTGATCGGGGACGTGAGCACGGCGGTGCCCGTCCGACGCAGGTAGAGCTCGGGCGAGAAGCTGGCCACCGCGCCGCCCGGCACGCGCAAGAACCCGGCGAAACGCGGCCGCAGCCGCTCGTACCCGGCGCAGAACAGGTCCAGTGGGTCACCGTCGAATGCCGCTGTGAGCTCTCGGCAGATGTTCGCCTGGAAGATGTCCCCGTCCCGGATGTGCGCCAGCGCGCGCCGCACCGCCTTGGCGTGGGCCGCGCCGGTCACGGCGGCTTCGAACGGCCCGCACCGGTACGAGCGCGGCGCGGACGCCCCGGACGATGACGCTGGGCCGGCCCCGAGCGCCCGCTCCACCGCCGCGATCGTCTCAGCCACCCGGGCAGGGTCCGCACCGGGCAGGGACTCACAGAACCAGCGGTCCGCCGCGCTGTCGTGCACCAGGACGTGGTCGTAGCGCGCCAGGTGGTGCTCCGGCAGACCGCCCGAGTGCGGAGGTGCGGGCGGGAGCGACTCCAGGCGACGCGAGAGCTGGTACCCCAGGTAGCCGAGCCACCCGCCGCCGAAGCGGGCGGGATCGGCGGCGGGTGGCTCGGCGCAGGGGCGAGCCAGAGCGCAGAGATCGTGCCGGTTCCCGCCCGTGCTGGGCGGGGCGGCGCGCGCCACGGCGGGAGGATCGTCGTCGTCCGCGGAGCCCAGAGCGGCGAACGGGTCCTCGTCCGCACCGAGCACGCGCGCGGGCCGGATGCCGATCACCGCATCCCCGTGCATCCAGTCCCCGAGCAGCGCCGCGAGACCGGGTTCAGCATGCAGCGCGCGCAGCATCTGCACGGGTCTCACGCGATGCGGCAGAGGGTGTCGGGGCACGGTTTCCTCTCGTGGGGCGCCGGGGAGCAGCTCGGACGCGGCCATGATATGGAGAGGAACCGCCACGCAGAGCAGCGGAGCGGTTCCTCGACGACGGTCACAGTGCCGCGCAGCCACGCGGCGAGGACGTCACTCAGATCTTGACGACCATCTTGCCCTTGTTCGCGCCCTTCATCATGTCCAGGAACGCGTCCACGGCGTGGTCGATGCCCTCCACCACGGTCTCATCGTGGGTGACCTTGCCGGAGGTGAACCACTCACCCATCCGCTGGCGGTACTCCTGGGCGACGTCAGTGTGGTCACCCATGGTGAAGCCCTCCAGCATGAGGGAGTTCTTGATGATGTTGCCCATGTTGTCCGGGCCGCAGGGGCGCTCGGTGGAGTTGTACTGGCTGATCGCACCGCACACGGCCACACGGCCGTGACGGTTGAGCACGTCCAGAGCCGCCTCCAGGTGGTCGCCGCCCACGTTGTCGTAGTACACGTCCACGCCATCCTCACCCACAGCATCGGCCAGCTGCTCACGGATGGGGGCATCCTTGTAGTTGAGCACCTTGTCGAAGCCGTACTTCTCGGTGAGCATCCGGGCCTTCTCGTCCGAGCCGGCGGAACCGATCACGTAGGAGGCGCCCAACAGCTTGGCGATCTGACCCGCGGTGGAGCCCACGGCGCCAGCGGCACCGGAAACGAACACGCGGTCCCCTTCCTTCAGCCCGGCGATGCGGGTGAGCCCGGTATACGCAGTCATCCCTGTCATGCCCAGCACGCCCAGGTACACGGACAGCTCGGCGTTGGGCAGCTCCTCGACCTTGGTGAACTCCTTGGCAGATCCCTGGGCGAGGTCGCGCCAGCCGTACTGGTGCAGCACGGGGGTGCCCTCGGGCAGGTCCTCGGAGCGGGACTCGACCACGCGGCCGATGGCGCCGCCGGTCATGGTCTCGTTCAGGGCGAACGGCGGGACGTAGCTCTTCTCGTCCCGCATGCGCCCGCGCATGTACGGGTCCACGGACATGAACTCGTTGCGCACGCGCACCTCTCCGTCCTGCAGCTCCGGCAGGTCCACGGTGACGGTGCGGAAGTTCTCGTGCTCGGGCCACCCCTCGGGGCGGGAGACGAGCTGAATTTGGGTGCTGGTGGAATCGGTAGTAGCCATGTCGCCATGGTGGCATGCACAAACGTTTGCCACAGCAAGGATTCGCCCCCAGCGGACGCTACCCCCGGTTGCTCGTCACATGGGGCAGCCCAGGAGTAATTTACGCACCCCACGGTGATCGCCGACGCCGCACGAACCGGCTCCCGGGGGCGCCCCGCGCGCGGCTCAGCCCTAACGAGCCTTCATGCGCCGATTCTTCCTGTTGATCACGTCGGTCTTGCCCCGGCGGCGGACCACCTGCGAGCCGGGGATCTGCTTGAGGGAGCGGAGCGAGGTGCGAGCCTTCACGGAACCTCATGGTTGCGAACAATTCTCATTCAGGAGAGCATCACGGAGCATCGGTAGCCACAACCCGCTGCACCGGTTCGCTCCGCTGGGTCGCCAGGGGGAGATTCAGCGTGACGGTGGTGCCTTCCCCCTCCACCGACTCCAGGGCCACGGACCCCCCGTGCTGCTCCACGATGGTGCGCATGATCACGAGCCCCAGTCCCGTTCCGGGCACCTGCTGGGCCGTGGCGTTGGAGGCCCGGGTGAAGCTCGTGAAGAGGGACCCCACCTCTTTCTCGGGAATGCCCATCCCGGTGTCCGTGCACGTCAGGCGGACTCCCGTGCCATCGGGCGTGCCTTCCAGCGTCAGCGAGACGGCACCGTGGGGCGGGGTGAACTTGATGGCGTTACCCACCACGTTGGTGACGGCCCGCTCCAGACGGTCCCAGTCCCCGAACACGGGCCACGAACCGTCCGTGTCCACGTGGACGGTCACCTCGCCCGCCGCGGCCTGGGGAACGAGATTGGTGACCACCCCGGACACGCACTCCGCGAGGTCCAGCACACGGTGGCGCGCCGAGCGGTTCTCCTGGTCCTGGTCCAGCTTGTTGATCAGCAGCAGGTCCTCGATCAGCAGCCGCAGCCGTTCCGTGTTGCGCCGCACCACTTCCAGCACGCGGGCCTGTTCCGGGCCGACACTGCCGAAGTCCCCGTCCTGGAACATCTCCACATAGCCGCTGATGGACGTGAGCGGGGTTCGCAGCTCGTGGTTGGTGGTGGAGACGAACACGGATTTCTGGCGGTTGAGCTCCGTGAGCTGCTCCAGGGTGCGCTCCCGCTGCTCCACCACGTCCCGGGCCTCGCGGGTGAAGGCGTTGAAGGACGCGGCGAGATCCACCACCTCCGCAGCGCCGTGGGAGGTGTCCGCGACGGCGTCGTGGTCGCCCGCGCGCTGCCTCGCAACCGTGCACTGCAGCGCGAGTAGCGGCGCCCCGAGGGCGCGGTCCGCGCGGCCCAGGGCGAGGAACGCCACCGCGATCGACAGCATCGCGGCAGTTACCACGGCGGCCGCGGCCAGGGTCATGGACCGGTTCAGATCCGCTCTGCGCTGCTCCCGCAGGCGGGAGGCGTCCGCCCGGACGTCCTCCAGTGTGCCGAGGGCCCGGTCCATGGCGGATGTCGTAGTGGGCAGGTCCAGAGATCTCCGCGGGGTGTCCCTCCCTGGTTCCCGGGTGAGACCGAGCCACGTGTCCACGGACTCGTTCAAGGACCGCAGCTGCGGCAGCCGCCCGGCCGCCACCTCACCCAGGACGTCCTGGGCTGCAGTGAGGTCCGCAGTGGCCTCAGCGTACTCCCGCGCGAAAGCCTGGTCTCCGCTGACCGAGTAGCCCCGCGCGGCCGTCTGGGCGCGCAGCAGCGTGGCCTCCACCTGGTGCGTGGCATCCATCAGGGGTGTGATGGTGGTGCGCGTGGCGGCCACGTTCAGCTGCACCGTGTGCAGTCCCCACAGTGCGGTGGCGCCGGTGAAGAGCAGTGCGAGGCACAACAGGGCGAGCACCTGCATGAGGATGGCGCGCACCCCGCGGTGGCGGACACCGTCCCGCACGCGGGTCACTGCCGGGAAGCGGGCGCTCATCCGTCCACCTCCGTGAAACCCGAACGGGTCATGGTGCCCCACTGCTGGCGGCGCCCCAGCAGGGAAGCCACCCAGCCCTCCATGCGCCACCACGCCGTGAGCTGGCGGTAGCCCAGGTTCTCCAGGACCACCGCGCCCAGCGTGATGCCCAGGTCCCGCCAGCGGGGGTACTTGTGGTAGCTCAGCTCCTCGATCGTCACGGCCGCGAGGGTCACGATGATCGCGTACGCGTAGGCCACGAGCATGAACAACAGGAAGTACTGCCAGGACACGAGTCCCAGCGCGAAGCCCAGCGCGATCAGTACCAGCCCGGCGAGTTCCAGCAGCGGGGCGATCAGCTCGAAGAGCCAGTAGTACGGAACCGCCACGAGACCCAGCCGACCGTAGCGGGGGTTGAACAGCATGTCCCGGTAGGCCCACAGGGTCTCCCACAGACCCCGGTGCCAGCGCGCCCGCTGCCGCCGCAGCACGGGCAGGGTGCTGGGGACCTCCGTCCAGCAGATGGGCTCCGTGAGAAAGGTGACGCGGTAGGGCCGGCGCTGCCTGCGGAAGGTCCGGTGCAGACGCATCACCAGTTCGAAGTCCTCACCGATGCTCGAGGCGTCCAGGCCTCCCACCGCCACGAGGGCATCCCGGCGGAAGACACCGAACGCGCCGCTGATCAGCAGCAACGCGTTGATCCGGGACCAGCCTGCGCGTCCCAGGTGGAAGGCTCGCAGGTACTCCATCACCTGGATGTCCGCGAGCGGCGTGCCCGGCATGCGCACCTCCAGGACACGGCCGCCCTTCACGCGGCACCCGTTGACGGCGCGGATCACTCCCCCGGCGGCGACCGTGGAGATCGGGTCCTCGATGAAGGGCCGGGACACCGTCAGCAGCGCCCCGGGGTCCAGGATGGAGTCCGAGTCCACGAACAGCACCAGGTCCTCGCGGGCCAGGTTGACGCCCACATTGGTGGAGTCGGAGCGGCCCGAGTTGCGCTTGTGCACCACGGTCAGCCGGGTCCGCCCGTCCCGTGGGACGTGAATGCTGGTCGGTGCCTCCCGCACCGGAACGTCCTCGGGCATCTGCCGGGACACCGGCACCAGGTCGAAGGCCCGGCGCAGCACCTCGAAACCGTTGTCGGTGCTGCCGTCGTCCACCACGATCACCTCGTGGCGCGGGTGCTGCAGCGACAGAAAGGACTCCACGGCCACGCGGATGCCGACCTCCTCGTTGTGCATGGGTGCCACCACGCTGATGCCGGGCATGGTGCGGGAGCGCATCAGTTCCTCCCGCCCCGCGAACGGGATCCGGCGGCGGTAGGCCACGAAGTCCACCGCCGCCAGGACGATCATCACCAGGTAGGACGTGTTGATCAGCAGGAAGTAGATCAGCACCGGCACCGCAATGAACGCCAGGATCCCGGCCACAGCGCCGCGCAGCAGCTCAAACCACTCCACGGCCGGCTCCTCTCATGGCGCTCAGCTGCAGCGCGTAGCGGGCGGGGTGCACGGCAGGGGTGTCCCCGTCCAGGGCGCCCAGCAGCCGCTCCCGCCCGGCAGGGCCCAGTTCGGTGAGAGCCACCGCGGCCCGCTCCGCCAACCGGGGCCGGGTGTCCTCGACCAGGGGGCCCAGGGCCGCCACGGAGGCGGGCAGACCCAGCCGTTCGAGGGACTCCACGGCGGCGAGCGCCACGCTCTCGTCCCGGTGGCGGGCGAGCCCGGACAGGACGGCGAGGTCCTGCGCTCCCCCCACCCATCCCAGGGCGCCGACGAAGGCGGTGAGGGCCCGGGGGTCGGTCTCCTGTGCCAGGCGCTCACGCACGACGGGAGCGGCACCTGGCACGGGGCGCACTCCGATCACAGTTGCCGCCACGTGGCGCACCGCCGGGTCCGGGTGCAGGGTGGCCTCCTCGAACACGGGTGCCGCTGCGTCGTCGAAGGCGCACAGGGACTCCACGGCCACCCAGCTGGGCAGTCCGCGGGGACGACGCCGCGGCGCCACCGCGCGCAGCACGGGGCGGGCCGCGGAGCCGTCGCCGAGCAGCGCCAGGGCACGGGCGGCAGCAACCACCACGTCCGCGGAACGGTCCTGGAGCAGGGGCAGGATCCGGGGCGCGGACTCGCGAGCGCGCATCAGCCCGAGGGTCCAGGCAGCGTGGGCACGGCGCACCGCGCTGTGGGAGGAGAGCCCCGCGATGGCCCACTCGGCGCGTCCGTGGGCGTCGAGCACCCTGGCCAGAGCACGGGCGGGCTCCCCCCTGACCTTGGAGAGCATCGCGGAGACGGCGCGGTCCACCACCGGTACGCGGCGCCGGGGCACCGCGGTCAGGCGGCGCAGGGCGGAGGCGTCGTCGTCCTCACCGGACGCGACCTCGAGCATTGCGGGGCGCAACTCACCGAGCAGCTTCGCGTCCCGGCGTTCACGCCACTGCCGGCCTGCACGCGTTCCCAGGACGGTCGCGAGGAGCAGGGCCGCGGCCCATACCAGAACCCACAGCACCCAGGACAGCAGCTGCGCGGAGACCACCGTGGGGGTCGCCACTGCGGGTCACCGCCCCCGGCCGAGGAGGCTGTTCACACGGTGCAGCAGCTCACGGGGGCTGAAGGGCTTGGTGACGTACTCGTCCGCACCGGTGTTGTACCCGTCGTCCACGTCCGCGTCCCTGGCTCGGGCGGTCAGCAGGACCACTTTGAGGTGTTTCAGAGCCTCGGTGGCACGGATCTGGCGCAGCACGTCCAGTCCGCTGAGACCGGGCATCATGACGTCCAGCACCACGATGTCTGGGATGCCTTCCTCCAGCGCGCTCAGCGCAGCGGTGCCATCCTCCACCGCCCGGACCTCGTATCCCGCCTGCTGCAGTTTGAAGACCACGAGGTCGCGAATGTCGGGGTCGTCGTCCGCAACGAGGACGGACGGGTGTTCAGGGCTCACGAGGGCGCTCCGTGTGTCTGGGGGGATGGACACGCTCCGAATCCGCGGCAGCGGAGGAGATGAAGCCAAGAGTATTCGAAAACATGCAGGTTGGCGGGAGATGACGCTTGGTGCGGTGAAATCAGCCGCGGGGCTTCATCTCCTTCTCCACGACCCACTTGTGGTTGGTCATGGTCATGCCGTCCGCCTCGTAGTCCACCATGTAGACCGTCTGGGTGGTTGAGGAGGCAACGGTGCCCGTGGCGCCCTTCATGCCGGGCATGTGGTCCGCCTCGATGGTGACCTCGGTCCCGTCCGCGAGGCGCTCGGAACCGGCACCCTGGAGTTCCTCCTGGACGACCCACTTGTGGTTGGTGACCTCGGGTCCGCCGTCCGTGGGGGTGTAGTTCACGGCGTAGGCCACGGTCTTGTAAGCGCCCACCACAGTGGCCGGGGCGCCCTTCATGCCCTCCATGTGGTCGGCGGTCAGCGTGACCTGCGTGCCCACCGGGTAGGTGGGCTTCTCCGCGGCGGTGATGCCCTCCGGGGCGGGGCCACCGTCCATGGCGTGCATGTGCTCGTGCCCGCCCTGGCTCGCACTGGGCGTGCCACTCGCGGAGGACGACGTCGCCTGGCTCGTCGCGCTGGAGGTCGCGCTGGTCTCGTGGCCCTCGTGGGCGGAATGGTCCGCGGAATCGGAACCGGCGGAACAGGCGGTGGCGGTCACCAGGATGGCGAGACCGGCGAGGGTGAGGGGAAGTCGACGCATGGGAAAGGATCCTTTCTGCGGGCCCGCCCGGGTTGCTGGACCCCGGTACGGGCGGGTTTCTGGTGGGAGTGCGCGGTGGCAGCGGAACCCTGCTTCACTGGTTCCCTACAGCAGGGTGCCCTACAGCAGGGTACCGAGGGAGGCGACGAAGCCGCCCAGCATGAACGCGCTGATGCCGTACGCCAGGGGGCGGTTGTCCATGGGGCCGCCGCCGGAGGCGTGGTGGGTAATGGCGTGGCCCTTGCCGCGGCGCAGCAGGGCCTTGTTCACCGGGTATGCCGCGAAGTACGCGATCACGAGGGACAGGGCCATGGAGCCCCAGAAGAGGGCGTCGAGCAGGCCGGCGTCCATGGCACCGGGGACCAGCCACATGACGAGGTTGTCCACGACCTCCATGGTGAGGATGGAGACGGTGTCCGCGGCGAGCACGAGACGCAGGGCCCGACCCACGCTGATGCCGGCGCGCAGCAGGGGCAGGGAGGACAGGGCATAGCCGAACACGAAGGCCAGGGCGATGGCCACGGCGGTGCTGGTGACGTTGCCCCACCCGAACACGGTGGCCAGGATCAGGCCGAGGATCTCGCCGATGGAGCAGCCGGTGAGGCAGTGGAGGGTGGCGCTGGCGGCCATGTTGGACATGTCGTGACCTGCGGGGTTGGAGGGGGCGTGGTCGTGCATGTCGTGGCCCGAGAGGGAGTCCGAGTGATCGGTGGGGTGGGTGGTGGCGGGCGTGTTCATCTCTGTGACTATATACCCATAGGGGGTATATAGTCACAGGTAAGGACCCCCTTCCGGCCTGCGACCACCCCATATTCCCTCAGCTCCACGGCACCGAGCGTGGGGTGAGACGAGAGAGCTCTATCCCGCCGAAGGGAAGTCTCTCGACAGCCCATCCATGAAAAGTCAAAGGGCCCGCTCACGAAGCGCGCCTAAGCGCCCCTGTCTCTTCTCGCCGGGCACGCCCAGAGGAATCCAATTCAAGCCGAACACCCACCGGTATCATCGTGCGTGTTGGCCTGCTTGGGCCATGGAGCGAGGGATGACCAATGTGGCTGAGCCGTGGCCGCTCCCTCCGCGTGAACCCGGGTAGCTTCCTGTCAGGCACTGACAGGCACAGGCCAAGGTTCCAGCTCAGCTCGCTTCCGTACGACCGATGATTATTTACCCCACGTGGACGTTTCAGCGTCTGCAAGCACGTTGGTCCCCGACCGCACCAGATTTTGTGCTGCCCGCTCGGCCGGGCACAGCGCGCCAACTTTACGGGCTCTTCACAATTCGGGGTGTAGGTGTGGTCTGAATCCGCTGGCTTCGAGGAGTGCGCGGGCTATGTAGTTGGTGAGGTTGCGGAAGCCGAGGGCCAGGCCACGCAGGTGCTCGAGGCGACCGTTCACGGCTTCGGTAGGTCCGTTGCTCGTGCGCGGCCGGTCGAAGTAGGCCAGGACGTCGCAGGCGCGTCTGGTCAGGGTGCGGCCGAGCTTGCGCAGTTCTACCAACGCCTCAGGCACACTGTCGGCGAGGGCGTCGATCACGGAGCTCATCTCGACGCGGCCGGCTGCCCGGTCGGGGTGACGGTAGGCGGAGATCATCCTCTGGTAGATCCCCCAGGTGCACTCGACTTGCACGTGCCGGTCCCCAGCGAAGAGCTTGTCAAGGCGCTCGTGCTGGCGGTCGGTGAGCAGGTCAGCCCCGGTGTGCAGGGTCCGCCGCGCGGTGTAGAGCGGGTAGCCCTTGCGTCCGCGGTGTCCGTGCAGTTCCTGCTGGACTCGGCGGCGGCACTCATCGAGAGCGTCCCCGGCCAACCGGATGACGTGGAAGGGATCCATAACCGTGACGGCGTCCGGCAGCTCCTCGGTGGTGGCGGTCTTGAAGCCCGCGAACCCATCCATGGCCACGACCTCGATCCCATCGCGCCAAGCCTGGTCCCGCTCGGCCAGCCAGTCCTTGAACGCCTTCTTCGACCGACCTTCGACCACGTCCAGCAGGCGTGAGGGCCCGGTGCCGTCCCGGACCGGGGTGAGGTCGATGATCACGGTGACGTACTTGTCACCGCGCCGGGTGTGCCGCCACACGTGCTCATCGACCCCGACGACCTTGACACCGTCCAGGCGGGTCGGGTCCTCGATGAGCAGACGCCGGCCCTCAGCCAGGACCGCGTCGTTGGCGGTGTTCCACGCCACGCCCAGTCCTTCGGCAACTCGGGCCATCGACAGGTGGCCGACGACGATCCCGACCAGACCCCACCGCAGGCCGGCGCGGGAGATCTTGGCCCGCGGCGGCGCCGCAGCGGTGGTGTCCTGACGCCACACGTGCGAGCACTCCTTGCAGCGGTAGCGGCGCACGGTGAGCACCAGCGTGGTAGGGCGCCACCCGAACGGCTCGTGCGCCAACTCCCTGCTCACCGTGTCACGGGGCACGCCCTGGCAGCCGCACCGCCTGCACCAGTCGTCCGGCTCCACGACCCGGCACGCCAGCACGGACCGGTCAGGCTCGAGCAGCTGGCCGGTGACCTCCAGACCGAGGCCGTCGAGGCGGGTGAAGGTAGTCAGGTCAGGGCGCGTGAAGGTAGCGTCAGGCACGTCGAGGTCTTCCGGACGGGTTGTGTGAGAACTCCCATCATCGGAAGACCTCGACCCTCACCCCGACACCGACGCGCCGCCCCAGGTCGCACCACAGCTACACCCTCATCTGTGAAGAGCCTTCAAAGAGGTCTCCGTGAACGTGGGCGAGAACCGTGGCCCCCGCCCGCTCGTGCAGGTCGTCGACGTTCTGGGTAGAAATCCGCAGGTCCATGTCGGGGTAAGCCTGCCATTGGGCGATCGCCAAGTGCCCGGGGTGCGGCTGGGCGCCGCGCACCAGGGATGCACGCCAGGCGTACCACGCCCAGCACTGGGCGGGGTCGTCCTCCCAGGCCTCCGGTGTCGCCAGCTCCGTGGGATCGAAACGTTCCCACAACCCGGTCTGCGCATCGCGAAAGGTCGGAACACCGGATTCGGCAGACATCCCCGCGCCGGTCAGCACGGTCACCCGCCGTGCGTTACGGGCAAGCTCGAGGATCTCGGTGGGGATCTGCTCGGGGGAGGACATGCACCTCAGGCTAGCGCCCCACTGAGGGTTCCGGCAGGTGAGTCCGCCATGGGGATCTCGAGCGCGGACAAGCTCTCACAGGGTCGCTGGGGGCAGTGAATTATTTGTTACCCCTCTGTAACCGGCCTGGTCGGCTGGGTGAAACAGCCTGCCCGTAGGTTTCTTCGTAATGGTGACGACCGAAGGAGCCACGCATGTCACTGGATACGCGTCAACAAGGTCTGCTGGATGACCTTGACACACTCGCTGTCGATGAACCGTTACGGCACCGGCCCAACCGGTGGATCGACGGATACAACCCCGAGAACGAGACACAGTGGAATCGTGAGGGCCGGGGCATTGCCCGCCGGAACCTGAACTGGTCCATTTATGTCGAGTTCTTGGGTTTCGTGGTGTGGCAGCTTTGGTCCGTGGCCGTGGTGGCCATGCCCGCGGCCGGTTTCTCGCTGAGCACCTCGCAGCAGTTCTGGCTGATCTCGGTGCCCAGCCTCGTGGGCGCCACCATGCGTTTCCCGTACACGTTCATGGTTCCGATTTTCGGTGGCCGCATGTGGACGGTCATCTCCGCCCTGCTGCTCCTGCTGCCGGTCGTAGGCATGGGGATGTGCCTGGGCAACCCGGACACCCCGTTCGGTGTGCTGCTGGCGGTGGCCGCGCTCGCCGGTTTCGGTGGCGGCAACTTTGCCTCGTCGATGACCAACATCACCTACTACTTCCCGGCCAAGGAGAAGGGCTGGGCGCTGGGTCTGAACGCGGCCGGCGGAAACCTGGGCTCGGCCGTCGCGCAGTTCACCGTGCCGATTGTCATCACCGCCGGTGGTGTGCTGTTGACCGGTGGCCCTATGGTCAGCCTGGCCGGCTGGTTCTGGGTTCCGTTCATCCTGCTGGGTGCGGTTGGCGCGTACTACTGCATGAACAGTCTCTCCCACGCCACCGCGGACGTCAGCTCGTATCTGGCCGCCCTCAAACATGGGCAGTTGTGGGTCATCGCGGTGCTCTACATCGGTACTTTCGGGTCGTTCATGGGCTTCGCCAGTGTGTTCCCCAAGCTCATCGCGGACACGTTTCCGCAGTTCTCCGCCTTCACCATCGGCGCGGCCACACTGTCCCTGGCGTTCCTCGGCGCGCTGGTCGGTTCCCTGGCTCGTCCCTACGGTGGGAAGCTGGCCGACAAATTCGGCGGTGCCCGCCCGACGATCGCAGCGTTCGCTGTCATGGCCATCATGGCGCTGGCGATCATCGGGCTGCTGCGGCTGGGTAACTTCTGGCTGTTCCTGTTGGGCTTCCTGGTCCTCTTTATCGCCTCCGGCATGGGTAACGGTTCGACCTACCGGATGATCCCCACCGCGTTCTCGCTGGCCTACGGCGACGACCAGAAAGCCACGCGCGCCGCGGCGTCGTCGTTGGGCATCATTTCCGCGATCGGTGCCTACGGCGGGTTCCTGATCCCGCAGGTACTTCGCATCGTCCACGAGAACACGGGCGGGTACGACGGCGCATTTATCGGTTTTGCCGCCGGGTACCTGGTGCTGCTGGCCATCACGTGGGGCGTCTACGCCCGCAAGGGCACCACGTTCGGAGACGGTCGTGTCTGAATCCCTCATCACCCAAGAACCGCCCGCGAGCCACGGGGTGGCCAGCCATTGCCCGTACTGCGCCCTGCAGTGCGCCATGACACTGACCCCCAACTCGGACGCGAGCGAACCCGTGACGGTGACCGGGCGCGAGTTCCCGACCAACCGCGGCGGACTGTGCCGCAAGGGCAGCTCCGCGGCCAAGGTCCTGGGCCTGGGGGATCGGATCACCCAGCCGATGATCCGCACGGCCCACGGACTGGAACCCACCACGTGGGACCACGCGCTGACAGCGATCACCGAGGCGATCCGGGGCACCCAGCGTGAGCACGGCCGCGACGCGGTGGGGATCTTCGGAGCCGGTGGGCTCACCAACGAGAAGGCCTACGCACTGGGCAAGTTCGCCCGCGCGGTGCTGCGAACCAGTCGGATCGACTACAACGGCCGGTTCTGCATGTCTTCGGCGGCGGCCGCCGGTAACCGGGCCTTCGGTTTGGACCGCGGCCTACCGTTCCCACTAACCGATCTGGACCGCGCGCACGCCGTGCTACTGATCGGCTCCAATGTGGCGGACACCATGCCCCCGTTCGTCCAGCACCTGGCCTCCGCGCGGGAGCACGGCGGGCTGTTCGTGATCGACCTGCGCGAGTCCGCCACCGCGGACCTGACCCGCTCGGAGGAACGCGAGTGCGGGATCCACCTGGCACCGACCCCCGGAACCGACCAGGAACTACTGCTGGGCCTGATCCACGTGGTCATTGCCGAGGGCCTCTACGACGCCGCCTACGTGGCCTCCCGCACCAATGGTTTCGCCCGGCTCAAGCGCACCGCCCAGCGCTACTGGCCTGAACACGTCCAGAGCCTCACCGGTGTCCCCGCCGCCAAGATCCGGGCGGTCGCCCGCGGGCTGGCCACGGCCAAGGACAGGGGCGCGTTCGTCCTGACCGGGCGCGGCGTGGAACAGCACACCAATGGCTCGGACACCACCAGCCTCGCCATCAACCTGGCCTTGCTGCTGGGGCTGCCGGGCCGCGAACCCGGCGGGTACGGCACCGTGACCGGGCAGGGCAACGGCCAGGGCGGGCGCGAACACGGTCAGAAGTGCGATCAGCTGCCCGGCTACCGTTCCATCAACGACCCGCAGGCCCGAGCGCACGTGGCCTCGGTGTGGGGCATCGATGAGCAGGACATCCCCGGTCCGGGGATTGACGCCACCCAACTGTTGCTCTCGTGCGGCACCGACCACGGGGTGCGCACACTGATGATTCACGGCTCCAACCCCGTGGTCTCCGCCCCGAATGCCACACGGGTGACCCGTGCACTGGCCGACCTGGATTTCCTGGTGGTCAGTGACTTCGTGCTGTCGGAGACCGCTCAGCTGGCGCACGTGATCCTGCCGGTGGCGCAGTGGGCGGAGGAAGAAGGCACCATGACCAACCTGGAGGGCCGGGTCATCCGCCGTCGTAGGGCGCTGCCGTTGCCCGGCGCCGCGCGCGACGAGCTGGCCGTGCTGGCCGAGCTGAGCACCCGGTTGGGTTCCACCATGTTCTTCGGAACGGCGGAGCAGATGTTCGAGGAGCTCACCCGAGCCTCGGCCGGTGGCCGCGCGGACTACTCGGGTCTCAGCTACGACCTGCTCGACCAGGAGAGGGCGTGCTATTGGCCCTACCCGGCGGGCAGCGCGGGCACACCGCGCCTGTTCCGGGACTCGTTCCCCACCGCGGACGGCCGTGCCACCCTGGCGGACGTGTCCCCCCGGGCGATTGCCGAGCGGATCTTCGACGGGGCCGAGCTGACCCTGATCACAGGCCGCCTGCTGGGCCACTACCAGTCGGGTGCCCAAACTCGACGGGTCCCGGAACTGCTCGCCTCGGATCCTGACGGGCGAGTCGAGATCAACCCGGAGACCGCCCACCTCTACGGGGTGGTCGAGGGGCAGCTGCTCACTTTGCACAACGAGCGGGGAACCGTGCAGGCCCGGGCTCGGCTGTCCCGACAGATCCGCCGCGACACCCTGTTCATGCCCTTCCACTTCGCAGGGTCCAACAGTGTGAACCGTTTGGTCTCCTCGGCCACGGACCCGCTGTCCAAGATGCCGGAATTCAAAGCCACCCGCGTGTGGGTGTCCCAGGAGGAACAGTGCGTCGCATAGTCATCATCGGTTTCGGCCCGGTGGCCGCCCGCCTGATCGAAGAACTCGAGGAACCCCTTGCCCAGAGCCGGGTGCACGTGTGCGTGATCGGGAGCGAGCCGGAAGGTGCCTACAACCGCATCCTGCTGGCCAACCTGGTCACCGGGCATAGCACCCCGCAAGACCTGGACCTCGCGTGCGATGAGACCAACTTCCCGGAGGGGGTAACGTTCCTCACGGGTACCACGCTCAGCGACATTTCCTTGGACGGGCAGTACCTTCACACCACTGATGACCGGTTGATCTCCTTTGACGATCTGATCTTCGCCACCGGAGCGCGCGCCGTTCTGCCGCGGGTCCCCGGATTGGACGTTCTGGACACGGATCCGTGCCACCTGGATTCCATCCCCCTACCCGGAGTGCACCCCTTGCGGGACATGTCCGACGCTCGGCGGTTACGCGAGGTGGTCGAGACGGGCCAGGATGTCCTGGTCCTCGGCGGTGGGATTCTGGGGATCGAGCTTGCGCTCAACCTTGCCGAGCACGGAGTGCAGGTGAGCTTGATCCACCGTGGGCAGGACCTGATGCCGCGGCAGCTGGATCCTGACGCCAGCCGAATGCTGGCCCACGTGCTGAGGCAGGCCGGTATCCAGGTGATCCCCGGGGGCATCAACGGCGTGCGCAGTGAGGGTGGTCGCTTCACGGGGGTCGTCTTGGACGATGGAACCGTGCGAGAAGCCGGCGCGTTGATTCCGGCCATCGGAGCGCAGCCCCGTACCGAGTGGGCCAAGAAAGTGCGGCTACCGACCCATCGTGGGATTTTGGTCGATCATCAGTTGCGGGTCCACGGCACCTCGAACATCTACGCGATCGGTGACTGCGCGGAGGTGCTGTGCAGCAATCCCGTGTGCCCAGAATGTATGGCTATCGACTACCAGGATTCCGCCCCGAGCGGGCTGATCGGCCCGGGGTGGCAGCAGGCGCAAGCCCTGGCGGACATTCTGGACGGCACCCACAACCGCGTTCCTTCACAGGTGTCGCAACTGATCACCATGAAGTCGCAGGCCGTGAGCCTCACCGCTGCGGGCTCGGTGCACGCTCGAGCCTTCGAGCAGCCGAGAGTCGACGTGGCCACCTGGGAGGACCCACGCACCGGGCGTTACCTCAAGGTGGTCTCGCGCGATCGGAACATCCTCGGATTCGTGGCTCTGGGGGCGCCGGAGGCCGGTGCCGAACTGGCCATGCTGTTCGAACGATCCGGTGCCGCCCCGGGTGACCCTTCCGTGTTGCTTGCCGCGGACACCCCGAGCGGCGCGGATACCGCACCGGAACTGACCCCGGAGTCCATCATCTGCCGGTGTGCGGGGGTGACCCTGGCACCCATTCAGCAGGCCGTGTCCGCCGGAGCCACCACCGTGGCCGAGGTCTCCAAATGTTCCCGCGCCGGCACCGGTTGCGGCGGGTGCAAGGACAAACTCGAATCCGTGGTCTCCCAAGCCATGGCAGCCTGAGCCGCCACACCGACCACTTGTATGCACCACAGTCGCCAAGGAGAACCGCCATGACCGTTCTGACTCGCGAGACCCACTCCACCGCCGTCGAAACCCTCACCTGGACCCCCGTGGTCGAAGAACACCGTCTGGAACGTGACGTCGGCGCGGCCGCCCTGCTCAAGGGCCGCCACATCGCCCTGTACCGGACCTGGAACGACCGGCTGTACGCGAGCTCCAACGTGGACCCGGACACCGGTGCCTCCGTGCTCTCCCGCGGGATTGTCGGCGAATCAGGTGGCGTCCCCACCATTGCCTCGCCCCTGCTCAAGGCGGTCTTCAACCTGGAAACCGGTGAGTGCCTGACCAATGACGAGCTGTCCGTGGAGACCTAC
Organism: Kocuria sp. KRD140; assembly: GCF_017168375.1. NCBI lineage: Bacteria > Bacillati > Actinomycetota > Actinomycetes > Micrococcales > Micrococcaceae > Kocuria > Kocuria sp. KRD140. The sequence goes on from NZ_JABFAW010000005.1 coordinate 139,221, forward strand.
CCCGTTCGAGTGGTCGACGGAATCATCCAGGTCGGCCTGGATTTCTAGGTCCGACGCAGGCGCAATTTACACGGCCGTAAGAAAGTGACAACGGCCGGGTGACATTCGATTTCTACCGTGGAGACACGTTCCAACTCCTAGGAGAACCCCATGCCCGAACTCATCAACATCCGCGACCTCCCGACCTCCGTGTCTGAACGCAGGGTCGTGGTGGTCGGCGCGGGGCCCGCAGCACACCGCTTCGTCACGGCCCTGCGCGGGCGCGGCGACCGCAGCGACGTCGTCGTCCTGGGAGAAGAAAGCGTGGCTCCCTACGACCGCGTCAACTTGGCCAAGCACTGGGACCCGGACCACGATCTGAGCCTCACCAACGTGGGTATGTGGAACGAACGGACCCACCTGGTCACCAATGCGTGGGTCAACAGCATCGACCCGGAGCGCAAGAGCGTGCACGTCAACGGTGAGACGGAACTAGCCTACGACGAATTAGTGCTCGCGACCGGTTCGGCCGCCACCATGCCTCCGTTGCCCGGCAATGACCTGGCCGGAGTCTACGTCTACCGCACCGTGAACGATGTCGATCGGATGCGGGCCAACGTTGAGGCCCTCAGTAGCGCCCGCGGCCCCGAGAAGCCGCCCCAGGCCGTGGTGATCGGCGGCGGACTGCTGGGTCTCGAGGCCGCCGGCGGGTTGGTCAAGTACGGGTTCGAAACCCATCTGGTGCATTCGCGGGACTGGCTGATGTCCTCGCAACTGGACGAGGGCGGCGGGCGGACCCTGAACCGGGCCATCGAGCAGCGCGGGATCGAATTACACCTGGGACAGCGCCCCAGCGCGGTGCTGCCCGCCGCCGCGGACCCGTCCACCGTGGGCGGGGTGGCGGTGGGCGAGGATCTGATCGAGGCGGACCTCGTGGTGTGGGCCATTGGCATCACGCCCCGTGACGAGCTGGCCCGCGACGCCGGTTTGGAGACCGCGCCCAACGGTGGCGTGCCCATCGACACCGCGTGCCGCACCGCGACCCCCGGGATCTGGGCGATCGGTGAGGTAGCCAGCTTCGACGGAACGTGCGTGGGCCTCGTGGCACCGGCCAACGCCATGGCCGAGGTGGTGGCCGCGCAGTTGACCGGCGGTGACGACGAATTCACCGAGATCGACGACGCCACCAAGCTCAAGCTCCACGGCCTGGACGTGGCCTCCTTCGGCGACTCGCTGTCCCGGAAGAGCGGGACCCTGGACGTGGTCATGTCCGACCCGGTCGAGGGCGTCTACCAGAAACTCGTCCTTTCCGACGACGCCAGGACCCTGCTGGGCGGGGTGTTCGTGGGGGACGCGGAACCGTACGCGAGCCTGCGCGCGCTGCTGGGCCGCCAACTGCCCGGAGCGCCCAGGGCCTATCTTTCCGGCGGTGGCGACGTTCCCGACGCGGAAATGCCCGACGATCTGGTGGCGTGTTCGTGCAACAACGTGACCGTGCACGAGATCAAGCAGGCCGTGGGTCAGGGCTGCCACGACCTGGCCTCGGTCAAGAAGTGTTCCAAGGCCGGGACGCAGTGCGGATCGTGTGTGGGACTGGTCGGCAAGATCATGACCAAGGAAATGGAAGGCGCCGGTCTCAAAATTTCCAAAAGACTGTGCGAGCACTTCGAACTGTCCCGTCCCGAGCTGTTCGAGGCCATCAGGTTGTCCCGCCTGACGAGCTTCACCCAAGTCATCGAGAAAATCGGGACAGGCCGCGGTTGCGACATCTGCAAGCCGGTTGTCGCCAACATTCTGGCCACCGCCTTCCACGAGCACGTGTTGGACGGCGGCCGCGACGGACTGCAGGACACCAACGACCGTGCTCTGGCCAACATGCAGAAAGACGGCACGTATTCAGTGGTCCCGCGCATCCCCGGGGGCGAAATCACCCCCGAGAAGCTCGCGGTGATCGCCCAGGTGGCCAAGGAGTTCAACCTCTACACCAAGATCACCGGTGCTCAGCGTATCGACCTGTTGGGCGCGCGCTTGGAGCAGTTACCGCAAATCTGGCAGCGGCTGATCGACGCGGGCATGGAATCCGGTCAGGCCTACGGAAAGTCGCTGCGCGCGGTCAAGTCCTGCGTGGGTTCGGCGTGGTGCCGCTACGGCGTGCAGGATTCCGTGGGCATGGCCGTGCATTTGGAGAACCGATACCGCGGACTGCGTAGCCCGCACAAGCTCAAGATCGGCGTCTCCGGGTGCGCCCGTGAGTGCGCCGAGGCGCGCGGCAAGGACGTGGGGGTGATCGCCACGGACAAGGGCTGGAACGTCTACGTGGGCGGTAACGGCGGGTTCACCCCCCGGCATGCGGAACTGCTCGTGAGCGACGTCGATGACAGGATGCTGGTCAAGGTCATCGACCGGTTCTTCATGTATTACATCCGCTCCGCCGAGCGGCTGCAGCGCACCGCACCGTGGGTCGAGTCCTTGGAGGGCGGCATGGACCATCTCCGCGAGGTAATCCTGGAGGACTCGCTGGGGATCTGCGACGAACTGGAATCGGCCATGGGCGATCTAGTGGCCGACTACCGCGATGAGTGGGCCGAAACCCTCAACGACCCGGTGAAGCTGGCGCGTTTCACGCCGTTCATCAATGACCCGCAGGCAACGGACGAGACCATCGTGCAGGTGCCCGAGCGCGGGCAGGTGCGTCCGGCGACCGCCGGTGAGCGCGTGATGATCTCCGGGCCGACCATCGGGATCGGTGCATGAGTGATTTCGACTGGAACGGTTGTCCGGTCCTGCTCGTGGGAACCGGCCCGGCCGCGCCGCTGGAGGTCGCCCGGCTGATCCGCGCCGGTGCCAGGGTGAGCGTTGCGGGCACCGCGGAGCAACTGTGTGCCCGCGGGGATGCGCTGGCTAGGGTGGCCCGGCGGCTGGGTGTGAAAGCGGACCCGGCCCGGGAATCGGTGCGCACCGCGTTGGAAGCCTGCACCTTCGTGGGCGCGGAGGCCGCGGACTTCGACGCCGACGCTGCAGCGTCCGGTGCCGCGGCCGTGGTGTGCGCCGCCGACGACGCCGCGGAGACCAAGCGGTGGCGTGCCTTGAGCAGGAGGCACGGCAAACCGTTCTCGACCCTGCGCTCGGGCAGGCCCGGTGTGGCCCTGGTGGGTGGTGGTCCCGGTGACCCGCAGTTGATGACGGAGGCGGCCCGGCAGCACCTGATGCGGGCGGACGTGGTGCTCTACGACAAACTGGCACCCACCGCGGTGCTCGAGCAACTGTGCCCGGGAGCCCTGCTGGTGAACGTGGGTAAGGACCCCGGCCATCACAAGATGCCCCAATACTTGATTGAACGGGCCCTGGTGGAGTTCGCCCGCGCCGGGGCGTGTGTGGTGCGTTTCAAGGGCGGGGACCCGTTCGTGTTCGGACGCGGCGCCGAGGAACGGCGGACCCTGCAGGGGGAGGGCATCGAGGTCACTGTGGTCTCCGGGATCAGTTCGAGTATCGCGGTGCCCGCGGCTGCCGGTATCCCGGTCACGTGCCGCGGCATCAACCGCTCCTTCACCGTGATCTCCGGTCATGAGGTGCCCGCTCCCGACGAGCTGGAAGGCCTGGTCAAGGTGGGCGGCACCCTGGTGGTGCTCATGGGGTTGGCGCACCTGCCCGAGCTCATGGCCGGTCTGGTGAAGCACGGCCTGGATCCGGAATTGCCCGCCGCGGTGGTCGAAAAGGGTTCCACACAGCGGCAGCGGGTCTTTGCATCCGCAGCGCGCTCCATTGCGCGTGTGGTATCCGACGAGGGAGTGAGCTCCCCTGCGATCGTCGTGCTGGGGCACGTGGTCGAACTGGGCGATGACCTCGCGCGGTTGATCGAGAGAGTTTCAAACGAGCGCTCAGAAGAGTCTGAGCCACTGAAGTCTCCGCTCACACGCGGGCCCACCGCGGAACCCGCAGCCGAAATTCGGGACGGCGGGATCCCGGGCCGGGGGATTCGCGATGGTCGGATTCAGGAGGAACCTGGGACGGCGTCGTCGACGGTCAAGGCGAGCGAGAAGGTGCTCGTGGCTCCGTCGGATTCCCTGACCGGCTTCGTGATCGCTGTGACCGCCTCACGCCGGGCCGAGGACCAGGCGGAGGCTTTCGAACGGCGCGGCGCCACCGTGCTCAAGGCGCCTACCATGCGCATCGTGCCCACCGAGAACGACGAGACGCTGCACCGGGCCTCCGCCCAGGTGATCGAGGACAAACCGGGGGTGCTGCTGGTCACCACGGGGCACGGTGTGCGCGGATGGTTCGAGGCTGCGGAGGCCGGTGGAACACGATCCCAACTGTGTGCGGCGCTCGAGGGCGCTGACATCCTCGTGCGCGGAGCCAAGGCCCGTGGGGCCATCAAGAGCCTCGGGCTCGTGGAGCAGGGGGTTGCATCGCAGGATTCTACGAGCTCCCTGGTGGACCTGGCACTGAGCCGCGGCGTGGCCGACAAACACGTGGTGTTCCAACAACACGGGGCCGTGGACCACGCACACGTGGAACGCCTCGAACGCGCCGGCGCGCGCCTGACCGTAGTCCAGCCCTATCGATGGGAACAGCCCCGTGATGTGGCCGCAGTCTCCCAGCTGATGCTGGCAATCATCAAGGAACACGTCAACGCCGTGACCTTCACCTCCGCCCCCGCGGTGGAAGCGCTATTCGAACGCGCCCAGAAGGAAGGGACCATGGAGCCATTGCTCGAAGCACTGCGTCACCGTGTGCTCAGCGTGGCCGTGGGGCACGTAACCGCGGAGCCGTTGCAGCGGGCGGGAATCACACCGCTGATCCCGGACCGCCCCCGCATGGGGTCCCTGGTGCGGGCACTGACCACCCACCTGGAAAGACAGACCGTGGACCTGCCGCACACGCCGTTCGGACAGGTCACCCTGCGCGGCGCGCATCTGCTGTGCGGGGAACGCCGCGTGGAACTGCCCTCCCACCTGGCCAACATCACACGCGTGGTGATGCAGGCCGCAGGGGACTTGGTGACTCGCCAGTCCATCCGCCGTGAAGTGCCCGCGGCGCCCAGCGACCACGCCATCGACATGGCCATATCCCGGATCCGAAAACTCACCGGGGAACCCAAACTGATCCTTACGGTCTCCAAGATGGGATTCCGGGCCAACGTGAGCCTGTGACACAGCGGGGGCCGTGGCCGTGGTTGCGTCCTTGGCGCCCGCTTCCACGCTTGCGGTCCTTGCGTTGGGAGGTCCCGGTGTGAGGTCTGGGCGCTCACAAGGTGGCGGCGACGGCGGCGGCCAGCCGCGCATCAGAGGTGTACAACGCGGTCGTGTCGAAGGTCGAGGCGGTGCTCATGATCTCGTCCGCGCCGGTACGCACGAGCAATTCACTGATTGCGCTCAAAACCTGGTCCTCGGTCCCCGCGGTCACGGGGGCCAATGCCTTGGCCACGTTGCGTTGCTGCCGTTGCGTCAGGGAATCCGGTAGCGACGTCGTCGGCTCGAGCGGCGGAAAAGCTCCCGTGAGGCGCGATTCGGACATGGCCCACGCTTCGGGCAGAGAGAGTTCGCGCGCCTCGGAGGGAGAATCCGCAACAAAGATCTCCGTGGAAGCGATCAGGTACGGCTCGTCCAGTTGCTCGCTGGGGCAAAAGGTGGAGCGGTACTCGTCGAAGGCCTCCGGCCCGGCGGTGAGCAACGGTCCACCGACCACCGCCGGCAGACCCAGGCGCGCCGCGATCTTCAAGCCACTTCCGGTCCCCAACACGAATAGCGGGATGTGGCCGTTGTGGGCCGGGCGCATCGTGATATCCGCCCTGCCGGTCAGGTATTCGCGTACGGCTTCAATGGCGGATGCGAAGTCTTTCGGTGGCGCGGACATGGTGCCCAGGGCCCTGCGCACGGGCTCAGTGAACCCCAGGGAACGCCCAAGTCCAAGGTCGAACCGTTGCCCGTGCAGGGCCTGACTCGTGCCACTTGAGAGCTCCTGGCTGACTTGGCCGGTGTTGTCGCTGGTCAGGGTCCTGTGGCGGGGGTCGGCGACACACTAATCGGGTGGGTAGGGTCGGACCGTGGTGTTCGTGCGTAAGGTCCGGACGGCGTCGGGGGCGACGGCGGTGCAGATCGCTGAGCGCCGGGGCGGGCGGGACAAAGTCCTCGAGCACCTGGGCTCAGCGCACACCGGTGACCTGGGTCGTGGGGTCATGTCGTCCTCCTGCTGAGCTGTGTAAAGCGTGCTTGACTATAGTCAAGCACGCTTTACACGCG
>NZ_JABFAW010000006.1:0-2883 GCF_017168375.1 Kocuria sp. KRD140
AGCAATCACCACATTTTGAGTGGGTTGACGAATAATCTTCAGGACGCTGATGTTCAGGAGACGCAGGAGTGGATCGAGTCGTTTGACGCGTTGATCCAGGCGCAGGGTACCGCGCGGGCGCAGTACGTGATGCGGGCGTTGTTGCAGCACGCGGGCACGCATTCGGTGGGTGTGCCGATGGTGACGACGTCGGATTATGTGAACACGATCCCGGTGGATCAAGAACCCGAGTTCCCCGGTGATGAGGAGATCGAGCGCCGTTACCGGGCTTTCCTGCGCTGGAACGCGGCGGTGATGGTCCACCGCGCTCAACGCCCGGAAGTCTCCGTTGGCGGGCATATCTCCTCTTACGCGGGGGTGGCGACGTTGTATGAGGTGGGGTTGAACCACTTCTTCCGCGGACCTGGTCATCCCGGGGGCGGGGATCAGGTGTTCTTCCAGGGTCATTCCTCCCCCGGTAACTACGCCCGCGCTTACCTCGAGGGCCGGCTCACGGAGGAGCAGTTGGATGGGTTCCGGCAGGAGAAGACCCACGCCCCCAACGGGTTGCCCTCGTACCCGCATCCGCGGTGTTTACCGGATTTCTGGCAGTTCCCCACCGTGTCGATGGGGATCGGGCCGATGAACGCGATCTACCAGGCCCAGTTCAACCGGTACCTGCACCCCCAACGGGTTGCCCTCGTACCCGCATCCGCGGTGTTTACCGGATTTCTGGCAGTTCCCCACCGTGTCGATGGGGATCGGGCCGATGAACGCGATCTACCAGGCCCAGTTCAACCGGTACCTGCACAACCGCGGTATCAAGGACACCTCCGACCAGCACGTGTGGGCGTTTTTGGGGGACGGGGAGATGGATGAACCCGAATCCCGTGGTGTGCTGCAGTTAGCGGCGAATGAGAAGTTGGACAACCTCACCTTCGTGATCAACTGCAATCTGCAACGCTTGGATGGTCCGGTACGCGGGAACGGGAAGATCATCCAGGAGCTGGAAGCGTTCTTCCGCGGTGCGGGGTGGAATGTGATCAAGGTCGTGTGGGGCCGGGAATGGGACGCCCTACTGGAGGCGGATCACACCGGGGAGTTGGTGCGGATCATGAACGAGACCCTGGACGGGGACTACCAGACCTTCAAAGCCGAATCCGGTGGGTTCGTCCGTGACCACTTCTTCGCCCGCTCCGCAGCCACCAAAGAGCTGGTGGCCGATTACACGGATGAGCAGATCTGGAACCTCAAGCGCGGCGCCCATGACTACCGCAAGGTGTACGCGGCGTACAAGGCGGCGGTGGAACACACCGGCCAGCCCACGGTGATCCTGGCCCAAGGCGTCAAGGGCTACGGGTTGGGTCCGCACTTCGAGGCCCGTAACGCCACCCACCAGATGAAAAAACTCACCCTCGAAGACCTCAAGGCCTTCCGGGATCACTTACGGATCCCGATCAGTGATGAGCAACTGGACTCGGATCTCTACAACGCCCCCTACTACCACCCCGGACCCGACTCCCCCGAAATCAAGTATTTGTTGGAGCGCCGTCAGGAGTTGGGGGGGTTCCTCCCGGATCGCCCCCACACCCAGCAGGCGATCACCTTGCCCTCGGACAAAGCCTTCGCGTCGGGGAAGAAGGGTTCGGGCAAACAACTGGCGGCCACGACCATGGCGTTCGTGCGGATCCTCAAAGACCTGATGCGGGAGAAGGACTTCGGGCACCGCATCGTACCCATCGTCCCGGACGAGGCCAGGACGTTTGGGATGGACTCCTTCTTCCCGACCGCGAAGATCTATAACCCCAACGGGCAGAACTACCTCTCCGTGGACCGCGAACTGATGCTCGCGTACAAGGAATCCGCCCAGGGTGTGATCCTGCACCCGGGGATCAACGAGGCCGGGGCCACCGCTGCGTTCACCGCCGCGGGCACCTCCTACGCCACCCACGGTGAAACCATGATCCCGGTGTACATCTTCTACTCCATGTTCGGGTTCCAACGCACCGGGGATGAGTTCTGGGCAGCAGCCGATCAAATGGCCCGCGGGTTCGTGATCGGCGCCACCGCCGGGCGTACCACCCTGACCGGTGAGGGCCTGCAACACGCTGACGGGCACTCCCCGATCCTGGCTTCGACCAACCCCGCGGTGATCCACTACGACCCCGCCTACGGGTACGAGATCGCCCACATCGTCAAACGCGGAATCGAACACATGTACGGGCAGGCGGATGAGGATCACAACGTGATGTACTACCTCACCGTCTACAACGAACCCATCCACCAACCCGCCGAACCCGAAGACGTCGATGTGGACGGGATCCTCAACGGCATCTACCTGCTCAAACCCGCCACCAACGAAGGCCCGCGCGCCCAGTTGCTGGCCTCCGGGGTCGGGGTGCCCTGGGCGTTAGAAGCCCAACGGATCCTCGCCGAGGAATGGTCGGTCTCCGCCGACGTGTGGTCGGTGACCTCGTGGACGAACCTACGCCGGGATGCTCACGCCGCCGAACACGAGGCGTTCCTCAACCCCGGTGAAGGAGCCCGCACCCCCTACATCGCCCAAGCACTAGCAGGGGCAACGGGACCGGTGATCGCTACCAGTGATTACACCTCGGCCCTGCCGGACTCCGTGCGTCAGTACGTACCCAACGACTGGGCCTCGTTGGGCGCTGACGGGTTCGGGTTCGCTGACACCCGCGCCGGAGCACGCCGGTACTTCACCATCGATGCGCACTCAATGGTCGTACGCACCCTGGAAATGCTGGCCAAACGCGGAGAGATCGACTGGTCCGCCCCCGCAGAAGCCATCACCCGCTACGACCTCACCAACCCCGCCGCCGGCACCTCCGGCAACGCAGGAGGCGACGCCTAACCACCACCCCACCCAGGCGCCCCCACACC
>NZ_JABFAW010000007.1:0-199710 GCF_017168375.1 Kocuria sp. KRD140
GCCCCCCACCACCCATCGCCCCTTCCGAGCCCGCGGCGGACTGGCTTTCCTGGGGCTCGCGGGCATGCTGACACTGGCCGCGTGCGGCGAGGGCAATGACGCCACCACCGCGGATCCGACGGGTGGGCAGGGGGCCGCGACGGCGGCGTCGAGCCCGGGTCCCCTGGCCACCGCCACGGTGCGTCATGCCGAGGGAATGGAGGTCGGCACCGCGCAGTTCACCGAGGCCGACCAGGATGCGATGCGGGTTTCGGTCGAGTTCTCCGGTCTGGAACCGGGGTACTACGGCCTGCACGTGCACGGCAACGGCGTGTGCGAGGCGGAGAGTTCCGCGCCGGACGATCCCTCCGAGACCGGCGCATTCCTGTCCGCCGGCGGGCACCTGGGTGGCGACGACGCTCGCCATCCGGAGCATGCGGGTGACCTTCCCGCGCTGCTGGTGACGGAATCCGGGCGGGCGGCCATGTCGTTCGAGACGGACCGGCTCACGGCCGAGAACCTGCGGGACGACAACGGCTCCGCGCTGATGATCCACTCCGGCCCGGACAACTACGCGAACATCCCCGAGCGCTACGCCCCGGAGGGACCGGACGAGGACACCCGCTCCACGGGTGACGCCGGCAGCCGCCTGGCGTGCGGTGTGATCGAGTAACCCGTCCTCGTCACACGGACGTTCGGCCCCCCGCCCGGGTGAGCGCCAGGACGACCACGACGATCAGCGCGGACGTTGTGCCCGCGATCATGTCGGTCATGGTGTCCAGGTTGTTCACCTGAGCGTTGCTGTCCGAGACCAGATCGGTGACGAACTCGGCGACCTCCCACAGGAACGCGATGAAGGCGCTGAACGACACGATCGCGAGCCCCCACAGCCACGTGGGCAGGACGAAACCATGCCGCCGGGACAGGATGCGCCACGCGTGATCGGCGCCCAGCGCGATCAGGATTCCCGAGAAGAAGTGGACCACGGTGTCCCACAGCGTCCACACGCCGTAGACGTGCAAGTACGTTCCCAGGAACGCCCCGCCGAACAACAGCACCGCGTACAGCAGTTGCAGGGTCATGGGGATGCTGGCGCGGGCGATCGGCTCCAGGGCGAGCGGGACGAGCGCCGCGAGGACGAGTGCGGACAGCAAGAACACGGCCGGGCCGTTCTCCCGGGCGATCTCGAAGATCAGCGTCCCCACGAGGAGCACCTCCAGCACGATCAAGGGGACATGGCGGCGCAGTCTCGTGTCGTGGGGGATCATGCATCCGACCCTACGCACGGGCCCTGACACGGTGGGTTGGGACGCGACGGCGTTGAGGAGGCTCAGTCCGTGAGGATCAACGACAGCCCCCGATCGAGGGCCTGTTCGGTGCCCTCCCGAACGGATTCGGGTGCGTTGAGGTGATCCAGGGCCAACCCGTTCACGAGTGCCGTGACCAGGGGCGCGGCGGTGTCCGGGGTCAGCCCCTCACGTAGCTTCCCGTCCTCCTGGGCCCGCCGCAGGACGTTCAGGACACCCTCGTGGAAGATCTGCAGGTTCTGCCAGTACACGCTCGCGAGCCAGTCCCGGGTGGAGGCGGCCGCCCCGAAGCTGACCCACACGGCAGCGTCCTCCCTCCGCACGCCCTCCAACGGCAGGAGTTCACGCAGGGTGCGAGCGAGGGATGCCCGATAGCCGTTCAGACCCCGCGCAGCCATGACCCGTTGGGTTTGTCGCTCCACGGACCTCTCGAGGGCGGCGAGCAGCAGATCGCGCCGCGTCTTGTAGTGGTATTGAACGGTCCCGGGGGAGATCCCGGACTCCTGGGCCACGGTGCGCACGCTCACCACGTCGAAACCTTGCTGGGCGATCACGCGGATCGCCGCTTCCGCGATCATGACCCGGGCGGGGATCATCCCGCGACTCTCGTTCTCCTGTGGCATCTGACCACCCCCTCTCATACAAGTGTATGGTTGCGGTATGGCATACGTTCGTACGAGACAAGGCGGCACACATGGGTGACCTTCTCGCACTGCTCGGATTGGCCCTGCTGGACAGCATGAGCCTCGGGACCCTGGTGATCCCCCTGGTCCTCGTGATCTCCCGGCGGCGCGTGGACGCGGTCCCGCTGTTCTTCTACTTCGCGACCGTGGTGCTCCTCTACTTCTTCCTGGGGATCGCGATCGCCCTGGGGTTCGACCTCCTCTCCGACGTGGCCGGGAGGATCTGGGACAGCGAGCCCGCCCAGTGGTTCAAGGTGGTCGCCGGGCTGGGTCTGCTCGCGTACGGGATCTTCGCACCGGACCCCGTGAAGCGCGAGGGGCACCGCGCACCGCCCAGGTCCCTGCATCCCGGTGCCATGGTCGCCCTCGGTGCCGGCGCTGCTCTCACGGAGGCCGCCACGATGGTCCCCTATCTCGCGGCCAACGGGATCATCACGAGTATGGACATCGGCTGGCCGCTGCGACTGGCCCTGCTCGCCGCCTACTGCGTCGTGATGATCCTGCCCGCGCTCGTGCTCATCGCGGCTGCAGCATTGGCCGGCCGGCGGATCTGGCCGCGCCTCGAGAGGATCGTCCCCACGCTCGAGCGGGAAGCGAAGGTCACGCTTCTGTGGATCGCAGCGATCGTGGGGGTGTGGATGGCCGGGAGCGGATTGTCCGCCGTGATGAACTGACCTCCCCCCTGTCCGCGGAGGACCCCCGGAAGTGATCGAACGCCGCTCGGTGCAGTACTCCGGTGTACTACATTGGCATGCCCGGTGGGGGCGGCTCGTGTTCATCGCGGTCACGCTGGTCGGGTTCGGGCTGAGTTTCCTGCCGTTCACCGAGCTCGTGACCAAGGTCTTCCCCGTGATCGGCTGGCTCGGTGTCCTCTTCGTAGCGGTCCTACTGGTCACGTGGCTGGTCAGCGCGCGCCCCGTCATTGCCGAGGAAGGGTTGCGCGGGGACCTGATCCGTGCCCTGCTCTACCGCCTGGACCCGAACCGCCGATGGACGCCCCGCCACGCGAATGCCCTCATCCAGGCGGTGGACGAGTCCAACCTGTGCGCCAAGCACCTGGTCGACGTGATGAGCGGTGACCTCTACCAGGAGGCCGAGCGGACCAGCGGGGTCAGCGCGCCGCCCGAGGAACAGGAACAGCTCGGCGAGAAGCTGTCGCGGTTGCAGAAGTCCTGCCGTTCCCAGCGCACTCCCGGGCCCCCGCGCCGTTGATGGCGTTGCCCGATTTCTAACGGCAGTACGACGACGGCGGACGGTCACCTTCGCGCTCGAGGTGGCCGTCCGCCGTCGTCAGATGTACCGCTTGGGGCCGAGGAAAGGGCGGCGACGTACGAGGTCGTCAGCCTCCGAAGCCGATGTCCAGGGACACGACGCCCACGCCGATCACCATGGCGGTGGCCAGCAGGAACGCGAGCACGATCAGAATGAGCCCCCACGGGGTGCCCTTCTGCGGGTTGCTGGGCTGAGTTTTAGGCGTGTCTTCCATGATCTTCCCTTCGTGTGGTCGGAGTTAAAGTCTGGCAGGTCGCGGAGAGTTCGGGGGAAAGTGACATGGGGCGGGGCGGTTGCCGCTCTTGCCCTGGCGGCTGTGCGTGCTGTTGTGGCCATGAACACTTTCTTCACCTCCATGCGCAACCTCGGCTTCCGACACGGGTTCCCGCGAGCAGCGTTCCCAACCGTTCGCCACCCCCGGTCCCGAGGTCCACTGATCGGGACGCACTGCGCACGGCCGCGAGACAGTCCGCCTCGACATCCCACGGTGGCTCAGTAGCGGTCAGTCGGCCTTCCAACCGTGAGAAGTCCCAGCCAACCATCCGGGTGCGGTCGTAAACGGCGCGCAATGAGTCGATCGTCATGCTTCATTGTGGTCTCCCACCGCGCCCCGTGAGGCTGTGTGTTCTCAGCTGTCGGAGCTTTCTGCCTCATCGAGTTCCTCGGCGGCGGCGCCGTCGGACTCCGGATCCTGCAGTGCGGGCCCGCCCACGGCCTGGTCCTGCCAGGTGAGCACGCGCCATGCGCCGGGCTCGCCGTCGAGCACGACGACGCCCGTGTTCGACAATCCGTTGGTCGCCGTGAACTTGCGGTCCAGGTTGGCGCACCGCAGCGCACACCACGCACGGATGACGGCGCCGTGCGACACGAGAACAGCCACGCGGTCCGGTGCCAGACCAGTGGACGCTTCCTCGACGACGGCGTCGAAGCGCGCCATGACGTCGTGGCCGTTCTCGTCCGACCCGGGGATCCTCGAATCGAGGCCGCCATCCGCCCAGCTCAACGCTGATTCCAGATAGGTCTCGATCGAATCGTGGTCGTTGGCCATTTCCAGATCCCCGGCACCGATCTCACGCAGACCCTCACGGATCTCGGTCGACAACTCGCGCGCCTCCGCGAGCGGGGCGGCCGTCTGCTGGGTGCGCACGAGGTTGGAGGCGTAGATCGCACTGATGGGCTCACCTGCCAGCGCCTGCACGAGGGCCCGCGCCTGCTCACGTCCCAGGTCGGTGAGGTCCGCGCCGGGTGCGGCGGTGTCCAAGTGATGGCCCACGTTGGACGAGGTCTGGCCATGACGCACCAGGATGAGTCGCACGGGGATATGCACCTTTTCAGTTGCCGGGGGTCTTGTAGGTCCTACCCGGTCCACGGTAGCTCAGGGAGGAATCCGCTGAGCCACGCACCACGACCGCGGGCCGAGGAGCGACCCTGGCCGTACTGGCCGTCACGCTGCTCACCGGGTGCGAGGGGCGGGACGCCCCGTAGCGCAGGACCGCCCCGGAGCCGAGCCACTCCACGACCCGGTCTGCCAGCAGACGGCCGATCGTCATGGTTGCGGAGAAGGCACTGCAGGCGACGGCCGCGGTGCCCGCGGAGGTGCCGAGCGCGTCCCTCAGGCTGCGCTCGCGCGGAGCTCCACCCGATTGTCACTGACTCTCCCGCCCCCGAGACGGACGTGGCGTCCCTGCGTGCGACAGGAGCCACCGTCACCGTGACGGCCCAGGGCTGAGCCGCTGAAAATACCCTAGAGTAACTTCTATGTCTGACCACCGGAACTCCCCCGTAGCCGGCATCCGCCGCGAAAACCTGAGCATTCCCGTCGCCTCGGACGCCGTGGCGGGCACGCTGTGGCTGCCCGAGGGCGAGCCGCGCGGCGCCGTCGTCATCCACCCCGCCACCGCAACGCCCGAACGGTTCTACGCCGGGTTCGCCGAGTACGTGACGGGCCGCGGTCTCGCGGCGGTGACCTATGACTACCGCGGCACGGGCCGCTCCGGCGAGCCCCGGAAGAACCCGCACCTGCGCATGCGCGACTGGATGGGCGGGGACGTCCCCGCCGTGGCTGCCTGGACCCGTGCACGGTTCCCCGGGCTTCCACTGCACGCCGTGGGTCACAGCATCGGCGGGCACGCCATGGTCCTCGGCCACGGGCTCGAGGGCCTTGACCGGTTCGCGGTGGTCTCCTCCCACCTGGCGCACACCCGCACGATCGCCCCGCGGAAGGAGCAGCTGCGTGTGGCCGCCATGCTGCATGTCGTGGGCCCGGCGTTGAGCCGGACCCTGGGGTACATGCCCGGCAATCGGCTTGGCATCGGAGAAAACATGCCCACAGCCGCGATGGTCGAGTGGGGGTCGTGGGCGCGGCGTCCCGGCTACTTCTTCGACGACCCGTCCATGGACGCGACGGCCCGCGCGGCCGCGGTCACCCAGGACGTGCTCGCGCTCGGCGCCTCCGACGATCCCTGGGCCAGCCCCGCGCAGATGAGGGCCCTGACCGGGCGGCTCACCTCCGCCGCGGTGGAGCACCGCACGTTCACCCCGGAGCAGCTGGGCGTTCCGCGCATCGGCCACCACGGCCTGTTCCGCCGCTCCGCCGCCGACGCCGTGTGGCCAGGCCTCGTGGCCTGGCTCACCGCGCCGTCACCCCAGGGCTGAACGGCCCCGGCTTCCCGGGACTGCACTCACCGGGCGGAGAAGGGCAGCCGCGACGTCGCCTTGCGCGCTCAGGCTTTGACGGGTCGGTGCATGGGCATGGGCCTGTCCGCCGGCTGGCGCCACACGAGGACCGCCACGCTCAGCATGAGCACCACGGCGATGAGACCGAACGGCACGGGCAGCAGCGGGATCAGTGCAGCAGCAGTGCGACGGACAGCGTCGTGGGCTCGAGGGCCCTCACGGCGTGCAGCAGCCCCTCCGTGAGGTGCAGTACCTGGCCCGGCCGCAGCTGCACGGGACCCTCCGGGAGCTGGAAGTCCACGCTCCCCCGGACCACCTGGATCAGCGCCGGGTGTGGTGCGGCGTGCTCGTGGAGCTCGTCGCCCTCGTGGAACTCGAAGGCGATTACCTTGACGCCGTCCTCCTCCACCACCGTGGCAGCACTGGGGCGGCCCGGACGGGGTTCGCTGCGGCCGACCAGCTCTGTAAGGGTGGCGACTCCACTCCCGGAGCCGTGGTGGGTGGTGCGCTCGAACGAGTGGTGCGCCATCGCTTCTCAGGTCCCCTCCGTGAATTGTTCGAAACATAATCAGCATATTGCGTGCAAGATATCGGATCAACGGGGGTTCACTCGGCCGGAACCGCCGAGGGGCAGTCGCTCTCCTCCTGCGGCACCTCTCAGCTGACCCGATGCACCGAACGGCCCACCCGCGAGGAGGTCGTGGCCCGCCTGAGGACGCATACCCAGACACTCACCCGAGGGTTGCTGACACGAGGGCCAGCACGAACGTCCACACGCACACCACCGCGAGCATGCCCAGGCTGTAGGCGATGGAGCCGCGCATGATCTCACTCTCCCGCCCGTTGAGACCCACCGCGCCGGCGGCGATCGCGATGGACTGCGGAGAGATGACCTTTGCGGTGGTGCCGCCTGTCGTGTTGGTCCCCACGAGGAGGGACGGGGCGGCGCCGATGCCCTGCGCCGTCGCCACCTGCAGCGGCGCGAAGAGGGTGTTGTTGTTGACCACCGATCCCGTGAGGAACACCCCGATCCAGCCGATCACCGGGGCGATGAGCGGGAAGATGGGACCGACCGCGGCAAGCGCGGTGCCCATGGCGGTGGAGCCGCCGGAGTAGTTGGCAATGTTCGCGAGCACCAGGATCACGGCGATGAGCAGGATGGCCGGGCCCAGTGCCTTGAGTGCGCCCGCCAGCTCCTCCCCCAGTTCTTTGGTGTGCAGCTGCGGGGTGGTGAAGAACGTGATGAGCACCGCGATCAGGATGGCCGTTCCGGTGGCACCAAGGATCGAGAAGGTCCAGGTGGCATTGACGACCGTTCCGGCGGCGGTGGTCACGTGACCGGTGAGCCCGGGCATGGGCACCTTGAAGGTCGTGAAGCTCAGCGCACCCTTGGTGAAGAGGTTCTGCACGGCGGGGACGGACCACAGCAGGATCACGGCGGTGAGGATGTAGAAGGGGCTCCAGGCGCGGACCACCTCGCCGAGGGGGTGTTTCCCCTCGGCGGTCTCGGGGACCTCAGGGGCACGGGACACGCGCTTCGGGGACCACACGTGGCACACCGCGAACAGGGCGACCATGGCCAGCAGGCCGGCCGCGAGATCCGCCAGCTCGGGGCCCATGAACCACAGCAGGCCACCCTGCACCGCGCAGAAGACCACCGAGGAGACGAGCGCCGGGAGCCAGGCCTCGCGCAGGCCGCGCACCCCGTCGACCATCCACACGAGCAGGAACGGAACGAGGAACGTGAGCGGCTGGAGCAGCAGCACGAGGGCTCGCGAGAGTTCCTGCGTCTCCATGCCGGTGACCTGCGCGCCCACGAGCACGGGCACGCCAATGGCGCCGTAGGCACCGGCGGCCACGTTGGCCACGAGGCACAGCACTGCGGCGCGCACGGGCGGGAACCCCAGCTGCACGAGCAGTGCCGCGCAGATCGCAATGGGCACACCGAAGCCTGCCACGCCCTCCAGGAACGCGCCGAACGCGAACGCAATGAGCAGCACCTGCACGCGCTGGTCAGCGGAGACCGCGGCGATCGAGGAGCGGATCACGTCGAAACGGCCCGAGCGCACGCTCAGCCGGTACAGCCACACCGCCATGACGATGATGTACGCGATGGGCCACAGCGCGGTCAGCAGCCCCAGCAGACCTGCACCGGCCGCTGCGGAGACGGGCATGTGGAACACGAGCAGTGCCACCAGGATCTGCACCACCAGCGCGATGAGCCCTGATGTCAGCCCCGTGAGCTTGAACAGCATCATGCAGGCCAGGAACACGACTATCGGGATCGCGGCCACGAGCGCGGTGAGGGGCAGGCTGCCCAGGGTGTCAAGAGATTGGGTCCACATTGGAGCCTCCACGACGTCCGGCGGGTGAGCAGTCTTCAAGGCGGGCTCGCGACGTCGCCGCGGTGCGCGCCGTCGTCGGCCGCCGGTCGCGCAGCGGGGCGGGTTCCGGGAGCCAGCGGACCCTCGTACCACCACCTGCCACGCGCCGTAGCGACGCCTTGATCTCAGGGTCAACGCTAGTCCTGAACCGGGCAATTCGGGCGGGAACCCTCCGCGGAGAGTGACGGGTGCGAGGCGAGACACTCGGCTGCGGACCCCCTGGGGAACGGTACAGCCGCCCAGGGGGTCCGGAACCCCGCGAGTGGGAACGGGACACCGTAAAAAGACCCACACTGTGAAATTACGATTGGCAAATCTTAGTTATTCTCAATGCCCTCGGCACCCGCCACAATCCTTTCTGGCGGTAGTACCGGAAACGCCTCGGAACACGTCCCGCAATGCCCCTCCCAGCGTAGAATTGAGGGCGATGAACTCCCGGAGTTCAGCACTCAGTTCACCCACTGACGAGGGGTAACGATGACGGCAACCATTCAGCGAAAACAACGCACGTCAGCCCCGCCGCGCACACGGCTGCCGGTGTCGAACTTCGCCGCGAAAACCACCATGGCCGTCACCGGTCTCATTTTCGTCGGATTTGTGTTCGTGCATATGTACGGCAATCTTCACATCTTCCGCGGCCAGGAGGAGTTCGACCACTACGCACACTGGCTGCGCGAGATCCTGATGCCGCTCATGCCCTACGAGGGTGTCCTGTGGGTGCTGCGCGTCGTACTGCTGATCAGCCTGGTGCTGCACGTGGGCTGCGGGCTCCTGCTGTGGACGCGCGCCCGTCGAGCCCGCGGGTCGTTCAAACGCACCGGGCTGCGTCGCGGCGACGCCTTGATGGCGCGCTCGATGCTCGGGACCGGCCTGGTGATCCTGCTGTTCGTAATCTTCCACATCCTGGACCTCACGCTGGGTGTCCAGCCGGCCGCATCCGGGTCGTTCGAGAGCGGATCAGCGTACGCCAATCTGGTCGCCAGTTTCCAGCGGCCCGTCGTGGCCCTCTTCTACATGCTCACCATGCTGGTGCTCACCGTGCACGTGGCCCACGGGACGTGGACCGCCGCCAACGACCTCGGCGCCACCGGCAGGCGGCTGCGGCAGCTCGCCGCGTGGGTGGCGGGGCTGGTCGCCATGGCCATCTGCCTGGGCAACATCTCGATCCCCGTCTTGGTGTTCCTGGGAGTGATTCAGTGATGACAGCATCCTCGACCACCCAGCCGCACGCCCTGCTGGACGAGCTGCGCACCGTGGGTTCGGACCTCCCTGGCCTGGGCTCGGACGTGCCCCCGTCCCAGATGTGGGCGGACCGGCGGCTGCACTACCGCATGGTGGGCCCGCTCAACCGTCGGAAGTTCACCGTGGTCGTCGTGGGCACCGGACTCGCCGGTGCAGGTGCGGCGGCGGCCCTGGGCGAACTCGGCTACAACGTGGAGTCGTTCACCTTCCACGACGCCCCGCGCCGCGCACACTCGGTGGCCGCCCAAGGCGGCATCAATGCCGCACGCGCCCGCACGGTGGACAACGACTCGATCGCCCGGTTCGTGAAGGACACCGTCAAGGGCGGCGACTTCCGCGGCCGCGAGGCCGATGCCTGGCGGCTGGCCGAGGAGAGCATCCGGGTCATCGACCACATGAACGCGATCGGCGCGCCCTTCGCCCGCGAGTACGGGGGCGGGCTGGCCACCCGCTCGTTCGGCGGCGTACAGGTCTCCCGGACCTACTACACGCGCGGGCAGACCGGTCAGCAGCTGCAGGTGGCCGCCGCCCAGGCGCTGCTGCGGCAGGTCTCCACGGGGCAGGTGAACCTGCACACTCGCACGGAGATGCTGGACCTCATCGTCGTGGAGGGCCGCGCCCAGGGCATCGTGGTGCGCGACCTCGTGACCGGGAAGATCTCGGCGGTCACCGGGGACGCCGTGGTGCTCGCCACCGGCGGCTACGGTAACGTCTACTACCGCTCCACGCTGGCTAAGAACTCGAACGTCACCGCCGCATTCCGGGCTCATCGGCGCGGCGCGCTGTTCGCCAACCCGTGCTTCATCCAGTTCCACCCCACGGCCCTGCCGGTCTCCAGCGAGTGGCAGTCGAAGACCACTCTCATGAGCGAGTCCCTGCGCAACGACGGCCGAATCTGGGTTCCCGTGAAGGCCGGGGACCACCGGCCCCCGAACGAGATTCCCGAGGACGAGCGCGACTACTACCTCGAACGCCGGTACCCGGCCTTCGGCAACCTCACGCCCCGCGACGTCGCCAGCCGGGCGGCGAGGACCGAGATCGACGCGGGCCGCGGCGTCGGGCCGCTGAAGAACTCCGTCTACCTGGACTTCCGGGACGCCATCGAGCGCCTGGGCCGCAAGGTGATCGCGGAGCGCTACGGCAATCTCTTCGAGATGTACTCGGACGCCACCGGTGAGGACCCGTACGAGGAGCCCATGCGCATTGCGCCCGGCGCGCACTTCGCCATGGGCGGGCTGTGGAGCGACTACGACATGATGACGTCGATCCCCGGGCTGTTCGTGGGCGGCGAAGCCGGCTGGGGTTACCACGGCGCCAACCGCCTCGGGGCCAACTCGCTGCTCTCCGCGTGCGTGGACGGGTGGTTCACGCTCCCCTACTCGGTGCCCAACTACCTGGCACCGCTGCTGGGCAAGCCGAAGCTCTCGCCGGACGACGACGTCGTGCGGGCCGCGGTAGCCGAGGCCGAGGCGGGCGTGCAGGCGCTGGTCGACATCGGCGGCACGCAGGGCCCGGAGCGCTTCCACCGCCGGCTGGGCGACCTGCTGTACGAGAAGTGCGGGGTGACGCGCACCGCCGAGGGGCTGGCCGAGGGTCTGCGAGGCATCCAGGAGCTGCGCAGGCAGTTTTGGAGCGACCTGCGTGTGCAGGGCCGCCCGGACGGCTTCAACCAGGAGCTCGAGCGCGCCGGCCGCGTGGCCGACTACCTGGACATGGCCGAGCTCATGTGCCTGGACGCGCTGGACCGGGACGAGTCCGCCGGCGCGCACTTCCGTGAGGAGCACCAGACCGAGGGCGGCGAGGCCCAGCGCGACGACGAGCACTGGCTGTTCGCGTCCGCGTGGGAGCGTGCTGATTCCGGCGAGACCGGCGAAACGGGACCGCGCTACATCAGGCACCAGGAGCCCCTGGAGTTCCCCAGCGTCCCGCCCGAGACCCGCGACTACCGATGAGAGGAACATCCTCGTGAAACTCACGTTGAAAGTCTGGCGTCAGGAGTCCGGCGCCGCGGAGGGACACTTCGAGGAGTACCTGCTGGAAGAGGTCGGACCCGAGTTCTCCCTCCTGGAGGCGCTCGACAAGCTCAACGACGACCTCGTTACCCGTGGCGAGGAGCCGATCGCGTTCGACTCGGACTGCCGCGAGGGCATCTGCGGGGCGTGCGGCGTGACCGTGGACGGCAGACCCCACGGCCCTCAGGAGAAGACGCCGTCCTGCCGGCAGCACCTCCGCTCCTTCGAGGACGGCGCCACCGTGCAGCTCGAACCGTTCCGCAGCGGCGCGTTCCCCGTGGTCAAGGACCTCGCGGTGGACCGCAGCGCGCTGGACCGGGTGATCGAGGCCGGTGGTTTCGTCTCCACCTCCGTGGGCACCGCCCCGGACGCGGACGCCATCCCGGTCTCGCACGAGGCCGCGGAGTGGGCGCTGGACCTGGCCGCGTGCATCGGCTGCGGTGCGTGCGTGGCCGCGTGCCCCAACGGCTCCGCCCAGCTGTTCGCCGGGTCCAAGACCATGCACCTGGCCACGCTGCCCTCCAGCCAGAAGGAGCGCAGCCGCCGGGCCAGGGGCATCACGCGTGCCGCCGAGGAGGAGTTCGGCCCGTGCTCGGTGTACGGCGAGTGCGCGGAGGTGTGCCCCGCGGGCATCCCGCTCACCGCGATCGCCGGGCTCAACCGGGAGAAGCTGCGGCAGGTGCTGCGCAACAAGGACGACTGACCCGCTCCCCCGTCGACAGACGACGACGCTCGGTGTTCCTGGGAGGGCACCGAGCGTCGTCGTGCGGGGAGGGTTTGCCGGGCGGACTACATGGCGAGGTCGCCGAGGATCCACATCCAGCCGCTGCCCACCACGGTCCAGATGATGATGATGGCCACGGACATGATGAAGGCGACCTTGAACCACTCGGAGACCTTGACGTACCCGGAGCCGTAGACTACCCCGGACGGGCCGGAGGCGTAGTGGGAGATGGCGCCGAACAGGTTGCCGATGTAGCCGAGGGCGAGGGCCGCGAACATCGGCGGGGCACCCGCGGTGATGGCCGCACCCAGGAAGACGCCGTACATCGCGACGATCTGCGCGGTGTTCGAGGCGAACATGTAGTGCGCGTAGAAGTACACGAGCGCCAGAATGGCAAAGGCGACCGGCCAGGACATGCCGCCGACGGCACCGGAAACCACCGAGCCGATCCACGTGATGACGCCCAGGCTGTTCAGGTTCTCCGCCATGCCCACCAGGACCGCAAAGAAGATCAGGGTGTTCCAGGCGGAGCCGTTCTTGGCCATGTCGTTCCAGGTGAGCACCTTGGTCACGAGCAGCACCGCAATGCCGACGAAGGCCGCCGTGGTGGCGTTGACGCCGATGGCCGTGCCGAAGACCCACAGCACCAGGAGCAGCACGAACGTGGCCGCCATGACGATCTCACCGCGGGTCATGGACCCCATCTTCTGCAGCTCGCTGCGCGCCATGGTGGGTGCTTCCGGCGTGCTCTTCAGCGTGGGCGGGTAGACCTTCATGAGCAGCCACGGGACCACCGCCAGGCTCACGAGGCCGGGGATCAGCGCGGCCAGGGCCCACTGGCCCCAGGAGATGTGCACGCCGAGCTTCTCGGCGGAGGCCACGGCCAGCGGATTGCCGGCCATGGCCGTGATGAACATGGCGCTGGTGATCACGTTGACGTGGGCGGCGGTGAACGTGAGGTAGGAACCGAGCTTCCTGCGGGACCCGTCGGTGTCTGGGGTGGAGCCCTGTACCTCCGCGACGGAGCGGACGATCGGGTAGATCACACCACCCGCACGGGCCGTGTTGGACGGGGTGGCCGGTGCGAGCAGGAGGTCCGTGACGGCCATGCCGTAGGCGATGCCCAGGGGCGATTTGCCGAGGACCCTGAGGAACATCAGGGCCACGCGGCGTCCCAGCCCGGTGAGCAGGAACCCGTCCGCGATGAAGAACGCCGCGACGATGAGCAGCACCGCGGAGTTGGAGAATCCGCTCAGCGCCTCCCCACTCTTGACATCCATGGCACCGGTGATCATGGCCGTGGCCAGACCGATCAGCGCCACCGACGGGGTGGGCAGAGGCTGCAGGATGAGCCCCAGGATGGTCGCGACGAAGATGCCGAGCATGTGCATGCCGCGGGGATCCACGCCCTCGGGTGCAGGGATGAAGAAGATCACCGCGCCCACCAGCACCATCAGTCCGAACTTCCAGAGCATGGAGAGGGTGTCCCGACTCATGGTTCTGGATTCGTGGGTGGAATCAACCTGATGGCCGGACATTTCTGCCTCCGAGTGTCGCTCCGGTGTGAGACTCTTCTCCCCTCAATTTTAGGCCCGTGGCCAGCGGAAATACGGTTCCCTGGTCATGTGGAGGCGACCGGTCTGGTGATTCCTGTCACCGTTCATCGGGTGACCATGGGCAGGGGGTCAAAGGCCGGATGCGGGTCGGTTTTCAACCGCCCGTAGGTGTCGACGTCGAGGCGTTCTCCGTCCACCAGGAATTTCTGGCGCTGGGTTCCCTCTTTGAGGAAACCGGCTCTTCTCGCGACGACGCCGGAGGCCGGGTTGTTGACGCGGTGGTCGAGTTCGAGGCGTTCGGGGGCCCACTTTGGCATCCACCACGTCCGCCCGGCCGACCAAGCAGTCTGGGCTCAGCCTCGCCACCGGTACACCGCTGTGTGCTTCCGAGCGTCCCGCCGATGCGAGGGGATTGCTGCACGGATAGGTGACAGTGGGTAGTCACGCAGCCTGGTCGGCTGGTGTGGTCATGGTGGTCTCGTACTAGATCGGCGTCAATCGGCCGAGGCGGTGTTGTCGTCGTCGGCGGTGGTAGGTCCGCTCGATCCAGGTGACGATCGCGATCCGCAACTCG
The DNA here is from genome assembly GCF_017168375.1 of Kocuria sp. KRD140. Lineage (NCBI taxonomy): Bacteria > Bacillati > Actinomycetota > Actinomycetes > Micrococcales > Micrococcaceae > Kocuria > Kocuria sp. KRD140. Next base: position 14,410 of record NZ_JABFAW010000007.1, read on the forward strand.
TCGCGGGTGTCCCAGCGGCGGCTGTTGAGGACGTTTTTCTGCAGGAGCGCGAAGAAGGACTCCATCGCCGCGTTGTCGCCGCAGGCGCCGACCCGGCCCATGGACCCGACGAGTTGGTGGTGCCGTAGGCGGTGGACGTATCGGCGCCTTCGAAATGGCGAGCCTCGGTCGCTGTGCACGATGCACTCAGCCACATCAACACCGTCAGCGGCGCGGCGCGTGACGGCCGAGTTCAGCGCTGTGACAGCCAAGTTCGACGTCATCCGTGAGTCGATGCTGTAGCCCACGATCCGCCCGGAGCCGGCGTCCTTGATCCCGCACAGGTAGAGCTTGCCCTCGCCGGCTTGGATTCCAGCAGTCGTCGCAACACCTACAGAAGAGGTGTCGCGGTGGCGGAGAAGAGATACATCGACGAGCAGAAGGAGGAGTTCTTCCGAGTTCTTGATCGAGGCGGGACCGTTCGCGCGGCGGCGCGGGCGGTCGGTGTTCACGAGAACGCCGGTTACAACTGGCTGCGCAAGACGGGGTTGACGATGCATCGGGCGACTCCGCGCATCTACCCGCCGGAGTTGAAGGAGGAGTTCCTGCGGCTCGTTCGCGAGCGGCAGATCATCTCGACCGTCGCACACGAGTTGGGCATTCATCGTCCGACCGCGTACGCGTGGGCACGGAAAGCGGGGATTTCCACGAGCGAGGCACGGCGGGTTAATCCCCGACGCGAGGAGTTTCTGCGCCTCAGGGCGGCAGGGCTCACGCGCTCGGAAGCCAGAGCACGAGTAGGCGCGGATGCCCGCTCAGCGGCTGATTGGGACAAGGGCATCACAATCATCAACCGAGGCAGGGTCTATCCCGATGGCCGCATCGTGCGTTACCCCGAGCAGAACAATGGGAAGGTGCCTGAACGAAGATCCCGTGCGATCGGCGGAAGCGTCGACCTGAATGTCGTGGAGAAGGTCATCGATGGCCGATACGTCAGCCTTCTTGAGCGAGAGCAACTCCAGGATCTGCGCCGCTCAGGGCTCTCCCTCCGGCAGATCGCGGCGGAGATGGGGCGGTCGCCGTCGACGATCAGTCGGGAGCTGCGCCGCAACACGGTCTCCGCCCGGGGATACATGCCCCACACCGAGCACCGGCTCTCGGTCAAGCGGCGAGCCCGGCCGCGTCAGCCGAAACTCCTCGCCCACGACGCGCTTCGTTCCTACGTTCAGGAGAAACTGAAGATGAAGTGGTCTCCGCAGCAGATCAGCCACCGACTGGTCAAGGACTTCCCGGCCGCTCCGCAGATGCGGGTGTGCACCGAGACGATTTACCAGGCGATCTATGTCCATGCGCGCGGCGAACTGAAGCGTTCACTCGGACAGCAACTTCGCCGCGGGAGGGTTGCACGGAAACCACACCGACGGGCCGATGCGCGACGTACACGATTCGTCGATCCGATGAACGCCATCAGCAACCGTCCGCCCGTGGTCGATGCTCGTGATGTTCCCGGGCATTGGGAGGGAGACCTCATCATCGGAGCACTCGGCGGGTCTGCGATGGCAACGTTAGTCGAGCGGTCAACGCGCTTCGTGATGCTCGGGTATCTCGGGCGAGAGCGGACCGCGGAGGCCGTCCGCGACTCTCTCATCACGACCGTCCGGGATCTGCCTGCGGCGCTGCGAGGCAGCCTGACCTGGGATCAGGGCGCGGAGATGGCAGAGCACCGCGCGTTCAGCACCGCGACGAACTTCGAGGTCTACTTCGCCGATCCCGGCTCGCCCTGGCAACGCGGCAGCAACGAGAACACCAACGGCCTCCTCCGGCAGTACTTCCCCAAGGGCACCGATCTCGCTGCACACAGCATCACTGACCTCGCAGCAGTAGCTCAGGAACTCAACGGACGCCCCCGAAAGTCATTGGACTGGGATACCCCGGCCGAACGGATGGATGCTTTACTGAAAGCCACGTGATCAACGTGTTGCGACGACTGCTGGAATCCAAGCGGTCCAGTGCTCGGGAATGTCGGTCAACCACACCCGATTCGGTGCCGCCGCGCTGGTGAAGTCGTGCCGCACGCGACCCGACTCGTCCTGGATCGCGAGGCGGTCATCGTGCACCGGCGGTCCCGGCCGGGGCCGGGCCGAGCGCCTCTTGCCGAAGGTCGACCACCAGCCCTGCTACGAGCAGATCACCCAAGCGGTCCGCTGGCTCATCGCCGCTCCGGCCTCGGTGGCTTCGTCGTCGAGGTATCGGTACCCAAACTCCGGGTCGTCAGGTGCGCATCGAACAACGCGTTCGCGCGGTATGCCCAGGCCAGCTCGGCCTCGGTCACCGGACGAGCGAGCCACCGGTAGTAGGGCGCACGCGTGAACTTCAGAACCCGGCAGGTCACCATCACGGGGATCCCGTCGACGGCCAGCTCACGGACGAGCGGTGGGGGTACCACCCGTATGCGGGGGAACATCATTTTCCCGGCAGGTTCGCCTGCGACAGGTATGCCGCCGCTCGACGCAGGACCTCGTTCTCCTGCTCCAGCAAACGGATGCTTCTCTTCGCATCCCGAAGGTCAGCGTTCTGCTCGCTCGTGTTGGCTGGCGCGTTCCCGTCCTCGACATCGGCCCGCTTAAGCCAGTTGGTCAGGCAGGACTCGCTGATCCCGAAGCCCGCAGCGATCTGCTTCAACTGCTGACCCGGCTGACGATTCCTGGCCACGCGGACCACGTCGTCACGGAACTCTTTGGGGTAGGGCTTGGGCACGGTGTTCATCTTTCCAGCAGCGTCCCTCGACGCCACAGATCAGATGTCACCTATCCGTGCAGCAGTCCCGCGGTTCATACATGGCTACCCGCTCGTTCACGCCAAGTGCTTCGGGTGTCCCGTGACGGGTCTGTTGGAGGCTTTCATTCCACGGAAGGATGAGAGTCATGGGGGCACCGAGGAAGTACCCGGACGAGTTGCGAGAGCGCGCCACCCGGATGGCGGTGGAGGCCCGGCGGGACCCGGCGACGAAGGCCGGGGCGCTGGCGCGGATCGGTCAGCAGCTGGGGATCAACCCGGAAACGCTGCGGAACTGGGTGAGACAGGCCGAGGTCGATGAGGGATATCGACCAGGAACCACCACTGATGACGCCCAGCGGCTGGCCGAGCTCGAGAGAGAAGTTCGGGAACTCCGCAGGGCTAACGCCATCCTGCGGTCGGCCTCGGCTTTCTTCGCGGCGGAGCTCGACCGCCCACACAACAGGTAGTGGCCTACATCGACGCCCACAAGGGCGAGTACGGGGTCGAGCCGATCTGCAAGGTTCTGCAGGTCGCCCCGAGCACCTATTACGCAGCCAAGACCCGCCCGCCCTCAGCGCGATCGGTCAGCGACGCGGCCACGACCGCGGTCATCACCAAGGTGCACGCGGAGAACTACGGGGTGTACGGGATCACCAAGGTCCACGCCGCGCTGCGCCGGAACGGCCACCGGGTGGCCCGGTGCACGGTTCACCGGCTCATGAGGGCGGCGGGTCTGCGCGGGATCATTCGCGCCAAGGGCCCGCGCACCACGGTGGCCGGCACCGGACCGGAGACCCGCCCGGACCTGGTGGAACGATCTTTCACCGCCGCTGCCCCGGACCGGCTGTGGGTCGCCGACATCACGTATTGCAGAACGTTCGCCGGCTGGGTCTACGCCGCCTTCGTCATCGATGTGTTCTCCCGGCGGGTGGTGGGGTGGCAGCTGTCGACCTCGTTGCGCACGGACCTGGCTCTGGACGCTCTCGAGATGGGGTTGTGGACCCGCTCCCACGACGGCCATGACACCAGCGGTGTGGTCCATCACAGCGACAAAGGCGTTCAGTATGTCGCCGTGCGCTACACCCAGCGCCTGGCCGAGGCGGGGGCGGTGGCCTCGGTGGGATCCACCGGCGATTCGTACGACAATGCCCTCGCTGAGGCGTTCAACTCGCTGTTCAAGGCCGAACTGATCCGCAACAAGGGCCCCTGGAAGTCGATCGACGACCTGGAGATCGCGGTGGCCGAGTACGTCGACTGGTTCAATCACCGGCGCCTGCACGGAGAGATCGGGCTCGTGCCCCCGATCGAGTTCGAAGACGCCTACTATCGTCACCACACCGCCCCGGCGACCGCCGGAGCGGCACTACCAAGCCTCCACTGAACCCGTCACGGGACACGGGTGGATCGAGTCGGCCGGTGAACTACACGCCCACGCTCAACATCACGATCAATGGTGCTGACCCGCAGACCGTTAAAAAGGAGATCGTTGATGCTCTGAATCAGCACGATAGAGATATGCTGCAGCTAATCAACATGGGGGCGCGGCCATAAAGAGCTTGGACGTTTGGTTGCGCAGGGCGTCAGGCCTCTAGGCGCGGGCAAGGATGATTACCGGTACTCCAGATCAACGGTCACGGAGTCGTCGATCTCGTCCAGTCCGGCGCCGGAGCATTTATAAAAGGCCACTTGCGACGCCTCTAGCGGAATCTGGGCTGTCCACCCCTGCCGACGCTCTTTAGGAGCGTGGATGGGGACAGGGACCAGTTCGCACACCTCACCGTCCTCGACCAAGCCGACATACAGTTGGGAATCCGCCATGACTGCGGTTCCTTCGATTTCGAACTGATCACCTACCCTCCTCACCGCGGTGACCTCGATGTGGGATCGGCCGTCATAGCTGACAGTTGCTGACCGGTCCATGGCCCAGGGATTCAGATGGCGATAGAACTCCATGACCGATGCCACGAACTCTGGGTTGGAGTTGTGCTTCTCGATCCGGGCCTCGAGCAACGCCTCACGCACATCGCCCCCAGAACGTCGTGTTGGATAGTAGCCAGCATGCTCTAGGCAAAGAGCATCCACCGATTGGATATCGCTTAACGGTCGGTGCGCGGTCATCTGCGCCACCCCGTAGCTGCCTTCCTGAATGATCCGCCCCTTGACCCGTTCTAAGTTCCGCATCCACCGTGGGCGCTGAAGTGCCTCTGCCGCAATGATGGCGCGCATCAGCATGGGGTCACAGTTGGCGTCGAGAGCCGCCTCTTCGATGTGTGCCCAGGTATCTTCGCCGATGTCCTGCCGTGCCGCCTCTACCTTCTGCTCAGTGCTCAGACTTGGGAAGCGCAGGAGTTGCTGGAGAGCTGTGGCGAGTACAGCTGCAAAAACGGCGGTCCACACAGCGAAGACCAACTCATCAGGTTCGGGGACAAAATCCGTGTACCAGCCATGACTGAAGTAGGACAGCGCGACGATGCCGGCGATCAGAACCAGGTTGCCGACGTAGTAGAACCACAGGACTGGACCTCGGCCGGCTCCCCCATGCCTCAGCCGCCACAGGGCACGTCCGTCATTCGCCAGCGCGTATGGGACTGCCATGCACACCAGTGCGGTCAGCAGGTTCCCGCCCAACCGATCCACTGTGATGGCCAGCAGGCATCCCACTGCGTAGGTCGGGAAGCAACGGAAAAGTAGGTACCTCAACGCACTTGATCGTGGAGCCTTATCTAGCCCAGTGCGGACTGACGTGTACGACTCTGGCCATTTGGAGCGCATGGTCACGTAGAGCACGTGCAAGAAGCCCGCTCCCAGCAGACCGAGTACTACCGCCGTCATGGGTGTATCGTGCCTGGGCTGCGCATGCGGCAGCAACAACTGCCCAGGTTTTGAGATCACGCCAATAGTCAGGTCCGGCGAAACTAGGCGGCAAGCACGGTTCTTCGATTCGATTACTCAGCGAATGTGTGCTTACTTAAGGTGCTACCGCACCATAAATGAAGCCTCCCCCGTAGCTCCACTGAGCTCGTCTTTCACCGTAATGGCGTACTCGCCGGGTTGTGTGTAGTCCTGGACGTTGTCCGCCCGGGCCGCAATAGTGCTAACCCTTTGAAATGAACATTTGTTGGTCCGCATGCTATCTACTTGTTGGGGTCATGATACAGAGGCCAGTATCTGGCATCTTTCTGAGTCATTACCAGTTCCGTCACTCATGACCGCTTTCCAGGTATAAATGACGCGCACCATGCCGTGTTGGTCAGATAACTGAAATTGGCCCGGACCGACTTGGTCGCCATAATCTTTCGACCTGAAACTGATACGGAAATTTTCGAGTGTGGGTTGTTGCAATGGAACGCCTGCAGGTCCAACGCTTGGATTTTGTTTCACCGTTGAAGCAACATCTTCACTATTCGACTCCGTCGAGCTGGGCGTTTGCCGTGCCGTTGAAGACGTTGTATCGCCTGGCCTTGGATTGGAAGTGGTTGGGTCCAGTGTTGGTTGACTTACCACCGGACCCGGAGGAAATAACCTTTGTCCTATGGGACCAACCGTTATCGCCCAAACCACAACTCCCGCGACAACGGCGCCGGCTACCGTGTACCAAAAATGAGACCAACTGAAACCATTCCGGTTTGCACCTGGAGACTCCATTCGTATTCCTCTCGGCTCCCCACCCTGCACCGGCTGAGGGCTTCGCCCACCACCTCACTGCTGCACTTGAGTACCGTCATACACCATCGCGAACGTTTTATAGGGCCCGACTCGGCACATGCGGTCCAGGTTGCCTCTAGGTCCCAACTGGCCCTGAGATCCGCCCGACACACGAACTCGCTGCTGCGGCCACCTAACGGGCACCAATAACTCTTCCCAAGAGTGAACCATTGCAATTAGTATCGGTCTCACGTTGCTTGCAGTGAACCTTGTTCAGCGAATCGAAATCTAAGTCAAATCGCAAGCAATTAGCCCACAACAGCATAGGATCACTAGTTATGCGCGAGCCCTTTGAAATTAATGAATTAGACGATATCGGGAAAATCCTTAGTATTTTGCGCGGAAACTTCCAAAATCGATTAACTCTTAAAGTGGAATCTGCTCCCAGCAAAAGAAAAAGAGATATTCTCTTATGGTTAAATTCGAGTAATTCGTCGGAAAATGAAACAGGGGATAATTTAGAAAACCTCCCAGCAAAAACAAATGACAACTTTACGTCGTTATTTTGCTTAATTTTTGCCCACCCCGACACAAAAACCATGAGATTAATACAAAAACGAAGAGAGTATTTCAAATCTCGAACAGGAGAAACGTGGGATCTCGTCCTTCCGGGTTATTTTAATGCATCGGAACAAATTGACACCGCTGGTTCTTTCAAGATTGCCAGCGCTTCAACGTCCTCTTGGGGTTTTGATGCCAATGCATTCAACTCTTTACGTAAATTTATCGAGATAAAATCAGATTTTCGATGGAGATACTCAGGAAATGCGGATATCGTTTTAATCAACTGCTATATTACCGACACGGGTGAGCCCCTATTTGATTGGGAGTCAACTTTGAGCGCTGATATAGAATCGTCTATATGCAAATCATCGAAACTTAGCATAGCTGAAATAGTGGAATTAATATCCACTGATATTGAGAAAAATGCTGAGGATGAATCTTATGGCTTAGAGCTCCTATTTAAAGAGCGTTCTACGTCCAACTCCGGGTTTAAAGACAATTTAAAAACAGTTATATTAGGAATTCTTAGTTCCCTCATTTTTGAATTCGGTAAATCGAGTCTCTGAACCACAGGCATAAAGAGTTGCAAACCAACAAAATTATTTTATTTATAAATCCAGGATAAGTAATGAATAAAACACTAATGGTGAACCGTTTAAAGAAACTGGCTTTTGACATTGACATGTACGCCAACTCGCCTACTATTTCAGTAAAAGTCGCAGAAGATTTTTCTGACCGGTCTTGGGTAATTATAAAGGAATTAACTCCTTATATTTCAGATCCTCATCTTGCCTATATTGCAGGAGCTGCTGCCGAGATATGTTGCCGCTACTCTTCGGTACTAGAACAATGGCAGAGGTTAATGCATGCCGGATTGATCCTTGTTTCGGTCGGTCAATTATACCAAATGGACCATGCCCGTGACGGAGATCGGTATCCTGTAAATCATACGAAAAGTTTACGGTACTATATCGACGATATATGTTACTCCTTTCATAAAAATCGGACACCTCTCGCTATCTCCCAGACTGTTGAAACTTCGTTCGGTTCAAATTTTCGAACAGCTCAGGTTATGGGTCTTTTAAACTCCCTCGACGGAGACCTTGGAAAAAATTTTACCGATCAGGTAAACAGATACTTTCTTGAAGGCTTCGAGAATGCGGTGCCCACTACCGCCTCTTTGGCGCCAACGGAGGCTCGCTGGCAGTCTATATGTATAGGCGTGGAAGCTGCATTGAATACCAATGATATCCTTCGTCAATGGGCCCTTTCGCGGGGCTATTTAGCCGAGACACCTCTCCTCGCGGCATCCACAGGCAGTCCTGTTATATTCCTGGCGGCCAGCAATCCAGGTGGTGCCGCAATATACTTCCACGGCGGTCAGGACTGGTCGCAGGAGCCCTTCAGTATTGATTTGTCAAAGCTGACAAAAGAGTACGTAACCCGGGTATGCCAAGCCATGGAAGCTAGCCCTTCAAGGATGGAGATAAATGCGATTTTAGAAGATGTGGCCAAAGTTGTCTTCGAGCCAATGCGTGACGTCCTTGCGAAGAACGACAATGTGATTTTTGTCCCGGTTGGAGAATGTTTGAGATTGCCACTAACGGCAGCGTTGGCTGCGGGCGATATAGATTCTTTAACAGTAACGGTTGTACCCAGCCCAGGCTTGTGCATCATCCCAGCATTAAGTAGCGCCATACCATATTCTCCTGTTGTCGTCATAGCTGATCCTTCAAAGGGAAAAAATTATATTCCCCTAGTCGAAAAAGAGGCAAGGAGAGTTTCTTCAGTTTGGCTCAAAGACCCCGATTTTTTGGTCCGCGGACCTTGGATTCCATCCACTCAAAAATCGGATAGAATGCGTGTTATTAAGCACCTTCCTAATCACTTCACCTCACCATCTAAAGTAATTTCTCGTATTAGTAATGCTGGTTTGGTGCATCTTGCTTGCCATGGTTGGATCGATCACGAAGGGGACCTCGACCCCTATTTGCTCGTGAAAGGCGTAATTCCTCTTTCATCGTTCGATTCTAGACACGTACGTATGGGGTCAACTTACGTGCTTTCTGCCTGTTTTGCCGGGGGATCGGCACAAAGTAACCCTATTGAACATGTAGGCTTTCCAGCAATGTTGTTGTCGGCTGGTGCTGGGAAGGTTATTGCTTCAATTTATCCGGTGCCAGACACTTTCGAAACGGTAGCGTTTATGGAAAAGATCCATTATTATTTAAATGTCGGATTTTCGCCAGCTAGCGCCCTACGCAATTCGATGACATGGGCGAAAAAAGTTAGTCTGTCTTTTTCGGTATGGGCTGGCTTCCAATGTTACGGCACTCCATAAGGGGTCCCATGAATAGTCAGTTTTTGTGTAACTCGCACTCTAGTAAAATCATTGAGATTTTGGAATAGAATTTTCCTGCGAAAATGAGAGTTTTATTATGTTTCGAACATGTGGATAAAAGCATGGAGCCTTACTAAAACTAATGATTAAGGCGGCGATTGCTTGGTGCGCTACCTAAATTTCTTAACTTGCACAAGTGAAGGCTGATTCCGGGGTTGTGCGGATGTGAAACCGCTGCACAGATATGTGGCAGGGCGAGGTTTTCTCACCAGGGTGAGCGGGGGCTCGGGGCAGGGCTGAGCCTGGATGCGCCGATGTTGAGGGGCGCGGTGGGTGAGTCCTGACAGTCGAATGCTCCTGTGACCAGTGAGGATGGGACTTGTCTAAGGTTCCGATCCACACAGCAACAGGAGCACCCGCGACCAGTTGAATCCGCCCAGTTCAGGTCACGGAAGTTCGTGCACGCTCTGAACCGTCATCACCTCGTGGGCTCGATGGGGAAAGTCGGTGCTGCCGGGGACAACGCCGCGATGGAGTCCTTCTTCTCGCTGCTGCAGAAGAACGTCCTGGATCGCAAGCGCTGGCGGACCCGAGAAGACCTCCGAATCGCGATCATCACCTGGATCGAGCGGACCTACCACCGCCGTCGCCGACAGGCCCGCCTCGGTCGATTGACCCCCATCGAATACGAGACCATCATGAACCCGACCGTGAGCCTCGCGGCCTGACACCCCAACTGTCACGTGTTCGTGCGGCAGCCCCTTCTACACGAGTGGGCTCATCGCTCCAGGATGCGACGTGGTGACTGTTCAGCGGGCACTCGGGCATGCACGAGCCACCACCACGCTGAATACCTACAGCCACCTGTGGCCATCCGCAGAGGACCGCACCAGGCAAGCAGCTAACAACCTCATGAGTGATGTGACAATCGCGCTAAAACCTTTAGGCCAGACGTCACACCCGTAGAGCGGCTAGGCTGCAACCGCCGGTCGGGAGTAGTTTGGACCGGGACGCCGGGTAGCCACATACGGGTGTGTGAGCAGGGCCATGGACCGGCTGGCACTACACCGGGTCAGATTCGGGTCAGCCCCGCACCACTCCCACGTAGATACAGGGCAAAAGCCCTGTTCTAAACATTGAAGCGGAACTCCACTACATCCCCATCCTGCATCACATACTCCTTGCCCTCCATGCGCACCTTGCCCGCGGCCTTCGCATCGGCCATGGACCCGGCTGCCATGAGGTCGTCGTAGGAGACGATCTCCGCCTTGATGAAGCCCCGCTCGAAGTCCGAGTGGATCACCCCGGCGGCCTTGGGGGCCGTGTCGCCCTGGTTGATGGTCCACGCGCGGGCCTCCTTGGGCCCAGCGGTGAGGTAGGTCTGCAGGCCCAGGGTGGAGAAGCCCACGCGGGCCAGCTTGTCCAGGCCGGACTCGTCCTGGCCCTCCATCTCCAGCATCTCGCGGGCCTCCTCCTCGGAGAGCTCCACCAGATCCGCTTCCAGCTTGGCGTCCAGGAACACGCACTGCGCGGGCGCCACCAGCGCCTCCAGCTCGGCCTGGCGCTGGGGTGAGGACAGCACGCCCTCGTCCGCGTTGAATACGTAGATGAACGGCTTGGCGGTGAGCAGGTTCAGCTCGCGCAGGTTGTCGGTGTCGAGCTTCTCGGGCCCGGCGGCCTCGAAGATCGTGCGGCCCTCCGCCAGCACCTTCTCCGCGGCCTGGTACGCCGCGAGCTGCTCGGGCGAGCCCTTCTTGATCTTGACCTGCTTCTCCAGCTTGGGAATCGCGTTCTCCAGCGTCTGCAGGTCCGCGAGGATCAGCTCGGTGTTGATGGTCTCGCGGTCCGAGGCCGGGTCGATCTTGCCGTCCACGTGGATCACGTCCGGATCGTCGAACACACGGATGACCTGGGCAATCGCGTGCGCCTCACGGATGTTGGCCAGGAACTGGTTGCCCAGCCCCTCCCCCTCGGACGCGCCCTTCACGATGCCCGCGATGTCCACGAAGGACACCGTGGCCGGCACGATCTTCTGCGAGTCGAACAGCTCCGCGAGCTTGTCCAGCCGCTCGTCCGGCAGGTTCACCACGCCCACGTTCGGCTCGATGGTCGCGAACGGATAGTTCGCGGCGAGCACCGTGTTGAGCGTGAGCGCGTTGAACAGGGTTGATTTTCCGACGTTCGGCAGACCGACGATTCCGATAGTAAGAGCCACGGCAGACCAGTCTACCGGTGCTCGGACCGCCGGGGGCCCGCCCGCGCACGTTCCGTCCCCGCGTCAGCAGGTCCTATCGGAAGTGCCCACCCCTGACACTTGTCACCCCCACGTCGTGACAAACCACGGTTCCGGGCCCGGGCCGCCCGCGGGAGGGTGGAGTCATGAACACCACAGCACCCCGGGAAGCCCCCGCGATCACCGTGACGGACGCCGTCAAGTCCTTCCGCACCCGCCGGGAAACGGTGCGCGCCGTGAAGGGTGTCTCGCTGCGGGTCCCGCGCGGCGACGTCGTCGCCCTGCTCGGTCCCAACGGCGCCGGGAAGACGACCCTGCTGGACATGGTCCTCGGCATGACCGACCCCACCGAGGGCGAGGTGCGCGTGTGCGGTGAGACGCCGCGCGCCGCGGTCGCGCACGGGAAGGTCGGCGCGGTGCAGCAAGCGGGCGGGCTGCTCGGGGACCTGTCCGTGCGCGAGACCGTGACCATGATCGCCTCGCTCTACCGCGACCACGCGCCGGTGGCCGAGGTGCTCGAGCGGGCCGGAGCCGCGCAGTTCGCGAACCGCAAGGTGTCCAGGTGCTCGGGCGGTCAGCAGCAACGCGTACGGTTCGCGCTCGCCCTGCTCCCCCGCCCCGAACTGCTCGTGCTGGACGAGCCCACCGCGGGCATGGACGTGCAGTCCCGCGCCGAGTTCTGGGACACGATGCATGTCGAGGCCCAGCGCGGGCTCACGGTCGTGTTCGCCACCCACTACCTCCAGGAAGCGGAGGATTTTGCGCGGCGCGTAGTGCTCATGGACCACGGCATGGTCCACCACGACGGGACGCTCGACAGCTTCCGTTCCGCCTCCACCCGTCAGACCGTCTCCTTCTCCTGGCCGGGGACGACGCCGCTGCCGGACCTTCCCGGCGTCACGCACCTCGATCGGGCGGGCACCCGCGTCACCGCGCACACCCGGGAATCGGACCGGCTGGCCCGCGTCCTGCTCACCGAGACCCCGGCCACCGAGCTGGAGATCTCCCGCGGCGGGCTCGAGGACGCCTTCGCCGCCCGCGTGAACCGCTCTGGCGAGCACTGAACCGCAGCGTCCCCGCCTCATCCGACCCACGAAGGATCCCGTCATGAACCTCACCTACACACTCCACGATTTCTGGCGCCAGGTCAGGGACGTCGCGAACATGTTCTTCATCGCCGTCCTGCCCGCCGCATTGTTCGTCATGTTCGGCGTCACCCAGGGCTGGTCCGGGGAATCCTCGGGCCACGGCAACGTCTCCGCGTACCTCATGGTGTCCATGGCCGCGTACGGAGCCGTCACCGCCACCACGTCCATCGCGGGCAGTGCGGCGGTCGAGAGGCTGCAGGGGTGGGGCCGCCAATTGGCCATGACCCCCATGGGCACGGGCGGGTACGCCGCGACCAAGGTCACGGTGGCGGTCTCCGTGGCCGTGATACCGGTGATCATCGTGTATCTGGCCGGCCTGCTCACCAATTCCATGCTGGACGACCTCTGGCGCTGGTTCGCGACCGCCGGGATCGTGGTGGCCAGCTCCTCGGTCTTCGCGCTCTACGGACTGGCCGCGGGGTTGTTGTTCCGCTCGGACGGGGCCGTGAGCGCGGCGTCCGGTCTGCTCGTGGTGCTCGCATTCCTGGGCAACGTGTTCATGCCGCTGTCCGGTGCATTGCTGGACTTCGCCCGCTTCACGCCCTTGTATGGGATCGTGGGACTTGCCCGCTATCCGATTACCGAAGGCTGGGTGGTCGCCGTGGACGGCACGGCCGAACAGGACAGCGTGTGGCTGCTACTGGCCAACGTGGGTGTCTGGGCCGCGATCTTCGGCGCCATCGCCCTGATCGCGGCCCGGAGAGCAACGGCCCGCCGATGACCACCAGGACTTCCGAGAACCCCGCGGTCCGGGGTACCGCGTGCGCGAGCGACCCCGCCCCGGGGACATCGACGTGGCCGGACGTCCTCTACGCGTCCGTGTGGTTGGTCTTCCTCTTCTTCCCGGCCTCCGGGGTGCTCTCCGCACCCGTCTCGAGCGGCACGAAGGCGCTGGGCCTGACCGGTCTGGGCCTGTTCGCCGCACTCTACGTGGTCTCGTGGTTGCTCGAGTACCCGTTCCCGCGCCGCAGCGAACGGGCCAACGCCCTGTTCTGGTGTCTCGTTCTCTTACTGCCGCTGGCTCTCGTGGTGCCGGCCGCGGGGCTGGCCGTCACGTACGTGGCGCCGTTCTTCGTGGCCGTGTGCATCTTCCGGTTCAGTATGCGGGCCTCACTGATCTCCGCGGCGGTGGTGGTGCTCGCGGCGAGCGTCCCGTGGCTGCTCGCCCGACCGCCGCACGAGTGGGGGTGGCCGCTGATCGGGACCCTGCCCGCGGTCTTCCTGCTGCTCATCTCCCGGTGGATGATGGAACGCTCCGGGGTCCAGGAGGAACTGAAGCGGGAGCTGGAGCTGGCTCGGCAGCGCGAGGCGGTGGGCCGCGACGTCCACGACATCCTGGGCCATTCCCTCACCGTGGTGTCCATGAAGGTCCAGCTGGCCCAGCGGCTGCTGACCACCGATCCGCAGCGCGCCGCCCAGGAACTCGACGACGTCCTGGTCCTGACCCGCGACTCCCTCACCGACGTGCGCTCCACCGTGGGCAAACTGCGCGAACCGGAGCTGAGCGTCCAACTCGTCCAGGCCCGCGCCGCTTTGCGCTCGGCAGGCATCACGCCGCACCTGCCCGACACCGTGCCCTCGATCGACGCAGCACGGCGTTCCGCGTTCGCCTGGATCCTGCGTGAGGCCGTGACCAACACGGTGCGTCATTCCGCGGCGTCCTCGTGCCGGGTCACGCTCACTCCCACCACGTTGACCATCACCGATGACGGCGTGGGCCTCGCACGAACGGACGACGACGCTGTACCCGCCCCACCCGCCGACGCGGCCACGCGCGCATTGGTCGACGACGTCGTCATGTCCCCCGTGCGTGCCGGCACTGGCTCGGGTGGGGCGGCCGACGACGCCGGGTCGGGACGGATCGGGGACAGCACCGGGCCGGGCCACGTGCGGAACGGGGCGGCAGCAGCGTCGTCGTCCGTGCTGCGCGGCAACGGACTACCCGGCAATGGCCTGCGGGGCATGCGGGAGCGGGCCGAGGCCGCCGGATTGCGGTTGACCCTGACCTCGCCCGTGGTCGACACGGACGGTGGATTGCGGATCGTGGTGGAGCCGGTATGAATCCGATCTGCGTGGTGATCGCCGACGACCAAGCGCTCGTCCGGGCCGGGCTCGCAGCTTTGCTGGACCTGGAACCGGACATCCGCGTGGTGGCCCAGGTGGGCGACGGCAGGGAGGCCGTGGCCGCGGTGACCTCACAGCACGTAGACGTGGCGCTGCTCGACGTCGAGATGCCCGTACTGGACGGGCTCGAGGCCACCCGGGAGATCACAGCTGGCGGCTCGGGAACGCGGTGCCTGATCGTGACCACATTCGACCGGCCGGGGTACCTGCGCCGCGCCTTGGAGTCCGGGGCGAGCGGCTTCGTGGTCAAGGACACGCCCGCGGAGCAGCTCGCGGAGGCCATCCGGCGCGTTCATGCGGGGCTGCGCGCGATCGACCCCGCGGTCGCGGAGGAATCACTCGTGGCCGGTGCCAACCCGCTGACCCAGCGGGAGCAGGACGTGCTGCGCGAGGCCGCGAACGGCGCGTCCGCCAAGCGGATCGCCGCGGCCCTGCACCTCTCCCCCGGTACGGTGCGCAATCACCTGTCCTCCGCGATCGGCAAGACGGGTGTGCAGAACCGGTCGGAGGCCGCGGCCCTGGCCCTGCGCAACGGGTGGATCTGAGCCGCGGTCACCCGTGCGCTTGTGCGTGTCGGACGGTCTTGTCATCGTGAGCCCATGGACGGTTCCGTGATGTCTCAGGTGTGGTGGTTGTGGGCGTTATTCGCCCTCGTGGTGGGCGGGGTGCTCGGGTACCTCGTGGCCTCGCGGAAGGCCAGGGTGCTGGAAGCCGAACTGAACGAGGCCCAGGAACAGCGACTCGCGGCACTGCAGGAAGCGGCCGCGGACCGTTCCGCCCGCGAACAACTCGAACAACGGGTGGATTCGCTGGAGGCCCGCTCGGTGCAGGACCAGAACGTGATGCGCGCCCTGGCTCCGCTCAACGATCAACTCTCCACCGTGGGGCGGCACGTGAACCAGTTGGAACGGGATCGCGCCCAGCAGTTCGGCGCGGTCGCCCAGGCGTTGGAAGCGGCCCGCACTACGGACCGGCAACTCCTGCAGGCCACGGGTTCGCTCGAATCCTCGCTGCGTTCCACCACGGCGCGCGGTGCGTGGGGTGAGATGCAGTTGCGTCGCGTCGTAGAGGCCGCCGGCATGACCCGGCACGTGGATTTCGCCGAGCAGTCCGTGCGTACCACGGACAGCGGCGTGCAGCGACCCGACATGGTGGTCAACCTGCCCGGTGCGCAGACCGTGGTGGTGGATGCCAAGGCCCCCATGAACTCGTACTTGGACGCCCAGGCGGTCGCGTCGGACGGCGCGGCGGAGAGCGAGCAGCGCCGCGCCCAGTTGCTCATGGCCCACGCCAAAGCACTGCGCTCCCACGTGAACACCCTGGGCACCAAGAGGTACTGGTCCGCGGAGGAGATCTCCCCCGAGCTCGTGATGTGTTTCGTGCCCATCGAGTCCGCGCTCGCCGCGGCCCTGGACGCGGATGCGTCCCTGTTGGAGTACGCCGCGCGCAACAACGTGGCACTCGTGTCCCCGGTGTCCCTGCTCGCATCCCTCAAGGCCGTGGCGTTCAGCTGGCGCCAGGCCACCCTCACGGACAACGCGCGGGAGCTCTACCGGTTGTCGCGGGAGCTGTACGACCGCATGGGTGCGGTGGGCAAACACCTGGCCGACATGGGCGGGTCACTGCGGCGCTCCGTGGACGGGTACAACAAACTCGTGGGGTCGCTGGAATCACGGGTGCTGCCCTCTGCCCGGAAGATCGCCGAACTGGATCCCACGAGCACGGGAACCGATGCCCTGGACACCAAACCCGTGGACTCGGTCCCCCGGCCGCTGACGGCCACGGAATTCGTGGAGGACTGACGCGGCTCAGCGGGTGGGCTTGGCCCCGCGGCCGCCCAGCCGACGGGACGTGTCCCCGTCCTGGGCCAGCTTGGCGCGCAGTTCCTTGGGCAGGGAGAACAGGATGTCCTCCTGGGCGGTCTCCACTTCCTCCACGGACCCGTAGCCGTACTCCGCGAGCAGATCCAGGACCTGGCGCACGAGGACCTCGGGAACCGAAGCACCGGAGGTCACGCCGACGGTTGCGACACCCTCGAACCAGGACTCGTCCACCTGATGGGCGAAGTCCACGCGTTCGGCGCGCCGGGCCCCGTACTCGAGGGCCACCTCCTTGAGGCGCACGGAGTTCGACGAGTTGGCCGAGCCCACCACGATCACCAGGTCCGCTTGCGGGGCGATCTCCTTGATCGCCGCCTGGCGGTTGGAGGTCGCGTAGCAGATGTCGTCGCTGGGGGGATCGATCATGTTGGGGAACCGGGCACGCAACCGGTTCACGGTCTCCATGGTCTCGTCCACGCTCAACGTGGTCTGGGACAGCCACACGAGTTTGTCCGGGTCCTGGACCTCGATGCTGTCCACGTCCTCCGGGGAGTTCACGATCTGGATGTGTTCGGGGGCCTCCCCGAACGTGCCCTCGACCTCTTCGTGGCCCACGTGGCCGATGAGCAGGATCTCGTAGTCGCTCTTGGCGAAGCGCACGGCCTCGCGGTGCACCTTGGTCACGAGCGGGCACGTGGCGTCGATGGTGTGGAGGTTGCGGTCGTGGGCGGACTGCACCACGGCCGGAGACACCCCGTGGGCGGAGAACACCAGCAGGGAGCCCTCGGGCACCTCGTCCGTCTCCTCCACGAAGATCGCACCGCGCTCCTCGAGGGTCTGGACCACGTGCTTGTTGTGCACGATCTCCTTGCGCACGTACACCGGGGCACCGTAGTGCTCGAGCGCCTTCTCCACGGCGATCACCGCGCGATCCACGCCCGCGCAGTATCCGCGCGGCGCGGCCAACAGGACCTTGCGCTCTCCGGTGACCGGAGCGGCGTCGGCAATTTCCTGGGGGGTGCGACGAACCCGGGGAACGGTGGGCATGGACAGGTCAACCACAGTGGACATGTCCTTAATGGTAAGTGACCATACGGGAGCGCACCACGGCGCCGATCACACCCACCAGGGCCACGCACGCGGCACCGATCATGCCCGTGACGCTGCGTCCCACGAAGGATTCTCGCAGCAGAGTGATGATCTGTTCCGTGACCAGGTGCGCCACGGGTTCCACACCGGACGCGTCCACCACGGAGCTCGCGGCCCACAGCACCATGGCGAGTAGGACACCGGTGAACAGCACACCGGCCAGGCCCACCCCGGCGATCGCGAGCCACCGCCGCGGGCTGACCACCACGGCGAGCACTGCGAGCAGCGCCACGAGCCACGGCAGCGCATACCGCCATTGGGCGAGCCACACCAGGGCGTCCAGCACGCGACCGGTCTCGGCACCGGGGACCGTCATGGTCAGATCGTTGCGGGCGATCCCCGGGGAGATCCCGATGACGTCCTCGACCTGGTGATCCACGGCGGCGCCCAACGCGGTGGCGTCCACCACGAGGTGTTCGGGCGCGTCCGCGGAATCGGCGCTCAGGGGTACGTTCGCGTCGTGGGTGTCCTGCAGGACCTGGATCCACGTCCCCTGTTGCTCGGGGGCGGTGAGCCAGGACTGTGCGGCGGTGACCGCCGTTTCCCGGACCCGCTCGATGGTCTGGTCCACGGGTTCGATCCCGACCTCGACGTCGCTCAGGGCGGTGAACGTCGCGCGGTCCAGGACGGTGCGCACGAGTTCGTCCTGGAAGGTCGTCTCGGTGACCACGGCCGCCGCGGTGTCCTGGAACCCCGAGGGCGAGAGCAGATGGTCCTGGATCCATGTCAGCCCCAGCCACGCGGCGAACCCCGCACCGGCCAGGATCGCGCACAGGGCGGCGCACAGGCTGCGCAGCAGCGCCGCGGGACGGGATGACGGAGATGAGCTCACGACTCCAATGTACGGAGAACCGGCTGTGCGTGTCCCCGTCGGGTGATACTTATGTCCCATGAGTACGTGGCCCCCGAGCGAAGACACCGGCGCACCGGGACGCCCCGCCGAGACGCCGCGGTTGGCGCGGGACACCACCCCGGAGAATCCGTGGCCGCTCAGCAAGCTGTCGTACGGGCTGCATGGGTGGATCGAACGCACACCTGCGGCCTGGGTCGAGGGTCAGGTGATCGAGGTCAACCATCGCGCCCGCGTCTCCTACGTGACGCTGCGCGACCTCCACGACGAGGTCTCGGTCAGCGTCACCATGTTCAAGGCGGAGATGTCCCGGTTGGAGCGCCCCCTCGAACGGGGCTCCCGGGTGATCGTTAACCTCAAGGCGGATCTGTACGTCAAGACCGGGCGGCTGTCCATGATCGGGCGGGACATCCGCCCCGTGGGTCTGGGGGACCTCCTGGAACGCCTCGAACGATTGCGGCGAGCGCTCGCGGAAGAGGGTCTGTTCGATCCCGCCCACAAGAAACCCCTTCCGGTGCTGCCCCACCGGGTCGGGTTGATCACCGGGCGCAATTCCGATGCCGAGAAGGACGTGGTGCGCAACGCCACCAACCGGTGGCCGGGTGTGCAATTCGAGATCCGCGAGGTTCCGGTCCAGGGAGCCGGTTCAGCGCGCGCCGTGGTCCAAGCCCTCGCGGAACTCGACGCCATGGAAGCCGTGGACGTGATCGTGATCGCCCGCGGCGGGGGCGCGTTCGAGGACCTGTTATCGTTCAGTGACGAATCCGTGCTGCGCGCGGTGTTCGCCGCCCACACGCCGGTCGTCAGCGCGATCGGCCACGAGAACGACCAACCGCTGCTGGATTACGTCGCGGACCTGCGCGCCTCCACCCCCACGGACGCGGGCAAACGCATCGTCCCGGACGTGCACGAGGAACGCCTTCGCATTGCCCAGGCGCGCGGAGCCCTGGACCGTGCGGTGGCCACCATGATCGAGCGCGAACACCAGGGACTCGAGACCATGCGGTCCCGGCCCTCCCTGGCCCAACCGGACTCCATGATCCTGGTCCGTGAGGAGGACCTGGATCGCTGGCGTTCGCGCGCGTGGTCCGCGGTGAACGCCCAGACCGTGCGAGCGCAGGACACGGTGGCCCAGATGCGCGCCCGCGTGCGTGCTCTGTCCCCGCAGCAGACATTGGATCGCGGTTACGCGGTCGTGCAGACCCCGGACGGTTCGGTCCTCACCGATGCGCGCGACGTCTCCGAGGGGCAGGACCTCACCGTGCGCCTGGCCGCCGGGGAACTCGGGGTGAATGTCACCTCCCGCACCAACCGCCAGCCCGGGGACCACTGAACCCCGCCCTTCGATCTCCTCGACCCCACCGGAAGGACACACCGTGGCACAGCAGAACAGCAGCGAGCAGCACAGCATCGGACAGGACGATTCCCGCCTCGGCGGCTCGGCCGGAACCCGCCCCGATCTCTCGGACGTGGACGGTCTGAGCTACGAACAGGCCCGCGAGCAGCTCGTGGAGACCGTGGCCCGGCTCGAAGCCGGGGGCACCACGCTGGAGGAGTCCCTCCACCTGTGGGAACGGGGCGAGGCACTGGCCACCCGCTGCGAGCAGTGGCTCGACGGCGCCCGCGAACGCCTCGACGCCGCCCGCGCCCGGCG
This sequence comes from Kocuria sp. KRD140, assembly GCF_017168375.1. NCBI lineage: Bacteria > Bacillati > Actinomycetota > Actinomycetes > Micrococcales > Micrococcaceae > Kocuria > Kocuria sp. KRD140. The sequence continues at coordinate 34,695 of NZ_JABFAW010000007.1, forward strand.
CGAGGAGAACCGGGAGCAGGCGGCGTCGGAGGACTGACGCGCCGTCGGCGGACGGACGCAGTGGAGTCCGGTCACCGGTAAACCCCGGGAGCGGCCCGGCCACGTCACCCCGTGGTGAGACGTCGCCCGGACCGCGGTCGGGGTCAGGAACCGGCTACTGGTGGTACCCGGAGAGGAACTCGCCGAGTCGATCCAGCGCGGTGTCCAGCATGTCCACCGCGGGCAGCGTGACCAGACGGAAGTGGTCCGGCTTGCCCCAGTTGAACGCGGTGCCGTGGCTGAGCAGGATCTTCTGTTCCTTGAGCAGGTCCAGGGCGAAACGCTCGTCGTCCACGATCCCGAACTTCTCCACGTCCAGCTTGGGGAAGAGGTAGAGCGCACCGCGGGCCTGCTCGCACGTGACGCCGTCGATCTCGTTGAGCTTGCGGTGGGCGATGTCCCGCTGGGCCTTGAGCCGCCCGCCGGGGAGGATGAGGTCGTTGATCGACTGGTATCCACCCAGCGCCGTCTGGATCGCGTGCTGAGCGGGCACGTTCGCGCACATGCGCATGTTGGCGAGCAACTTGATGCCCTCCAGGTAGGACTCCGCGCGCCAGTTCGGCCCGGTGATCGCGAGCCACCCGGAGCGGTAGCCGGCCACCCGGTAGGCCTTGGACAGCCCCGAGAACGTCAGGCACAGCACGTCCTCACCGGTGAGGGACGCGGTGTTGATCATCTCGGCGTCGTCGTAGGTGATCTTCTCGTAGATCTCGTCCGAGAACAGGATGAGCTCGTGTTCCTTGGCCAGGTCCACGATCTTCTGCAGGGTCTCGCGTGAGTAGACCGCACCCGTGGGGTTGTTGGGGTTGATGATCACGATGCCCTTGGTGCGCGAGGTGATCTTGGATTCCATGTCCTCGAGGTCCGGGTTCCACCCGTTCTCCTCGTCGCACGTGTAATGCACGGGCGTGCCGCCGGACAGCGCCACCGACGCCGTCCACAGGGGGTAGTCCGGTGAGGGGATGAGGATCTCGTCGCCCGGATTACACAGTGCCTGCAGGGTCATGGTGATCAGCTCGGAAACACCGTTGCCCAGGTAGACGTCGTCTGTGTCCAGGTTCATGATCCCGCGCGTCTGGTAGTACTGCACCACCGCGGTGCGTGCGGAGTAGATGCCCCGGGAGTCCGAGTAGCCCTGCGCGTTCGGCAGGTTCTTGATCATGTCCACCAGGATGGCGTCCGGTGCCTCGAAGCCGAAGGGTGCGGGGTTGCCGATGTTCAGGCGCAGGATGCGCTGACCCGCGGCCTCCATCTTCTCCGCCTGCTCGAGCACGGGCCCGCGGATGTCGTAGAGGACGTTCTTCAGTTTGTCGGACTGTTTCACCTTAGCCATGGGGTCACCATACTCGGCGCCCCCATCCCGATTCGGTCGGCACGCGGCGGTGCTCCGCAGCTCAAGGGCCCACGACGTCGCTCGCTGCCTCCCGTCGCACGTCAGCACTTCTCGGATCACGTCAGCGCGGCTGCTCGCGTAGGAACGTCGCCGTCTGTTCGGGACTCATCGCGGGACCGGACCCGCCCGCGAGCCGGGTGATGGTCGTCAGGTCCTCCGACGTGAGATCTGCCGAGACCGCGTTCGCCGACGCCACCGCCCGGTCGTCCATGCCCTCGGAGCTGAGCACCACCGCGCGCTCCGGGCGAAACAGTCGGTTCGGGTCGTCCAGTTCCACGAGCCCGTCGTCGTCGATCGCGGGTTCGGAGGAACGCAGCACCGCGGCCTGCACCTCGTGGCTCAGCAGCGCATTCACGAGCTCGCCGGTGGTAGCGAACTCCGGCACGGCCTTGGGCGCACAGTCGTAATACGCCTTCAGCCCGCGTTCCCCCTGGGCGCTGTCTGCGTAGCCACGGGCCATCCCCACGGCCATCTCGGGGCAGTGCTCCCCGATCGTGTTCAGGCCCCCCAGGTTGTACTGCGCGTTCGTCGCGGCCGTGACCACCACGCGGTCCGTACGTTGCGCGGACGACGAATCGAGCACGGTCAGCCCGCGCGGCAGTGCCCCAGGCAGGGCGCGGTACACGTCGTCGTCGGACGGCCCGGTCTCCCCCGTGATGCCGAGCAACTGCCCGAGCGAGTCCAGCAGCCCGCGCGGGGCGCCCGTGTCCGGGGCGGGGGAACGCGTGGACGACGGGCTCACACTCGGTTGCGGCGAGGCAGGCCGCTCGTTCTGCCGCGTGTACACGTACAGATCCCCGGTGAAGTCGGGGACCATGGTCGCGTGGCCGGCCTGCAGGGCGTCCACGATCTGTTCGCGCGTGGTCCCCACGTCCACCACGCTCGCGGTGATCCCGTCCGCGGCCAGCTGCTGTTGATACAGGTGCGCCAGCACGCGGGTCTGCAGGTCCACGCCGGTCGCAATCTTCACGGTGGGCTCCCCCGTGGCGTTCGACGGCGACGCCTGGCTCGCCGTCTCCGTGTCCGGCCCGCCGGTCCCGCCACCCGCGCCGCACGCGTTCAGCAGGAGGGCGCCGCTCGCGAGCGCGGCGACGGCGCGCAGCCGCACCCCGTGACTCACCGGTCCCGGCCGGGCTCGGTGGCCACGTCCTGCTCGGGGATGTCCTCGGGTGGGGTGTCCGGGTCCGCAACGGCGCTCGTGAGCCCGGAGAGTCGCAGGCCCTGGTCCACGAGGTCCAGGCGCTTGAGGGAGTCGATGCGTGCGATCGGGAACCACGCGGCGTCGTCGGACGAACCATTCTGCTCGACCGCCAGGTCACCGCCCGTGACGTGGGCGGTGTACAGGACGCGGCACGCGTGATTGCCACGGGGCTGACCGTCCAGGCGCTGCTCGGGGGTCATCCAGTAGCTGTGCACGCCCACCAGGCCATCCGATTCCACGTGGAAACCGGTCTCCTCGAAGACCTCCCGGATCATGGTCTGCTCCGGCTGCTCCCCCGGTTCCATGCCGCCGCCGGGAAGGGTCCACGCGCCGTCGAACCCCGGGTGGCGGGGGTTCCAGTGCGTCAACAGCACGTGCTCGTCGCGGGTGATCAGGGCATAGGCGCCCACGCGGGAATCGAACGGCTTGCTCATGAGCGCCAGTCTACTGACGCGTTCCGGGTGACCCCTGACAGCGGACCGGTTTCCCCGGGGCGGTGCGGGCACGGCAGGGTGCGGTCGGTGCGACGCGCGGGCGGGGCCCATAATGTCCGGGTGAGCATCGTGGAGAACGCCATTTACCGCAACGGGCGCAGGGTCGAGTCGCCCCGGTCCCTCGAGGAGACGTACGACCTGCTGCAGCGGATGCTGGAGCATCCCGGGGAGCCCTCCGCGTCCGAGAGCGGGGACGCGGTCGTGGCGTGGATCGGGCTGTACCGGCCCGAACCGGACGAGGTCCGCTCGCTCGCCGAGCACTTCCACCTGCACGAGCTCGCCGTCGAGGACACCGTCCAGGCGCACCAGCGCCCCAAGATGGAACGCTACGGCGAGACGCTGTTCACCGTGATCCGCCCGGCGGTCTACCAGGACGCGACCGAGACCGTGGAGATCGGTGAGATCCACATCTTCACCGGACCCCATTTCGTGATCACCATCCGTCACTCCGAGTCCAGCGGCGTGGGGCGGGTTCGTAAGCGGGTCGAGGAGGACCGGGAGCTGTTGTGCTTCGGTCCGGACGGCGTGCTGTACGCGTTGCTGGACCAGATCGTGGACGACTACTTCCCCGTGCTCGACGGTCTCGAGAACGACATCGACGAGATCGAGGACGCCCTGTTCGCCGGGCAGCCGAACGTCTCGCAGCGGATCTACGAGCTCGCCCGGGAGATCAACGACTTCCACCGCGGGGTGGCCCCGCTCAGCCACGTGATGCAGCGTTACTTCACGGGCTTCACCAAGTACGGTACGCACGAGGAACTGCAGCACCGGTTGCGGGACGTGCTGGATCACGTGATCCAGGTCAGCGGGAAGCTCGAATCCATGCGGGCCTCGCTCACCGATGCCATGAGCGTGGATTCCACCCTCACCACGGCGCGGCAGAACGAGGCCGCCATGCAGCAGAACGAACAGATGAAGAAGATCTCCTCGTGGGCGGCGATCCTCTTCGCGCCGTCCATCGTGGGCTCGATCTACGGCATGAACTTCACCCACATGCCCGAGCTCGACTGGCGCCTGGGTTACCCCATGTCCCTGGGCCTCATGCTGCTCGTGGCCGTGGTGCTCTACGCGGTATTCAAGGTCAAGAACTGGTTGTGACGCGCGCAACGCGTCGGTTCGCTGGGGCGCGGACGGGCCGCACGGTGGGACGGTCCGGGGGCGACGTCGGCGGGTGACGTCCGCGGGCGACGTCGTCCGGCGGCCCTCTCGGAGGCCGCTCCCGCTCCGCGTTGAGCGGGCACGCATCCCGGGCCATTACCCTGGCGGGGATGGACAACTGGGAATTCTGGCTCGACAAACCGTTCCGCGTGGTGCTCGTGTTGCTGGGCGCCGTGGTGGTCTCCGCGCTCGTGCGCCTGCTGATCCGCAAGATCACCCGGGGGATTGCACGCGGCACCCAATCGCGGATCATCAAGCGCTTCGACCACGGCCAGGCCCGCTGGGTGCAGGACGCGGGGCTGGCATCCGAACGCCAGAGCCTGCGGGCCAGGACCATCGGGGCGGTGCTCTCGTCCGTGTCCACCGTGGCGGTGTGGGCGATCGCGATCCTCATGATCATCTCGGAACTCGGGTACAACATCGGGCCGGTGCTCGCCTCCGCGGGCATCGCGGGCGTGGCGCTGTCCTTCGGTGCGCAGTCCCTGGTCAAGGACTACCTCTCCGGGATCTTCATGGTCGCGGAGGACCAATTGGGCATCGGTGACTCCGTGGATCTCGGTGAGGCCGTGGGCACCGTGGAGAACGTGGGGTTGCGCGTGACCCAGGTCCGGGACGTGAAGGGCACCCTGTGGCACGTGCGCAATGGCGAGATCCTGCGCGTGGGCAATCAGTCCCAGGGCTGGGCCCGCTGTGTCCTGGACATCCCCGTCCCCTACGACACCAACATCGACCTGATCGCGGACATGATCGAACACGAAGCCCGGCTCGTGCGTGACGATCCGGACGTGGGTCCCAGCATCGTCGCGGACCCCGAGGTGTGGGGTGTGGAGAACATCTCGGGTGAGAGCATCACGATCCGGTTGGCCGTCAAGACCGCTCCCCTCGAGCAGTGGGACGTGGCCCGCGTGATGCGGGTGCGGATCAAAAAAATGCTCGACCGGGACGGGCTGCGCATCCCGCTGACCAACCAGGTCACAGTGCGCACGGGGGCCGAGCCCGAGACACAGGGAGAAGCACCCACCACGTCCTTCCCCGTGCCGCGTGTGCCTACGACCGGCAAGCTGCGCACCACCCCGGTGCGCCCCGAACCCGTGGACGTGGACAGCCACACCCCGGACGGCCGCACCCCCAGCCGCGACGAGTCCGGCGAGGGAACCACGTCCGCGGAACGCCGCGGGGACGGCTGAGCGCGGGCCGTCAGCTCCGCTTCCGGCGGACTCCCCCACCCCGGGAAGGCCGCCCGCGTCCCGGCTTCGCTGCGCTACGCTTCCCCGCCGATGACGCCGCTCGCCTGTCCCTGTCACGGGCCCCATCCTTGGTGCGGCCGCCGTCTCGCGGCGCTTCCCTGCCACTGGACTCCTTACGGCCACGCACGATCCCCACGAACCGCTGCACCGTGTCCTCGCCCTCGTCATCCAGGCCGCGAGGCCACACGAGGACCACGGGAACGGTGGGGGCGTCCGTGAGTTCTCTAAAGGTCACATCCTTGCGGGCATGCAGGCGCGCCACGGACATCGGCAGCACCACGGGACCCACGCCGGCGGCGGCGAGTTCGACGGCCATGGCGGCGTCGTCGATATCGCCGTGCGCTTGCGGGGTGGACTCCTCGGTGAGCTGCGCCAGGGTGAGGGAGTCGAGGACGGTCAGGAGGTCGTCGGTGCTCAGCACCGCCACCTGCAGCTCGTCGTATAGGTGCACCGCGTTGTGGGTGACCCGCAGGTCCTCGAGCGAGGGATCCCCCGGCGCCCAGCCGAGCCGGACGAAGCACGCAATGACGGCGGCGTCGTGGAGCGCCGAGCGCCATTCCGCGGCCGGGACCAGGACGTCCCGCAGCTCGGGGTGCATCCTGCGCTCGCGCCACCGGCCGAACCACTTGCCGGGCATGACACCGGGGACGTACCCCACGGTGAACGCGCCCGGCTCCGCGGGCTCAGAGGGGGGTGTCGGGGTGTCCGCTGCGGTCATGCTCCCACCCTAAGTGCACCCGTGCGTGCGCCATGTCCGGGCCTGTCCGAGCTGGGCGTGCAGGCCCATCCGGGCGATACGTACGGCTTCGTGGCGCGCGGATGTGCGAAAACCGACGCGGAGGGCTAGAGTGTTCCCTGTTGTTCGGGGCTTTAGCTCAGTTGGTAGAGCGTTTCGTTCGCAATGAAAAGGTCAGGGGTTCGATTCCCCTAAGCTCCACATTTTCTCAGATCCCGTGTCCGGAAGGGCACGGGATCTTTGCTGTCCGCGCTCCCGATCGATGGAGTCGGGAGCGCGACCCCCGGACCGTCGCGAACATCTGTGCCCCGTTAAGACATGCGATTCGCCAAGGACATGTTTTTTCGGGACACACGTGCATCGCCACCCATTGCCCCCGGCAGAAGGGCCCCATGCCCCAGCACCGCAGCTACACGACGAGCGTCGCCAGCGTGTACCCGCACTACGTGACCAAGGCGGGGAAGAAGAGCCGCACCAAGGACGAGGTGGACCAGATCATCTGCTGGCTCACCGGATGCTCCCCCGAGCAGCTGCGGAGCCAGCTCGACAACGACGTCGATTTCCAGACCTTCTTCACCGACGCCCCTGCCATGGAGAAGATCCTCCGAGGCTGACCCGCCGCGCGCGGATACTGTGAGCCCATGAAGATCCTCGTGACCGGCTTCGAGCCCTTCGGTGGAGAGACGGAGAACGCGAGCGGCGTCGCCGTCGACATGCTCCGCGAGTTCGCGCCGAGCGACGGCGTACGCATCGCCACGGCGATCCTCCCCGTCAGGTGGTCCGGCGCGGGTCCCGCGCTGCTGCGGGCCGTCGAGGAACACCGGCCCGACGCCGTCGTGGCCGTGGGTGAAGCGGGCGGCCGAACGGCCATCACCCCTGAGCGGTGGGCCAGGAACCTGGGGCACGGGCGCATCCCGGACAACAACGGCGAGGTCCGCGACGCCGCTCCCCTCGCCGAGGGTCCCGAGCGCCTCGAGTCCCGCATTGACCCTTCCGCGCTCGCCCATGCCGTCCGGGACGCGGGCATCCCGGCCGAGGTCTCCGACGACGCAGGCGCTTTCCTGTGCAACGCCGTCTTCTGGACCGCGCTGCACCGCACGGATCTGCCCGCCGCGTTCATCCACGTACCCGCGGTCAGGTCCAGAGGATCAGCGGGGATCGGTGCCGAGACCGACCCGGATCACGCCCCCGCGGATTCAGCGCTGAGTTTCGATGACCTCGCACATGCACTGGCGGCCGCTGTCCACGCCGTCGCACTCGAGTCAGGATCGCAGCCGGCCTGAACAGCCCCGGTAGGCCGGATCCACGCCACGGCCCCGAAAGGACCTCAGCATGGTTTCCACATCACGTCCCGCAGCCACCGCGTTCCTTGTGTCCGGCCTTTTCCTTCTGACCTCGTGCAACGGCGGCCGGACGTCCGAGCCGGCCCGAGCGAAACGGTCGCGGCGGCGTCGTCGTTGGGTGAGCCCCGGACCGTGACCGAAAACTTGGACGCGCCGTGGTCCGTTGCCTTCCACGGGGGCACTCCCCTGGTCAGCGAGCGCGACTCAGCCAGGATTCTGGAGCTCGACGACGCAGGGCAGGCTCGCGAGGTGGGCGTCGTTCCCGGCGGCCAGGGCGACACATCGTCCCACGCTTTCCCGCATGCGGTGTGCAGCGATATCATCGCTCTATGGCGATTGAAGTAAGTGAGCTCCCCACGTTGAATGCACGAGCCACCGCGGCGTACGCGCACCTGTTCCAGGCGCTGAGTGAACCGACCCGGCTGGCCGTGGTGCAGCACCTGGCCTCGGGGGAACACCGGGTCCGGGACCTCGTGGAGCACATGGGCCTGGCCCAGTCCACGGTGAGCAAACACCTGAGCTTCCTCGTGGAGTGCCACCTGATCCAGGCGCGGCCGGAGGGGCGTGCCACGTGGTATTCCCTCACCCACTCGCATGAACTCGCGGCCCTGATCGCTGCCGCGGAACACATCCTGCATGCCACCGGCACCGACGCGGTGCTGTGCGCTCACTTACGTCATCCCCCGCAGGGACCCGCCACCGGAACCGCTGCAGTGTGGGGCGGGGCGGCGTCGTCGTCGGGATGGGAGGCCGAGTAATGGGCGCCGGACACGTACACGGTCACACCCACACTGGGGCCACGGGACACCCGGGGCGACTGCGGGTGGCCTTCGGGTTGACCGCGGGGATGGTCGTGGCCCAGGCGGCGGGGGCGGTAATCACGGGGAGCTTGGCCCTGCTGACCGACACCGTCCACGCCTTGACGGATGCGATCGGGCTGCTCGTAGCGCTCGTCGCGGCGCACCTGATGACGCGCCCGGCCAGTTCCAAGCACACGTGGGGCTTCCGGCGCGTGGAGGTGATCGCGGCCCTCGGCCAGGCCACCCTCCTGCTGGGCGTGGGGATCTTCGCCGCTGTGGAGGGTGTCCGGCGGCTCGTGGAACCGCGCGAGGTACCGCCCACGGAGCTGTTGGTCTTCGGCGCCGCGGGGTTGGCGTGCAACGTAGTGGCCATCCTGGTGCTGTCCTCGAGTCGGGAGAGCAACTTCAACATGCGTGCCGCGTTCCTGGAGGTCGTCAACGACGCCCTGGGCTCGCTGGGCGTCATCGTGGCCGCCGTGGTGATCGCGACCACCGGGTTCCAGCGCGCGGACACCGTGGCGGCACTGTTCATCGCCGCGCTCATCCTTCCCCGCGCCGTGCGGATCATGCGCGAGACCGCAGCGGTGCTCATGGAGTTCACGCCGCGCGGCCTGGATCTGGACCTGTTCCGCGAGCACATCATGGCCCTGCACCACGTGGTGGACGTGCACGACGTTCACGCCTCCACGGTCGCCACGGGCCTTCCCACCATCAGCGCGCACGTGGTCGTGGAGGACGAATGCTTCCGGGATGGGCATGCGGCAGACTTGCTCCGGGACGTGAAGACGTGTGTCGCGGAACACTTCGACGTGTCGGTACACCACTCCACGTTCCAGATCGAAACGGCGGACATTCGCGATTCGGAATCCCACGAGGTTTTGCACGCCTGACTCCGCCGCAACGCCCACACCCCGGGAGGACACCATGAGGGAACCCACCAGCACGCTGTTCACGGACGTCGTCGTCTTCGACGGCACGGACTTCCACTCCGGGACCAGGGACGTCCTGGCGCGCGAGGGACGCATCGAGCGGGTGGCCTCGCGCGGTGAGATCCAGGCCTCGCAGGACACGCGCACGGTGAACGGCTCGGGACACACGCTCACCCCGGGGTTCATCGACTGCCACGTACACCTGACCGTGAGCAACGCGGGGTCCCTCGCGGGTTTCGCGGAACCGTTCTCCACGCAGTTCTACCGCTCGGTGGACAACATGCGCCGCACGCTCGACGCCGGTGTGACCACCGTGCGCGATGCCGGCGGTGCGGACGCCGGCCTCAAGCATTCCCTGGCCACCGGGCTGGTCCGCGGACCACGCGTGAAACTCTCGGTGAGCATCATGTCCCAGACCGGGGGCCACGGGGACAGCTGGTTGCTCTCGGGTGCGTGCTCACCCATGCTCGCGCCGCACACCGGCCGCCCCGACGGCGTGGCCGACGGTCCCGACGGCGTGCGGCGCAAGGCCCGCGAGATCCTGCGGGCCGGTGCAGACCAGATCAAGATCTGCTCCACGGGCGGTGTGTTGTCCCCCGACGACGATCCGCAGCACTCGCAGTTCGGCCCGGACGAGATCGAGGTCATCGTGGCCGAGGCCCGCGCACAGGGTGCCTACGTGATGTCCCACGCGCAGGGTGCCCCCGGGATCAAGAACGCCCTGCGCGCCGGAGCACGATCCGTGGAACACGGGATCTTCCTGGACGACGAGGCCATCGAGCTGCTCCTGGAGAACGACGCCTTCCTGGTCCCCACGCTGCAGGCCCCGCTCGCGGTGATCACGGCCCACGAGGCGGGCGTACCCATGCCCCCGGGCGTGGTCGAGAAGGCCCGCCGCGTGGCGCAAGCCCACAGCGCGTCCGTGGCCAAGGCCCACGACGCTGGCGTGAAGATCGCCATGGGCACGGATGCGGGCGTGGGAGCCCACGGCGAGAACCTCGAGGAGATCGAGCTCATGGCGGCCAACGGGATGTCCACGGTGCACGCGTTGCGTGCCGCGACATCCACGGCCGCGCAGCTCATCGAGGAACCATGCCTGGGCAACCTCGAGCGTGGCGCCACGGCGGATCTGGTCCTACTCCAGGGTGATCTCCACCGCGAGGGCGTCACGCAACTGCGCGGCCGGGTCCGCGGGGTGTGGCAGGCCGGGGAACGGGTGCGCTGAGCGGGGCGCACCGCCCCGGCCCCCGGCAGGAACATCAGGCGCGCGCCAGACGCTCCCACGCGAGTTCGGCGAGGGCCGCGGCCTGGGCGCCGCTCCGCCGTGTCCCTCCTCGCCGGGCTGGAACATGAACACGACGTGGCCCTACAGGTCGTCCCGGCGAGCGCTCAGCAGTGTGGCCGCGCCCACGAGACCAGCGGTGTGCAGGTCGGGCCGCAGTGATGTCGCGTCGTCCAGGAACGTCACGCGGCCTCCTCGGTCCGGGCGGGCGGTCTCAGTCCCCGTCCGCCGGCATCCCCGTGAGTTCCGGTCCTGGCGCGAGCCGGACCGGGCCACGGGCTGTGGTGATGTCCACTGTCTCACCTTTTTGCTGCACCGTGATCTCCCCCGCGTCCGCCAGTTCCCGGGCCACCGCCCGCACCCCGGGCATGTCGTCCCGCCATTCGTCCCCGCCCAGGGTTCGGGCGACGTCGGACGGGCAGATCGTCGTGCCCGCTCGGTGCCGCAGCAGCGCACGGATCGTGGCCGCACGCCGTTCCCGCAGTCCGGACTCCGAGGGGGTCTCCCACCACGGGTCACCTCGCTCCCCCAGCGCGACCTTCGCGTCCTGGACCCGCTCGCGCGCGTGTTCGTCCTTGGACTTCACGGCTCGCCGGGCGCTCATGAGTTCGCGGACGAGTTCCTCCCGGAACTTCTCAGGGATGCACGGGTCCGTGGCGCGCCATGTGCGCCCGTTGACCACGATGTGGTGCCCGTCCGCAGTGCGTTCGGGGCCCGACGACGCCGCGGTCGCCGCGTCCTTCTTTTCCGGGCTCATCGGCGCAGCCCCCCATCCAGTCCCAGGCGGGAGATGAGTTGTTCGTGGCGCGCCAGACCGGCCGTGACCACGGAAGGGTTCTGGGCGTACCAGCGCAGGTGTTCGGCCGCGATGTCCTGTTCCGGGATGTGTTCCCCGTGGATGATCCAGTCGTCGTGCGGACCCCCGATCAAGTCGTCGGGATCGTGACCGAGGACTTCGAGCGTGCTCGCGTAGATCGGTGCGCGGATCCCGCCCAGCAGCACCCGCCCGGGATCGGGGACGGTCGCGCTGAGGCCGGCCTCCGCCAGGATCGCCGCAGCGACCTCCGTGAGCACCCCGTTACCCGGGTGATTGATCACGTGCACCGCATTGGGGCCGGCGGCATCCAGGATCGAGGCGGCATCGAGGGCATGGTGCGCGTCCTGCCGCACCCGCAGCTGTCGCAGCGACTCTTCCCGTGCCGCCCACACTGCCTCCGGGGTCGGGCTGGTCAGCTCCACCGTGGACTCACCCCGGGCCGCGGCGGTCAGCACCCGCAGGTCGTGGTACGGGGCCACGGGAGGGTCCCCCACGCCTGGGGCCCGCACGATCGCAAGCGTGGGCATGAGCGCGGTCCAGCGCATCACCGGGATGCGCACGATCCGGGCGTCGTCGGCCAAGCGCGGGAGGACGTCGTTGTTGCCCAGGGGCAGGCCGCGGTATCCGGCCGCCACGGGCTGGGTCACGAACAGCGAGAGCCGCGGCAGCAGGGTATGCAAGTGGGGCAGGTCCTGCTCGGTCAACTCGTGCACGGGCGGCAGGCGCACCCCGTGCCACTCACCGGCCAGGGCGCCGTGGAGCAGGACGCGCAGGGACTCGGCCTGACAGTTGCCGTACACCGCGAACAGCGGGACATCGGGGAGCTCGTTGAGCCCGTAGAAGTCCCCGTAGTGCACCCGGCGGCCCGCGATGTGTGCGTCGTTCGTCGGTTCAGTGGTCATGTCCCACCCTGTCCTCGAGTCGTCGTGCGGTGTCCGCGGCGTGGACCGGGACCTGCGGATCGTCCGGGTCCACGTCCACCGGATTCGATTCTGCCCGGTTCACGGCACGCACGGAACGCACCGTGAGCAGCCCCGGCACATGAGTCTCCCCGCGCTCGCTCCACCGACGCAGGGGTACGTCCAGTGTGAGGGGCGCGTGGACATCGGCGAGGACCACGGCCCGGTCGAGCACGTTCTGCGGTGGTGCACCGATCCGGATCCGGGGGTCCTCGGCGAGCGCGTCCGGGACCTCCGCGCGGTCCACGAACCACACCCCAGCATCCGTGTCGCGCAGGACGTGGGCGGCGGTGAGGTAGGCCTCGGCGGCGTCGTCGTGCCCGTGCACTTGCACGACCGCCCACGGTTGGCCGAACGCGACACCCGACCCGCGCGTGCTGCGCAGTGGGATCCGCCGGGCGAGGGCGAGAGTTTCGGCGTCCTTGACCGCGCGCGTGGCACTGCGGCCGGCGAGGTCGGGACCGTCGTGCCACGCCCCGGCCCCCGGTACGTGGGTGAAGCGCGCCCCCGCTTGCCAGCAGCGGTACGCCAGGTCCCAGTCCTCGCCGCCGTAGCCCACGAGGGTCTCGTCGAAGCCACCGCAGCGCTCGAAAAGTGCGCGGTCCATCGCGAGCAGCGCGCTGATCACGAGCCGGAAGTCCTCGGTCCCCGCGTCCGCCAGATCCGCCGTGCGGGCGTAGCCGTCCGCGAGCCACACGGGATCCTGCAGCCGACGTGCGCCGGGGACGTCCTCGCCCGCGACCCAGCGCAGCACGGCGGGCACGTTGAGGCCGTCGAGCGCCGCGTGATGGCGAGCGCCCACCGCGAGCGCGCCGTGGCCGTCATCCGCACGGGTGAGCCCGGTGAGCATCGCGGAGACGAACCCCGGCTCGGGGATCATGTCCCCGTCCAGGAACACGAGCACATCACCCCGCGCAGTGCGCGCCCCGAGATTGCGCGCCGCCCCCGCGCGGAAGCCCAGGTCCTCCTGGCGCACCACGGTGCACGTGAACGGGACGGGCGGGATCGCGGGGGCCTCTGCGGAGCCGTCGTCGGCGACCACAACCTCCAACTCTTCTGCCGGGTGGTCCTGCTGCGCCAATGCGGCGAGCAGGCGATCCAGGCCGCGCTGGTTCTCGAAGTACGGGACGACGACGCTCATCGACGGCGCGCTCACAGCGCACCTCGCCGAGGCGTGAGTCGATCCCCTGTGATCCGCTCCCATTGCATTGCGGCGGCAGCAGCCGTGCCGGGGACCTGAGTCGCATCCCACGCGGCGGGATCGATCCACGTGGCGGCGGGATCCTTGAGTGCGCGAGCCAGCGCCGTCGGGAGGTCATCGGTGAGCGTAAGCGCCCATGGGGCCCGCGCCGCGAGTTCCTCGAAGAACGGGTGGGGCGTCACGAGGGGTTTGCGTCCGCTCGCGATCCACCGGCCCACCGACCCGGAGGCCGAGACGTGGGACGGTGCGACCACCGGGACCGTGACTTCTTGCGCGGCGCGGGTCAGGGCGGCGTCGGGCAGGAATCCCGTGGCGCTGAACGAGTGCCCGAGCGCGCGGGCCGCGGCGTTCAGGGCCGGGACGAGGTCGTCGTGACCGTCCGAGGGGCGGCCCAGTGCCACGACGTCAACCGGGGTGCGCACACCTTCGAGGGCCGCGACCACACGGTCGTGGCCCTTGCCCGGATACAGGAAGCCGAGCATCGCCACGCTCGGAGTGCCGTTCGCCGGATGACGTCGCGCGGCCGCCCACTCCCCCGGCTCCGGCGGATCGATGGGCAGCGGGTCCACGAAAACGGCGGTGACATCGGCTGCGACGAACCGCTCGAGCTGGCGACGTTCCGAGTCGCTGCTCACGATAATGGTGCGCGCGAGTTCCGTGACGAGCTCGTAGGCCGCACGCCGTGCCCCGAAGGCGTGGCCGTCCGACGGCTGGGGAATGTCGTGCAGGGTCACCGAGACGGGCCGGACCCGAGCCAACCGGGCGATCGTGTCCGCGGCGGCCGTGGCGGAATCGCCGAACACGCGGTCGGTGAAGTGCAGGTGCACGGGGGCGTCGTCGCGGAGCAGGTCGGGCAGGAGTTCGTCGACCGTGCCGGACACCGATCGGGCTTCCGGGGTGTGCCGCGCGAGTGCCTCGGCATGCATACGGACACCGTGCTGGGCCGGGCCCACACAGGCGAGGAGGGGAACTGTCACCGCCCCACTGTATCGACCCGGCCATCCATCCGGCCCCAACATCTGTGTCCCGGAACAATACGTGGATTCGAGAATCCGTGCATTTTCGGGCCCCAGGTGTTGTGCAGTCCGGCTGCCGCGGCGGCCAGGCTGTCTCTTATACACGGGTACCGGGTGCGTCCGAGAGGGCCCGGGTGGGCATCGCATGCGTCTTAAAGGACCCGGGTTGGCTGCCGGTCACACCCCGCACGTCGTGGCGGAACTCACTTCACCCGTGCACTCGTTGCACTTGTGCAACTTTGCACTCGTGCATAGGATTTTCGTCGTGCCTGAATCCCATCTCTCCCTGCGTGAACGCCACCGTGTTCGCACCCTCGCGGAGATCCATCGCGCCGCGCTGGAGCTCGCGACGTCGGGGAATTACGCCGACACCGCTGTGGAAGCCATTGCCGAACGTGCCGGGGTCTCCCGCAGGACGTTCTTCAACTACTACTCGTCCAAGGAGGACGCGATGCTGGGGCTCACCCCGCCGCGACTGTCCGAGGCCGCTCGCGAGCGCTATACGGATCCTGACGCCGGGGACGAGTTCGCTCGCACCGTGCGCCTGTTCGTAGACGTCCTCCGGGACGCCACAGGCCCCCCGGAGCTCGCCACGCGCCGTCGTGAACTGGTGTGCGCCCACCCCGAACTCAAACGCCGCATCGGGATGCACATCACCGCGGTGGAGAACCTCGTGGTCTCCACCGTCACCGAGCATTCCGCGCGCGACACCCCTCCCCGCTCGGAGGAGACGACCCACGCGTTCGTCCTGCTGGCCGGCTCGGTCATCAAGTTCGTGTTCCGTACCAACACCCATCTGGCCACCACGCCCGACGACGCGGCCATCCAGCGCGCGCTCGACCACGCCATCGGCGTCTTCCGCACCGCTCTCAAGGAGATCTCATGACCGCCACCGCCACCCGGGCTGCGTCCAGCCCTCCTGTGGACGAGAAACCACCCCACCTCGGACTGCTGTTCGCGAGCCTCATGGTCGTCATGCTGCTCGCGTCCCTCAGCCAGACCATCCTCTCCACCGCCCTGCCCACCATCGTGGGAGACCTGGGCGGTGTGGACCACATGAGCTGGGTCATCACCGGCTTCATCCTGGCTTCCACCGTGATGATGCCGGTCTACGGCCGCATCTCCGATCTCCTCGGCCGCAAGCCCGTGCTGATCGCGGCCATCGTGCTGTTCATCGCGGGCTCCGCCCTGGGTGCGGCGGCCGGGACCATGAGCTGGCTCATCACCGCCCGCGTGGTGCAGGGCCTGGGCGGCGGTGGTCTGATGATCCTCGCCCAGACCTCCATCGCGGACGTGGTCCCCGCCCGTGAGCGCGGCAAGTACATGGGCGTGATGGGCGCCGTGTTCGCCGTGTCCTCGGTGGCCGGGCCGCTGCTGGGCGGCTGGATCACGGAGGGTCCCGGCTGGCGCTGGGCGTTCTCCTTCAACATCCCGCTCGGCATCCTGGCCATCATCGCGGTGGCCGTGTTCCTCAAGCTGCCCCGGCGGCCCCGCGAGGAGCGCGAACGCATCGACTATTTGGGCATGATCCTGCTGGCTGGTGCCACCACGTGCCTGATCCTGGTGTGCACGTGGGGCGGGACCCAGTACGACTGGAACTCCCCGCAGATCCTGCTGCTGTGCGCCACCACCCTGGCCGGGGCCATCGCCTTCGTGATCGCCGAGACCCGCGCGAGCAGCCCCGTGATCCCCCTGTCCCTGTTCAAGGACCGCAACTTCACCCTGACCACCGTGTCCGGGCTCGCGGTGGGCGTGGCCATGTTCGGCGCGATCGGCTACATGCCCACCTACATCCAGATGGTCAAGGGCGTGGACGCCACCCAGGCCGGTCTGCTCATGACCCCCATGATGGCGTCCCTGCTGATCACCTCGATCGTCTCGGGCCAGGTCGTCTCCCGCACGGGCCGGTACAAGCTGTTCCCCCTGGTGGGCATGGTGATCATGGGCATCGGCCTGTGGCTGCTGTCCACCCTGGAAGTCTCGGACTCCACCGTGCGGATGTGCGTGTTCCTCGCCGTGTTCGGCGCGGGCATCGGGCTGAGCATGCAGATCCTGGTGCTCATCGTGCAGAACTCGGTGCCCAACCGGATCGTGGGCACCGCCACCGCCTCCAGCAACTTCTTCCGCCAGGTGGGAGCCACCGTGGGCTCCGCCGTGGTGGGCTCGCTGTTCATCTCCCGGCTGAAGGACCTGCTGGCGGAGAACCTGCCCAAGATCCCGGGCAAGTCCGCCGGGGCGATGGACGCCAACTCCTTCACCCCGCAGAGCGTGCACGGGCTGCCGGCCATGTTCCGCGACCCGGTGATCCAGTCCTACAACGACGCCCTGCTGCCCATCTTCCTGTTCATGATCCCGCTCGCGGTGCTCGCGTTCGTGCTGCTGCTGTTCGTGGAGGAGAAGCCCCTGGCCACCCGCGTGGACCTGAGCACGGGCGAGATCTCCACGGTCGAGGCCACCGCCACCGAGGCGCAGGCGGCAGTGGGCGCCTCGGACCGCCCCGCAGAATCCCCTCGTCAGCCGGGGACCGTGACGGACAGTGCCGCCTCTGAGTTCCCGCGAACCCGGGAGACCTCGCAGGCGTCGGCAGCCACGCAGACCGCGGCCCGCCCGCCGCGCAGAGGCCGACGCGGTGGCCGCCCGGCGCCGCGCCACCGGGCCTGAAAGAGCGCTCCGGGATCCGAGTGATGCACGCCGTTCGCACCCCGGGACCAGCCGCTCCGCGTTGACCGGGCGGGCGCTGAGGCGAGACGGCCCCGCCACGAATGCAGTGCCCGACCTCACGGGCCCGCAACCGCGCGACAGCACCGCCCCGCCCCTGGGATCCACCCCAGGGGCGGGGCGGTGCTCGTCAGTCCTCCGACGGCAGTACCTCGCACAGGTCCTCCACCAGATCCGCGAGGATCTCCGGCGCCTCCAGCATCCCGTCCCGCAGGTCGGACAACTCCATCCCGTGCAGCAGGCCCACCGCGTAGCGGTCCTTGTCCGTGCGCTGGAAGGACCGGCTGGCCCGGGCCAACCACTCCTCCATGACGGCGGCGTCCGTAATCACGCCCAGATCGTCCTGGTAGTCCTTGGCCACCACGGCCGCACGGACCCGCTTCTTGCCCGCCTTCGCGTGGGCGTGCCCCAGTGCCTCTGACACGTACCGCGCGGACTTGGCGGCCTTGCGGGTCTCGTGGACCACGTCGAACGCCGCGGCGGTCTGCATTGCGTCCAGACCCGGGAGGGTGATGCGTCGACCCACTTCGGCAGCCATGTCGCTGACGTCGGTCGCGACATCGGCGTCCGGGACCTTGGCGTTGGCGGAGACGAGCACACGGTTCAACGCGGCACCCAGCACAGTCTTGGCGAAGTCCTTGGCCGAAAGTTGCGCCGCGTCCTCGGTGATGTCCTGGCCCGCCGCGAGCGCTCGCAGGTCCCGCACGAGTTGCAGGTAGGCGGCACCGTCGAGTTCCCGGCGCACGGTGCGGCCCGCCACCACGCCGAGCTGGTCGGCCGCGGCACGCAGTTCCTGCTTGGCCTGTTCCGTCACCACGCCGGAGGGCTGGGCCTCGAGCAACACGTCGAGTCGCTGACGGGCGACCTCTTGATCGCGGGCATCACCCAGGACCCTGGCAACACCCTTGAGGCGCTGTTCAAGATCCGCGACGACGTCCTCGGTCACGAACCCACGCGCGGCCTGCAGTACGGCCCGCAACGCCCGCGAGCGCACCCGCAACTGGTGCACCGAGTCCGGGGCGTCGATCCGCACGGCGAAGTCCCACCGCTGCAGCTCCCCGGTCAGGCGGGCGAGCATCGCCGCGAGAACGTCCGCTCCGGTCGGCTCGGACTTCGTTTCGGGCTCCGGCTCCGCAGCAGCGGGGGCCTGCGAGTCCTTGTCCGAGGACTTCCCTGATTTCTTCTTCGACTTCTTCCCGGTCTTCTCGGCCTTGGCCTTCTTGCCCGGCTTCTTGCCGGAGCCCTTGTCCGTCTCCGCATCGCCCGTCATCTCGGACTTCGTGGCCGAACCCCGCTCCGATTCCGCCGACGCCTTCGCGGCATCTGTTTCGCTCACACCACCGTCCGAGGACGTGGCGTCATCGGTGCCGGAACTGGCGTGGTCCGGGAGGGCGGCGTCGTCGGAGGCACCGGCCTCTGCGGCGTGCTCCGGGGCGACGACCCGCACCGAGTCGCCACCGTCCTGGCCCAGGGCGCGGGCGATCTTCGCGACCGAGGACGACGGCGCCGCCCCCGCCGCGTACAGCACGGACTCCACGGCCTCGAACACCGTGCGCGCCTGCTTCTGGGTGAGGTCGTCGCGCGTGAGCTCGACCTCGCACTCGGACCATTCCCGCGTGACCCGGCCGCGCTCGTCGCGCGCGCTGACCGCGTCCAGGCACAGCTCCGCGTACTGACCGTCCTCCCCGAGCACCGGGTACACCGTGCGGTGGGTGTTGATGGTCGCGACCGGGGTGAGCTCCTCGCCCAGGGTCAGGCCGGTAAGGACCTTGCGCAGCGCGGCGGGGATCCGCTGCGCCGAGGTCTTCAGCGGCTCGTAGTGCAGTTCCCCGCGCACCTGCCCAGCCTGGTACTTGACGTGCCAGCCGTCGTCGCTGCCGCCCGTACGACGCCGCACGGCCACCTTCGCGTGCGCGAGCGCGAGATCGGCGGTGTCGTAGTACGTGGCGCTCATCTCGTGCTCCACGGGATCACCCACGGTGAAGTTCTTGAGCTTGTGCAGCTTGAGCCTGGGGGTGCGCTGCCCCGCAACATCGTACTTGCGTTCGATCTCGACCTGTTGGGTGACCATGGTGCTCCCTGTGTGGAACGCGCCGCGGCCCTGGTCGGGTGCCGCGGCGCGTTGCTGTCAACGAATGTTCTGCAGAGCTCTCAGGCCCGACGTCGCTTCAACACGTCGTCGAGGTTCAGCGCCGCAGGCTCCTGCTCACCGGCGCGCACGGCTTCCTTGAGGGACGTTGAACGGGCTGCCGGGCGCTCGGGCACGCGGAGGGGTTTTGGCTCGCTGCGCTCGACCACGGGCGCTTGCGTGTAGAGCGGCTTGGGCACCGGGACCGGCTGCCACGTGGTGGCGCTCGACGCGGCCGGTGCCGCACTGCGGGCGACCTTGAGGGCCTCGGCGCGCAACTCGGCGACGGTGTAGACGGGTTCCGCGGGACGTTCGGCGGTTCCGGTGGCGGGCTGTTCACCGTCCACGGGCAGATCCAGGGACGCGTGCAGCTCGCGGTCGTGCTGAGCGGCTTCCTGGCGGTCCTCGTCCTCGTTGTCGAAGATCGCGTACTGCACGGGGGCGACGTCCGTGGTGACGGGACGGGCGGCGGCGCGCTGTTCACGGTCGGTGACGGCGAGGTAGCGCAGACCGGCCACGCACCCGGCGCCCAGCAGGAACAGGACCACTGGTACGGCCCAGGACACGGCGGTCAGCGGTGCGGCGAGAGCGCTCACCACGGCGGCCAGGAGCAGCAACACCCCGGTGAGGAAGATGATGGTGCGGTCCCACTTGATCCGCAGCCCCGCCAGGGAACCGCGCTGGACTGTGGTCGCGCCCGGCGCGGGTGCCGTTGTCTCCATGGCTTTCGTCTCCCGTTCGTGGACGTGTGATGAGGCTACTGTGTGCACTGTAGTGGACTCCGCGCCCACGCGCTCCTGCCTGTGGATCACGGCACCGGTCTGCAGATCTGGGGCCTCCACCTGGGCACGAACAGGAGCGTTCGTGCGCCGAGCCACGCGCGGTGCGAACCGCACGACGCACAGCACGATGATAATGGCCAATACGGCCGAACTGCTCACCCACGACAATCCCACCGTCTCAGCGTAGGACACCGCGCCGTGATCCCCCGGAACGCAAACGCGTGTTGCTCACATCAATGTAATTCGATGCAGTTATGACGCCGTCCGGGGCCTTTTCACATGACTGTCAGCGAGACGCGCGCCGGACGGTGATCCCCCGGTCCTCGCCCGTGAACCGACGAACGAGCCCCTCCGGGACCTCCTCCGCGGTGAGCGCAAAGCTTCGGTGGTCCGCCCAGTCACCCGCGATGTGCAGGAACCGCGGGCGCAGCCCCTCGTCCCGGAAACCCAGCTTCTCCACGACCCGCAGTGATTTGGCATTCTCCGGGCGGATGTTGATCTCCATCCGGTGCAACCGCAGGTGCTCGAAGCAATAGTCGGTGGCCATGGCCACCGCCATGGGGGCGATCCCGCGCCCGGCTTGCGCGCCGTCCACCCAGTAGCCCAACGTCGCGGAGCGGAACGACCCCAGGGTGATGCCCGAGACGGTCAGTTGCCCCACGAGTTCGTGGCCCCGGGTCCCGGGGTCCTGCTCGGTGATCAGCCACGGCAGGGTCTGCCCTTCCCGTGCCTGCTTGGTCATGGAGCGCACGAAACCACGAAACGACGGCGCCGCGCCGTCCGCCTCGGGGTTGCTCGCTTCCCATGGTTCGAGCCACTGCTTATTGCGGTAGCGCACCCGGTCCCATTCACCGCGGTCACTCATGGCCAGTGGGCGCAGCACGAGCTGCGCCCACTGAAGGGTGACCGGCCATTCTGCAGCCGTGTTCACGAAGGTGGGGACCTCAGCCTTCGAGGTCGCGGGCGTAGTCCTTGATCCAGGCGCGCAGGCCCGGACCGAGGTCCTCGCGTTCGCACGCGAGCTCGATGTTCGCCTTGAGGTAGGACAGCTTGTCCCCGGTGTCGAAGCGGCGGCCCTTGAAGACCACGCCGTACATGCCGTGGGCAGCATCCCCGCGGTCCGCGATGGTCTGCATGGCATCCGTGAGCTGGATCTCGTCACCGCGGCCGGGGGCCGTGTTCTCAAGGATCTCGAAGATCTCCGGGTGCAACACGTAGCGGCCGATGATCGCGAGGTTGGACGGGGCGTCCTCCGGCGCGGGCTTCTCCACGAGGCCGTTGACCTGGACGTAGTCCTCCCCCTCGACGGCGGTGACGTCCGCGCAGCCGTACGCGCTGATGTTCTCGCGGGGGACCTCCATGAGGGCCACCACGGAACCGCCGGTGCGCTCCTGCACGCGGATCATCCGGGCGAGCAGGTCTTCCTTCTCGTCGATCAGGTCGTCGCCCAGCAGCACCGCGAACGGGTCGTCGCCCACGTGGGTCTTGGCACGCAACACCGCGTGTCCCAGCCCCTTGGGGTCCTGTTGCCGCAGGTAGTGGATCTCGCCCAGGTCCGATGCGTGCTCGACCTCGGCCAACAGGGCCTTCTTGCCGGACGCATCCAGTTGCGCCTCGAGCGCGGGGACGCGGTCGAAGTGGTCCTCGAGGGCGCGCTTGGAGCGGCCGGTGATCATGAGGACGTCGTCCAGGCCGGCGTCCACGGCTTCCTGCACCACGTACTGGATGGCCGGGCGGTCCACCACGGGCAGCATTTCCTTGGGCATGGCCTTGGTGGCGGGCAGGAATCGGGTGCCCAACCCCGCGGCGGGGATGACGGCCTTGTGTACGCGCTTGGTCTCTTCACGACTCATGGGATCAGGGTAAACGACCGCACGCGAGCGCCCGCGTTCCAACGCCCGTGTGATACCGGGAATGCGAGAATTCTCGGGAAATGTACTCCCAACGGTGAACAGGGAAGGACGGTCGATGACGCATGGACCCCACGGCATCCCCCGCGGACGCATCCCCGGTCCCCGAGGACAAGGCGCGATTGCGCGCACGGATCCTGGCGCGGCGGCGTCGTCGTGGGGCGGCCGCACGGCACCGGGCGGAGACGGGGTTCGCGGAGCACCTGGCGCGCGTCCTCGCCGGGACCGGGACGGGTGACCTGGCTGCGTTCCTGCCCCTGCCGGACGAGCCGCCCCTGCTGTCCGCGCTCACGCAGGCGCATCACCGCGGCCACCGGGTCTGGTTGCCCGTGGTGGAACCCCTGCGGCAGTTGAGCTGGGTGCAGTGGCATCCGGATGCCCCTCTGGTCCAGGGGGCGTTGCCCGGGCTGCTCGAACCCGCCGGGGAACGGCACGGGGCGGAGGTGTTCACGGCGGTGCGGGTGTTGCTCGTGCCGGTGGTCGCGGTGGACGAGGCCGGTGTGCGGCTGGGCTTCGGGGGCGGGTACTACGACCGGTTCCTGCCGCGCGTTACGGGGACCCAGCACCGGCTGGAGGCCATGGCCTGCTGCTACGCGGACGAGGTACTGCCGGCGGGGACCGTCCCCCGCGAAGCGCACGATGCCGCGCTCGGCAGCGTTCTCACGGAACGCGGCGTCGTGCCGCTGGGGCCCTCCGGGCAGTGATCGCAGCCGTGGACGGGCGAGTAGGATGTGAGGTCGGTAAACCACCCTCACCCCTCGAAGGAACACCCGTGCCCGTTTACGCCTATGCCTGCAAAGATTGCGGCCATGCTTTCGACATCCGCCAGTCCTTCTCCGACGACGCCCTGACGGTGTGCCCGGAATGCGGCGGCCGGTTGCGGAAGAAGTTCAACTCGGTGGGCGTGGTGTTCAAGGGTTCCGGTTTCTACCGCAACGACTCGCGCTCGGACTCCTCCTCGAGCGGGAGTTCCTCCGGCCCCTCGGGATCGGCGGATGCCACCGCGACCCCGGCCGCGGACAAGGGCGCAGGCAAGGACTCCGGCACCGCTGCGTCCGCCACCTCCGGCAGCGGCACGAGCTCATCCTCCGCCTCGACCGCGAGCGGGTTGACCTCCGCGTCCTGAGTCGACGTCGCTCCCACGGTCACTTCCGCCGAGCCCGCTGCTGACCGGACCAGCGCGGCGTCCCTGCACGACGGGACCCGGGTCGACAGACCGGCGCATGCCTGACTCTCGCCGCGGCGAGCGCACTGCACGGGTGAGTGTTCGGCGCTGGGCCCACCCCCGGTCTCCACCGATCCACCACGCCGCTCCGGGACGACGACGCCGCCCGCCTAGCGTCCGGGTATGCGCTCCCGATCCCGTCCGCACTATCCGCTGGCTTTGCGCGTCCGCACCGCGGTGCGGCGCCGCCACCGCCTCGTGGCCGCCGCGCTGTGTGCCCTGGCTCTGACGCTCGTGATCCTGCGACTCGCCCCGCCGAGCGCGCAGACCACACCCGTGGTCACGGCGGCCCGGGAGATCCCCGCGGGCCAGTCCCTTGCGCCTGGTGACCTCACGGTCGCAGAGTTCCCGTCCGCCCTCACCCCCGCGTCAGCCTTCAGCAGTCCCGACGACGCCGCGGGGCAGACCACCACGATCGCCCTGACCGCGGGGCAACCCGTGACACCGTCCACCGTGCTGGGCCCCGGGGTGCTCACGGGTCAGCCCCAGGGGACCACCGCTGCGACGGTGCGGGTGAGCGATCCCGCGGTGCTACGACATGTCCGACCGGGTGTCGTGGTGGACGTGGTGCACCACACCGACGATGCCTCGAACGGGCGCGGTCGCACCGTGGCCCAATCGGTCACCGTGCTGTGGGCCGCGACCGCACGCTCCCCCGACACCTCGTCCCTGCTCTCCGCGTCGGGCACCGACGGGGATGCCGGGCTCGTGGTCCTGGCGGCGTCCCGTGAGACCGCCGCGGAACTGGCCACGCTCGACGGGACGGGTCGGGTGTCCCTCGTCCTGGTGTCGTCGTGAGGGAACGCGGGATCATGCAAAACCCTGCCCCGGGTCGAGGTCATACGGACTCGGGTGGAATCACCACCGGATCCATCCGGCAGCCGGTTCACCCCCAGTGGGGCGGGCGCTGCTGTTTCAACCACTGCGCGTGGCCGCTCTCCGCGGCAGCCTCCCGGGGGTCCGGGGCGTCGCCGCCCAGCTCGTCGGAGCCCGCACCCCACTCAGTGGCGCGCAGCGCGCACTCCGCGTCCGGGGCGGTTCCGCCCGTCGCGCGGCGGTGGCCGCGGCGGCGTCGTCCCCCGGGCTGGGCGGAAGTGGCGCCATCCGGGGCGCCCTCGGACGAGGTGACCGCTGCGCTCGGGACGTCCTCGCCATCCGTGGGCCTTGGGCCCCGCGCAGGATCCGAAGCCACCTCCTTCGGCGCCGCCTCGTCCCGCGAGCGCCCGTCCCCGGCGTCCGAGCCGTCCCGCGAGGACTCAGGACGGTTCGCCGGGCGATCAGTCGTCACGCGAACCGCTCGCTCTCCGCGCGTCGGTCTCCGAGTCGGACCCCGCATCGGGCCCCAGGCCGAGGTAGCGCTGGACGAGACCGGCCACGGTCTGCGGGTCGGTGAAGACCTCCACGGACCACAGGCTCACGTAGTTCCACCCCGCGCGTTCGAGCTGTTGCGGGATGAGCCGCGAGCGTTCGCGCACGCTCAGCGCGCGGCTGCGCTCGGACCCGTCGGAGCGCAGCGCCACCGGGATGCGTACGGGCTCGCCCGTGGCCGCACGCTGGGTGACAGCCCCCGCGGACAAGGACTCGGTCTCCGCGTACGCGGCCATGTCGATCATGTGGGCGTAGCCGGTGTGGACCGTGGCTCCGGCGCCCCGCAGCCGTCGGGCGAGATCAGCGACCAAAGCATCCGGGGCGGCGTCGGTGTCCTCGACGGGAGCCCCCGCGCGCTCCGACGTGGTGTCCTCCCCAAAGAGGATCTCGAGCATGTGGTACATGTCCCTGGCGCCGTTCTGCAGCCGCCGCGGCTCGGTGTCCTTGGGGTGGATGGACGTGACGATGTGCGTATGGCGACGCGAGCGGGTCATCCCGCGCACGAACGCCTGGCGCCCGTCCCGCTCGGACAGTGCACCCAACTGCGGGGTGCTGCGCCCGGACGTGGTGCGCCCGAAGCCGAGCGAGAAGATCACGGTGTCCCGCTCGATCCCCGCGGCCCGGTGCAACTCGACCACGCGGAAGGACTCCCGCCCCGGGGCGAAGAACTCGGCGGACTCACCGGTCTCCCGCAGTCGACGCTGCACGGCCTGGGCCACGCGGGCGGCATGCATCGCACTCGCGGTGACCACGGCCAGGGACCGCTCGGGGTGCCGCTCGGCGTGGGCGAAGACCAGGTCCACGGTGCGGTGGACCTCTGCGGTGGGTGCCTGCACCCCTTCGCTGCCCGCGGTGAGCACGCCCACGCCGTTCACGACGTACTCGGCGGACATCCCCGTGCTCACGCTCGTCAGTTCCGAGGCCTGCGGCACGCGGGTCAGGGTGCCGTCGTAGAACGCGTCGTTGAGGTAGTCGAACAAACGGGGGTCCATGGGCCGGCGCACCGAGGTCAGGGACCGGGAGTCCACCACGCGGGTCAGTGCGTCGTACGCCGAGTCGATGTCCGCGACGGGTTGCGGAGTGTCCCGGACCGCGACGTGCGGGGCCACCGTGAAGGGCTGAGGACCCGCGGCGTTGCGGTCACCGAACGCGATGACCTGATCCGCCCGCACGAGCGCGGGCAGCGTGGCCGCGAGCGGGGTGGACTCGGCGTCCAGGACCACCACGGTGTCCACGGACTGCTCCTCCCCCAGCGTGGCGGTGAGCACGAGCGGGCTCGCGGTCCACACGGGCACGAGCGACGGCGTGAGGTGCTGGACCCGGTCCAGCTCCTCGGTGCGCACGTGACCGCTGCGCAGCATGTTCCGCAGCGCGCGAGCCTCCCGGGGGTTGCGCTTGGTGTCCCGCGCCCAGCGCTCGGCCAGCGCGTACTCGAGTCGCGCCGGTGCGGCCGCGATGTGGGCGGAATCGGCGCGGCGGAACACGGATTCCGTGCGGCGCAGCTCGGAACCGTCCGGCATGGCCACGAAGTCATCACCGCTGATCATGGCCTCGAGCACGGACTGCCACCACGCGAGGTCGAGTTCCTCGCCCACGCGCTCGGCGGGTACCGCGCGGGTCTCGAGGTCTTGCAGGAACTCCCCCAGCCCGCGCGCCCGCAGGTCGTCGAGCAACACGGTGCGTTCGGGCAGGGTCGCGAGGTGGGCCTCGTCGTTGATCAGTTCGTCCAGGATTTCCTGGAGTTCGTCCACCCCGGCCGTCTCCAGGCGCGCGGCAGTGCGGGAGCCCTCGAGTGCGATCGCGAGCCCCTCGAGGTCCTCTCGGAACCGGCGATGGATCTGCAGGGTCTCCCCGGCGCGGTCCGAGACGGCGGGCTGTTCGAGCGTGGTGGCCCATTGGCGCCACCTGTCCCGTTCGGACTGCACTTTCACGAGCGCCGAGTGCAGGTCCGAGAGGTGCACGCCGGGTCGGAGGTATTCCTTGGCGGCCTTGCGCAGGCGGGAGCGCTGCAGCCCGCTCAGCTCGATCTCGTGGTCCCGCCGCCAGGACGCTGAGGCCGTCGCGGCGATCAGGTCCGTCACAGGCCGGTCGTAGATGTCCGGTGTGAGGTACTCGAGCGACTCCCCGACCTCGATCACGAGTTCGAGCTGTTGCTCCCATTCGCCGATGGTCGAGCCCACGCGCAGCCCCGAGACCCCCAGGACGTTGCGCATGGCCGTCTTGAGGGTGGTCAGTTCGAGCAGCAGGGACTTGGCGAGGTCGTGGGCCTCACGGGCCTCGTCGTCGTTGACGAGCCGCGCACCGTGCCACGGGCTCGTGAGCGCCGCAGCGTCGAACGCGCCGAGGGTCGCGGCGCGCTGGAGCTGACGCTGCACCTCGCTGCGGTGGGACACGGCGTCCAGCACGGAACGGCGGAACCGCACGGCGGTCTGCGGTCCGGGGGTGCGCGCGGTCAGTTCCGCGAGCGCCTGCATGGCCTCGTAGGGCGAGGCCTGCCAGCGGGGACGCAGTGCGTGCAGGGATTCCTCGTGCACCCGCAGCTGTTCGCGGCTGCGCTGCAGGGCGTCCAGGTGCTGTTCCAGCTGCGGCTGCTCGGCGCGTTCGTTGCGGGCGACGGCGCGCACGAGCCGCTCCGCGACGTCGTCCGGACTCAGGTGGGAGCCCAGCGGCAGGACGAGGGAGTCCAGGCCGGTGCGGTTCCACGCGCGGTTGAACGCGGCGAGCGTGGTGCGGGACTCGCCGAGCACCAGGACGCTGCGGCCGCGGTGCACGAGCGCGCCGACCGTGGAGACCACGGTGTCCACCGCGGCGGTGCCCACGGGTGTAGCGACCACGAAGCTCTCACCCTGTTCGGCGAGGTCCACGATCTCCTGCTGATTGGCGTCCAGGTCCGTGAGCAGCAGCTCCTGGGCGGGGTCGCGCTCGTCGAGACCGGGTGCCTGATCGGTCAGGGGGCGCACGACTGGCAGTTTGCCGACCTCGGGGTTCTTGAGCCGGGCGAGGTCCTCGATCAACTGGGTGTGCGCAACCACGTGCTCGTCTGCGGGACGTTCGTGCAGATCCGCGAACGTGGAGACCAGCAACTCGTGTTCCACGTGCATGCCCGGGACATGGGCCGCGAGCTGGCGCAGGGTCTCCAGCACGGGCGCGGGGTCCAACTTGCGGGTGCCGTACGCGAGCCGGGACATCTCCGCCGTGGCCAGTTCCACGCCGTGGTCCTCGCGCAGCCGACGCACGAGTGCCGGGTTGAGGTGGGCGGGACCCACGATGTGCAATTCGAAGTCCTTGTGGTCCGGGCGCAACTTGACCGTGACCGGGGCGAGCAGGACCGGGGCGATGAACCGGCGCAACCCGTCCGCCACGGGATCGGCGAGCCACGACGCCGTGCCCGCGGCCAGGTAGGAGGCGTCCAGACCGTGCATCACCGACAGCTCGTGGACCTTGGTGCGCAGCGCCCGGGCCGAGCGCACGGCGCGCTCGTACGCGGGGCTGTCCTGGTGGATCATCGTGGACAGCCGGGTGGGACGGCCCATGAGCAACTGTGCCTGCCCCGAGGAGTTGGCCTCGGTGAGATCGATGCAGACGTTGTCCACCTGGTTGAAGTCCAGCAGGGTGTCCGGGCCCGTGTAGGCGTCCATCTGTTGGGTCCAGGAACGCAGGGACACGCGGGGGTGTTCGCGCTCGCCCGTGGCGCCCGTGTCCTGGGGGGTTGTTCGGGAACGGTCCGGGGCGGGTGTCGACATGGTGCTCCTACTCACGAGTGCGCCGGTCTGCTCACCACGGGGGATGGGGCGGACCGGCGCACCGCAACTGACGATGGCTCTCTACGCGGTGGGGTTCACTCCCACTCGATGGTTCCCGGCGGCTTGGACGTGACGTCCAGGACCACCCGGTTGATCTCCTCGACCTCGTTGGTGATGCGGTTGGACATCCGGGCGAGCAGCTCGGAGGGCAAGCGGGACCAGTCAGCGGTCATGGCGTCCTCGGAGCTCACCGGGCGCAGCACCACGGGGTGGCCGTACGTGCGACCGTCCCCCTGGACGCCCACCGAGTGCACATCCGCGAGCAGCACCACGGGCATCTGCCACACGTCGTCGTCGAGTCCGGCGCGCGTGAGCTCCTCGCGGGCGATCGCGTCCGCGCGGCGTAGGATGTCCAGGCGCTCCTCGGTGACCTCACCGATGATCCGGATCCCCAGACCCGGACCGGGGAACGGCTGGCGGCCCACGATGTTCTCGGGCAGTCCCAGTTCGCGGCCCACGGCGCGAACCTCGTCCTTGAACAGGGCGCGCAGCGGTTCCACGAGTTCGAACTGCAGGTCCTCGGGCAGCCCACCCACGTTGTGATGGCTCTTGATGTTGGCGGCACCCTCACCGCCGCCGGATTCCACGACGTCCGGGTACAGCGTGCCCTGCACGAGGAACCGGACGGGCTGGCCGTCCTGGGCCTCGTCGCTGAGCACCTTTTGCTCGGCGGCCTCGAACGCGCGAATGAATTCCCGGCCGATGTTCTTGCGCTTGGTCTCGGGGTCGGTGACACCCTTGAGCGCAGCGAGGAAGCGGTCCTGCTCGCGGGCCACGTGGAGCTTGATGCCCGTGGCGGCCACGTAGTCCTTCTCGACCTGCGCGACCTCGTCCTGGCGCATCAGACCGTGATCTACCAGCACGCACGTGAGACGGTCCCCGATCGCGCGCTGCACAAGGGCTGCAGCCACCGCGGAGTCCACACCGCCGGAGAGCCCGCACAGGGCCTTGCCGTCACCCACCTGGGCGCGGATCGCGGCCACCTGCTCCTCGATGATGTTGCCCGTGGACCACGTGGGCGTGAGCTGGGCCCCCTCGAAGAGGAAGTTCTCCAGGATCTTCTGCCCGTACGCGGAGTGCTTGACCTCGGGGTGCCACTGCACGCCGTACAGCCTACGCTCGCGGTTCTCGAAGGCCGCCACCGGGACGCCCTCCGTAGTAGCCAGGGTCGTGAAACCCTCGGGCGCGGCGGTGACCGAGTCACCGTGACTCATCCACACGGTCTGCACGTCCGGGGTGCCGTCCAGGATGGTGCCCACGCCGTCCCCGGAGGTCGAGGCGGCGGTGGCCCCGTACTCGCGCACACCCGTGCGCTCAACGGTCCCGCCCAGGGCGTTGGCCATGATCTGAAAGCCGTAGCAGATCCCCAGCACGGGCACGCCGGCTTCGAACAGTTCGGCGTCCCGTTGCGGCGCACCGGGCGCGTACACGGACGCCGGGCCGCCGGAGAGGATCAGCGCGGCGGGGTTGCGCTGCAGGATCTTCTCGGTGGACCAGGTGTGCGGGACGATCTCGGAGTAGACGTTCGCCTCGCGTACCCGGCGGGCGATCAGCTGCGCGTACTGCGCGCCGTAGTCGACCACGAGTACCGGACGTTGCTCCAGTTCGCTCAGGGTGTCAGGGGATTCACTCACGCGGACAAGTCTAGAACACCGCTCGGACACCCTCGCCCGGTCTCAGTAGCGCCGGGCGGCGCGCGGATTGGCCACGAGTTCGGCCTCCGTGGAGCGGTGGATCTTGCGTTCCACGATGAACGAGAGGAACGGCACCACACCGCCCAGGGCCATCACGACCAGCTGCGCGAACGGCCAGCGCATGAGCGACCACACGCGCAGGCATGAGAGCAGGTAGATCACGTAGAACCAACCGTGGATGATCAGGATCCACGTGGAGATGTTCACGCCCCCGGCCAGGTTCTCGAGCTCGAGGTCCTGCCAACCCAGGGCCACGCTCTGCCCCGTGGCCTTGTCCGTGCCGCCCGCGATCAGGTCGTAGCCGAAGCCGTAGCGGGTGATCATCTCCGCGACGAGCAGCAGCAGGAAGGTACCCGAGATCCACGCGCACACCTTGTAGAAGGTCAGCGCGCCGCGGATCTGCGCCTCAGTCCCGCCGAAGCGCCGTCGTGGTTTCAGCGCGGCGGCCTTGGCGCGCACGCTGTCCGGGACGGTCGCGCGCTCGGGGCTGGCGTCCTCGGGCGCGGTGACCCGCACGCCGTCGGTGCGGCGCACCGGGCGGGGCTGGGAATCGGGCTGCGGCGTGTGATCACTCATGACTGGCTCCGTGGGATCGCGGGGTGGAACTCGTGGGCGGGGTGCGCGATTCCGTGCGCACCGCGGGTTGGTCGTCGAAGTAGTAGTAGCACTGGTCCTGGGCGTCCCAGTAGTAGTAGGACTGCTCGGCCTCGTCCCAGAAGTAGGCGCCGTCGAAGTAGAAGTACTTCTCGGGGTCCTGCCGACGCAGGTAGTCGTCCCGCACGAAACGCCACCACATGAAGAACGCGAAGCCCGCGAACACGACCCACTCGATCGCGTAGAACAGGTTCAGGGCGTGCACGGAGGTGTCCGCGGGTTGCTGCTGGATCTGCAGGGGTTCCAGCCCCTCCCCCATGAGCCCGGCCGACACCGCGAGCGTACCCTCCCGGGTCACGGGCGCCGGTTCCGCCGCGGGGTTCTCCGCGAACGCGGCCACGTACCCCGAGTACAGGGGTACGTCCCACAGATTGCTCAGCTGCGCGGACGCCACGGACGCGACCTGCCCGGCCGGCACGTTCTCGCTCGGTAGCGGGGAGTCCGTGGGCAGGAGTCTGCCGATCACCCGGATCTCGTCCGACGGCGCTCGCGGCACCCGGTCGACGGAAGCGACCCAGCCCCGGGCCACCGCGATCGAGACGTCGTTATCGGCGGCGTCCCAGCGCTGTTGCGAATCGGGGATCGCGAGTTGGGTGACCACCCAGTACCCAGGGTTGCCGTCCTGCAACCGTCCCGGGACCAGCACCGTGGAATCGGGGACGTAGCGCCCGACCGCGGATACCATGTGATCGGCTTGCTGAGCGGTCGTGGCTTCCCCCGGGAAGACCACGTCTCCCAGGGTCGAGACCCGGTCCTTGGCGGGATCCACCACCGTGGAAGACTGCAGGGAAGCGTTCAACTGCCACATGCTCAACACTACGAACAGTGCCGCCACGATCAGCGCGACCGCCAGGAAAGCCAGGGAGCGGGGGCGCAGGGCGGTCTTGAGCACCCCTCAACCCTAGTGCTCCGGGCTGGACGTTTCCCAAATCAGCGGGGGTACGGTCAGCCCCGATCACGGGACGGCCACGGGTCACGGGTCCGTAACGGCCACCGGTTTCCGGGCCGGAAGCGCGGGCGCACCCGCGGCCCGGCACGGGGGGATCAGCTGCGGATCACCACGTCCGCGCGCTGGAACTCCTTGAGCTCGGAGTAGCCGGTGGTGGACATGGCCCGGCGCAGGGCACCGATCACGTTAGAGGAGCCGTCCACGTGGCGCGAGGGCCCGTTGAGCAGCTCACCCAGAGGACCCACGGTCCCCACGTGGGTGCGCACACCGCGCGGTGAGTGCGGGTTGTGGGCCTCGGGACCCCACAGCCAGCCCTGACCCGGGGCCTCCTCCGCGCGGGCCAGCAGGGTCCCGAGCATCACGGCGTCGGCGCCCATGGCGATGGCCTTGACGATGTCACCCGAGGTGCCCAGACCGCCGTCGGCGATCACGTGGACGTACCGACCGCCCGATTCGTCGAGGTAGTCGCGGCGGGCCGCGGCGACGTCGGAGATGGCCGAGGCCATGGCCGCGTGGATGCCCAGGATGGATTCGGTGCGCAGGGACGCGCCGCCCCCGAAGCCCACGAGCACGCCCGCCGCACCCGTGCGCATGAGGTGCAGGGCCGGGGTGTAGCCCGCGGCGCCGCCCACGATCACGGGAACGTCCAGGTCGTAGATGAACTTCTTGAGGTCCAGGGGCTCCTGGGTGCGCGAGACGTGCTCGGCGGAGACCGTGGTGCCGCGGATCACGAACAGGTCCACGCCCGCCTCCAGCACGGTGCGGTAGTGCTCCACGACGCGCTGCGGGGACAGGGAGCCGGAGACGATCACCCCGGACTCGCGGATCTCGGCCAACCGGGCCTTGATCAACTCGGGCTGGATCGGGGCGGAGTACAGCTCCTGCATCCGCCGTGTGGCCTGCGGCAGGTTTTCAGAGCTGAGGTCCGCGATCTCGTCCAGGACGGGCTGCGGGTCCTCGTAGCGGGTCCACAGGCCCTCGAGGTCCAGCACGCCCAGACCGCCGCAGCGGCCCAGGGCGATCGCCGTGGCCGGGGACATCACGGAGTCCATGGGCGCACCCACCACGGGGATGTCGAAGTTGTAGGCGTCGATCTGCCACGAGGTGCTCACGTCCTGCGGGTCGCGCGTGCGTCGGGAGGGCACCAGGGCGATCTCGTCCAGGCTGAACGTGCGGCGTGCCCGCTTGGAGCGCCCGATTTCGATGTCGTAACTCACGAGGGATCCTTTCACCGCGCGGAGAGCGCGGGGGCTGGCGCGATCAGCGCTTGTAGTTGGGGGCTTCCACCGTCATGGTGATGTCGTGCGGGTGGGACTCCTTGAGCCCGGCCGGCGTGATCCGCACGAACCGCCCCTTGTGCTTGAGCTCCTCGATGCTGTGCGCGCCCACGTAGAACATGGTCTGGCGCAGCCCACCGTCCAACTGGTGCAGCACGGACGCGAGTGGCCCGCGATAGGGCACCTGGCCCTCGATGCCCTCGGGGATGAGCTTCTGGTCGTCGGCCACGTCCGCCTGGAAGTAGCGGTCCTTGGAGTAGGACGTGTTCTTGCCGCGCGACTGCATGGCCCCGAGCGAGCCCATACCGCGGTACGCCTTGAACTGCTTGCCGCCCACGAACACGAGTTCCCCGGGGGACTCGTCGCAACCGGCCAGCAGGGAGCCGAGCATCACGGAGTCCGCACCGGCCACGAGGGCCTTGCCGATGTCCCCAGAGAACTGCAGCCCGCCGTCGGCGATCAGCGGCACGCCCGCGGGGATGGTGACCTGGGCGGCCTCGTTGATCGCGGTGATCTGCGGGACGCCCACGCCCGCGATCACGCGGGTCGTGCAGATGGAACCCGGACCCACACCCACCTTCACGGCGTCCGCGCCGGCGTCCACGATCGCCTGGGCGCCCGCGCGGGTCGCGGCCTGCCCACCGATGATGTCCACGTGGGCGGCGGCAGAGTCCTTCTTGAGCCGGGCGATCATGTCCAGCACGCCCTGGGAGTGACCGTTGGCGGTGTCGATGAACAGGGCGTCCACCCCGGCCTCCACGAGCGCCATGGCGCGCTCGTAGCCGTCGCCGAAGAAGCCCACGGCGGCACCCACGCGCAACCGGCCCTCGTCGTCCTTGGTGGCCAGCGGGTACTGCTCGGCCTTGGTGAAGTCCTTGACCGTGATCAGCCCGGTCAGCCGGTCCTGGTCGTCCACGAGCGGCAGCTTCTCGATCTTGTGCGTGGCCAGCAGCTTGTGGGCCTCGTCTCGGCTCATCCCCACGTTGCCCGTGACGAGCGGCATGGGGGTCATCACGTCCCGCACGAGCCGGGTCTCGAAATCGCTCTCGGGCAGGTAGCGGGTGTCCCGGTTGGTGATGATCCCGAGCAGCTTCTGGGACTCGTCCACCACGGGCAGACCGGAGACCTTGTAGTAGCCGCACAACCGGTCCAGTTCCGCGAGCGTGGCCTCCGGGGATACCGTGACCGGGTTGGTGATCATCCCGGACTCGCTGCGCTTGACGCGGTCCACGTGATCCGCCTGGTCCTGGATGGACAGGTTGCGGTGGATCACGCCGAGCCCGCCCTGGCGGGCCATGGAGATGGCCATGGCCGATTCCGTGACGGTGTCCATCGCGGCAGAGAGCACGGGAGCCTCCAGCGTGATCCTGCGGGACAAGCGAGTCCTGGTGGAGGCCTCCGACGGGATCACGTCCGTGTTGCCGGGAAGCAACAGCACGTCGTCGTAGGTCAGTCCGGTGAAGCCGAACGGGTCGTCCATGAGGGCCGTGGGCACGGGTTCAGACACGAATAATCCCTTTCACGCGAGAATGTCCCCACCAGTCTACGGCGCGCGCCGAGGGCTCACTCCGCGGCCACCCCCGGTGTGACCTGGACCGCGCGGACCAGGGTGTCGTGCAACAGCGGGGCCATGCTGCGCGTGTAGTCCCACGTGAGGTGGTGCGAGTCGAGCCACACAGCCACATTGCCGATCACGGGTGCACACACGTCCACCGGACAGATCAGGTCTGTGGGGTCGATCCCCACGAAGCCCGGAATGCTGTCTAGGCTCGAGGCGGGATCCGTGTCCCCGAGAACGGTCTGCCGTGCAACTCGGCAGGATTCGTCGTCCCGGCCCTTCTCCGCGATGCAGCGGGTGGGGTCGAAGTCCAGCCGGGGGTTGTCCCGGAATCCCACCACTATGCTGCCCTGCTCCGTAAGGTCCTGGGTGAGCTCCTCGAGCCCGCTCACCACGTGCTCGGCGCCCCCGTCCATGAGCTCCGAGCGGGTGGAAGTGGTCATCACAACGTCCGGTTTCAGGACCTCGAGGTAGTCCATGACGGCCTCGTTTCCATCGCGGCACGTGCTCGACTGACCCTCCACGCCGAAGCCGCACCCGGGTTGCAGCACCGAGATCAGCTGCCAGTTCTCCTCCTCCGCCACCGGGATCACCGCGCCCATGTACTGCTCCATGTGGGAGTTGCCAACAACGGCCACCACCTTGGTCGGGTTCTCCACCTTCTCCGTCTGCCGACAGAAACCCTGGGCCGTTCGGTTTGCACTCTTGTACTCTCCCTCGCAGGCGCGGGGCAGTCCCACCCACTGGTCCTGCATCGAGGCAGGCAGTACGGGCGCGTTCTCGTCCCCCGTGAACTCGTAGCCGGGTTCCAGCACCCGAGCCCCCGGGTTGTTGAGTTCAGCCCGCGCCTCGAGCTGGGCCGTGCGGTGACGCTCCACCGCAGACCACGTGCCGGCGCTCGCCAGCACCAGACCCATGCAGATCACAATGACCAGAGCGAGCCGCCAGTTCCTCGCCTCCGGCCACTTCCACCGCTTCAACGGGTTCTCCACGAACTTCGTCAGCAGCAGCGCCAGCACGATCGAGACCACCACGAGCGCCACACCCGAGCGCGGCCCCGCCACAGGCCGCTCCCGGACCACCAGGTAGGAGATCAGCAGCGGCCAGTGCACCAGGTAGAGCGCGTACGCCGCATCCCCCAGTCGCACGATGGGACCCCACGAGAGGAACCTGTCGAAACCGATCGGCGATCCCGTCTGCCCCGCCACGATGATCGCCGCCGCCGACAGCAGCGGCCACAACGCGATCCAACCCGGGAACGCGCCCTGCACATCCACGAGAATGCCCACAAGGACCATGCTCACAAAACCGAGCCAGCCCAGCACCAGCCGCACCACACGGGGCAGGTTCAGGTAGGGAATGGCAAGGGCCACCAAGGACCCCAGGGCGAACTCCCACAACCGGGCACGGGTGTCGAAGTACGCGAACTGCTGCTGCGTGGCCGTCGTGACCACCGAGAAGACCAGGGACACGGCGAAGACCACACCGAAGCACGCCGCCAGGACCGGCACGCTGCTGCGACCCGTCCGACGCTTCACCAACCAGGCCAGCCCGAAGATCAACGGCCACGTCAGAAAGACCTGACCCTGCACCGACAGGGACCAGAAATGCTGGAACGGCGAGGCCGTGGAATGGTCCGCCGCGTAGTAGTCCACCGCGTTGGACGCCAGCGCCCAGTTCTCCAGGTACAGGATCGAGGCCACGCCCTGGGACCGGAACTCCGCGACGTCCGTGCGCGGGAACACGAGCCAGATGAGCGCCAGGGTGAACAGGATGATCACCGTGGCCAGGGGCAGCAGGCGTTTGAACGTGTGCAGCCAGTACCGGCCCAGCCCCAGAGGCCGCCCGCCCTCGATCCGACGCACGAACGACAGGGTCATGAAGAACGCCGAGATCAGCAGGAAGACGTCCACACCACCGGACACCCGGCCCATGAACACGTGATAGACGACCACGAGCAGCACCGCGATCGCCCGCAACCCCTGCACCTCGGGGCGGAACCCCGAGTACTTCTGGACCCGCTGCGCAGTCGACGAACCGAGTGATCCGGTGTCGCTGGTCGAACGGTCGGCACCGTCTGCAAGCACACTGGGCACGTCGCGGTGTTCGGAGGGAAGCATGCGGGCCATCGTAACCGCTGCGCGGCGCCGCAGGCCTCCTCGAAAGCCGCCGCGCTGCGCAGGAGCGCCCTGTGCCGGGTGTTCACCCCGCTTCGCCCAGGACGCGCGGTCGGATCAGCTCAGTGCCTCGGTGAGCTGGTCGCCGAAAGCATCGATGAGGCTCTCCCCGTACGGCGCGGAGAGGTGGTTGGTGTCCGCGAACACGTAGACGTTGCCGATGACCGGGTGGCACGATCCCCCGGGGCAGATGAACGACGTCATGTCCACCGTCACGTACCCGTCGATCCCGTCGGCTAGAGCCTTCTGAGGATCGTCCTGACGCACAGCCGGGGGCACCTGGGTGCACTGGGGGTCGTCCCGGTCCAGAGCCAACGCACACTGGGTGAGACCCTCCTTGAACCGAGGGTTGTCGCGTATGCCCACAACCGTCGTTCCGCGCCCGGTGAGACGCCGGATGGCGGACGTGAGGTTCTCGTTCACTCTTTCGGACTCCACGCTCGCGAACGTGCCCTGCAGGAAGACTGTGTCGAAGTCGTTGGAGGTGAGCAGGTGCTCCGAGTGCTCGAACCACCCGGCGCAGTGCGGCTGGGTCTTCGGCTGCTGCGACGCCTCCGTGTAGAAGCATCCCTGCCCCACGTACGCGATCACCCGCCAGTTGTGGTCCTGGGCGTAGGTCTTGATGGCGGGGATCCACTGCTGGGCGTGGCTGTTCCCCAAGACCAAGACCGTCTTCTCGGCGTCGTCGTTGCCCAGGACCTCCGTGCAGTACTTCCGGACCGAGGAGTCGATGTCGATGTCCGAGGGGCACTTCGACCCCAGATCCGCGTGATAGTCCGCCAGCTCTTCCGGCCGAGGGAGAGTTGGCGCGTTCTCGTCCCCCGTGAACTCGTAGCCGGGTTCCAGCACCCGAGCCCCCGGGTTGTTGAGTTCAGCCCGCGCCTCGAGCTGGGCCGTGCGGTGACGCTCCACCGCAGACCACGTGCCGGCGCTGGGTGAACAGGGGGCGGGCGAGAGAGTGGGGGTTCGATCGGGGGGAAGCACGCAGGCCATAGTAGACCTCCCCCGTCTGACAAGGAGTTACTCGGGTAACGCGATCCCCGTGATCCCGTCCTGCTGCAGGGCGTCCGACACCCGCTGGGCGAAGCTGTGGGAGGCTGAGGCTGCATACATCCCGGTGAGGTGGTCGTCGTCGAAGTAGACGATCATGTTGCCCACGGCGGGCCGGCACGCGCCGTCGGGACACACGACGTCGGTCATGTCCACGGGCGCGAAACCCTCCAGTTTGGAGCCCAGGTCCCGCTGGGGGTCGGGGGTGTCGAGCATGGGGGCCACGATCTCGCACTCCGAGGACTCGAGGCTGCGCAGCGCGGCGCACTCGGCCGAGGCGTCGTGGAACCGTGGGGTGTCCCGGATGCCCACCACCTGGATGCCGTCCGCCACGGGGGCGCGCACGCGGGTCTCCAGGCCCGGCTTCCACGTCTCCCCGTCCGGCTCGCTGAAGGTGCCCTGCACGAACACGAGGTCCGGGTCCGCGGCGGCGAGCATCTCGTCGCTGCCCTCGAACCAGGTCGCGCACGCCTCGGCGTCCTCGAGTTCCGCGGCCACCGTGTAGGAGCACCCATGCTGGATGAAGGCGAGCACGCGCCACCCGTTCGCGGGGCCAGCGGTTCGAGCACGGGGACCCAGTGCTGCATGTGGCTGTTGCCGATCATCAGCACGGTGCGGGCGGGGTCCTCCGTGGCCACCGGCTCGCGGCAGAACTGCCGGAACTGCTTGGGCAGCTCGACGTCCTCGGGACAGCCCCCGCCCAGGTTTGCGGCGCTGTGGGGCAGTTCCTCGGGGCGCGGCAGCGCGGGCGCGGTCGGGTCGCCGTGGAACTCGTAGCCCGGCAGCAGGGCGACGGCGCCAGGGTTGTTCGCGGACGCGTTCTCCCCCAGTCGATGGTTGCGTTGCAGCTCCGCCCGTTCCCACGCGCCGGCGGTCACCGTCACGAGCCCCATGCACACCGCGATCACGAGTCCGACTCGCCACGACCGGGCCTCCGGTCACGACCACCGCTTCAGGGGTTCTTCGAACCAGCGCGTGAGAAGGAGGGCGAGCGCAACCGAGGCCAGCACGAGGGCGGTTCCCGCGAGGGCTCCGGCGTCCGGGCGGTCACGGAGCACCAGGTAGGTAATCAGCAGCGGCCAGTGCACCAGGTAGAGCGCGTACGCTGCATCCCCCAGGCGCACGATCGGGCCCCACGAGAGGAACCGGTCGAAACCGATCCGGGACCCAGGCTGCCCCGCCACGATGATCGCCGCCGCCGACAGCAACGGCCACAACGCGATCCAACCCGCCGCGTAGTAATCCACTTGTTCGGCAGCGAGCGCCAAGTTCTCCACGTACATCACGGATGCCACACCCTGCGAACGGAACTGGGCGATCTGCGTGGTCAGGAAGAACGCCCACAGCGCGGCGAGGGTCAGCAAGATTGTGAGCGTGGCCAGGGGGTAACAAGCGTTTGAACGTGTGCAGCCAGTACCGGGCCACCCGGGCGGCGGCATCGGCGGGGCGCGCGTCCTGCGGTGCCGCCGGTCCGATACGGGGGTGGGCGCCGTCGTCCGCGGAAGCGACCGCGGCGCCGGTCACGGAACCGGCAGCGCTCGACCCGGGATCGTGCGAGGAGCGCTTCGGGGCGGACGGCATTGATTCAGCCAAGGGGGCGCCGCGGCAGGATGCGAACCGTTCGCGGTGCGGGTCCTTACGCGACACGACATGGGAAAAGGCGGCCCACTCCCGGGAGGAGTGAACCGCCGATTCCCGGTCACCCACCGAGGTGGGCGGGGTGGGACGCGTCAGGCGTCCTCGCCCTTGTGCTCGGCCACGAGCGTCTCGGTGGTGAGCACGAGCGCCGCGATGGACGCCGCGTTCTGCAGAGCGGAACGGGTGACCTTGACGGGGTCGATGATGCCCGCGGCGAGCAGGTCCTCGTACTCGTCCGTCAGGGCGTTGTAGCCGTTGCCGGGCTCGAGGTCCGCCACACGCGCCGCGACGACGTTGCCGTCCTGGCCCGCGTTCTCCGCGATCCAGCGCAGGGGCTGGGTCAGGGCGCGCCGCACGATGGTCACGGCCGTAGCCGCGTCCCCGGTCAGACCGAGGTCCGTGCCGTCGAGCGCCTTGGAGGCGTGGACCAGCGCGGAACCGCCGCCGGCCACGATGCCCTCCTCGAGGGCCGCGCGGGTCGAGGACACGGCGTCCTCGATGCGGTGCTTGCGTTCCTTCTGCTCGACCTCGGTCGCAGCACCGACCTTGATCACCGAGATGCCACCGGCCAGGCGCGCGAGGCGCTCCTGGAGCTTCTCACGGTCCCACTCGGAGTCCGTGCGAGCGATCTCCGCCTTGATCTCCGCCACACGCTCGGCCACGGCCTCCGAGGAGCCCGCACCGTCCACGAGCGTGGTCTGGTTCTTGGTCACGGTGATCCGGCGGGCGTTGCCCAGCTGGGACACGTCCACGCCCTCGAGCGAGATGCCGAGCTCGGGGGTGATCACGGTCGCATCCGTGAGCACGGCCAGGTCCTGCATGATCGCCTTGCGGCGGTCACCGAAACCGGGGGCCTTCAGGGCCACGACGTCGAGCGTGCCGCGCAGCTTGTTGACCACCAGGGTGGACAGGGCCTCGCCCTCGACGTCCTCGGCGATGATGGTCAGCGGCTTCTTGGCCTGCAGCACCTTCTCGAGCACGGGCATGAGGTCCTGGACCGAGGAGATCTTGCCCTGGAACAGCAGCACGAAGGTGTCGTCCAGGACGGCTTCCTGGCGCTCCGGGTCCGTGACGAAGGACGGGGACAGGTAGCCCTTGTCGAACTGCATGCCCTCGGTGACGTCCAGCTCCACCTCGGTGGAGGAACCGTCCTCGATGGTGATCACACCGTCCGTGCCCACGGTCTCGAAGGCGCGGGCGATCAGTTCGCCGATCTCCATGGACTGCGCGGAGATCGCAGCCACGTGGGCCACGTCCTTGCCCTCCACGGGGCGGGCGTTGTCGAGCAGACGCTGGGCCACGGTGGCCACGGCAGCTTCCACGCCGCGCTTGATGTCGCCCGGGGCCGCTCCGGC
Organism: Kocuria sp. KRD140; assembly: GCF_017168375.1. Classification (NCBI taxonomy): domain Bacteria; kingdom Bacillati; phylum Actinomycetota; class Actinomycetes; order Micrococcales; family Micrococcaceae; genus Kocuria; species Kocuria sp. KRD140. The sequence goes on from NZ_JABFAW010000007.1 coordinate 75,596, forward strand.
GGCCACGTTGCGCAGACCCTCCTTGACGATGGCCTGCGCGAGGACGGTCGCCGTGGTGGTGCCGTCACCGGCGACGTCATTGGTCTTGGTGGCCACTTCCTTGGCCAGCTGGGCGCCGAGGTTCTCGTACGGATCCTCGAGCTCCACCTCACGGGCGATGGTCACGCCGTCGTTCGTGATGGTGGGTGCGCCCCACTTCTTGTCCAGGACCACGTTGCGCCCGCGGGGGCCCAGCGTGACCTTGACGGTGTCGGCCAGTCGGTTGACACCGGATTCGAGCGCTTTGCGAGCGGCGTCGTTGAACACCAACTGCTTGGGCATGTGTGCTCCTTACGAAACGAGAAGGGTGTGGAAATGACGGCGCGGTGCCCGCGTGGCCCGTTCTCGGGCGAACGTCCGGGCACCGCGCACGAAAGTCGTTGCGGGGATTACTTCTCGATGACGGCCAGCACGTCGCGCGCGGGGAGCACCAGGTACTCCTCGCCGTTGTACTTGACCTCGGTCCCGCCGTACTTGGAGAAGATGACCACGTCACCCTCCTTGACGTCCACGGGGATGCGGTTGCCCTTGTCGTCCACGCGGCCCGGGCCCACGGCCAGGACGGTGCCTTCCTGCGGCTTCTCCTTGGCGGTGTCCGGGATGACCAGACCGGAAGCGGTGGTCTGTTCAGCGGCCAGCGGCTGAACCACGATGCGATCCTCGAGAGGCTTGATGGAGACCGACACGATCTCTCCCTTTCTTCTAGGCGTGTGAGACGGTGTGCGAACGCGCCGTGTCATGGGGTCCCATGACCGCGTCCGCCACAGGCCAGTTGGCGTGCCAACCGTCGTCGCGGTGCCGATTGAGCGCCTGGCCTTTAGCACCCTCACCATGAGAGTGCTAATCATCACTGTAGGGAGACGGGCCGCACGCGGTCAAGGCGCGCCCGCCACGCTCGCCTCTGGGCGCAATCCACGGGTACGACGCCGCTGTCCCCAGCCTCCCCGCGGCCGCGTCAGTAGTGGCCGGCGAGCCGTCCGTGCCGCGTCAGTAGTAGACCGCGAGCCGTCCGTGCCGCGTCAGTAGTAGACCGCGAGCCGTCCGTGGGGACCGTCGTGGCACGTGACCGGGGTGTCGAACACGCGCGTGAGGGTCTCGTCCGTCATGATCTGCTCGGGCGGGCCGAACTCCACCACGCGACCGTCCTTCACGGCGCAGATCCAGTCCGAGTAGTGGCTCGCGAAGTTGATGTCGTGCAGCACGATCAGCACGGTGCGTCCGAGCTCGTCCGCGACGCGGCGCAAGTGATGCATCATGTGCACCGAGTGGCGCATGTCCAGGTTGTTCAGGGGCTCGTCCAGCAGGAGGTACTCGGTGTCCTGGCACAGCACCATGGCCACGTAGGCGCGCTGGCGCTGACCGCCCGAGAGCTGGTCCAGGTAACGGTTCTGCAGGGGTCCCAGGTCGAAGAAGTCGATCGACTCGGAGATGATCCGCTCGTCGTCCCGGGTGATCCGCCCACGCGTATAGGGGAAGCGACCCAGCGCCACGAGCTGGCGCACGGTGAGCCGCGCGGTGAAGTGGTTCTCCTGGCGCAGCGTGGAGACCACCTTGGCGAGTTCGCGCGGCGGCGTCCTGCTCACGTCGTGACCGCCGATCTCCACGGTGCCGACCTCGGGACCCAAGAGGTGACCCATCATGGTCAACAGCGTGGACTTCCCCGCGCCGTTGGGCCCCACGAGCGCGGTCACGCCACCGGCGGGGATCTGCAGATCCACCGGCCCGATCGCCAAGTCCGTGCCGTACTCCTTGACCAGTCCGGTCAACTGGATCACAGTCTGCCCCTCCTCAGGATCACGAAGAGGAAGACACTGCCACCCACCAGCTCGATGATGATGGACACAGCGCCCTCCGCGTAGAAGACGTTCTTCAGGACGAAATAGGCCCCGGACAGCACCGCGAAACCGATCAGCGCGGCCATGGGGAACACGTAGCGGTGGTCGTGGGTGTCCGCGAACTGGTACGCCAGGATCGCCACGAGGAACCCCAGGAACGTCATGGGCCCGATCAGGGACGTGGAGACCGCCATCAGGATGGACACCCAGAACAGGGTGAGCAGCAGCTCCCGGCGGTGGTCCATGCCCAGGTTCGTGGCCACGTCCCGCCCCATGGCCATGACGTTGAGCGTGCGGGAGTGCACGTACAGAGCCACCGTGGCCACCACGCACAGCGGCACGGCCAGCGGGAAGTACCCGGGATCCGCGTTGGCCACCGAGCCGAACAAGCGGGCGCTGAGCACGTCGAACTCGCTCGGTGAGAGCAAGCGCTGCATGAAGGTGGACACCGCGCCGAGCCCGCCGCCCAGGACGATGCCGATCAGCAGCATCACCTGCACGTTGGCGTACTTGCCCGAGAGCAACCAGCCGTAGAGCCCCAGCGCGAACACGATCATGAGGCTCACCTGCAGGGCGTACTGCGGCAGCCCCTGCACCGCACTGACCCCCACCGCACCCAGGAAGTAGACCGCCGAGGTCTGGATGAGCACGTACAGGGACTCGAAACCCATGATCGACGGCGTGATGATCCGGTTGTTCGCGGCGGTCTGGAACGCGACCGTGGCCATGGCTTGGCTCACCGCCACGATCAGGATCACCACCACGCTCGTGGCCCGGGACTCGGCGATCCGCCAGAACCCCGGGGTGCCGAACGGCAGGGGGTTGTCCCACGTGAGGATGCCCGCGCAGAACACGAGTCCCGCCGCGAACAAGGACAGCGCGGTGATCCAGTAGCGGTGGCGGTGGGCTGGGGAGACGAAGGCCCCCGATCCAGTGCGCGCCCGGTCGTGGCGCAGCGCGGTCACCTCAGACATGGCGCCGGCTTCGCAGCAACAGGGCGATGAACACCGCAGCGCCCACGACGCCCAGGATCAGGGACACGGGGACCTCGAACGGCGCGATGATCGTGCGCCCGATCAGGTCACACACCGTGACCAGGCCGATCCCGAGCAGGCACACCCACGGCAGGTTGGAGCGCAGGTCGTCGCCCCGGAACAGGGACACCACGTTGGGCACGATCAACCCCAGGAACGGCAGGTTGCCCACGACCACCGTGACCACGCCGGTGGCCGCGGCCACGAGTCCGGTGCCGATCAGGATGATCCGGTTGTAGTTCAATCCCACGTTGGTCGCGATGTCCTCGCCGAGTCCCGCCATGGTGAGCCGGTCCGCGGTGATGACCACGAGCACCGCCACGAGTGCCACGACCCAGAGGGTCTCGTACTGGCCGCGCAGCACGGACGTGAAACTGCCGGCGAACCACACGCCCAGGTTCTGCAACCGGTCCGTGACGAGCGCCAGGTAGGTGGAGATCGACCCCACCACGGCCCCGAGCATGATCCCCACGATCGGCACGATCAGGGAGGAACGCAGCGTAACCCGGCGCAGGAACGCGAAGAACACCATGGTCCCCACGAACGCGGCCACGATCGCGCCGATCATCCGCGCGCTCAACCCGGCGTCCGGGGCCAGGATCATCATGAGCAACAACCCCAGCCCGGCCCACTCGGTGGTGCCCGTGGTCGTGGGTTCCACGAACCGGTTCTGGGTGAGCAACTGCATGACCAGCCCGGACATGGCCATCGCGGCACCGGCCAGGACCAGGGCCACCGTGCGGGGAATCCGGGTCAGACCCAGGAACTGCTCACCCTGGGCGTCCGAAAGGTCCGCGACCCCCGTGACCAGGGACAGCCAGAGCAGTCCCAGGACCACCAGCAGGGCGAGCCAGAACTTCCAGTCCCGGGCCACCCCCGTGCGGGTCGGACGTTGTGCAGTGGAGACCATCACGTGTGCTTCCTGGATCATGCCGAAGCCCCGCGGGAGGCTCCCGCGGGGCGTCGGTGGTCGTGCGGGGTGGGAGGGATCAGTTGCTCCGGCCTCCCAGTTTCTCCGCGATGTCGTCGAGGATCTCGGTGTAGGTCTGGATCCCCTCGTTCGTGTAGGTGTCCGCGGGCAGGTAGACCACGTTGCCGTTCTTCACCGCGGGGACGTCCTTGAGGGCCTCGGACTTCTCGATCACCTCGGACGCCGGGCTGGCACCCTCGGAGGTCTTCACGCCCGCGTCACGGTCCAGCACGATGAGCAGTTCCGGGCGGGACTGGGCGATGGCCTCCACGGAGATGTCGTCCCCCTGGTGGTTGTCGGAGCCCTCGACCTTCAGCGCGGGCTGCAGCCCCACCATGTCGAACAGCGGGCCGATCGTGCGTCCCTTGCTCGGTGCCACGTACCCGATGTCACCACCGGAGACGATCACGCCCATCGTGGACTGGCCGTCGTAGGCGTCCTTGGCGCGCTGGGCGGCCTGGTCGAGCCCGTCGGTGAGTCGGCGGGCTTCCTCCTGCTTGCCGAAGACCTCGCCCAGGGCCGTGGTCTGGCGCTTGAGTTCCTCGTCCAGCGGCTGATCGTCGCGCGGATCCAGTTCCAGCATGGCGGCGTCCGGGACGAGCTTTTTGATGTCGTCGTAGTACTGCGCGAAGCGCTGCCCGTTGATCACGAGGTCCGGGTCCACCCCGGCGATCGCCTCGAGATTCGGTTCGCGGTGCGAACCCAGGTCCACCACGGCGTCGTCGTTCGCATAGGAGATGCCGTTCGGGATCAGCTGCTTGGGGGCGGCCTTGAGCTGTACGCCCCAGTCCGCGAGCGTCTCGAACACCCGGTTGTCGGTGGCCACCACGGACTGCGGCGGTGCGGGAACGGTCTGCTCGCCCTTGTTGTCCGTGACGGTCACGGTGGCCGAGGACGCCTGGGTGTCGGAGGCGTTCTGGGCGTTGGCACCGCATCCCACGAGGGCCAGTGCCGCCACGGCACTCAGCGCCACACCGGGGATCAATCGGTTCATGGACATGGATCTTCTCGCAATCTCGCGGGGTCGTCTGTTACGGGCGGCCAGCCACTAGGTGAGCCTAACCTAATTAGGGATGCGGATCGTAATGTAAATGGCTCTGTGACGGGCGTCGCGGCCCGCGCGTTCGCCGCGGCTTCCCCGCGCCGTGATGTGATGGACGCGTGAACGCCTCCACCGCTCCCGACGACGCCGAGACCCGCAGCCTCGCCCAGCTGCTGACCCCGCAGGGGATGCGGCTGCTGGATTCGCTGGGCCCCTACGACCCGGAGGCCACGCTCGCGCTCTCCCAGTCCCTGCGAGCACAGGGCCACGACCCGGAGCTCGTGGCCGCGGTCCTCACCCAGTCCCGGTTGCGCGCCAAGGCCCACGCCAAGTTCGGGGACTTCGCCCGTCACATGGTGTTCACGCGCGACGGTGTGGAGCAGGCCACCCGGTGGTCGGTGGCCGCCCTGCACGCCCAGCGGTTCGCGCAAGCGGGGATCGAGCACGTGGTGGACCTGGGATGTGGGATCGGCGCGGACTCGCTGGCCCTGGCCGCGCTCGAGCGCACGGTCACCGCGGTCGAGCGGGACCCGGTCACCGCGGCCGTGGCGACCGTCAACCTCACGGGCTGGCCGCGCGCCCGGGTGGTGTGCGCGGACGCCCAGTCCCTGGACCTGGACGCCCTTGAGTCCGGTCCCGCGCAGGGCGTGTGGTTGGACCCCGCGCGCCGGGTCTCGGGTCACGGCCGCATGCGGCGGTTGTTCGACCCCGAGGCCTTCTCCCCTCCCCTGTCCTTCGTCACGGACCTCGCGGACCGGGGGCTCGCCGTGGGTGCCAAGCTCGGTCCCGGCATCCCCCACGAGCACGTCCCGCGCGCCGCGGAGGCCCAGTGGATCTCGCAGCACGGTGACGTGGTGGAGGCCGCGCTGTGGTTCAACGCCGTGCGCCGCCCGGACGTCGCACGCGCCGCCCTGGTCCTCGGGCACGACGGCGCGCCCCGCCTTCCCGGCGCCGCCGACGACACGCTCGTGCCGGGTGAGGACGCGCCGGGTGCCGGGGACGGCCGGAGCGGTGACGCATCCCGGGACGGTGCCGCGGCGTCGTCGGCGGCCGAACTGACCTCCGCGACGTGGGAGTCGCCCGCGGCGGAAGGGGATCTGCTGGGCGCGGTGGGGCAGTACTTCTACGAGCCCGACGGCGCGGTGATCCGCGCGGGGCTCGTGACCGATCTCGCGCAGCGCATCGGAGCGCGGCTGATCCATCCCGCGATCGCGTACCTGAGCTCGGACACGCTCGTGCACACCCCGCTGGCCACCGCGTACGAGGTGCGCGAGGTGCTGCCCCACACCGTGAAGACCCTCAAGAAGTGGGTGCGGGAGCAGGACGTGGGAACGCTGGAGATCAAGAAACGCGGCACGGACGTGACCCCCGAGCAATTGCGTAAGCAACTTGCACCCCGGGGCACACAGCGAGCGACCCTGGTCATGACGCGACTCGAGCAGGCGGGGAAGGAACGGCGCGTGGTGCTCGCCGTAAACCTCGTACACTGATACCCCTGTGTTCGGACCGCGCGCGACACCCCGGTGGTCGGCAACGACGTCCCGGTTCAGGTCACGACCGCCGATCCCGGTGCACCCATGAGAGGACCACGCCGTGCAGATTGATTTCCACAGCTCCGAACGTTCCACCCTGGGTGTGGAGTGGGAGGTCGCCCTGGTCGAGCGCGAGAGCGGCGAGCTCGCCCCGCGCGGCCAGGAGGTCCTCGATGCCCTCGTGGCGCAGCACCCGCAGTTCGGTGAGGAGGGGGACCACCCCCATGTCACGGGCGAGTTCCTGCAGAACACCGTGGAGATGGTGACCGGTGTGTGCGACACCGTGGGCGAGGCCGTGGACCAGCTCGCGGACACCCAGGACCGGATCCGGGAAATCACGGATCCTCGGTCCCTCGAGATCTTCGGCGCGGGGACCCACCCGTTCTCCCAGTGGGCGGACCAGCCCGTGGTGGACAAGGAACGCTACTTCAAGGTCCTGGACCGGGCGCAGTACTGGGGCCGGCAGATGGTGATCTTCGGGGCCCACGTGCACGTGGGCATCGACCACCGGGACAAGGCCCTGCCCGTCCTGGAGGGCCTGCTCAACTACTACCCCCACCTGCTCGCGTTGTCCGCGAACTCGCCGTACTGGTGCGGCCAGGACACGGGGTACGCGTCCCACCGGGCACTGATCTTCCAGCAGCTGTCCACGGCGGGGCTGCCCTTCCACTTCGACACGTGGGGCGAGTACGAGTCCTACGTCAACGACCTCATCGAGACCGGCGTGATCGAGGAGATCTCCGAGAACCGCTGGGACATCCGCCCCGTCCCCCGCTTCGGGACCGTGGAGATGCGCGTGTGCGACGGTCCCTCGACCCTGCGGGAGGTGGGCGCGATCGCCGCACTGACGCAGTGCCTGGTGGAGTCCTTCTCCCGTTCCCTCAACGACGGCGGGACGATCCCCGTGATGCCCCCGTGGCACCACCAGGAGAACAAGTGGCGCGCCGCGCGCTACGGTCTCGAGGCCGTGGTGATCCGGGACACCCGCAACCGCGAGCGCCTGGTCACGGAGGACCTCGCGGATCTGCTCACCGATCTGGAACCCCTCGCGGACGAGCTCGGCTGCGCCCGCGAGCTCGCGCACGTGGAGACCATGATGAGCGGGGCTGTGGGCTATCAGCGCCAACGGCGCGTGGCCCGGGAGAACGGCGGGGACCTGCGCGCCGTGGTCATGGACATCGTGGAGCGCAACCGCTCGGAACGCTGATCCGGATACGGCCCGGCAGGACTACGCCGCGGGCATCGACACCGTGGACACCGGCAGGCCGGGGTCCGCGGTGAACGAGATCCCGGTGGGCTGACGGCCCTGCGCCACCAGCCGGGAGCCCAGGGCGGCCACCATCGCGCCGTTGTCGGTGCACAGGGACAGCGGCGGGATCACCACGGGAATCCCGTGCTCACCGCACCGCGCGGTCACGACCTCCCGCAACCGGGAATTGGCGGCCACGCCCCCGCCCATGAGAAGGGTGGTGATCCCGTGTTCGGTGCACGCCAGCACGGTCTTGCGCGCGATCACGTCCACGACCGACTCCTGGAAGCTTGCGGCCACGTCCGCCACGGGGACGGGTTGACCGGCGGCGTCGAACGCCTCGACCACGCGGGCCACGGCCGTCTTCAAGCCGGAGAAGGACATGTCGTAACGGTGCGGACCGGGATTCTCGGCCGACCCCATGTACTTGCCCGCCGTCAGCCCCCGGGGGAACGCGAAAGCCGTCGGGTCGCCGTCCTTCGCGGCCTTGTCGATCGCCGGTCCACCGGGGTAGGAGAGTCCGAGCAGGCGGGCGACCTTGTCGTAGGCCTCGCCGGCGGCGTCGTCGATCGTGGCGCCCAGTAGCCGCACGTCACTCGTGATGTCGGGGACGGCCAGGATCTCGGTGTGGCCCCCGGAGACGAGCAGCGCGCCCAGGCCGTCGGGCAGCTCACCGCGGTCGTCGAGCAGACCCACCCCCACGTGGGCCACGAGGTGGTTGATCGCGTACAGGGGTTTGCCCGTGGCCACCGCGAGTGCCTTGGCCGCCGCGACCCCTACCATGAGCGCCCCGGCGAGCCCGGGCCCGGAGGTCACGGCGATCGCGTCGAGCTGGTCCAGGGTCACACCGGCGTCGTCGAGCGCAGCACGCACCGCGGGGACGAACGCCTCGAGGTGCGCGCGCGAGGCGATCTCGGGGATCACCCCGCCGAAGCGCACGTGTTCGGCCATGGACGAGGACACCGTGTTGGTGAGCAGCTCGGTGCCCCGCACGATCCCGATACCCGTCTCGTCGCACGAGGACTCGATGCCCATGACGAGCGGTTCAGCGGTGTTCATGAATGGTCCTTCCGTCCGCGCTGCGGGTGGGCTCCTTCGCGGGGACTAGTTCGCAGCGCATGATCAGCGCGTCGTGGCCGGGCCCGTAGTAGTGCGCCCGGGTGTGGATGTGGTGATAGCCGAAGTGGCGGTACAGCTCTTGTGCCCGCGGATTGTCCGCCCGCACCTCGAGCATCATCTCGGTGGCGCCGCTGCGAATCGCGGCCTCGTGCAGCACGCGCAGCAGGGCACTGCCCAGGCCCTTGCCCTCGTGGTCCTTCGCGACCGCGATGGTCTGCACATCCGCGACCGGCGGGATGCTCATCATCCCCGCGTAGCCCACGATCTCCCGGTCCCGGGTGAGCACCCAGTACTGCCGTGTGGGGTGGGTCAGTTCCTCGTGGAACATGTGCCGGGGCCAGGCGTCCTCGGGGAACAGGACGGTCTCCAGCGCGTACACGTCCTCGAGGTCCCCAGGTTGCATGGGGCGCAGCGCGTAGCCCGCCGGTAACGACGACGCCGCTCCCACCGCAGCCGCGTGCCCTCCCGTCATGGGGTGGCCCGTCATCGTGTGGCCCGCTTGGGGGATGCGGGCACCTTGGCGTCGGAATCGCGCAGGTACAGGGGGGACGTGTCGGTGCTCAGTTCCTGACCGCGGCTCGTGATCGCCCACGCCGCCCGGGCGAGATCTGCGGCGGAGGGGTGCAGGTCCGAGAATCCCGGGACCGCGTGCGACAACCGATCGGGGTAGAGCCCCGCACCGGAGCCGTAGCACGGCAGCGCGGGAACGTCCTCCGGGGAGCCAACCCGGGGATCGCCCAGCGGGGTGATCACGGGTCCGAGCTCGTCCTCGTGCACCCGGTAGTCGCGGCGGTAGAGCTCCTTGCGGCGCGCATCGGTGACCACCACGAACTCCGCATGACCCGCGGCGAGCGCCTCCGGGGCCACGTGGAACGCCGCCGCGTCCAGGGAACACACCCCATGGACAGGCAGGGCCCATGCAAAGCCCAAGGTGCGACCGGTCACAAGTCCCGCGCGCAGACCCGTGAACGGTCCGGGACCGGTGCCCACGAGAACGGCGTCCAGGTCGGTGCCGGTGAGGCCCGCCTCCGCCATGAGGTCGTGCACGGCGGGAGCCAGGGCCTCGGCGTGGGATCGGGTGTCGACGGTGTCGAACCTGCTCAAGACCTCACCGTCCCGGGACAGTGCCACGGACGCGATCGACGAGGAATCCAGACTCAGCACAAGCACCCGAACAGTCTAAGCCCGGCCCCGCAACCGCTCCGGGCCCCGGCGACCGCCCGCCGCCATCACTCCGGGCTCCGGCCGCCCCTCGCCCCGGCACTGCGTGGCGAGGTCACAACTGGAGGGGGTCCGCCCAACGGGGTCCGTAGCCGCGCACGATCACCGCGCGCGGTTCATCGCTGAGTTGCTCCGCGGATTCCCACTCGTCGTTGAGGGCGCGGATCACGTCCGCCGCGGAGGGGGAATCGCCCTCTCCGTCGGAACCTGATCCGCCGGAGAGCACCGCCCCACTGAGATCCGCGGGGTCCTCACCGTCCGTGGTCCCCACGGTGGACTCCGCACCCGTCGCGTCCGACACCGGATCCGCCGAGCCGGGCCCGTCCTGCGTACCCCGCGCCCGGACGATGTCGATCACCAACCGGGAATCGCTGAGGTGTTCCACCTTGCCGGTCCCCCACTCCACGACGGTCACGCACGTGTCCACGGTGTCCTCGAGGTCGATGTCGTCCACGTCCGCCGCGGAGTCCAAGCGATAGGCGTCCACGTGCACGAGATCGGGTCCGCCCGGGCGGGGCCCGTCCGGATCGTTGGGGTGCACGCGGCTCAACACGAACGTGGGGGATATGATCCCGTCGCGCACGCCGAGGCCCCGGCCGAGCCCCTGGGTGAACGTGGTCTTCCCGGCGCCGAGGTCACCGTTGAGCATGACCAGGTCCCCGGCCCGCAGGTGCTCGGCCACCCGCTCGGCGAGCACCCGGGTGTCATGAGCGGTGTCGGGATGCCGAGTCACGGTCCAGGCGGCACCGTCCGCCGCGCTCCCGGCTGTTCCGACGCCGTCGGCATCGGGAGCGTTCACGTACTCCCGGGGTACGCGCGGCGAGATCCTCGTGACGATCTCGTAGTTGATCGTCCCCGCGGCATCCGCCCACCGCGTAGCGGACGGGTCCTCCCCCGCCCCGAACAGCACGGCCTCGTCCCCCACGCGCACGGGCGGTTCCGCCGCGGACGAGTCCACTCCGGGCGGTTCCGATCCGGACGACGACGCCGCGGGCTCCCCGCCCCGCGACAGGTCCACGACGCACTGGTCCATCGCGATCCGCCCCACCACGGGGTACACCCGGTCCCCGATCCGCACGGGGGCGCCCGTGGCTACCCGGGGAACGCCGTCGGCGTAGCCCAGCGGGATCAGCGCAAGGTGCGTTGGCCCGGTGGTGCGGTACGCGAAACCGTACGAGACCCCGTGGCCCGCGGGCACGGCTTTGACGTTGGCCACACGGGTCCGCAGGGTCATGACCGGGCGCAGGCCGAAGTCCTCGGGGGTGCGATCCGCGAACGGGCTCAGCCCGTACAGGCCCAGCCCCACCCGCACGGCGTCGCGGAGCACGAGATCGGGGTCCGCCATGTCCTGTGCCCCGAATAATCCGGGGGTGTTGGCCGCGTGGATCAGGGTGGGGTCCAGGCCCGCGTCGCGCGCGATCCGCACCGCATCGCTGAGTGCGTGTAATTGCGCAACGGTCTCGGCCTCGCGCTGCGGTTCGTCCGCGACGGCGAGGTGCGTGAAGATCCCTTCCACGCTCAGCAGACCGGCGTTCTGAGCGGCCACCACGCGCTCGACGAACCCGGGCCACTCCTCCACCGTGGCACCGTTGCGGCCGAGCCCGGAATCGAGTTTCAGGTGCACCGTGGCCGGGGTGCCCGTGTCGCGGGCGGCGGCCAGAACGGCGTCGAGCTCCCACCCGTTGAGACCCAGGCGGACGTCGCGTCGCAGCGCCTGTTCGAAGTCCGTGGCAGGGGTGTGCAGCCACGCGAGCACGGGGGCGGTGATGCCCGCGTCGCGCAGGGCCACCGCCTCGGACGCGTGCGCCGTGCCGAGCATATGGGCGCCGGCGGCGAGCACCGCGCGCGCCACCGGAACCGCCCCGTGGCCGTACGCATCTGCCTTGACCACGGCGATCAGCGTGCGCCCCCGGGCGAGTTCCGCGAGGCGCCGCACGTTGTGCTGCACGGCGGAGAGGTCCACCACCGCGCTGCGTTCGCTGGGTTGCCGGGGCTGTCGGTCTGTCATCGCACTCACCATTCCATTGTGCCCTGCGCCGTCGGCACGCCCGGCCCCGCCCGAGTCACGCGCACTCGTTCCCGGGCGGGCGGTCCCGGTACGCCGCCCCAGTAGGCTGGTCGCGTGTCCTCTCCCGATCGGCCCCGTGTCCTGCTGCTGAGCATGCACACGTCCCCCGTGGACCAGCCCGGGACCGGGGACGCCGGTGGCATGAACGTGTACGTGTGGCACCTAGCCCACGCGCTCGCCCACGCGGGCTGGGCCGTGGACATGGCCACCCTCGATCGCGATCCGTCCCATTCCCCCGGCATTCGCACGACGGACCTCGCCCCGGGCGTGCGGCTGCTCACCGTGGCGCTCGCGGGCGCCGCAGAGGTCCCCAAGGAGGGCCTGCCCCGGTTCGCTTATGCCTTCGGCGAGGCCCTCGCACAGCATTACGCCGACGACGCCGCGCCCGTCGTGCACGCCCACTACTGGCTCTCCGGCGTGGCCGGGCTCCACGTGGCCAGCTTCCTCCGGGCTCCCCTCGTCCTGACCCTCCACACCTCCGCCGCCGCCAAGAACCTGCGCGCCGGATCGGACGAGTCCCCCGAACCGGCCGAGCGGGAGGCCGCCGAACGAGAACTGATCGCCCACGCCTGCCGCACCGTGGTGAACACCCCCGCGGAACAGCGGCAGGTCGTGGAGCTGTACGGCGCGGATCCGGCGAGCGTGGTCGTGATCCCGCCCGGGGTGGACCCCGAGGTCTTCCACCCGCCGGTCCCGGACGAACGGGACAAGTTACGGAACGGGCCCTTCACCGTCCTGTCCGCGGGACGCATGCAACCCCTCAAGGGACAGCAGATCCTGGTCCGCGCGCTCGGAGAGTTGCACCGCAGTCACCCTGACGTTCCCGTTCGCTTGATCCTGGCCGGTGTGGGCTCCCCCGATTTCCTGGCCCACCTACGCGAGCTGGCGGACGCGGGGGGCGTGGCGAGCGCCGTCGACTTCCGCGGCTCCCTGCCCCGCGAGGACCTCGCCCGACTCATGGGCCGGGTAGACGCGGTGGCCGTGGCGTCGTCGTCGGAGACGTTCGGGCTCGTGGCGGTCGAGGCCCAGGCGTGCGGGACGCCCGTCCTGGCCACGGACGTGGACGGATTGCGCTACGCCGTGCGCGACGGTGAGACCGGCCGGCTCGTCCCGGACCGCGAGCCCGCGAGCTGGGCGGACGCCCTGTACCGCGCGGCCCGGGACCCGGGCGCGTGGCGAGCAATGTCACACGCCGCTCGGCTGCGAGCGCGCGAGCTGACGTGGGACGACGTCGCCGCGCAGCACACTGCGGCCTACCTCGCCTGTGCGGCGCGCGAGCACGACGCCTAAACTTTCCCGTGTGACCACCGCGTACCTGAGCCGTGATTCCCTTGCCCGTTACCTGGACCGCTCCCGGATCACCGGGGCCGTCGCGACCCCCCGTGAAGCCAACCTCCGCAACATCCAGGGTTTCCTGGACGGGGACCAGCACCAGCACATGGGGGTCGAGCGCATCAGGGACTGGGATTTCGACTCCGTCTTCGAGCTCATGCGCGACCGCGTGGGGATCAACGACGACCCCGAGTACGCCGAGGGCCAGGACTCCATTTCCGCGCAGCTGTGCGTGGCCGGACTCGACCGCTACGCCGAGCTGTTCAGCCGCGCGGTGCAGGGCCGCAAGCGGTTGTTGTTCGCGACCGGTCATCCCTCCGGCCTCGCGCCCGTCTACGCCCGCCTCGCGCGGGTGGCCCGCAAGTCCGGGGCGCGCGTGCTGCGCTTCGACGAGGCCCTGCCGTTCGAGGACGGGGACGTCCGCCAGATCGAGGACGTCGTGATGGTCGAGCAGTACGGCGGCCTGCGCCACACCCACTTCCCCGAGCCCATGCAGCTGGTCCTCGATCACCTGCGGGACCAGGGCCGCGAGGCGCCGGACCTCGTGATCGCCGATCACGGGATGGCCGGGTACGCGGGCTCGCGGGCGGGGCTGTCCACCATCGCGATGGGTGACTGCAACGACCCCGGGATCTTCGTCGCTGAGGCCCAGGGGCAGGTGGAGGTCGTGGTCCCGCTGGACGACAACGTCCCCCCGCACCTCTACGACCCCGTGGTGGACTACATCATTTCCCGTGCGGGGCTCGCGGGGCAGGAACGCGGCTGAGTTCGGCGATCCCGTCCGGCCACTCGCACGCCTGCCGCGCGGGCGGTCGGCCCTCGGCGGCGTCGTGCCGACCCGCGTCCCCGAACCGGGACGCGCCCGCTGCCGCGAGGGTCTCGTCCAGCACGACGACGCCGCGCGAGAACGTCTCCCCGTACGTGCGGTCCCCGAGGCTGAACGCCGCGTAGCGCACGCTGCTCAGATCCGCGGCTCCTTCGGCCACCGCCGTCGCGAAGGCCCGCGCGGACGTGGGCAGCTCGCCGTCCCCGTACGTGGAACACACCATGACGTGCGGGTGGGAGGTGTCCAGCGCGGCGGGATCCGTGTCCGCGAGGTCCTGGACCGTGACCGCGAACCGGTCCCGCACGTGAGCGGCCAGTGACTGCGCCACGAGTTCCGCATTACCGGATTCCGTGCCGAAGAGGATCGTGAGGGGAGCCGTCCCCACACCGCCCGAACCGTCACCGGAACCGCCGGAGTCCTGCGCAGCCATCCCGCGGCGTACAGCCCGTCCCCCACGCGTCTGGTGTCCCGGCATCCGGCGTCGAGTGCGCTCTGCGGGAGCAAAGCGTCGGGGCCCTCCGTGAATCCCACGGCCGTGATGACCCAGCCCGCGAGATCGGTGGCGCGCTTGGCGAGCAAGCGGATCAACGTCCATGGCCACGTTGCCCATCCCGATCACCGCGGTGCTGCCACCGAGCAGGGTTCCGGAATCGGTGCGGCCCGCACACTCCCCGGGGTCGCCGTTGAGCCACCGGGTCGCGCCGCCCGCGCCGAGCACACCCGGGAGGTCCCCGCCCGGCACGCCCGGATCCTCGTCCGTGTGCAGCCCGGTCGCGAGCACCACGGCGTCGAAGGCCTCGCGCAGCTGGTCAAGCGTGAGCTCCGCGCGGTGTGCGCCCTGGTCGCGGCGCGTGAGGTCGAAGCGCTCGGGGTGCGGCCACTCGTTCTCGTCCCGGTTGGCCGAGAGCAGGCACACACCGAGCTTGGAGCCCGCGGGCAGGTGCACGCCCTGGAGCACGGTGTCCCGCGTGGACGCGATCATCACCTACGCGGTCAACTTGCCACCCGAGCTGCTCGACGAGGCACCGAGCGGGGAGAACACCCTCAACATCCTGCGCCGGCGTGGGATCACCCCGCGCATCGTGCCCCGCACGGAGGACGTCGAACTCATGCGCTCCCTCGTGGGCCGCGGTGCGGGCTACGGGATGCACTTCCTGGGCGTGGGGACGGAGCTGAGTCGGGAGGAACTACCCGTGGTGTGCCGCCCGGTGTCCCCGGGGAACGAACGGGAATCGGTCGTGTTGGCCTGGCCGCGGGGTGTGACCGTGCCCCGGCGGGTCCGGGCGGTCGCGGACCTGGCGCGCGCGTCCGCCGGGGGCTGGGCGATCTTTCGCTGAACCGCGCGAGGGCCGGGCCGCACCCCCCCCAGGGACCCGGGCCGCCGCACCCGCGGGCCCGGGCCAGCGGCAGGACGCGCGCCCCCGGACGCAACCGAGGGCCGCCCGGTACGTGCCGGACGGCCCTCGCGGCGTCGTCGTGCGGTGCTACGAGACGATCAGCGCTCGACCTCGCCGCGGATGAACTTCTCCACGTTCTCGCGGGCGGTGTCGTCGTCGAACTGCTCGGGCGGGGACTTCATGAAGTAGGAGGACGCCGAGGTCAGCGGTCCCCCGATGCCGCGGTCCAGGCCGATCTTCGCAGCGCGGATCGCGTCGATGATCACACCGGCGGAGTTGGGCGAGTCCCACACCTCGAGCTTGTACTCGAGCGAGATCGGGGCGTTACCAAAACCGTGGCCCTCGAGGCGGACGAAGGCGAACTTGCGGTCGTCAAGCCACCCCACGTAATCCGAGGGGCCGATGTGCACGTCCTTGGCCCGCATCTCGTGCGGCACGTTGGACGTCACGGCCTGGGTCTTGGAGATCTTCTTGGACTCGAGCCGCGAGCGCTCGAGCATGTTCTTGAAGTCCATATTCCCGCCCACGTTGAGCTGGTACGTGCGGTCCAGGACGTAGCCGCGGTCCTCGAGCAGCTTGGCCAGCACGCGGTGGGTGATGGTCGCGCCCACCTGGGACTTGATGTCGTCGCCCACGATCGGCACGCCGGCGTCCGTGAACTTCTGCGCCCACTCGTCGGTCCCGGCAATGAACACGGGCAGGGCGTTGACGAACGCCACACCGGCGTCGATCGCGGCCTGCGCGTAGTAGCGGTCGGCCTCCTCGGAACCCACCGGGAGGTAGGAGACGAGCACGTCCACCTCGCGTTCGCGCAGCACCTGCGCGACGTCCACGGGCTCGGCGTCCGATTCCGTGATGGTCTCGCGGTAGTACTGGCCCAGCCCGTCCAGGGTGGGTCCGCGCTGCACGTTCACGTCCAGGTTGGGGACCTTTGCGATCTCCATGGTGTTGTTCTCGGAGGCCAGGATCGCCTGGGAGAGGTCCAAGCCCACCTTGGCGGCGTCCACGTCGAACGCGGCCACGAACTGCACGTCCCCCACGTGGTAGTCACCGAAGCGCACGTGCATGAGCCCGGGCACGGTCTCGGAGGGGTCTGCGTCCCGGTAGAAGTGGACGCCCTGGATGAGCGATGTGGCGCAGTTGCCCACACCGGCAATGGCCACTCGGATGGGATTTTCGGACACGGTTCTCCTCAGCTCGGGTGATGACGGCCACGCGCACCTCGCGCGTTCGTGCGTGGGCACCGCATCCTGCCGTGCCACGCCGCACGCAACCGACTCCACAGTCTAGCCACGCGCTCGGACGTGCCTCGCCCGGGCACCGCCGTGACGACGACGCCGCTGCCGCCCTCACGCTGCACGGTCACCCGGCCAGGACGACCTCCACGAGCAACAACACCGCGACCAGCAGGAACACGACCCCGGCCGCGATCTCGACCTCGGCCGAACGCGCTTGGAACCGCCGCGCCAGCGCGGGGACGGAACCGAACCACGCGACGGCCAGGAACCATGCCAGGCCCACGGCCATGAGGAGCGCCAGGGTGATCAATCCCTCCCACCACAGGATGTCCGCGGGGACAACGGTCGCGAACAGGGCGATGAAGAAGACGATCGCCTTGGCGTTGGCCAGGTTGGTGATCGTCCCCTGGAGCAGGGCCTTGCCCGATGTGAGGTGGCGGGTCCCGAGCAGACCTCCGGCCTTGGAGAACGCGGGACCCCCGATTGTGCCCGTGGGTGCGGCGGGGCTCGCGGCGACGTCGGGGTCCACTGGTCCGCTGAATCCGGCCGAACCGCCGGGGCCGTCCTGCCCGTCGGTGCAGACCCGTGCGGCGAGGCCCGCTCGTGCATCGGGATCCGAGGTCTCCGCGTGACCCGTTCCACCGCGATTCAGCGCGCGCGTGGCCAGCCCGGCGCGCAGGGATCCGTAGCCCATGCGCGCCAGGAACAGGGCACCAGCGATCTGGATCACGAGTTTGAGCACGTGATTGCTGTTGATCACCAGCGTCACGCCCGTGAGCGAGAGCGTGATCCACATGAGGTTGCCGACCATCACCCCCGCCGCCGTGAGCATGGCCTTGCCACGTGTGGTGAGGAACGCATTGCGCAGAATCACCAGGACGTCCGGACCCGGGGAGATGATCCCCGCGATCCACAGTCCCAGCAGCGCGGCGTACTGCGCCGCGGTCATACGTGCTTGGACTCGGTGGCCGCCCCCCAGATGTTGATGTCCGCGTCCGAGACCAGCTCGTCGATCCGCTGCAGTTCATCGTCGGAGAAGTCCAGGTTCTGCACGGCGCGGGCGGAATCGGCGATCTGCTCGGGCGAGGACGCGCCCACGAGCGCCGTCGTGACCTGTCCCTCCGCCTGCGGACGCAACACCCACGCGATCGCCATCTGGGCCAACGTCTGCCCGCGGTCCCGGGCCATCGCGTTCAGTTCCCGAATCTGATCCAGGGTGTTCTCACTCAACCAGTCCGGGTTGAGTGACTTCCCAGCGGCCGCGCGGGAGTGCTCGGGTACACCGTTCAGGTACTTGTCGGTGAGCATGCCCTGGGCCAGCGGGGAGAAGCTGATAGAGCCCATGCCCGCTTCCGTGAGCGCGCCCAGCAGGTTCTTCCCGTCCGCGTGCTCGTCCGGCTGCTCGATCCAGCGGTTGAGCATGGAGTACGAGGGCTGGTGGATGAGCAGCGGAGTGCCCAGCTCCCGCATGATCCCCTGCGCGGCGAGCGTGAGGTCCGCGCTGTAGGACGAGATCCCCACGTAGCTCGCGCGGCCCGAGCGCACGATATGGTGCAGGGCACCCATGGTCTCCTCGAGGGGAGTGTCCGGGTCCGGGCGGTGGTGGTAGAAGATGTCCACGCGGTCCAGGCCCATGCGTTCGAGCGACTGGTCGATGGAATCGAGCAGGTACTTGCGTGAACCGCCCACACCGCCGTACGGGCCGGGCCACATCTGCCACCCGGCCTTCGTGGAGATCACGAGTTCCTGGCGGTACCGGGCGAAGTCCTCCCGTAGGATGCGCCCGAAGTTCAGCTCTGCGGAGCCCGCGGGCGGGCCGTAGTTGTTGGCCAGGTCGAAGTGCGTGATCCCCAGGTCGAACGCCCGGCGCAGCGTGGCCCGCATGGTCGCGAGCGGGGTGTCATCGCCGAAGTTATGCCACAACCCCAGGGACAGCGCGGGCAGCTTCAGCCCGGAGTTGCCCACCCGCCGGTACGGCATGGTCTCGTAGCGGTCCTCGGCCGCGGTCCACACGGTGTTCTCACCAAAAGTCAGCATGGGGTCCAGTGTGCCACCTTGCGGGTGGGGCTGACTCGAAGCAGGTAGCGGTCACGTCCCGGGCCCGGTGCAGCAGCCCGCACGACGACGCCGCGGCGGGGCCCGCGCGGGCCCCCCATGGAATCTCGCCGCACACACCGACGCCGCGCAGAACGACGCCACACGCATAGCTACACGCGCAGCACCACCGCCGTCTCCGGCGCGAGCCGCACCGCGCCCGGCGTCGTCGTAATGTCAGGGTCCGTGCCACTCGCGAAGAGCACCCGCGGGGCGTCACCGCCCATGAGCGGCAGCTCGCGTTCGGAGTCCGAGAGGTTCACGGCCACGACCACGCCGTGTTCGGACTCCGGCTCGCTCATCCGCTTGAGCACGAACCACTGCTCGGAGTCGCTCGCCTGGGTGGCCACGGTGGCCCAGTTCTGATCGGTGAGCTCCGGGGTGTCGTGACGCAGCGCGATCAGCTCTCGGTAGGCGTCCAGGATGCGCTGGTGCTCACCCTCGTGCACCTCGCCCCAGTCGAGCTTGGAACGTTCGAACGTCTGCGGGTCCTGGGGATCCGGGACGGTCGCGTGATCCCAGGCCATCGCGGCGAATTCCGCCTTGCGGCCCGTGGCCACGGCCTCCCCCAGTTCGGGTTCGGGGTGGGCCGTGAAGAACTGCCACGGCGTGCTGGCCCCGAACTCCTCGCCCATGAACAGCATGGGCGTGTAGGGCTGGGTGAGCAGCCACGTGGCGGCCGCGATCGCCCGGTCCACACTCATGCCGTGGTTCATCCGGTCCCCGGCCGCGCGGTTGCCCACCTGGTCGTGGTTCTGCAGGAACGTCACGAACTGCCACGGCCGCTGCTCGGCAGGATCGATCTCGCGGCCGTGCGAGCGGCCACGGAACGTGGAGTACGTCCCGTTGTGGAAGTACGCCGTGTGCATGGTCTTCTCCAGGGCATGCAGGGATGCGAAGTCCCCGTAGTACCCGTGGGTCTCCCCGGTGAACGCCACGTGCGCGGCGTGGTGGACGTCGTCGAGCCACTGCGCGTCCATGCCCAGACCGTGCCCCTCCGTACCCGCGATCATGCGGGGATCGTTGAGGTCGGATTCCGCGATGGCCACGAGCTCCTTGCCCGTGCGCTCGGACTCCGCCGCGATGCGCTGGGCGATCTGCTCCAGGATGTGCGTGGCGCGGGAATCGGCGAGCGCATGCACGGCATCTAGGCGGAACCCGTCCACGTGGTAGTCGCGCAGCCACATGGTGATGTTGTCCAGGATGTACTCGCGCACCCCGTCCGAACCCCACCCGTCCAGGTTGATCAGGTCCCCCCAGCTGGAGGCCCCGGGCTTGAAGTACTCCGCGAAGAGCGGCAGGTAGTTCCCGCTGGGTCCCAGGTGGTTGTAGACCACGTCCTGGATCACGGCGATGCCCTTGGTGTGGCACGCGTCCACGAACCGCTGATAGGCCTCGGGCCCACCGTAGGACTCATCCACGGTGTACCAGGCGACGCCGTCGTAGCCCCAGTTGTGGTCCCCGTTGAACCCGTTGACGGGCAACAGTTCCACGGCGTCCACGCCAAGGTCCACGAGGTGGTCCAACTTGCTGATCGCCGCGTCGAGCGTGCCCTCCGGGGTGAACGTCCCGGGGTGCAGTTCATAGAGCACCGAGTCCCGCAGCGGACGCGGCCGCCACGCGGCGTCGTGCCATTCGAAGGCGTCCGGGTCGAACGTGCAGGACAAATCGTGCACACCTTGCGGCTGGCGGCGTGAGCGCGGGTCTGGAAGCACCTCGGACACCGAAGTGCGTTCTTTGTCCGTGCCCTCGTCGAAGACCTTGGTCAGCAGGTAGCCGTAGCGCACGGTGCCCCGGGGGACGTCGGCGTCGTCGGGCAGCGTCCACCAGCCGGGGCGATCGGCCAGGCCCTGCATGGGGTGGTCCACACCGTCGATGCGGACGGTGACCTTGCGGGCGTGGGGTGCCCACACGTCGAAACGATGGTCCTGGGTCATGTCTCAGCCGTCCTTCCGGCGCAGAATCGCCACGGGGTAGGTGAAGAGGAGGTCGGCCAGGCGCACGGCGCCGTCCTGGTCCGTGGTGTACTCGCGGTGCGTGAGGACGTCCTGCCACGTCCCCGGCGCGAGGACCACGGTCTCGTCCGTGAAGCCGCCCTCGGGGGCGAGGGTCGCGGGGAAGCGGGTGACCACGGTGGCCACGCCGCCGCGGTCGAAGCCCAGGGCGTGCTCGGCGAGCGCGCCCCGGAACTCCAGCGGTATGTACTCCGTGAACAGCTCGGGGTGCTCGCCGCGCAGCCGCAGGGCGCGCGAGGTCAACAGCATGCGCGCCGCCCCCGTGCCGTCCACGGGCGGGGTGGCGTCCGCGGAACCCGGCCGAGCGGCGTCGAGCCGTGCCAACATCTGCTCGCGCGCCGCGAAGTCCACGGGCCGACGGTTGTCGGGGTCCACGAGCGACGGTTCCCACAACTCCTGCCCCTGGTAGACGTCCGGGACGCCCGGCAGGGTCAGCTGCAGCGCGGTGGCCGCCAGGGCGTTGCTGAACCCCGGTGCGCTCACGCGCTCCACGCACCCCTCCACGATGCCGCGGGCGCGCGGGTTGCTGAAGAGGAAGTCGATGAACCGGGTCAGCTCCGCCTCGAAGTGCTCGTCCCCGTCCACCCACGCGGTGGACACGGACGCCTCGCGCACGGCCTTCATCGCGTAGTCCACGGCACGATTGCGCTCGAGCGGCCACGCACCCACCACGGCCTGCAGGACGAGGTTCACGGCGGGTCCGTCCGCCAGCTCGATCTGCGCGTCCTTGGCGCGATTGACGAGCGTGGCCACGGTCTCGGACCAGGCCCTGGGCTGCTCCGAGAGCACCGTGATCCGCGCACGCACCGATGCCGAGCGCTTGGTGTCGTGGGTGGTCAGTGCGTTCATGGTCGAGGGCGATTCACGCTGCCGCCGCGCCGCCTCCGCGTGGAACTGCTCGGGCGTGAGCGAGAAGACCGAGGGGTCACCGCCCACCTCGGTGAGGGAGGAGAGCTTGGGGTATCGGTAGAACGCGGTGTCTTCCACGCCCTTGGCCATGACCATGCCCGAGGTCTGCTGGAAACGCTGCGCCACTCCGCTCAGGGTGCCGTTCACGTCCCCGCCGAGTTCACGCGCGAGGTCGTCGAGCACGTCCGCGAGCTCGGGGCGCCACCGCCGCGCGGCGGCGACCGCGTCGCGCAGGTACTGCGCACCCTCGGGCAGGTACGTGCGGTACACCGGGAAGTTGGCGAGGATCTCGGCGAGACCGTCGTACGACGCCGCGGCCCCGTGCGGGAAGTCGGCCGGCAGTTCGCGCACCAGGCGGTGCACCTCCGCGGCCAGGCCAGCGTCCGCCATCCGGCGCTTGGTCTCGTGGATCAGCGGGTCCCAGCGCACGGGCTGACCACCGCGCAGCTTGGTGTCCAGTGAGGCGAGCTCGTAGTGCCCGCGTGCGTCCGTGAGCACCCGGTCGATCCAGCCCAGCGAGTCGTAGCCCGTGGTCCCGGCCGTGCGCCACTGTTCGGGCAGGTACTCCCCCGGTTCCAAGATCTTCTCGACGACGGTCCACGCGCCGTCCGTGAGCCCGGCCAGCTTCCCGAGGTAGTCCTGCGGGTCCCGCACCCCGTCCGGGTGGTCGATGCGCAGCCCGTCCACGAGTCCCTCGCGGAACCAGCGCGCGACCTCCGCGTGGGATTCCTCGAAGACACGGGCGTCCTCGACCCGCACCCCGGCGAGCGTGGCCACGGTGAAGAACCGGCGGTAGTTCAGCTCGGAGTCACCGCGGCGCCAGTTGATCAGTTCGTAGTGCTGCCGCCCGTGCACCTCGGCGGGATCGTCGCCCTCGCGGTACGTGCCCTCGGCCAGGGGGTAGACGTTGTCGTAGTAGCGCAGCGTCCCGTCCTGGACGGTGAGCGCGGAGAGGTCCTCGTCACCGTCGCCGAGCACCGGGATCAAGATCTTGCCGCCGCCGGCCTGCCAGTCCACGTCGAACGCGTCCGCGTAGGGGCTGTCCTGCCCCTTCTCGAGCAGCGACCACCACCACGGGTTCTCCTGCGGGGCGGCCACGCCCTGGTGGTTGGGCACGATGTCCACGACGACGCCCAGTCCGGCCTCGTGCGCGGCATCGGACAGTGCCTTCAGCCCCTCCGATCCCCCGCGTTCGGGATCCACCTCGGTGGGATCTACGACGTCGTACCCGTGGTCCGAGCCGCTCGTGGCCCGCAGGATGGGCGAGAGGTACACCCACCCCGCCCCCAGACGCTTGATGTAGGGGACCAGTTCCGCCGCGCGATGCAGGTCCTGCTGGGTCGTGATTTGCAACCGGTACGTTGAAGTGGGTGTCAGCACCCTTACAGTCTTGCCGAATGCGCGCGCTCGGGCCAGTCACCCCGCGCTCAACGAGCACCGTGACGTAAACGGCGGACGCGCCACCCGTGTGGGGTGACGCGTCCGCAGTCGTGTTCAGCGCGGCGCGGGCTGCGGGCGATCTGCCCGGTCACGCACCGCGGGGCGCTCAGGCGTCGTCGGACGACGCCGCGTACACCGCTGCCGCGACGGACGCGGCCACGGAGGCGTCCGGCTCTTCCTCGGGGGCCTCCCACGCGCGCAACAGCACCGTGGACTTGCCTGCCATCCGCAACGTGGAGGAGTGCCCGCGCACGGCACCGTCCGCGTGCTCGCCGGCGGTGTCCACGATCTCCTCCCACTTCATGCCGTAGCTGGCCGGGGGTAGTGTGACGTCCACGGGCTCGGGGTTGGAGTTGAAGTACACGATGAAGTTCACGTCCGTGATCCGGCGACCGCGCATATCCACTCCCGTGATGCCCTGACCGTTGAGCCACATGCCCACGGCACGAGCCAGGGGCTCGTCCCAGTCGGCGGGCACCATGGGCGTGCCGTCCGTGTTGAGCCAGGCAATGTCCGGCATGGGATCGCCCTCGGCACGCTCGCCCATGTCCACGGGACGCCCGTCGAAGAACTGCGAGCGGCGGAACGTGGGGTGTTCGTGGCGCAGGTGGGTGATCACGGAGGTGAACTCCACGAGCGGGGTGTCCACCTTCTCCCAGTTGATCCACGTGAGCTCGTTGTCCTGGCAGTACGTGTTGTTGTTGCCCTTCTGGGTGCGCCCCGCCTCGTCACCGTGCAACAGCATGGGCGTGCCCTGGGACAGCATGAGCGTGGCGATGAAGTTGCGCTGCTGACGCGCACGCATCGCGAGCACCTCGGGATCGTCCGTGGGCCCCTCCTCACCGCAGTTCCACGAGCGGTTGTGGGACTCGCCGTCGTTGTTGTCCTCGCCGTTCTCCTCGTTGTGCTTCTCGTTGTAGGACACGAGGTCCCGCAGTGTGAAGCCGTCGTGGGCGGTCACGAAGTTCACCGAGGCGAAGGGGCGCCGGCCGCTGTTCTCGTAGAGGTCCGCAGAACCGGTGACACGGGACGCGAACTCCCCCAGGGTCGAGGGCTCCCCGCGCCAGAAATCACGCACGGTGTCCCGGTACTTGCCGTTCCACTCGGTCCACTGCGGCGGGAAGTTGCCCACCTGGTAGCCACCGGGACCGATGTCCCAGGGCTCGGCGATCAGCTTGACCTGCGAGACGATAGGGTCCTGCTGGACGAGTTCGAAGAACGTGGAGAGCTTGTCCACGTCGTAGAACTCACGGGCCAGCGTGGCGGCGAGGTCGAAACGGAAACCGTCCACGTGCATCTCGGTGACCCAGTAGCGCAGCGAGTCCATGATCAGCTGCAGCGAGTGGGGGTGACGCACGTTCAGGGAGTTACCGGTACCCGTGTAGTCCATGTAGAACTTCTGGTCGTCGTCCACGGTGCGGTAGTACGCGGTGTTGTCGATGCCCTTCATGGACAGTGTGGGGCCCATGTGGTTGCCCTCGGCCGTGTGGTTGTACACCACGTCCAGGATGACCTCGATGTCCGCTTGGTGCAGTGCGCGCACCATGGCCTTGAACTCCTGGACCTGGCTGCCCAGGTGGGAGGCCGCGCTGTACTCGTTGTGGGGCGCGAAGAACGCGATGGTGTTGTACCCCCAGTAGTTGCGCAGCCCCTTCTCGAGCAGCGTGGAGTCCTGGACGAACTGGTGCACGGGCATCAGTTCGATCGCGGTGACACCCAGCTTCCGCAGGTGTTCGATGACCGCGGGGTGGGACACACCGGCGTACGTGCCGCGCTGTTCCTCCGGGACCTCCGGGTGCTGCATGGTGAGGCCCTTGACGTGGGCCTCGTAGATCACGGACTTGTGGTACGGGGTGCGCGGGGTGCGGTCACCCTCCCAGTCGAAGAACGGGTTGATCACCACGCCCTTCATCATGTGTTCCGCGGAGTCCTGGTGGTTCTCGGAGTCCTCGTCGCCGAAGTTGTAGGAGAACAGGGACTCGTCCCAGTCGATCCCGCCCTCCACGGCCTTGGCGTAGGGGTCCAGGAGTAACTTGTCCGGGTTGCACCGCAACCCCTGGGACGGATCCCACGGCCCGTGCACCCGGTACCCGTAGCGCTGACCGGGCTGCACCTGGGGGAGGTAGCAGTGCCACACGTAGCTGTCCACGGCGGTGACCTCCACGCGCGTCTCCGTGCCGTCCTCCTCGAACAGGCACAGTTCCACGCGGTCCGCGACCTCGGAGAAGAGCGCGAAATTGGTCCCCGTGCCGTCGAACGTGGCGCCCAACGGGTACGGTTGTCCTGGCCAAACTTCCATGTACTTCTCCTCAGCGTGTCGTGGGGCTGTGAGCGGATCCCCGCTCACAGCCAGTCACTAACAATAGTCGTTCGGGTCGCGGCTCACGGACGGGTCAGCACCGCGCGCACGTTCTCCGCGAGCACCGACGGCGGGACGGGGCCCTCCCCATTTGCCCGTGAGGCCACCGCGTGCAGACCGGCCCCGAGGGCCGCGGCGGCCGCCCAGCGACCGTCCCCGCGGGCCCAGTCGCCCAGGACCGCGAGCGCGTCCGGGTGCTCGGCCACGTGGGCCACGACCGTGCCCAGGATTCCGGCGAGGGTGTCCCCCGAACCCGCCGTGGCCAGCCAGGGGCTCGCGTGGCCGATGCTCAGGCACAGGCATTCGTCGCGCCCGGAAGCGTTCCCGTCCTCGCATGCGTCCCCGTTCCGTCCCACGGGGGACGCGATCACGGTCGACGCGCCCTTGAGCAACACCGTGGCGCCCGTGAGGCGCGCGGCTTCACCGGCCCAGTGCACGGGGTTGGCCTCGATCTCGGAGCGCTCCACCGTGGAATCGCACACCCCGAAACCGTGGAGCCACTCGAAGACCTGGGACAGCTCCCCCGCGTGGGGCGTGAGGATCTTATGGGGGCCCAGAGCGGCGTCGACCACGGATCGCGCGGCGGCGTCGAGCGCACCTGCGTCCAGCACAGCCGGCTCCTGGGCCTCGATGATTGCCTGCACGCGCGCGGCCTGGGACTCGTCCCCCACCACGCCGGGGCCCGCGAGCCACGCCTGGACGTGGACGTCCCACGGCTGGTCGTCCGAGCACACGACCTCCGGACTGCGCGCGAGCACCATGCCGCGCGTGGTCGAATCCCCCAGGAAGCGGACCATCCCCGCGCCAGCGTTGACCGCCGCCTGGGTGCACATGATCGCCGCGCCCGGATAGCTCGACGCGCCGGCCACGACGCCCAGTACACCTCGGGTGTACTTAGTGTCGGTCGCGCCGGGACGCGGCCACGCGGCGAGCACGTCACGCGGTTCGAGCCGGTGCACGGCGGGGTCGCTCAGCCGGTCCTCGATCCCGATGGGCACCACCGTGAGCGCCCCCGTGGCCTGCTCCCCCGGGGACACCACGTGGCCCGTCTTGGCCCCGCCGAACGTGATGGTCGCGTGGGCATGCAGGACCGGCTCGGGAGCCTCGCCGGTGTCCGCGCTGACGCCGGAGACGAGGTCGCACGCCACGATCCGTGGGAAGCGCCGTTCACGCGCGGCGGCGGGATCCCGCTGCCGTTCGGTGAACGCCCGCACGAGCTCAGCGGCCGTACCCCGCAGCCCGCCCTGCGCACCGGTGCCGAGCACGGCGTCCACGATCAGGTGGGCGTCGGCCATGAGGGAGACCGCGCGGGACACCTCCACCGGGTGCGCGGCGGCCACGGCGTCCGAGGGTTCGCGCTCCTCGCCGTCCTGGTCGGTGAGCCGCAGCGCGGTGCCGCCGCGAGCGAGCAGCGCCCGCAGGCCCTGTTCGTGCACGCGCGTGCCGGTCAGGATGGCCACGACCTTCACGCCGCTGCGGCGCAGGAATGCGCCCGCCCACAGTCCGTCCCCGCCGTTGTTGCCCGAGCCCACGAGCAGCACCGCCGTGGTGCCACCCAACAACCCTCTCCGGTTGGTCAGGCGCAACTGCGCTTCGCAGCCGCGGGCCAGTCCCAGGGCCGCACGACGCATCAGCACGTCCCCGTAGCCCTCGTCCAGCAGCGGCTGTTCCGCGGCGCGGATGCTCTCGCCCGAGTACGCCTCAATCATCGCGGTGTCCTCCCTGTCCCTCGGCCACGACGAACGCCACGGCCATGCCGCCGTCGTGGGAGATCGTTACGTGCCATGTTTCCACGCCCCTGCGCCGCGCCTGCTCGGCCACGGTGCCCGCGGTGTGCAGACGGGGAGCGCCGTGGGCGTCGTTGCTGATCCAGCAGTCCTGCCAGATCATCCCCGGCGGGGCCAGCAGCGCCTTGGCCGCGGCCTCCTTGACCGCGAAGCGCGCGGCCAGCGAGCGCGGGTGCAGTTCCCGTTCGTGCGGAACGAACAGGCGTTCCCGCAATCGCGGCGTGCGCTCCAGCTGTCGTTCGAAACGCGCGATGTCCACGATGTCCACGCCGGTGCCCACAATCATGTCGCCAGCCTACCGGCGCCGCCCGGCCCCCTCACGGGCGCCGCGGCACGGCCCGGGCCCCATGGGCGTCGCGGCATGCCCGGGTACGACGACGGCGGGTGACGCTCCCGTGGGAAGCGTCACCCGCCGTCGGATGGACGAACCGGATGATTACTCCACGGTCACGGACTTGGCCAGGTTGCGCGGCTGGTCCACGTCGTAGCCCTTGGCCCCGGCGAGTTCGCACGCGAAGATCTGCAGCGGCACCGTGGCCAGCAACGGCTGCAGCAGCGTGGGCGCCTCGGGGACGTAGAAGACGTGGTTGGCGAACTCGCGCACAGCGTCGTCGCCCTCCTCAGCGATCACGATGGTCTCGGCACCACGAGCGCGGATCTCCTGGATGTTGGAGACCACCTTGGCGTGCAGCGAGTCCCGGCCATTGGGCGAGGGGACGATCACGAACACGGGCTGGCCCTGGTCGATCAGCGCGATCGGCCCGTGCTTTAGCTCACCGGCGGCGAAGCCCTCCGCGTGGATGTACGCGATCTCCTTGAGCTTCAGGGCGCCCTCCATGGCCACGGGGAAGCCCACGTGACGACCCAGGAACAGCACGGATCCGGCGTCCTTCATCCCGGTCGCGAGTTCCTTGACCTGCGGCTCCACCTCGTCCAGCACGCGCTGGATCTTGGCGGGCATGGCCTCAAGCTCGGCCAACATGGTGGAGATCTCGTCCTTGAACTTGTTGCCGCGCAACTGGGCCAGGTACAGGCCCAGCAGGTACGCCGCGGTGATCTGGGCGAGGAACGCCTTGGTGGAGGCCACCGCGATCTCGGGACCCGCGTGCGTGTAGAGCACGGCGTCCGCCTCGCGCGGGATTGTGGAACCGTTCGTGTTGCAGATCGCCACGACCTTGGCGCCCTGTTCCTGCGCGTGACGCACGGCCATGAGGGTGTCCATGGTCTCGCCGGACTGGGAGACCGCGACCACCAGGGTCTTCTCGTTCACGATCGGATCGCGGTAGCGGAACTCGTGCGCGAGCTCCACCTCGGTGGGGATCCGGCACCAGTGCTCGATCGCGTAGCGCGCGACCTGCCCGGCGTATGCTGCGGTACCGCATGCGATCACCACGATCTTGTCGATCGAGCGCAGCACGGTCTCGTCGATCTTGATCTCGTCCAGCGTGAGCCGGCCGTTCTCGTCCAGGCGGCCCAGCAGGGTGTCGCCCACGGCGGCGGGCTGGTCGTGGATCTCCTTCTCCATGAAGGACGGGTAGCCGTCCTTCTCCGCGGCGGCGGCGTCCCACTCGATGTCGAAGGGCTTGCCCTCGGCGGCGTTGCCGTGGAAGTCCACGATCGTGTAGTCGTCCGCGGTGATGGTCACGATCTGGTCCTGGCCCATCTCCACGGCCCGCTTGGTGTAGTCGATGAAACCGGAGACGTCCGAGCCCAGGAAGTTCTCGCCGTCGCCCAGCCCGATCACGAGCGGCGAGTTGCGGCGCGCAGCGACCACGCGGTCCGGGTGGTCCGCGTGCACGGCCAGCAGCGTGAACGCGCCCTCGAGGCGGCGACACGTGTCCTGCATGGCCACGGTGAGGTCCTTCTCGTCCGCGCCCTGCGCGTTGTACGTGCGGGCCAGCAGCACCGCGGCGACCTCGGTGTCCGTCTCGGACGTGAAACTCTCGCCCTGGGCGCTGAGTTCGCGCTTGATCTCGCTGAAGTTCTCGATGATCCCGTTGTGGATCATGGCCAGCTTGCCGCCGTCGACCACGTGGGGGTGCGCGTTGACGTCGGAGGGGCCTCCGTGGGTGGCCCAGCGGGTGTGGCCGATCCCGATGTTCGATTCCGGCAGGGGGTGCGCTTCGAGCTCACCGATCAGGTTGCTCAGCTTCCCGGCCTTCTTGCGGTACTCCACCGCACCGTCGGCGATCACTGCGACGCCCGCGGAATCGTACCCGCGGTATTCCAGTCGACGAAGCCCCTCGAGGATCACCTCGAGCGCACCGTGCTGTCGCCCGTCAGCACGGTTCGAGCCCACATATCCCACAATTCCACACATGAAAAATACTGTACCGGAAACGCTACGCGCCCTAATGCCTTGCGGGAGGGGGCCCGGGCCTACACTGGTCCGAGCATGAGCACACAGCCCATAACCCACCGCGTCTCCCCTTTCGTGGAGTTGGATCGTCAGACCTGGTCCAGGCTTTCGCACGAGATCGACGTCCCGCTCACCGCGCAGGAGATCGAGAACCTGCGCGGTCTCGGTGACCGGTTGGACGTGGACGAGGTCCGCGAGGTCTATCTGCCCCTTTCGCGGTTGCTCACGCTGTACGACATGTCCTCCACGCAGCTCAATGCCGCCACCAACTCGTTCCTGGGCGAGCATCACGCGCGCACCCCGTTCGTGATCGGGATCGCCGGGTCCGTGGCGGCGGGTAAGTCCACCACGGCCCGCTTGCTGCGCGAGATGCTGGCCCGCTGGCCGTCCACCCCGAACGTGCAGCTCGTGACCACAGACGGTTTCCTCTACCCCAACGCCGAACTACGACGGCGTGGACTCATGGACCGCAAAGGCTTCCCCGAGTCCTACGACCGGCGCGGGCTGCTGCGCTTCGTCTCCGAGATCAAGTCCGGCGCACCCGAGGTGCGTGCCCCCAAGTACTCCCACGTCACCTACGACATCCTCCCGGACGAGGAAGTGGTAGTGACCCGCCCCGACGTCGTGATCGTGGAAGGCCTGAACGTGCTCGCGCCCGCGAAGCTGGAGAGCGGCAAACGCACCGCGCTCGCGCTGAGCGATTTCTTCGACTTCAGCATCTATGTGGACGCCCGCACCCAGGACATCGAACGCTGGTACGTGGAGCGCTTCCAGGCCCTGCGCTCCTCCGCGTTCTCGGACCCCGAGTCCTACTTCCACCGCTACGCGGACCTCACGGACGAGCAGGCACAGGACGTGGCCACGGACATCTGGCGGCGGATCAACGAACCTAACCTGGAGCAGAACGTGCGCCCCACACGCGGCCGCGCCCGGCTGATCCTCTCCAAAGACCACGATCACAAGATCCGCAGGGTGCTGCTGCGAAAGAACTGATATTTTCAGGCCCGTTTTCACTGTACGATGAGCGCCATGCTCAGTGGTTTCAAAGAATTCATCATGAAGGGAAACGTGATGGATCTGGCCGTTGCCGTGATCATCGGCGCCGCCTTCTCCAAGATCGTCAATGCTCTCGTCGAGAACGTCCTCATGCCCGCCATCTCGGGACTCGTCGGTTCGCCCAACTTCGACAATTTCGCCGCCGTCACGTTCAACGGCAACCAGGTCAAGTTCGGTGTGCTGCTGACCGCGATCGTGAACTTCCTGCTCATCGCCGCCGCCGTGTACTTCTGCATCGTGCTGCCCATGAACAAGATGATCGAACGCCGCAACCGCCGGCTGGGCATCGAGCCCACCGAGGAGCCGGCCGATCCCAACACCGTGCTGCTCACCGAGATCCGCGACGCGCTCACCGGGCACAACGCCGACGCGCTGCGCACGGACGGCACGCAGACCGGCCTCTCGGGACAGCCCGGTACCACCGGAGGAACGATCCGCTGACCCCCACCACCCCTTCGACGTCAGGAAACGGCGAGGCCCCGCACCACTTCCGGTGCGGGGCCTCGCCGTTGGTCCGTTCGGTGACGCTACAGGCTGAGGTGCTGTTCCACCACGGACACGAGCTCTTCCGCCTCGAGCTGGGCGATGTCCTGCGAAGCCGCCTCCACCATGACCCGTACCACGGGTTCGGTGCCGGAGGGGCGTAACAGCACCCGGCCCTCGCTGCCGAGCCGCTCCTCCGTGCGGGCGACGGCGTCGAGCACCGGTTCGCTCGTTTTGGCCGCCGCCTTGTCCACGCCCTTGACGTTGATCATCACCTGGGGCATGCGCGTCATGGACTTGGCGAGCTCTTGCAACGGCATGCCCGTCTGAGCCACCCGTGAGGCGAGCATCAGACCCGTGAGCAGACCGTCACCGGTGGTCGCGTAATCCGCCATGATCACGTGCCCCGACTGTTCGCCACCCAGGTTGTAGCCGTTGGCCACCATGGATTCCAGGACGTAGCGGTCCCCCACGGAGGCGCGCACGAGCTGGATCCCGGCCTCGTCCAGTGCCAGTTGCAGACCCAGGTTGCTCATGACCGTGGCCACGAGCGTGTTCTGGTTGAGCCTGCCCGCGTCCTTCATGGCCATGGCAAGGATGCACATGATCTGGTCGCCGTCCACCTCCGTGCCGGTGTGGTCCACGGCCAGGCAGCGATCTGCGTCGCCGTCGTGTGCGATGCCCAGATCCGCGCCCAGCTCACGCACGGCCTGCTTGAGCGGACCCAGGTGGGTGGAGCCCACGCCGTCGTTGATGTTCAGCCCGTCCGGTTCCGCACCGATCACGTGCACCTTGGCACCGGCACCGCGGAACGCGTCCGGTGAGGCGCCGGACGCCGCGCCGTTCGCGCAGTCGAGCACGATCGACAGCCCGTCCAAACGGTGCGGGATGGCACCGACCAGGTGCAGGATGTAGCGGTCCTCGGCGTCCGACAAGCGGGTCACGCGGCCCACTCCCGCACCCGTGGGGCGGCGGAAATCCTTGGCCTCGTAGACCTCCTGGATAGTGTCCTCGATCGCGTCCGGCAGTTTCTTGCCCCCGTGCGCCAGGAACTTAATGCCGTTGTCCGGCGCGGGGTTGTGGGACGCGGAGATCATCACGCCGAAATCGGCGTCGATGTCCCCCACCAGGTAGGCGGCTGCCGGCGTGGGCAGCATCCCGGCGTCGTAGACGTCCACGCCGGAGCTCGCGAGACCCGCGATCACGGCCGCGCCGAGGAACTCCCCGCTCGCGCGCCCGTCCCGTGCCACGACGGCGGTGGGTCGCTTCCCGGCCTCCGCGTGGCCGTGGCCCAGGACGATCGCCGCCGCCTGGGACAGTTCCATGGCAAGTTCTGCTGTGAGGAGGCCGTTCGCGAGACCGCGAACGCCGTCCGTTCCAAAGATTCTAGACATCGAGAGTCATCTTACGACCAACGCCCGCGCAAACCCTGCGCATTCGACTCAGCCCTTCCCAGGCCGGACCACCGGGAAACCGTCCGGGTTCTCGTTGCTGTCCTCCGTGAGATCCGCCGCCCCACCCACGATTTTGGTGTCCGGCGTGCCCACCACGGAGTGGTCCTTGTTGGGGTAGTCGAACTGCGTGAGGACGTAGCGCATGGCCTCGAGCCGCGCGCGTTTCTTGTCATTGGACTTGATCACGGTCCACGGGGCGTCCCCCGTGTCCGTGTAGAAGAACATGGCCTCCTTGGCCTCCGTGTAGTCGTCCCACTTGTCCAGGGATGCCACGTCCGTGGGCGAGAGCTTCCACTGCCGCACCGGGTCCGTCCGGCGGGACTGGAACCGCGCGAGCTGCTCCGCGCGCGTCACGGAGAACCAGAACTTGATCAGGTGCGTGTCCGAGTTCACGAGCATCCGTTCGAACTCCGGCGCCTGACGCATGAACTCGTAGTACTGCTGGGACGTGCAGTAGCCCATGACCCGTTCCACACCCGCCCGGTTGTACCACGAGCGGTCCATCAGCACGATCTCCCCACCGGACGGCAGGTGCTTGACGTAGCGCTGGAAGTACCATTGCGTCTGCTCGATGTCCGTGGGCTTCTCGAGCGCCACGACCCGCGCACCACGGGGGTTCAGGTGCTCCGTGAACCGCTTGATCGCCCCGCCCTTGCCCGCGGCGTCCCGGCCCTCGAAGATGATGAGCAGCTTCTGGCCGGTCTCCTTGATCCACAACTGCAGCTTGAGCAGTTCGATCTGCAGGGCCCGCTTGGTGCGCTCGTAGTCCTTGCGAGGCAGCTTCTCGTCGTACGGGTAGCCCAGTTTCCACGCGGTGGACGGTTCCGCCCCGCTCGCGTCGCTGAGTTTCTTCCCGAGCTCCGCGATCTCGTCGAGTTCGGCCGCGTAGTCCTCCACCACGGAGACCCGGTGCTGTTCCTTCTTGAGGGCCTCGTCCACCGCCACCCGCTGCTCTGTGCGCTGTTCCGTCTCGGCCTGCTGCTCCTCGACGACGGCGTTCCCCGACTTCTGCTCCGACTGCTTGCTCATACGGGCCCTCTCTCGACGGTACGGCGGGAGCGACCTCGCTCCACACCTTCATGTTACGTCCGTCACCGCGGCAGGTGGCCGCATGGCAACGCCCGGGCAACGAAACAGGGTCCCGTTCCCCGGCCGAAACCGAGGAACGGGACCCTGCACGAAAACGCCCGGCCGAGGCTTGGGCTGCCTCGTTTTAGCGCTTGGAGTACTGGGGAGCCTTGCGGGCCTTCTTGAGGCCTGCCTTCTTGCGCTCGATGACGCGGGCGTCACGAGTCAGGAAGCCGGCCTTCTTGAGGGCGGGGCGGTTGTGCTCGGCGTCGATCTCGTTGAGCGCGCGGGCCACGCCGAGGCGCAGCGCACCGGCCTGGCCGGAGGGGCCGCCGCCGCTGATGCGGGCGATGACGTCGTACGCGCCCTGCAGTTCGAGCAGGCGGAAGGGGTCGTTGACCTCCTGCTGGTGCAGCTTGTTGGGGAAGTACTCCTCGAGGCTGCGACCGTTGACGGTCCACTGCCCGGAACCGGGGACCACGCGCACGCGGGCGATGGCCTGCTTGCGGCGGCCCACGGCCTGGCCGGAGACGGTCAGGGCGGGGCGGTCGGACAGTGCGGCACCAGCGACGGGCTCGGTGGACTCGGAGGTGTAGCTGGTCAGCTCCACGTCCTCGGTGATCTGCTCTTCAGTGTTCTGAGCCACGATTCTCCTTATGTGTTATTCGTTGGCCCGAATTACTGGGCGACCTGGGTGAATTCGTAGGGCTTGGGCTGCTGAGCCTGGT
Organism: Kocuria sp. KRD140; assembly: GCF_017168375.1. Lineage (NCBI taxonomy): Bacteria > Bacillati > Actinomycetota > Actinomycetes > Micrococcales > Micrococcaceae > Kocuria > Kocuria sp. KRD140. Next base: position 110,250 of record NZ_JABFAW010000007.1, read on the forward strand.
GCGGGTGCTCCGCACCGGCGTAGACCTTCAGCTTGGACAGTTGCTGAGCGGCCAGCTTGTTCTTGGGCAGCATGCCCTTGACGGCCTTCTCCACGGCGCGCGTGGGGTTCTTCTCGAGCAACTCGGCGTAGCTGGTGGACTTGAGCCCACCCGGGTAGCCGGAGTGACGGTAGGCGCGCTTCTTCTCGAGCTTGGCACCCGTGAGGGCGACCTTTTCCGCGTTGATGATGATGACGAAATCGCCGGTGTCCACGTGGGGAGCGAAGGTCGGCTTGTGCTTCCCGCGCAGCAGTGTTGCGGTCTGGCTGGCAAGACGACCCAGGACGACGTCGGTGGCGTCGATGACGTGCCACTGACGCTGGACGTCACCGGGCTTCGGAGTGTACGTACGCACGTTGATCTGCCTTCGTTTGTCTGCTGATGACACGAATGCTCGTGTCCGATGGTTCCGCTGTGCTTCGGGGCCCGGGTGAGATCCGGGCGGCATCCGTGCGTCCACAACCCGGTGCACCGCACGGCCCTGCGCTCTGCAACATGAGCGACCGATGCGGGTACACGTGAACCGGGGCAGAACACGCACAACAGCATTCCATATTACCGGATCACCGCCCGCCCCGCCAGTCGTGGGGCGCTATTCGTCGTGTTGGGCGGGGCGCCGAGCGCGCGTGAGCCGGGCGCGTTCGGCGAGCTGGGACTGGTCGGGATAGCGCACGGCATCAAGGACGAGACCGTGCGCGGGTGCCATGAGGACGTTCGCGTCCCGGACCCGGGCGCGCAGCCGCTGACCCGGCCACGCGGCGTCGTACCGCCCCTCCCCCACGCGGACCACCGCGCCCACAATGCAGCGCACCATGTGGTGGCAGAAGGCATCCGCCTGCAGGGCGATTATGATCATGCCGCTCTCGTCGCGGTGCACGCCCGCGCGCTGCAGGTCGCGGATCGTGGTGGCGCCCTCGCGGGGTTTGCAGAAGCTCAGGAAGTCGTGCAGCCCCAGCAGTTCGCGCACGGCCCGGTCCATCGCGGGCACGTCGAGGTGCCAGGGGACCCACCACGAGAACGTGCGCGTCAGGGGGTCGTGGCCGGTCACGGCGTCCGCCACGCGGTACGTGTAGCCGCGGGAGAGCGCGGAGAACCGGGCGTCGAAGCCCTCGGGGGCCACGGCGACGTCGCGCACCACGATCGCACCCACGGCGGGGTCCCAGCCGTGGGCCGCACGGTCCTTACCCAGGACCCGGTTGAGGGCGCCGTTGAGCTTGCGCGTGAGCCCCGCGGCGGCGGCATCGCGGGCCGCGACGTCCTGCACGTCGGCGGGACCGCCTGCGCTGAGATCGCCGGTGTCGGCATCACTTGCCAGGGGCCCGCGGGGACGCGAGCACGCGAACCGGGCCCACAACGGCGCGGGAACGTCCACGTGGACGGTCTGCCGACGCGCATGCACACCCGTGTCCGTGCGCCCGGCCACGACCGTGGCGCACGGCGCGCGGAAGATCAGCTCGAGCGCGTCCTCGAGCGCGCCCTGCACGCTCGGCAGCCCGGGTTGCCGGGCCCAGCCCTTGAACGGGGCGCCGTCGTAGCCCAGTTCCACCCGCAGTCTGAGGGTCTCCCCCGTCATCTGTGCGTTCCTCCCGAGGACGACGACGCCGCCGCAGGAACCTGCGGCGGCGTCGTGACGGTCGTGCTACTCAGAAGTCCCGATCACTCGGAGATCTTCTGGGCGGCGGCACCGCCGGCGGGCTGGAAGCCGGCTGCCTCGGCATTGGCCGGGGAGTCGAACCAGATCTCGGCGGTCGTGCCGGAGTACCAGCGCGAACCGGGCACGTGGTACTTCATGGAGTTGCGGTTGCCCTTGACGGTGAAGCCCTCGGGGGCCTCGCCGGACTCGAGCGGCGCATGGGAACCGGCGAACTCGGCGTCCTGGTTCTCCTCGGCGACCTCGGCGGCCTCCTCGGAGCCAATGGCCGGAGCCTGCTCTTCGGCGGGGATCTCGTTCTTCTTGACGTCCTCGGCGGTAGAACCGGCGGGGGTGTCCACGGGAGCGGCGGGCTCGGCGGCGGCCTTGGTCGTGGCGCGCTCGGCCTCGGCCACGGTCTCCCGCTTGGCCACGGGCTCCATGACGAGCTCGATCACGGCCATGGGGGCGTTGTCGCCCTTGCGGTTGCCGATCTTGGTGATGCGGGTGTACCCGCCGTCGCGGCCTTCCATGGCGGGCGCGATGCTGGTGAACAGCTCGTGCACCACGGACTTGTCGGTCAGCTGACGCATGACGCGACGGCGGGCCGCGAGGTCACCGCGCTTGGCGAACGTGATCAGGCGCTCGGCCACGGGACGCAGGCGCTTGGCCTTGGTCACGGTGGTGGTGATGCGCTTGTGCTCGAACAGCTGCTGCGACAGGTTCGAGAGGATCATGCGCTGGTGGGTCGGCCCGGCGCCGAGACGGGGTCCCTTGGTAGGGGTAGGCATAGTAGGTCTCCTGATGATCGGGCCCGTGCGGTCCGCTCAGCGGCCGCGGGGCACGGAAAGTGGTGTGGGCGTCAGTCGAGATCGACGTCGAACGGGTTGTTGTTCTCGTCCTCGTCCTCGAGCGACGCCGCGTGGGCGGCGAGGTCGTAACCCGGAGGGGAATCCTTCAGGGCCAGACCGAGCTCACCGAGCTTCTCCTTGACTTCATCGATGGACTTGGCACCGAAGTTGCGGATGTCCATGAGGTCCGCTTCGGAGCGGCCCACGAGTTCACCCACGCTGTGGATGCCCTCGCGCTTGAGGCAGTTGTACGAACGCACGGACAGCTCGAGGTCCTCGATGGGCAGCGCCATGTCCGCGGCAGCCGCGGCGTCCGTGGGCGAAGGCCCGATCTCGATGCCCTCGGCAGCCGAGTTCAGCTCGCGCGCCAGGCCGAACAGCTCGACCAGCGTGGTGCCCGCCGAAGCCACCGCGTCACGCGGGGAGATGGCTTCCTTGGTCTCGACGTCCAGGATGAGCTTGTCGAAGTCGGTGCGCTGTTCCACACGGGTGGCCTCCACGCGGAAGGTCACCTTCAGGACGGGGGAGTAGATGGAATCCACGGGGATCCGACCGACTTCCGCGTCACCCGACTTGTTCTGCGACGCCGATACGTAACCGCGCCCGCGCTCGATGGTCAGCTCGATCTCGAGCTGGCCCTTGGAGTTCAAGGTCGCGATATGCAGATCGGGGTTGTGGACCTCGACACCGGCCGGGGCGGAGATGTCCGCCGCGGTGACCTCGCCCGGACCCTGCTTGCGCAGCCACGCGGTGACGGGCTCGTCCTCCTCGGAGGACAGGGAGAGTTTCTTGATGTTGAGGATGAGCTCGGTGACGTCCTCTTTGACACCCTCCACGGTGGAGAACTCGTGCAGCACACCGTCGATGCGGATGCTGGTCACGGAGGCCCCGGGGATGGAGGACAGGAGCGTACGGCGCAGGGAGTTACCGAGGGTGTAACCGAAACCCGGTTCCAGCGGTTCGATCACGAACCGGGAACGGTTCTCGGCCACAGCCTCTTCCGTGAGGGTGGGGCGCTGTGCGATGAGCACTGATGTTTCCTTTCAGCGTGCCTCCGCCATATGACGCACGCAGGTGGTGGAAAACAAAATGGGTGGGTGCCGCGGTGAGCAGGCGTGAAACACCGCGTCGAAGCGTGGTCACCCGCACCCAGGGGGCACGGGCGACCACGCGGGACGTGTCAGACGCGGCGGCGCTTGGGGGGCCGGCAGCCGTTGTGCGCGGACGGGGTGACGTCCTGGATGGACCCGACCTCCAACCCGGTGGCCTGCAGTGCGCGGATCGCGGTCTCGCGGCCCGAACCGGGGCCCTTGACGAACACGTCCACCTTGCGCATGCCGTGCTCCTGCGCGCCCTTGGCAGCGGCCTCGGCGGCCTGCTGCGCGGCGAACGGGGTGGACTTCCGCGAACCCTTGAAGCCCATGCCGCCGGCCGAGGCCCACGACAGGACCGCACCCGAGGGGTCGGTGATGGAAACGATGGTGTTGTTGAACGTGGACTTGATGTGGGCCTGGCCCTGCGTCACGTTCTTGTTAACCTTGCGACGCGGCTTGCGAGCAGCCGTCGCGCGAGTCTTCTGAGCCATGAATTCTCCTACAAAGATCTTCGACGTAGATCAGCCACCGGCGGCGGTGGCGACCACGATTACTTCTTCTTGCCGGCGACCGTGCGCTTGGGACCCTTGCGGGTGCGAGCGTTGGTCTTCGTGCGCTGGCCGTGGACCGGGAGGCCACGGCGGTGACGCAGTCCCTGGTAGCTGCCGATCTCGACCTTGCGGCGGATGTCGGCGGCAACCTCGCGGCGCAGATCGCCTTCGACCTTGTAGTTGCCTTCGATGTAGTCGCGCAGCTCCACGAGCTGGGCGTCGGTGAGATCCTTGACGCGCACGTCGCCCGAGATGCCGGTGGCATCCAGGGTTGCGAGAGCGCGCGTGCGTCCCACGCCGTAGATGTAGGTCAGCGCGATTTCCAGCCGCTTTTCGCGGGGGAGGTCGACGCCTGCGAGACGAGCCATATCGGCGGTTCTCCTTGTACTGTCCGGAGGTCTTGAACACTGCGTCCCGGATGTTTCGTCACATCCGGTCTCCGGCCTCCGTGCCGGGGGTTGCCGCACCCGTGGGTGCCGGCTGCAGTGCCCGTTCTGTCAATCCACTTGCGTGGGGGCGTTCCCGTCAGCCCTGGCGCTGCTTGTGCCGGGGGTTCTCGCAGATCACCATGACCCGCCCGTTACGGCGAATCACCTTGCACTTGTCGCAGATCTGCTTGACGCTCGGTTGGACCTTCATCGCATTCCTTCGCGTACTAGTAATGGCGTGTGCACCGGAGACACCGCGCCCGGGCCGGGGGTACCGGCCGTGCACGGTGGTTCTGGGTCTTACTTGTAGCGGTAGACGATCCGGCCTCGGGAAAGGTCATAGGGGCTGAGCTCCACCACGACGCGGTCCTCAGGGAGGATCCGGATGTAGTGCTGGCGCATCTTGCCAGAGATGTGGGCGAGCACCTTGTGACCGTTGGTCAGCTCAACACGGAACGACGCATTGGGCAGTGCCTCGACCACAGTGCCTTCGATCTCGATGACTCCGTCTTTCTTGGCCATATCCTCCGCTAACTTCTCGAGGGGTCCGGTTGTCCTACCGGACGGCGGTGCCCGGACCGGTAGTCCCCCCAGACGAACAACCCCGCACTACGATTCGCAGTGGGGGTCATGGGATGGGTGGGCGCGGCTCGGTCTGCGAGCACAAACAACCAACGCACGACACTACGCTGTTTCGCCCGTCTTCGCAAGCTGGAGGGCAGCGCCACGGCGCCGCCGCGCTGCCCCGCCGTCAGCCCCCCGCACCGCCGTCGTGCTCTTCCGTGAGTGTGGTCCCGCTAGTCCGTGAGCCTGGTCCCGTCGGCCGACACCGGGCCGCCCGTTCGCTGGGCCCACCCCTCACGACGCGGGTGACCCCGCGCCGGCTCAGACGTCCGTGGCCAACTGGCCGCACGCGCCGTCGATGTCGGAACCGCGAGTGTCCCGCACCGTGGTGGGGATGCCGTGGGCGCGCAAGCGCTCCACGAAGTTCTGCTCCACGCCACGGCGCGAGGCCGTCCACTTGGAGCCGGGGGTGGGGTTGAGCGGGATGGGGTTCACGTGTACCCACCCGGCACCACGCTTGTTGAGCTTCTCCCCCAGCAGGTCCGCCCGCCAGCCCTGGTCGTTGATGTCACGGATCAGCGCGTACTCGATCGACACGCGCCGGCCGGTGGCGTCGTAGTAGTCGCGCGCGGCGTCGAGCGCCTCGTCCACCTTCCAGCGGGTGTTGATGGGGATCAGTTCGTCGCGCAGTTCGTCGTCCGGGGCGTGCAGGGACAGCGCCAGCGTGATGGGCAGCTTCTCGAGGGTGAACTTGCGGATCCCGGGAACCAGACCCACGGTGGACATGGTGAGCCCGCGCGCGGAGATCCCGAGTCCTTCCGGGGAGGGGTCGATGATCCGATGTACGGCGCCCATGGTGGCCTTGTAGTTGGCCAGGGCCTCCCCCATGCCCATGAACACGATGTTGGACACCCGCTGGGGCACGTCCTCCGGGTCCCCCACCACGCCGTCGCGCAGCGCCCGCACACCCTGGACCACTTGATCGGCGATCTCGGCAGCGGAGAGGTTGCGTGTGAGGCCGGACTGGCCGGTCGCACAGAACGGGCAGTTCATCCCGCACCCCGCCTGGGACGAAATGCACATGGTCACGCGCTTGTCGTAGCGCATGAGTACCGACTCGACCATAGCGCCGTCGAACAACCGGTGGACGGACTTGACGGTCATCCCCTGGTCCGCGCGCAATTGCCGCACGGTGGTCAACAGCGGCGGCAGGGCCTTGGCCGCGAGCTCGTCCCGCTGGGCGGCGGGCAGATCCGTCATGGCCGCGGGGTCCGCCTCGAAGCGCTCGAAGTAGTGCTTGGACAGCTGCGACGCCCGGAACGCGGGGTAGCCCGCGTCCTGTAGGAACTGCTTGCGCCCGGCCATGTCGAAGTCCGCGAGGTGCAGCGGGGGCTTGCCGCGCCGCGCGGGCTTGAACACGAGCTGGCCGGTCTTGGGTTTCGGGGTGATCTCAACGGGTTGTGCCGTCATGGGAATCCTCTCCCTGTTCTCGGGGTGGTTCTGTGGTGTCAGGGGTCGGGTGGACGTTGCGGGACGAGCTGTGACGATCGGACCTGCGGCGGCAGGCCGTCAGGCGGCGGGGATCGGGACCGGGCGGACCCCCAAGGGTTCGAGTTCGGAGCGGCCACCGTCCTCCGCGGTGAGCACCCACACGCCCTGGCTGTGGCGGCACACGGTGTGCTCCCACTGGCTCGCGCGCGAGCCGTCGGTGGTCACGACCGTCCATTCGTCCTCGAGCACGCGGGTCTCGATCCCGCCGCGCACGAGCATCGGTTCGATGGCCAGCGCCATGCCCGTGACGAGTTTGGGCCCGCGATTGCTGACCGCGTAGTTGGGGACGTCCGGGGCCATGTGCATCTCGGTGCCGATGCCGTGGCCCACGTAGTCCTCGAGGATCCCGAGACGCCCGCCCACGGTGTCCCGCACGTGGTCCTCGACCGCGCGGCCGATGTCCCCCACGTGGGTACCGGTGGCCATCGCGGCGATGCCGCGCCACATGGCCGCACGCGTGACGTCCGACAGTTCCTGGTCGGCGGGGTCGTGGGTGGTCCCCACGAGCACGGTGCGCGCGGAGTCCCCGTGCCAACCGGCCACGATCGCACCGCCGTCGATCGATACGATGTCACCGTCCGCCAAGACGCGCTGCCCGGGGATTCCGTGCACGACCTCGTCGTTGACGGAGGTGCACACCGTGGCCGGGTAGCCGTAGTAGCCCAGGAAGTTGGACTGCGCGTCGTACTCGTCCAGGACCTCGCGGAATGCACGGTCGAGGTCCGCGGTGGTGGCCCCGGGGACGGCGGCCGCGACCGCGGCGTCGAGCGCGAGTGACGTGACCACGCCCGCCCGGGACATGGCCGCCAACTCGGCGTCCGACTTCAATTGGATCTTGCGGCGTCCGAACACGGTGCTCGGGACCTCCCCTGATGGTTGATGTTCGTCTGACGGGCGAGCCCCCAGACCGACTCTTCGCGCCGGTCTGGGGGCTCGTGATGGTTCTGGTGTTCGACGGCGCGCCCCCGGCCGCGGCCGAGCGGCGCCGTTCGTGTGGATTGCGGCTCAGGCGGGCAATGCCGCCAGGATGCGCTCGGTGACCTCGTCGATGCCGCCGAGTCCGTCCACGCGCGTGACGATGCCCCGGTCCTCGTACAGCTCCACGACCGGTGCGGTCTGCTCGTCGTAGACGTCCAGACGGTGCCGGATGACGTCCTCGGTGTCGTCCGTGCGGCCCTGGTCCTGGGCGCGGCCCAACAACCGGGAGACGAGTTCCTCGTTGTCCGCGGTAAGCAGCAGCACCACGTCCAGGGAGACCCCGTTGGCCTCGAGGATCCGGTCCAGTTCACGGACCTGGGCCACGGTGCGCGGGTACCCGTCCAGCAGGAAGCCGTCGCGGACGTCGTCGTGCGACAACCGGTCACGCACCATGTTGTTGGTCACGGAATCCGGGACCAGGTTCCCGGCGTCCGTGTAGCGCTGGGCTTCCTTGCCGAGTTCGGTCTGTTCCTTGATGTTGGCGCGAAAGATGTCACCGGTCGAGATGGCGGGAACGCCTAGTCGCTCGCAGATCCGCGCGGCCTGGGTGCCCTTGCCCGCGCCCGGCGGTCCAATGATCAACATGCGGGTCATGTTCTCTCCTTGCGTCAACGTCAGGTTCTCCCCCACTCTACCGGGCGGTGGACCAGCCTGCCGTGGCCGTGCACGGGCTCAGGTGCGCAGCAGACCCTCGTAGTGGCGCTGTTGCAACTGGGCGTCGATCTGCTTGACGGTGTCCAGACCCACGCCCACCATGATCAGCAGCGACGGGCCGCCGAAGGGGAAGTTCTGGTTCGCGTCGAAGAGCACGAGCGCCACGAGCGGGATCATGGACACGATGCCCAGGTACAGCGCACCGGGCAGCGTAATCCGGGAGAGCACGTAGCGCAGGTAGTTCTCGGTGGGACGGCCCGCGCGGATCCCCGGGATGAAGCCGCCGTAGCGCTTCATGTTGTCGGAGACCTCTTCGGGGTTGAACGTGATGGACACGTAGAAGTACGTGAAGGCCACGATCAGCAGGAAGTAGACCGTCATATAGATCGGGTGGTCACCGCGAGCCAGGTACGTGTTGACCCAGTTGACCCACCCCGGAACGGGGCTGCCGTCGTCGGGCATCGCGAACTGCGCGATCATCGTGGGCAGCATGAGCATGGAGGACGCGAAGATGATGGGGATCACGCCGGCCATGTTGACCTTGAGCGGGATGTAGGTGCTGGTCCCGCCGATGGTGCGGCGGCCCACCATGCGCTTGGCGTACTGCACCGGGATCCGGCGCTGCGACTGCTCCACGAACACCACGCATGTGATGACCACCAGTCCCACGGCACACACGCCCAGGAACAGGCCCCAACCGCGGGTGCGCAGGATGTCACCGAGCGCGGACGGGAACGTGGCCGCAATGGAGGTGAAGATCAGCAGGGACATGCCGTTACCCACGCCGCGGTCCGTGATGCGCTCACCGAGCCACATGATCACGGTGGTGCCCGCGGTCATCGTGAGGATCATGATCACGAGCACCAAGAGGGAGTCGTCCGGAATGACGGGCAGGGGGCAGTTGCCGAGCAGGTTGCCCGAACGCGCCAGGGAGATCACGGTGGTCGCGTTCAACGCGGCCAGCCCGATCGTGAGGTAGCGGGTGTACTGCGTGAGCTTGGTCTGCCCCTGCGCACCCTCCTCGTGCAGTTCCTGGAACCGCGGGATCACCACGCGCAGCAACTGCACGATGATGCTCGCGGTGATGTAGGGCATCACGCCCAGCGCGAAGATGGACAGCTGCAACAGGGCCCCACCGCTGAACAGGTTGACCAGGTCGTACGCGCCACCCGTGGTGTTGCCCAGGGCGAGACACTGCTGCACGTTGCCGTAGTCCACACCCGGTGCGGGGATGAACGTCCCCAACCGGTAGATCACAATGATCCCCAGTGTGAACAGCAGCTTGTTGCGCAGCTCCGGCGTGGTAAACGCCCGTGCGAAAGCACTGAGCACAGGTCCTCCTCCAAAAACGTGGTGGCCCGGTGGGTTCCGACCCCGGGCAAGTCTAGCGAAGGATCCGCCGCGACCCCGGCGGTCGGTCTTGCGACATCCTGGTAAAGCGATTCGGGCGACGCGGTCCGGGCGTCGTCGTGGGGGTAACGCAACGGGCCCCGCGCCGGCAATCCGGCGCGGGGCCCGTTCCAGTTCAGGGATTCACCCTACAACCGAACACTGGGATCGGTTCATGCGTTCTGCGTGGACCCACCAGCCGCGGCGATCTTCTCCGACGCGGACGCGGAGAACTTGTCCGCGGTGATGTTCAGTGCCACGGAGATCTCCCCGCTACCGAGCACCTTCACGGGCTGGTTCTTGCGCACCGCACCCTTGGCGACCAGGTCCGCGACGGTGACCGTGCCACCCTCGGGGAACAGCTCGCCCAGGCGGTCCAAGTTCACGACCTGGTACTCCACGCGGAACGGGTTCTTGAACCCGCGCAGCTTGGGCAGGCGCATGTGCAGCGGCAGCTGACCGCCCGCGAAACCGGCCTTGACCTGGTAACGCGCCTTGGTGCCCTTGGTACCACGGCCCGCGGTCTTACCCTTCGAGGCCTCGCCACGGCCAAGACGCGTCTTGGCCTGGTGCGAGCCGGGGGCGGGACGCAGGTGGTGGACCTTCAGAGCGTGGCGCTTGCTCTCGGTGTTTTCAGCCATGCTCAGGCCTCCTCAACCTCTACGAGATGCGACACCGTGTTGATCATGCCCACGGTGGCGGCATCGGCCTTGCGCTCCACGACCTGGCCCGGACGCTTGAGACCGAGCGAACGCAGCGTGTCGCGCATGTTCTGCTTCTGACCGACCACGGAGCGGACCTGCTTCACGCGCAGGGACGCGCCGGTGGCCTGAATGCGCTTTCCGTTCATCAGGCACCTGCCTTCTGGATGTCACGCAGCAACGGCGCGGGAACGACCTCGTCCATGGGCAGGCCACGGCGGGCCGCCACGGAGGCGGGCTCCTCGAGCTCACGCAGCGCCTGGATGGTCGCGTGCACGATGTTGATCTGGTTGGACGAGCCCAGGGACTTGGACAGCACGTCGTGGATACCGGCGCACTCGAGCACCGCACGCACCGGACCACCGGCGATCACACCGGTACCCGGGGTCGCCGGGCGCAGCATGACGACGCCAGCCGCGGCCTCACCCTGCACACGGTGCGGGATGGTGCGGTTCTCCACGCGGGGGACCCGGAAGAAGTTCTTCTTGGCCTCCTCCACGCCCTTGGAGATCGCGGCGGGAACTTCCTTGGCCTTGCCGTAGCCCACGCCGACCATGCCGTTGCCGTCACCGACGACCACGAGAGCGGTGAAGCTGAAGCGACGACCACCCTTGACGACCTTGGACACACGGTTGATGGTCACGACGCGCTCGAGGAACTTGTCCTTGTCGTCGTCGCGCCCGCCGCGGCCCCCACGACCACCACGGTCGTTGCGGCCACCGCGCTCGTTGCGACCGCCACGGTCGTTACGACCGCCGCGGCCACCGCGGTTCTCGTCGGTCCCCTGGCGCTCCGAGGTGTTCGCCTCGGTCGTCGTGTTGGAACCGTTGGTGGCTTCGCTCACCTGAGTTTCCTTCTCGTTCTTCTGCTCGCTCACAGCGCCAGACCTCCTTCACGGGCACCCTCGGCCACCGCGGCCACGCGGCCGTGGTACTTGTTGCCGCCGCGGTCGAACACGACGGTCTCGATCCCCGCAGCCTTGGCACGCTCGGCGATCAGCTCACCGATGCGCTTGGCCTTGGCGGTCTTGTCGTCGGACGACGCACGCAGATCGCTTTCCATGGTGGACGCCGAGACCAGGGTGAAACCCTTGTCGTCGTCGATCACCTGGGCGACCATGTGGCGGGTGGAACGCGTGACCACCAGACGGGGGCGCAGCGCGGTTCCGGCGATGTGCTTGCGCACGCGGCGGTGACGCCGTGCCCGCTGAGCAGCCTTCGACTTTCCCTTGATTACGAGAGCCATGATTACTTACCAGCCTTTCCGGCCTTGCGGCGGATCTGCTCGCCGGCGTAGCGCACGCCCTTGCCCTTGTAGGGATCGGGCAGACGCAGGGAGCGGATCTTCGCGGCGACCTGGCCAACCTGCTGCTTGTCGATACCGGAAACGGTGACCTTGTTGGCGCCCTCGACGGACAGCGTGATGCCGTCCGGAGCGTTGAAGGGCACCGGGTGGCTGTAACCCAGAGCGAACTCCAGGTTGGCACCCCTGGCCTGGACACGGTAACCCGTGCCCACGATCTCCAGCTGCTTGGCGTAGCCCTGCGAGACACCCTGGATCATGTTGGAGATCAGGGTGCGCGTGAGGCCGTGCAAGGAACGGGATTCGCGCTCGTCGTTGGGGCGGGACACCTGCACGGTGCCGTCCTCGACGACCACGGTGATGGGCGCGGGCACGGTGTGGGTCAGTTCGCCCTTGGGGCCCTTGACCTGCACCACGGAACCGTCCACGGAGACCTCCACACCGGCGGGCACAGAGATCGGGAGACGTCCAATACGTGACATGTCTTCTTCCTTTCTTCTTCTGTGCTACCGGTTACCAGACGTACGCGAGGACTTCCCCGCCCACGCCCTTCTTGCCGGCCTGCTTGTCGGTCAGCAGTCCGGAGGACGTGGAGAGGATCGCGATGCCGAGGCCGCCGAACACGCGGGGCAGCTCGGTGGACTTCGCGTACACGCGCAGGCCCGGCTTGGAGATGCGGCGGACACCGGCGATCGAGCGCTCACGGTTGGAACCGAACTTCAGCGACAGGGTCAGGGTCTTGCCCACCCGGGCGGGTTCTTCGGACCAGTCGGCGATGTAGCCCTCGGCCTTGAGGATGTCCGCGATCCGAGCCTTGAGCTTGGAGTACGGCATGCTCACGGTGTCGTGGTAGGCCGAGTTCGCGTTGCGCAGCCGCGTCAGCATGTCTGCGACGGGATCTGTCATTGTCATGTGGGCTTCAGCCCTTCCTCGTCAGGGTTTCCCTGCCGGTTGCAGCCCGCAGGGACCTTCTGACGTCGATGGAATCAGTTGGTCTTGAACGGGAAACCGAGCGCCTTGAGCAGCGCGCGACCCTCGTCGTCGGTCTTGGCGGAGGTGACCACGGTGATGTCCATACCGCGCACGCGATCGATCTTGTCCTGATCGATCTCGTGGAACATGGACTGTTCCGTCAGACCGAAGGTGTAGTTGCCGTTGCCGTCGAAGTGACGGTCGGACAGACCACGGAAGTCACGGATACGCGGCAGCGCGAGCGTGACGAGACGGTCCAGGAATTCCCACATCCGCTCGCCACGCATGGTGACGTGCGCGCCGATGGGCATTCCCTCACGCAGCTTGAACTGCGCAATGGACTTCTTGGCCCGGTTGACCACGGGCTTCTGACCGGTGATGGCGGTGAGGTCCTTGATGGCGTTGTCCACCAGCTTGGAGTCCTTGGCCGCCTCGCCCAGACCCATGTTGACCACGACCTTGACCACGCGCGGCATCTGCATGACGTTCGCGTAGCCGAACTGCTCCTGCAGGGCCGGGACGACGGTCTCCTGGTACTTGGTCTTGAACCGGGGGGTGAACTTGGTTTCGGTGGTTTCGCTCATCACAGATCCTTGCCGGTGCTCTTGGACACGCGAACGCGGACGGTCTTCTGCTTGCCGTTGCGCTCCACGGTCTCGGTGCGGTAGCCCACACGGGTCGGCTTGCCGGTCTCCGGGTCCACGAGCATCACGTTGGAGATGTGGATCGGAGCCTCGGACTTGACGAGGCCGCCGGCTTCGCCCTGGGCGTTGGCGCGCTTGTGCTTGGTCACGACGTTGACGCCCTCGACCACCACGCGGGAGGTCTCGGTGATCACGCGCAGGACCTTGCCCTGCTCGCCCTTGTTCTTACCGGTGATGACCTGAACCAGGTCGCCGGTCTTGATCTTGAATTTCGCCATGTCAGAGCACCTCCGGGGCCAGCGAGACGATCTTCATGAACTTCTTGTCGCGCAGCTCGCGGCCCACGGGGCCGAAGATGCGCGTGCCGCGGGGGTCCCCGTCGTTCTTCAAGATCACTGCGGCGTTCTCGTCGAAACGGATGTAGGAACCGTCGGGACGGCGCCTCTGCTTCTTGGTACGGACCACAACCGCCTTGACGACGTCACCCTTCTTGACGTTGCCGCCGGGGATGGCGTCCTTGACGGTGGCGACGATGATGTCGCCAATGCCTGCGTAACGGCGTCCGGATCCACCGAGCACACGGATGGTGAGAATTTCCTTCGCACCCGTGTTGTCGGCGACCCTCAGCCGCGATTCCTGCTGAATCACTGATTTACTCCTGTCGTCGCGCTGGTTCTCATCCGATGGTGCTGAATGCCGAGCCTTGCGGAACGGTGGTCGTGTGAACGCTCCACGCCACGGTGTTCCCCGTGACCGTAGGAGGGGTCCGGGGCGTGCGCGGAGTTCGTACGCGATGATCGCTCACACATGGATGGCGAACGGGTTCGCCGTGCTGCCCTGCTCGGATTCGTGGCTGAATGCAGAATCAACGAGCAAGTTGTGGCAGCAACCGCGGCGTGCAACGCGCGGAGCCGCCCACGGACGCACCGTGGGGCTTGCCGCCGTCCCGGTACGGTGCGCACAGCGCACGTGGGGCGGACGTGGATTCTGACTCAGCAGGGTCGAAGTCAGAGTGGGCACACGTGTGTCGACACGCGTACTGATCTACTCTACCGCGCCCCGGCGGGTAACGCCAATCGATGTACAGGCCGGCGGCCGGGGCGCGGGTGGACGCGGGAACGGCGCCGGGCAGCGCCGTCGTGCACGCGCAAGGGCCCCCGACCGCAACCGGTCGGGGGCCCTTGACGCTGTCGAGGAGGACTTACTTGGCCTTCTCGATGATCTCCACGATCCGCCAGTTCTTGGTGGCGGACAGCGGACGGGTCTCGGCGATGCGCACGAGGTCCCCGACGCCGCAGGTGTTCTGCTCGTCGTGGGCCTTCACACGCTTGGACTTGCGCAGCACCTTGCCGTACAGGGCGTGCTTGACGCGGTCCTCGACCTGGACGACCACGGTCTTGTCCATCTTGTCGGAGACCACGTAGCCCTGGCGGGTCTTGCGGTCACCGCGCTCGGCCGCGGCCGATTCGTTGTTAACCTGCTCGCTCACTTGGCATCATCCTCAGACTTGGCAGCCTTCTTCGAGGCCTTCTTCTCGGTCTTCTCAGCAGCCGGCGCCACGTCCTCGCGGATCCCGAGCTCGCGCTCACGCAGCACGGTGTAGATCCGGGCAATGTCGCGTTTGACGGACTTGAGACGCCCGTTGCTCTCGAGCTGACCGGTCGCGGCCTGGAAGCGCAGGTTGAACAGCTCTTCCTTGGACTTGCGCAGCTGGTCGGTGAGGGCACCGGTGTCGAGAGCCGCGAGGTTCTCCATGTTCAGATCCTTGGATCCAATAGCCATTGATCATTCACCGCCTTCGCGACGCACGATGCGTGCCTTCATCGGGAGCTTGTGGATGGCCAGGCGCAGCGCCTCACGCGCCACGTCCTCGCTCACGCCGGAGATCTCGAACAACACGCGTCCGGGCTTGACGTTAGCGATCCACCACTCGGGGGAACCCTTACCGGAACCCATGCGGGTCTCGGCGGGCTTCTTGGTCAGGGGACGATCCGGGTAGATGTTGATCCAGACCTTGCCGCCACGCTTGATGTGACGGGTCATGGCGATACGCGCGGCCTCGATCTGACGGTTCGTGACGTACGCCGGGCTCAGCGCCTGGATGCCCCACTCGCCGAACGTGACCTGGGTTCCGCCCTTCGCCTGACCCCGACGACGCGGGTGGTGCTGCTTACGGAACTTCACACGACGTGGGATGAGCATTACTTACCACCCTCTGCGTTGGTCGCCTCCGCAGCGGTGTTCTGCTGCGGGGCTGCGGCGGAGTCGCGCTCACGGCGTCCACCACGGTCGTTACGGTCATTGCGACGACGCCGCTCGCCACCGCCGCGACGGTCGTTGCGTCCGCGCGAGGACGGAGCAGCGGCCTGCTGGGCGGCGAGTTCCTTATCGGTGAGGTCGCCCTTGTAGATCCAGACCTTCACGCCGATGCGGCCGAAGGTGGTCTTGGCCTCGAAGAAGCCGTAGTCGATGTTCGCGCGCAGGGTGTGCAGGGGCACACGGCCTTCGCGGTAGAACTCCGAACGGGACATCTCCGCGCCGCCGAGGCGGCCGGCGCACTGGATCCGGATGCCCTTGGCACCGGCGCGCTGCGCGGACTGGATGGCCTTCTTCATGGCGCGACGGAACGCGACACGGGAGGCCAGCTGCTCGGCGACACCCTGAGCGACGAGCTGGGCATCGGTCTCGGGGTTCTTGACCTCGAGGATGTTGAGCTGGATCTGCTTGCCGGTGAGCTTCTCGAGCTCACCGCGGATCCGGTCCGCCTCGGCGCCGCGGCGGCCGATCACGATGCCCGGGCGCGCCGTGTGGATGTCCACGCGGACGCGGTCACGGGTGCGCTCGATCTCGACCTTGGCGATGCCGGCGCGCTCCATGCCCGTGGACATGAGCTCGCGGATCTTCACGTCCTCGCGGATGTAGTCCTTGTAGCGCTGACCCGGCTGGTTCGAGTCCGCGTACCAGTGCGAGACGTGGTCGGTGGTGATACCCAGACGGAATCCGTTGGGGTTGATTTTCTGTCCCACTTAGCGGACCTCCTCCTTCTCCGGGGTCGCCACGACCACGGTCACGTGGCTCGTGCGCTTGTTGATGCGGAACGCACGGCCCTGGGCACGCGGCTGGAACCGCTTCATGGTGGGTCCCTCGTCCACGAAGGCCGCGGAGACCACGAGGTCTTCCGGCTTGAACGCGAGACCCTCGCGGTCGGCCTTCTGCCGGGCGTTGGCCACGGCGGATTCGAGAACCTTGAACACCGGCTCTGAAGCTGCCTGCGGGGCAAACTTCAGAATCGCCAACGCCTCATTCGCCTGCTGGCCACGAATCAGGTTGACGACGCGCCGGGCCTTCATAGGCGTCACGCGGATGTAGCGCGCAGATGCCTTGGCTTCCATTGCTTTCCTTCTCTCGTCTTGTCGAAGAAGTGCAACGTGCTCACCCCGAGGGGTCAGCGACGCTTGCCCTTCTTGTCGTCCTTCACATGGCCGCGGAACGTGCGGGTGGGGGCGAATTCGCCGAGCTTGTGCCCGACCATCGACTCAGTGATGAACACCGGGACATGCTTGCGTCCGTCGTGCACGGCAATCGTGTGTCCGAGCATGTCGGGCACGATCATCGAGCGGCGGGACCACGTCTTGATGACGTTCTTGGTGCCCTTCTCGTTCTCCTTGGCGACCTTCACGAAGAGGTGCTGATCAACGAAAGGGCCCTTCTTGAGGCTGCGTGGCATTAGTCAGGCTCCTTAGCGCTTGTTCTTGCCGGTACGACGACGACGCACGATGAGCTTGTCGCTTTCCTTGTTGGGGCGACGGGTGCGTCCCTCGGGCTTACCGTTGGGGTTGACCGGGTGACGACCACCGGAGGTCTTGCCCTCGCCACCACCGTGCGGGTGGTCCACGGGGTTCATGACCACACCGCGGACGGTCGGGCGGATGCCCTTCCAGCGGTTACGTCCGGCCTTGCCCCAGTTGATGTTGGACTGCTCGGCGTTACCGACCTCGCCCACGGTCGCGCGGCAGCGCACGTCCACGTTGCGGATTTCACCGGAGGGCAGGCGCAGCTGACCGTACTTGCCCTCACGGGCGACCAACTGCACGGATGCGCCGGCGGAACGGGCGAGCTTGGCTCCCCCACCCGGACGCAGCTCCACCGCGTGCAGCACGGTACCCACGGGGATGTTGCGCAGCGGCAGGTTGTTGCCCGGCTTGATGTCGGCATTGGGGCCAGACTCCACGACGTCGCCCTGACGCAGGCGGTTCGGCGCGATGATGTAGCGCTTGGTGCCGTCCACGTAGTGCAGCAGCGCGATCCGAGCCGTACGGTTCGGGTCGTACTCGATGTGGGCGACCTTCGCGTCCACGCCGTCCTTGTCGTGACGACGGAAGTCAATCACGCGGTACTGGCGCTTGTGCCCGCCACCCTTGTGACGGGTGGTGATGCGGCCGGTGTTGTTACGACCGCCCTTCTTGGGCAGCGGACGCACCAGGGACTTCTCGGGCGTGGTGCGCGTGATTTCTACGAAGTCCGCAACCGACGAGCCACGACGGCCCGGGGTTGTCGGCTTGTGCTTACGGATAGCCATGTTTTGAGTTCCTCGTTAAAGTGGTCTCCGCTCAAGAGAGCGGACCGCCGAAGATGTCGATGGAGCCTTCCCGGAGGGACACGATGGCACGCTTGGTGGCCTTACGCTGTCCCCAGCCGAAGCGCGTGCGCTTACGCTTACCGGGACGGTTGAGGGTGTTCACGGACGCGACCTTGACACCGAAGATGTGCTCGATCGCGTACTTGATCTCGGTCTTGTTGGCGGAGGGGGCCACCTGGAAGGTGTACTTGCCCTCGTCGATCAGACCGTAGGACTTCTC
The DNA here is from genome assembly GCF_017168375.1 of Kocuria sp. KRD140. Lineage (NCBI taxonomy): Bacteria > Bacillati > Actinomycetota > Actinomycetes > Micrococcales > Micrococcaceae > Kocuria > Kocuria sp. KRD140. The sequence goes on from NZ_JABFAW010000007.1 coordinate 128,457, forward strand.
GGAGACCACGGGACGGATGATGACGTCGCGCGGGTCCTTGTTGTAGATAACGCTCACTTGGCGTCCTCCTGCTTGCTACCGGACGCGGCTGCGACGAACGAGTCGTAAGCGGCCTTGGTGAAGACCACGTCGTCCGAGACGAGCACGTCGTACGTGTTGAGCTGATCGGCGTACACGGCGTGCACGTTGACCAGGTTGCGCACGGACAGCGCGGCGTTGTCCTCGCCACGGTTCAGCACCACGAGCAGGTTCTTGCGCTCGGTGAGCGAACGCAGCGCCTCCTTGGCGGCCTTCGTGGACGGCTGCTCGCCGCTCACCAGATCCGCGACCACGTGGATGCGGCCGTTACGGGCCCGGTCCGAGAGGGCACCGCGCAGGGCGGCAGCCTTCATCTTCTTGGGCGTGCGCTGGGAGTAGTCACGCGGCGTGGGGCCGTGCACCACGCCACCGCCGGTCATGTGCGGGGCGCGGATGGAGCCCTGACGAGCCCGGCCGGTGCCCTTCTGCTTGAACGGCTTGCGACCGGCGCCGGAGACCTCCGCGCGGGTCTTGGTCTTGTGCGTGCCCTGACGGGCGGCGGCCAGCTGGGCGACGACGACCTGGTGCAGCAGCGCCACGTTGGTCTGGGCGTCGAAGATCTCAGCGGGCAGCTCGACGTTGACGGTTTCAGTTGCCATGAGTATCAGGCTCCCTTCACGGTGGAACGGACGAGGACGACCGATCCCTTGGGGCCCGGCAGGGCGCCCTTGATGAGCAGCAGGGAGTTCTCGGCGTCGACAGCGTGCACGGTCAGGTTCATGGTCGTGTGACGGGCGTTGCCCATCCGGCCGGCCATGCGCATGCCCTTGAACACGCGAGCGGGGTACGATGCGCCGCCGATGGAACCCGGCTTGCGGTGGTTCTTGTGTGCACCGTGGGAGGCGCCCACACCGGCGAAGCCGTGGCGCTTCATGACACCCGCGGTGCCCTTACCCTTGGTGGTGCCGACGACGTCGACCTTGGCACCGGCCTCGAAGAGCTCGACGGACAGTTCCTGTCCCAGCTCGTACTCAGCGGCGTCGGAAGTACGAAGTTCGACGACATGACGACGGGGCGTCACGCCTGCAGCGGCGAAGTGACCGGCCAGTGGCTTGGTCACCTTGCGGGGATCGATCGCACCGAAGCCGATCTGCACGGCGTTGTAGCCGTCCTTGTCCTCGTTGCGCAGCTGCGTCACGACGTTGGAGTCGGCCTTGACCACGGTCACCGGCACGAACTTCCCGTTCTCGTCCCAGACCTGGGTCATGCCGAGCTTCGTGCCCAGCAGGCCCTTCACCTGGCGTTCGAAAGTGGTAGTCATTGGGGTGCGATCCTTTTTACAGCTTGATTTCGATGTTCACGTCAGCGGGCAGGTCGAGACGCATGAGCGAGTCGACGGCCTTGGGCGTGGGGTCGATGATGTCGATCAGCCGCTTGTGGGTGCGCATCTCGAAATGCTCACGGCTGTCCTTGTACTTGTGCGGCGAGCGGATCACGCAGTACACATTCTTCTCGGTGGGCAGCGGGACGGGTCCCACCACCGTGGCGCCTGCGCGCGTCACCGTCTCAACGATCTTCCGGGCCGAGACGTCGATGACCTCGTGGTCATAGGACTTCAGCCGGATGCGGATTTTTTGTCCCGCCATGGCGTCGTGACTCTCTTTCTTCAAGTACTTCCCTGTATGGAGTCCGCGGACTCCTTGTGCTCGGCGATCGTGCTCGCCACCCCGCACAGACTGAATCCGGAAACTTCCGGGTTCCTCACCCTGTCGGGGCCCCGGCACCCGAACTCGGGCGTGTCGCGCGAAGAGCGCGCCGCCCGGTCCACACAATGATGCGGTGCCGGTTGAAAAATGGTTGTCCGCGGTGATATCCGCGTGGAAGTTCGCTGCATTGCGTTTGCTTCGGTTGCGCGACTGCTCCGCACCCGGTTCTCGCAATGGACTCCACGCGCTCGACTGGCGCACGGGAATCCCGCGTCGCTGAGCGAACAACAGCGACCATTCTGCCAGAGATCCGGGGGAGCGCGCAAACCGGCCACGTCCCTACTCCCTCGGGCCGGCGGGCACGCCGCCGCCCGAACATGCGAGAACCCCGCGGTCCTGAACGGACCACGGGGTTCTCGAAGGTTCGACTCAGCGCCTCACCGGATCAACGGGTCTTACTTGTTGATCTTGGTCACACGACCGGAGCCCACGGTGCGGCCACCCTCACGGATGGCGAAGCCGAGGCCTTCCTCCATGGCGATCGGCTGGATCAGCTCGACCGTCATCTCGGTGTTGTCACCGGGCATGACCATCTCGGTGCCCTCGGGCAGGGTGATGACGCCGGTGACGTCCGTGGTGCGGAAGTAGAACTGCGGGCGGTAGTTCGAGTAGAACGGGTTGTGACGCCCGCCCTCTTCCTTGGACAGGATGTAGACGTTGGCCTCGAAGTCGGTGTGCGGGGTGATGGAACCCGGCTTGCACACGACCTGGCCACGCTCGACGTCGTCGCGCTTGAGACCGCGCAGCAGCAGACCGCAGTTCTCGCCGGCCATGGCTTCGTCCATCTGCTTGTGGAACATCTCGATACCGGTCACCGTGGTCTTCTGCACGGGGCGGATGCCCACGATCTCGACCTCGGAGTTGATCGGCAGGGTACCGCGCTCGGCGCGGCCGGTCACCACGGTGCCGCGACCGGTGATCGTGAAGACGTCCTCGATGGGCATCAGGAAGGGCTTGTCGGTGTCACGCACGGGGTCCGGGACGTTCTCGTCCACGGCCTCCATGAGGTCCTCGACAGACTTGACCCACTCTGCGTCGCCCTCGAGGGCCTTCAGAGCGGAGACGCGCACCACGGGGGCGTTGTCGCCGTCGAAGCCCTGGTCGGACAGCAGCTCGCGGACCTCCATCTCGACGAGGTCGAGCAGCTCTTCGTCGTCGACCATGTCGGACTTGTTCAGCGCCACCAGCAGGTAAGGCACGCCCACCTGGCGGGCGAGCAGGACGTGCTCGCGGGTCTGGGCCATGGGGCCGTCGGTCGCGGCGACCACGAGGATCGCGCCGTCCATCTGAGCGGCACCGGTGATCATGTTCTTCACGTAGTCGGCGTGACCGGGGGCGTCCACGTGGGCGTAGTGACGCTTGTCGGTCTGGTACTCGATGTGAGAGATGTTGATCGTGATGCCGCGCTGCTTCTCCTCCGGGGCGGAGTCGATCGCACCGAAGTCACGCTGCTCGTTGACGTCCGGGTACTTGTCGGCCAGAACCTTGGAGATCGCAGCGGTGAGCGTGGTCTTGCCGTGGTCAACGTGGCCGATGGTGCCAATGTTGAGGTGCGGCTTGGTGCGCTCGAACTTGGCCTTCGCCATGATGTGTTCCTCCTAGAACATTGAGGTGAGACTTGCTCGACTGCTCCGGACCACGGAGCGTGGGACCACAGCGCTTCAGACGCTGCGCGTGTCGAAACCTGTGCAAGTCTACTTCTGGATTACGAATTTACTGAAATCACGGGGCGTGGGCCCCGCCGGCTCACTCGCCGCGGTTCTTCTGGATGATCTCCTCGGCCACGGCCTTGGGGACCTCCGAGTAGCTGTCGAACTCCATCGAGTACACCGCGCGACCCTGGGTCTTGGACCGCAGGTCACCGATGTAGCCGAACATCTCCGACAAGGGCACCAGGGCCTTCACGAGCTTGACACCCGCGACGTCCTCCATGGACTGGATCTGGCCACGGCGGGAGTTCAGGTCACCGATGACGTCACCCATGTACTCTTCCGGGGTACGCACCTCCACGGCCATGAGCGGCTCGAGCAGGACCGGGTTGGCACGCCGGGCACCTTCCTTGAACACCATCGAGCCGGCGATCTTGAACGCCATTTCCGAGGAGTCCACGTCGTGGTAGGCACCGTCGATCAGGGTGGCCTTGACGCCCACCACCGGGTAGCCCGCGAGGATGCCCAACTGCATGGCGTCCTGGATACCGTGGTCCACCGAGGGGATGTACTCGCGCGGCACGCGACCACCGGTCACGGCATTGTCGAACTCGTACAGCTCCTCCGCGTCCAGCGGCAGCGGCTCGAAGGAAACCTGCACCTTGGCGAACTGGCCGGAACCACCGGTCTGCTTCTTGTGGGTGTAGTCGACCTTGTCCACGGCCTTCTTGATGGTCTCGCGGTAGGCCACCTGCGGCTTGCCCACGTTGGCCTCGACCTTGAACTCGCGCTTCATGCGGTCCACCAGGATGTCCAGGTGCAGCTCGCCCATGCCGCCGATCTCGGTCTGGCCGGTCTCGTCGTTGAGGGACACCGTGAAGGTGGGGTCCTCCGCGGAGAGCTTCTGGATGGCGGTGGACAGCTTCTCCTGGTCACCCTTGGTCTTGGGCTCGATGGCCACGAAGATCACAGGCTGGGGGAAGCTCATGGACTCCAGCACGATCTGGTTGTTCGAATCGCACAGGGTGTCGCCCGTGGTGGTGTCCTTCAGACCGATCGCCGCGTAGATGTGACCGGCGGAGATCTCGTCCACCGGGTTCTCCTTGTTGGAGTGCATCTGGAAGAGCTTGCCGATGCGCTCGCGCTTGCCCTTGGTGGAGTTCATGACCTGCTCGCCGGCCTTCGCCTTGCCGGAGTACACGCGGATGTACGTGAGCTGGCCGTAGAACGGGTGCGAGGCGACCTTGAACGCGAGGGCCGCGAAGGGGCCGTTGGCGTCCGCGGCGCGGGTCATGACCTCTTCCTCGTCGTTGATGGCGTGGCCCTGCACGTCCTCCACGTCGAGCGGGGAGGGCAGGTAGTCCACCACGGCGTCGAGCATGGGCTGCACGCCGCGGTTCTTGAACGCCGAGCCACACAGCACGGGGTAGGCCTGGGAAGTGATCGTCAGCTTGCGGATGCCAGCCTTGATCTCGTCCTCGGTGAGCTCCTCGCCGCCGAGGTACTTCTCCATGAGCTCGTCGTCCGCCTCTGCGACGGCCTCGACGAGCTGGTTGCGGTAGTCATCCGCGCGGTCCTTCAGATCCTCCGGGATATCGCGCGTCTCGTACTTGGCGCCCAGGGAGACGTCACCCTTGGAGTCGCCCTCCCACACGAGAGCCTTCATGGTCACCAGGTCGATGACGCCCACGAAGTCGTTCTCGGCACCGATCGGCAGCTGCAACACGAGCGGGGTCGCGCCCAGGCGGGACTTGATGGTGTCCACGGTGAAGTAGAAGTCGGCGCCCAGCTTGTCCATCTTGTTGACGAAGCAGATGCGGGGCACTTCGTACTTATCGGCCTGGCGCCACACGGTCTCGGACTGGGGCTCCACGCCCTCTTTGCCGTCGAAGACGGCCACGGCGCCGTCGAGCACGCGCAGAGAGCGCTCGACCTCGACCGTGAAGTCCACGTGACCCGGGGTGTCGATGATGTTGATCTGGTAGTCGTGCCAGTAGCACGAGGTCGCGGCGGACGTGATGGTGATGCCGCGTTCCTGCTCCTGAGCCATCCAGTCCATCGTGGATGCACCGTCGTGCGTTTCGCCGAGCTTGTGGTTGATGCCCGTGTAGAACAGGATTCGTTCGGTGGTCGTGGTCTTACCGGCATCGATGTGAGCCATGATGCCGATATTGCGGACCTTCTTGAGGTCGGTAAGCACGTCGAGTGCCACGATGGTTCCCTTCGTAAAAGGTAGTGCCGGGCCCTGGTGTCGGCCCCGCGCAGCGCGGGGCCGACAGGACTACCGAATTTTACCAGCGGTAGTGGGCGAAGGCCTTGTTGGATTCGGCCATCTTGTGGGTGTCCTCGCGGCGCTTCACAGCGGCACCGAGGCCGTTGGAGGCGTCGAGGATCTCGTTCTGCAGACGCTCGGTCATGGTGTTCTCACGACGGGCCTTGGAGTAGCCCACGAGCCAGCGCAGGGACAGTGCCTGGGCGCGGCCTGCCTTGACCTCGACCGGCACCTGGTAGGTGGCGCCACCGACACGACGGGAGCGGACCTCGAGGGCGGGCTTGACGTTGTCGAGGGCCTTCTTCAGGGTGGCCACGGGATCGGAGTTGGTCTTGTTGCGTACACCCTCGAGGGCACCGTAGACGATGCGCTCGGCGGTGGACTTCTTGCCGTCCTGCAGGACCTTGTTGATCAGCTGCGTGACCACGGGCGAGCCGTAGACGGGATCGACGACGAGGGGGCGCTTGGGAGCGGGACCTTTACGAGGCATTACTTCTTCTCCTTCTTCGCGCCGTAGCGGGAGCGAGCCTGCTGACGGCCCTTGACACCCTGGGTGTCGAGCGCGCCGCGCACGATCTTGTAACGGACACCCGGCAGGTCCTTCACACGACCACCGCGCACGAGCACGATGGAGTGTTCCTGAAGGTTGTGACCCTCACCCGGGATGTAGGCGGTGACTTCCACGCCGCCGTTGAGCTTCACACGGGCCACCTTGCGCAGCGCCGAATTCGGCTTCTTGGGGGTCGTGGTGAACACGCGGGTGCAGACGCCGCGCTTCATGGGGTTGCCCTTGAGCGCGGGAGCCTTGGTCTTCACGACCTTGGAGTGCCGGCCCTTGCGGACCAGTTGCTGGATAGTTGGCACAGTGCCTCCTGTTGGAACGGGACCGGTGGTGGCCGCCCCCGTTGATGGCGGAATATTGATCCCGGGCCCGCCGGGACGGATCAGCAGTAGTGACTGCGACGAAACCGTGTCCGAGCATGACGAAAGATGGCATCTAGGTACAGGGTGCGTACCACAGGACGGTGTCCGATTTGCCATCTGAGGACTGCCCGGAATCGAGCAATTCTTCCTTAGCATAGCAGCTCGCGTCTCAGGAGGAGAAATCGCTTTTGCCGGAGGTCACGACGTCCGCCGACAGGGCGGCGGCGCACCGTTGCAGGGCGGGGACCACGCGGCGGTCCAGGTGTTCCACGTCCCCGGATCCGAGGCCCGCGCGCATGGACACGTTGATCGCGGCCACCACCGCTCCCGTGCCGTCCGTCACCGGCACGGCCACGGAGCGCAGCCCGAGTTCGAGTTCCTGGTCCACCACGGCGTGGCCGGCACGACGCACGGCGGCGATCTGCGCCCGCAGCTGCGTGTGGTCCGTGAGTGTCAGCGGGGTCAAGCTGCGCGGTTGCGCCCGCTCGAGCAGTTCCGCGAGCTCCTCGGGGGGCAGTGCCGCGAGCAGGACCCGGCCCATGGAGGTTGCGTACGCCGGGAACCTCGTGCCGAGCGAGATGCTCACGCTCATGATCCGCTGGGTGGCCACGCGCGCGACGTAGACGATCTCCGCGCCGTCGAGCACGGACATGGACGTGGATTCCCCGAGCTCGTCCGACAACGAACGCAGGTGGGGCTGGGCCAGTTGCGGCAGCGACAGCGCGGAGAGATAGGAGTAGCCCAGGCTCAGTACCTTGGGCGTGAGTTCGAAGCGCCGCCCGTCCGAGCGCACGTAACCCAGGGACTCGAGCGTGAGCAGGAACCGGCGGGCGGTCGCGCGGGTCAGCTGGGTCTGCCGGGCCACCTCGGACAGGCTCATGGCGGGGCGTTCGACGTCGAACGCCCCGATCACGGCGAGCCCGCGCGCGAGCGACTGCACGAAACCGTCCCCGGGGGCGGAGTCGTTGCTACCGGTCGTGGTGACCACCCTCTCTCCCCCACGACGCCGCGTGGGTCACTGATCGACACGGCGATGGCACCGCGAACGGTCCGCGCGACACCATCGGCACACTACCCGGCAGACTACCGCGCGGGTCACTGGGCGGGGGTCAGCTCCACATCCACCTGCTGGGCGAGTTCGTCGAAGCCGACACCGAAGGTCTCGCGCACCGTGACCTTGCCGTCCTCGAGGAGGAACACGCCGAGGTCCGTGTAGATCCGGGACACGCAGCCCACGCCCGTGAGCGGCATGGTGCACTCCTTCACGAGCTTCGACTGACCCTTCTTGGTCTTCAGGGTCATCATCACGAAGGTCTGCTTGGCGCCGGTGGCGAGGTCCATGGCACCGCCCACGGCGGGGATCGCGTCCGGCTTACCGGTGTGCCAGTTGGCAAGGTTGCCTTGCTGGTCCACCTGGAACGCACCCAGCACGCAGCAGTCCAGGTGACCGCCGCGCATCATGGCGAACGAGTCCGCGTGGTGGAAGTACGAGCAGCCCTCGGTCTCGACCACGGGGATCTTGCCGGCGTTGATCAGGTCCGGGTCCACCTCGTCCCCGTGGGCCTCCGCACCCATCCCGAGCATCCCGTTCTCGGTGTGCAGGGTGACGTCGTCCTCGGCGCTGAGGTAGTTGGAGACCAGGGTGGGCTGGCCGATGCCCAGGTTCACGTACGCCCCGGCGGGGATGTCCCGCGCCACGACCTCCGCGAGTTCCTCCGGGCTCAACGGGTGATCACTGTTCTGCGGAACGCTCATGCCGCACCTTCCTCTCGCGGGTCCTGCTGCTGGGGCCGGTTGATCTGCACCACGGTGTCCACGTAGATCCCAGGGGTCACCACAACCTCGGGATCGATCTGCCCGCGCTCCACGATGTCGCTGACCTGCACGATGGAGTGCGTGGCCGCCGCAGCCATGATGGGGCCGAAGTTGCGCGCCGTCTTGCGGTACACGAGGTTGCCGGCCTTGTCCGCCCGGTACGCCTTGGTCAGGGAGAAGTCCGCGTGGATGGGGTACTCGAGCACCTGGTGCTTGCCGTCCAGCTCGCGCACCTCCTTGCCCTCGGCCAGGGGCGTGCCGTAACCGGTGGGCGTGAAGAACGCCCCGATCCCGGCACCGGCGGCGCGGATCCGCTCGGCGAGGTTGCCCTGCGGGACGACCTCGAGCTCGATCTCACCGGCGCGGTACTTCTCATCGAAGTGCCACGAGTCCGACTGGCGCGGGAACGAGCAGATGATCTTCTGCACGCGGCCCAGCTGGATCAGCTTGGCGAGACCCACGTCCCCGTTGCCGGCGTTGTTGTTCACGACCGTGAGGTCCTTGGCGCCGTGTTCGATCAGGGCGTCGATGAGTTCCACGGGCTGACCGGCCACACCGAAGCCGCCGATCATCACGCACGCACCGTCGTGGATGAGCTCCACGGCCGCCGCGGCGCTGTCTGCAATGTTGAGCATGGTGTGCCTTTCTCGAAAAGGTTGGAGGGGTCTCAGCCCTGGGCGTTCTCGTTCTCGAGCACCACCGCGAGGCCCTGCCCCACGCCGATGCACAGGCTGGCCACACCCCAGCGCTGCCCGCTCTCCTGCAACCGGCGGGCCAGGGTCCCCAACACGCGGGTCCCGGAGGCGCCGAGCGGGTGGCCGATCGCGATGGCCCCGCCCCACTGGTTGACGATGCTCTGGTCCACACCCCACTGGCGCAGGCACGCGAGCGACTGCGCGGCGAAGGCCTCGTTGAGTTCCACGGCGGCGACGTCGTCCCACGTGATCCCCGCGCGGCGCACGGCGATGTTGGCCGCCTCCACGGGCGCCTCACCGAAGAACTGTGGTTCGTTGGCGGCGGCACCGCGGCCGGCGATACGGGCGATGGGCTCGCGACCGAGCAGCTGCGCACCGCGCTCGCTGCCGAGCCACACGGCGGACGCGCCGTCGTTCATGGGAGAGGAGTTACCGGCGGTGACGGTCGCGTTGTCACCACTGCGGAACACGGTGCGCAGACCGGCGAGCGTCTCCGGGGTGGAGTCCCCGCGCACGGTTTCGTCCCGGGTGAGCTCCACGCCCTTCTTGGTGTTGGGGGCCACGCTGACCGTGATGTCGTCGTACTTGCCCTCGTCCCACGCCTTGGCCGCGAGCTGGTGGGAGGTGGCCGCGAACGCGTCCTGGTCCTCGCGCGAGATGCCGTGCTTCTCGCGCAACTGCTCGGTGGCCTCACCGAGGGACACCGTCCACTCGCTCGGCATGTCCGGGTTCACGAGGCGCCAGCCCAGGGTCGTGTTGGCGAGTTCGAGGTTCTGCATGGGGTAGGGCCGCTCGGTCTTGGGCAGCACCCACGGCGCGCGGGACATGGACTCGACGCCGCCCACGAGCAGCAAGTCCCCTTCCCCCACCTCGATCTGACGGGAGCCCATCATCGCGGCGTCCAGGGACGAACCGCACAACCGGTTGATCGTGGAGCCGGGAACGGACACGGGCAGACCCGCGAGCAGCGTGGCCATGCGCGCCACGTTGCGGTTCTCCTCACCGGCGCCGTTGGCATTGCCTAAGTAGACCTCGTCGATCGTGGCGGGGTCCAGCTCGGGTGCGCGTTCCACGAGCGTGCGCACCACGAGGGCCGCGAGGTCGTCGGGACGGTGGCTCGCGAGCGCGCCACCCACCTTCCCGAACGGGGTACGGATGGCGTCGTAGACGTATGCGTGGTTCATGGGGATCCTCACCGTGGTAGCTCACCCGGCCGCGGCCGGGGCGGCGCCGGGCTCGGGTGTCCGGTCACCGCGTTGCATATGTTCAGTCTAGAGCGCGGTGCTCGCCATGTGAACACTTGTTCGCATGACGAACAATTCCGGTCAGCCCGAGTACTCCGACAGCGCCTTCTGCGCGTGCTTGAACGCGTTGTTGGCGGACGGGACGGAGAGGTAGATCGCGGACTGCAGCAGGATCTCCTTGATCTCGTCCGTGCTCAGCCCGTTGCGCAACGCCGCCTTGACGTGCATCTCGAACTCCTCCCAGTGACCGGCGGCGATCAGCGCGGTCAACACGCACGCGCTGCGCATCCGGCGGTCCAGGCCGGGCCGGGTCCAGATCTCACCCCACGCGTAGCGCGAGATGAAGTCCTGGAAGTCCTCCGTGAACTCGGTCTTGCCGGACTCCGCGCGGTCCACATGGGCGTCCGAGAGCACCTCCCGGCGCACGGTCATCCCGTCCTGCAGGGCCTGTGCTTCGGTGCGTTGCGAGCGTGGGTTCATGTTTGTTCCTCGTTCCTGGTCTCGTGCTGGTTCGTGTCGTCGTTCCCGAGATCGTGGCCCGTCATGCCGCGTCCCGTGAATCCGTGTCTCGTGCGCTCGCGGCTCCCCGCGGGTGCCGCGGATCGATCGAGCGCGCGTGGACCGCGTCAGCGCGCGGCCGCCACGAGCTCCGCGATCGTGTGGGCCACGAGCTCGGGTGCGGCCACAGGTACGAGGTGGGCGGCGTCGTCAACGACCTCGCAGCGCGCGTGCAGCGCGTCCGCGAGACCCTGGGCGACGTCGGGCCCCACCATGGCGTCCTGCGCACCGGCCACGACTGCGGTGGGGACGGGCGCGGGGCGCGTGCGCTCCCGCAGGTCGAAACCACCCAGCGCACGGCAGGCCGCGGCGTAACTGAACCGGTCCGTCCCCTGCAGGTCGTGCAGCAACGGGGTCCCGCGTTCCGAGTGCTCGGCCAGGAAATCGGGGGCGAACCACGCCTTGGCACACTCGATCACCTGGGTGGGTGTGCCGGCACTCGCGACGAGCTCGGCGCGCTCGCGCCACATCCGCGGGTCCGGGAAGTAGTTGCTCGTGGCGATCAACGCCGCGGACGCCACCCGCTCGGGATCCTGGGCGAGCAATTGCTGCACCGCCGCTCCCCCGATCGAGGTCCCCGCCATGTGCCACGACCGCGCACCGGTGTGCTCGGTGACGGCGTCCGCCACGGCGCGGGCGAGTTCTCCGAGCGTGAATTCCTGCGCGGGATCGCTGACCCCGTGGCCCGGAAGGTCCCAGCCGATCACGTGGAACCGCTCGGCCAGCAGCGGGGCCACGGCCGCGTAGAGATGGGTGACCGAGGTGCCCAGTGCGGGGCCGAGCACCACGAGGGGTGCACCCTCCGCGAGGTCCTGCGGTCGGGTGAATTCCACGAGTCCCGGTGCGGGAACCGTCATGCCGTCGTCCTTTCCTCGTGCCGGGCCACGGCCCGGTCACACAGTTCGCCCGACGCGCCCAGGTAACCGCGCGGGTCCAGCAGGCTCCGGACCCAGCGGGTCACGGACTGCGGATCCCCGACGGACACTCCCTCGGGCAGAGTCGGGTCCTCTTCCGCCGCGATCTCCCGCGCCAGGGCGCTCGCGAGCGCGTCCGCGTCCCACGGCTCGGCGCGCACCGCGGCCTGCACGCGCTGCTTCGCGTTCTTGACCTCGCGCTCGCTCAGCACCGGCGCGAGTGCCGCGCTCAGCCGTTCCGCCATCACGCCCGTTCCCGCGCGCTCGAGGTTCTGCGCCATGCGCTCGGTGTCCACCGTGAGCCCCCCGGCCAGCTCGGCAGCGTGCGACGACGCCGCGGTCGCCAGTACCGCGAGCTCGCGCAACGCGGCCCATTCGGCATGCCAGCCGCCGTCCGGGCGTTCGTCGTCCGCGGCGCTCGCACCCGCGAACACCTGGGACAGCAGCCCCGGGGCCGCGATGCCCGTGCGCTTGAGCAGCACGCTCAGCACGGGGTTCTGCTTCTGCGGCATGGCCGAGGAAACACCTCGTCCCTCCGCGGTGGGTTCGCGCAGCTCCCCCACCTCCGGCCGGGACATCATGAGGACGTCGTTGGCCATGCGGGCCAGTGCGGCGGTGGTCTGCGCGTAGCCGCTCGCGACCCGCAGCACCGGCACGCGGTCGGTGTGCCACACACCGTTCGGCAGCTCCAGGCCGAGCTCGTCCGCCCAGTGGCCCAGCAAATCGGTGACCCGCCCGAAGGTCTGCTCCGACGTTGCGCCGTCGGAGCAGCGGGCCATCGTGGCGGCCAGGCTCCCGGACGCCCCGCCGTACGACACGGGAAGCCGTGCGGCGAGCACGGCGTCCACGGCGTCGTCGACCGCTGCGAGCCACGAGGCGGCCTTGAGACCGAAAGAAATGGGGAGTGCGTGCTGGGTGAGGGTCCGTCCGACCATCACGGTGTCGCGGTGCTCAGCCACGATGCGAGCGAGAGCGTCCCCCGTGCGGGCGAGGTGCGCGAGGATGCTCGAGCGGACGTCACGCATCACCAGCGCGAGGGCCGTGTCCATGACGTCCTGGCTGGTCAACGAGGCGTGCACCGCACTAATCGGCGCGCCGTTCTCCTCGGTGACCGCTGCACGGTAGGCCGCGAGCAGGGGGATCACGGGATTGCCTCCGCCCTCGGACGCGACCGCGAGGTCGTTCAAGGCCGCTTCGTCGAGCGCCACGCTTTCAGCTGCGGCGTGGGCCGCCCGAGCGGCGTCGGGCGCAACGAGCCCGGACCGCGACTGGGCCGCGGCCCACGCGTCCTCCACACGGAGGATCGCGCGGGCCACGGCACGGTCGTCGGCGAGCTCTGCGGCTCGGTGGCTCCCCGGAGTGAGAAGACCGGTGAAGATCATCAGATCCCCGGGTAGGCCAGGAACACGGTCTCGCGGTCCCCCTGCAGGTGCACGTCGAAGTGCAACGAGCCGTCCGACTGACGCTCTGCGATCATCGTGGCGCGTTCGGCCTCGGACAGCGAGGACAGCAGCGGATCGTTGGTCAGTGCGTCCGTATCCTCGGGCAGGTACACGCGGGTGAACAGTCGGTTCAGCAGACCGCGCGCGAACACCGTGAGGCAGATGAACGGGGCCTTGCCGTCCTCGGTGGGGCCGGGGTTGACCGTGGTGAAGTCGTAGTGCCCCACGTTGTCCACCGCCACGCGGCCGAAACCGGTGAAGGTGTAGCCGTCCCGCTTGAGCGAACCGGGCTCCTGCGAGACCTGGCCGTTCTCGTCCGCCTGCCAGATCTCGAGCATGGAGTCCGGAACCGGCGTGCCGTGGCCGTCATACACCGTGCCGTGCAGGCGCACGGCGTTCGGGTGCGAACGGTCCACGAGGAACTCCCCGCCCTCGTAGGGCAGCGCGTAGCCGTAGAAGGGTCCGATGGTCTGGCCCGGGGTGGGCACCAGGCGCTCAGTGTTCTCAGACATTGCTGTCGTCCTCCGTCCAGGTTCGGTTCGAACCGCTCAGCACGATGTCCCAGCGGTAGCCGAGCAGCCATTCGTGCTCGGAGATGTCGTGGTCGTAGTCCGCCACGAGACGCTCGCGCGCCTTGGGGTCCACGATCGACTGGTAGATGGGGTCCAACGCGAATAGCGGGTCACCCGGGAAGTACATCTGGGTGATCATGCGCTGCGTGAAATCCGTGCCGAACAGCGAGAAGTGCACGTGCGCGGGGCGCCACGCGTTGAGGTGGTTCTTCCACGGGTACGGGCCCGGCTTGATGGTGATGAACGAGTAGGAACCGTCGTCACCGGTCAGACAGCGGCCCACGCCCGTGAAGTTCGGGTCGATCGGGGCCGGGTGCTGATCGCGCTTGTGGATGTAGCGACCGGCGGCGTTGGCCTGCCAGATCTCCACGAGCTGGTTGCGCACGGGGCGGCCGTCGCCGTCCAGGATGCGCCCGGAGATCCGGATCCGCTCACCGATGGGCTCGCCGCCGTCCTGGATTGTCAGATCCGACTCCAGCGCGTGCACGTCCCGCTGGCCGAAGGCCGGCGCGTAGAGCTCGATGGTCTCCGGGTCCGCGTGGCGGGGGTCCTTGGTGGGGTGACGCAGGATCGAGCTGCGGTACGGGGCGTAGTCCAGACGAGGCTGGGTCTCCTCCGTGCCGGCCTTCTCGTACTGCTTGCTGATGGCGGCCATCTCGTCGTTGAGCTGGTTCTGGGTGTCGGCGGCGTCGTCCGCGTCCTTGACGTACGGCGGGTCGAAGGTGTCGTCGTTCTCGGTGGTCATGATCATCTCCTTGGGTGAGTGGATCGGAGTCTGGGTCCGGTGTGCTCAGGTGCGGTCCTGCCAGCCGGTGTATGACTCGGCGAAGTAGCCCGAGCCGTACGTGGAGTTCGTGACGGTCTCGAACTCGCCCCGGCGGCGCTTCATGTTGAAGGGGTTCTCCCCCGGCTGGATATGCATCAGGTTGGTGACCCAGTACGAGAAGTTCTGGGCCTTCCAGATCCGGTCCAGGGCCTTGGCGGAGTACCCGGCCAACCCGCGCTCGTCACCGGAACCGAAGAACTCGATGATCGCCGGCGCGAGCACCCGCACGTCGCAGAACGCGAGGTTCAGACCCTTGGCGCCCGTGGGCGGCACGGTGTGCCCGGCGTCCCCCACCAGGAACATGTTCCCGTAGCGCAGGGGCTCGCACACGTACGAGCGGAACGGCAGCACGGTTTTGTCGAAGATGGGCCCGCGCTGCAGCTGCAACCCGTCCGGGCCGTCGATGCGCCGCTGCAACTCGGTCCAGATCCGCTCGTCGTCCCAGTCGTCCACGTTCTCATTGGGGTCGCACTGGAAGTACATGCGCTGCACGGTGTCGCTGCGCTGCGAGATCAACGCGAAACCGTACTGCGAGTTCGCGTAGATCAGCTCGGGTGCCGACGGCGGCGCTTCGCACAGGATCCCGAACCACGCGAACGGGTACTCGATGAAATTGTCCGTGCGCACGTCCTGCGGGATCTGACGCTTGCAGATGCCCTTGGAACCGTCCGCGCCCACGAGCAGGCGGCTACGGATCTCGAGCTTCTCGCCCTCCTTGGTGGTGCACAGCACCGTGGGCTGCTCCGTGGTCAGGTCCCGGACCTCGGTGTCCGTGACTTCCCAGCGCACGTCACCGCCGTCGCGCTCGCGCGCCGCCGCAAGATCCACGAAGACCTCGTTCTGGGGGTACAGCCACACGGACTGACCCACGAGCTTTTGGAAGTCGATGCGACGGCTCTCGCCCTCGAAGCGCAGCACGGTGCCCTCGTGCTCGTGGCCGTGCGACAGCACGCGCCCGTCCACGCCGGTCTCGGCGAGCATCTGCACGGTCCCCGCTTCGAGGATGCCCGCACGGTGGGTGTTGGCGATCTCGTCGTGGCTGCGTTTCTCCACGACCACGTTGTCGATCCCGGCCCGGTGCAACAGGTGGGAGAGCATCAGTCCGGCGGGCCCCGCCCCCACGATGGCCACCTGGGTGTCGATGATCGTTCGCTCCTCGAGCATGTGTCCTCCTTGCGCACGTCGTGGGTCACATTATGTTGGAGCCACATGGCGCGTATCTCATTGATTCCGTTCAATGGGACGGGGGCCGCGCCTGTGACGCGGGGTACGACATCGCTGCGGCCGGTACGCGGCTCCCCGTTGCGACTTGGGCGGAGGTGTTTCCCGCGAAGATCACCCACAAGGGGTTGTCAGAATGCCCCCAGGGCGCGGGAGATCCCGTGGCCGGCAACCCGTAACGTTTGCACGATGGCCGAGACGTCCGGATCTCGCATGTCGCTCAGGGGCAGCACCGCTCCGAGGGCCGCTGCGCGGTGCCCCGGGGGGACCTTGAGCGGGACCGCCACTCCCCCACTGCCCTCGTCGATGCGTTCGCGCTGGATCGCATAACCGCGCTGCGCGAAGACCCGCAGGTCCGCCGCGAAGCGTTCCCTGCCCACGAGGGCACCGCCCGGTTCATCCGCGACCGCCCGCGCCGCGGCGGCGTCATGGTACTGCGCGATGAACTCGTCCGAACAGTGGCACAACAGGGCGAGACCCGTGGCCGAGCGGTGCAGTGGAAGGCGTCCGGCGACGATCGAGCGCAGTGGGACCGCCGAGTCACTCGCGGCGATCCGCTCGGCGAACAGGACGTCGTGGCCCTCGATCACCCCCACGTGCACGTGTTGGCGCAGCACCGCGTGCACGTCCGACATGAACGGGATCGCGACCGCTGCGAGGTTCTCGGCGGATGCCGCGCGGGACGCGAGCTCCCACAACCGGGTCCCCACCCGGTAGGTCTGCGCGGAACCGGACTCGAGCCACCTCGCGCGCTTCATGTCCCCCAGGATCCGGTGCACCGTGGAGGATGGCAACCCGGTGGCCGCGCAGATCTCGCGGAAGGTCAGCTCGGGACGTGCGGGGCCGAACGCGTCCAGGACGCGATCGAACCGGGTGATCAGTGATTCACCGGACGCCGAGTTGGCCATGCTTCGCCTCCGTTCATGGCTCCCGCGAAAGCCGAACCGCGGGATCCTTGCCCGCTTCAGCCTACGACCCCGCGGCCGTGCCTCTCCCGGCACGAAGCCGCGGCGAGGGTGGCCGCGACCGGGACGAACGCGTTCGGGTCGGTCGCAACCGGGGCGCGGTGGCCGGGTACCGCGCCGTCGTCCGGAACGGGTCCGGGTACGCGAGAGCCCGGGTGGCCCTCCCCGAAGGGAAGCCCACCCGGGCTCTCAGATCACACGCCTACTCGGCTCAGTGACCGCCGAAATCGTAGTCGTCCAGGGGGATCGCATGGAACTCGGAACCGAGCCCCCCGGCGTTCTCCTCGGCGTAGCTGAAATCGGTGAACGCGGAGGGATCCGTGAACATGGAGGCCTTGGCCTCCTCGGTGGGCTCCACGTCCACGCTGTTGTACCGCTCCAGACCGGTACCGGCGGGGATGAGCTTACCGATGATCACGTTCTCCTTCAGACCCAGCAGCGGATCCGACTTGCCCTCCATGGCGGCCTGCGTGAGCACACGGGTGGTCTCCTGGAAGGACGCGGCGGACAGCCACGAGTCCGTGGCCAGGGAGGCCTTGGTGATGCCCATGAGCTCCGGACGCCCGGCCGCGGGACGCTTGCCCTCCGCCACCGCGGCGCGGTTGGCCTCGAGGAAGCGCACGTTGTCCACCAGCTCACCCGGCAGCAACGAGGTGTCGCCGGACTCGATGATGGTCACGCGCCGCAGCATCTGGCGCACGATGACCTCCACGTGCTTGTCGTGGATGCCCACGCCCTGGGAGCGGTACACGCCCTGGACCTCATCCACGAGGTGCTTCTGCGCCTCGCGAGGACCGCGGATACGCAGTACCTCCTTGGGGTCCACGGCTCCGGTCACGAGCTGCTGACCGACCTCCACGTGATCGCCGTCCGCGACGAGCAGCTTGGCGCGGCGCAGCACTGGGTAGGCGAACTCCTCGTCACCGTTGTCCGGGACCACCACGATCTTCAGCGACTTGTCCGTGTCCTCGATGCGGATTCGGCCAGCCACCTCGGAGATTGGGGCCACACCCTTGGGCGTGCGGGCCTCGAACAGCTCCTGGATACGGGGCAGACCCTGCGTGATGTCACCGTCCGAGGACGCCACACCACCGGTGTGGAACGTACGCATGGTCAGCTGGGTACCGGGCTCACCGATGGACTGGGCGGCCACGATGCCCACGGCCTCGCCGATGTCCACCAACTGGTTGGTGGCCAGCGAACGACCGTAGCACGCGGCGCACACGCCCACGGCGGACTCGCACGTGAGGACCGAGCGCACGCGCACCTGGTCCACACCGGCGTTGTAGAGCTTGTTGATCATGGCGTCGGACATGTCCGCGCCCGCCTCGGCAAGCACTTCGCCGTTCTCGTCCGCCACGGCGCTGGCCAGCACGCGGCCGTGCACCGTGTTCTCGATGTCCTCGTGCAGCGTGCGCACACCGGTGTCGGTGATGTCCGCGAGCGGCAGGGTCAACCCGCGCACCGTCTGGCAATCGGACTCTCGCACGATCACGTCCTGCGAGACGTCCACCAGACGACGGGTCAGGTAACCCGAGTTGGCGGTACGCAGAGCGGTGTCCGCGAGGCCCTTACGCGCACCGTGGGTCGCGATGAAGTACTCCAACACGGACAGGCCCTCACGGTAGGAGGACTTGATCGGTCGGGGCATGATCTCGCCCTTGGGGTTTGCCACCAGACCACGGATACCCGCGATCTGACGCACCTGCATCCAGTTACCACGTGCACCGGAGGAGACCATCCGGTTGATCGTGTTCCCGGCGGTCAGGTTGTTGCGCATGGCCTCGGCGACCTCGTCGGTGGCCTTGGACCAGATGTCGATGAGCTCGGAGCGGCGCTCGTCGTCGTCGATCAGACCCTTGTCGTACTGGCCCTGGATCCGCGCGGCCTGCGCCTCGTAGCCCTCCATGATGGCGGGCTTCTCCGGCGGGGTGGCGATGTCCGAGATGGCCACGGTGACACCCGAGCGGGAGGCCCAGTGGAAGCCGGCGTCCTTGAGGTTGTCCAAGGTCTTGGCCACCTGGGTCATGGGGTAACGCTCTGCGAGGTCGTTCACGAGCGCGGACAGGTGCTTCTTGTCCGCGACGTTCTCGTCCCACGGGTAGTCGGCAGGCAGCGTCTCGTTGAACAGCACGCGACCGAGCGTGGTCTCCACGACGGCGGGCTGACCTTGCTCCCAGCCCTCGGGCGCTTCCCACCCGGCGTACGGCACGAAGTCCTCGAGCTCGATCTTGCAGCGCGAGTTCAGGTGCAGCTCACCGGAGTCCGCGGCCATGATGGCCTCGGCCACGGAGGAGTAGCTGTTGCCCTCCCCGGCCCAACCCTCACGCACGGTGGTGAGGTGGTAGAGGCCGATGATCATGTCCTGCGAGGGCAGGGCGATCGGCTTGCCGTCCGAGGGCTTGAGGATGTTGTTCGAGGACAGCATCAGCACACGCGCCTCGGCCTGCGCCTCCGGAGACAGCGGCAGGTGCACGGCCATCTGGTCACCGTCGAAGTCGGCGTTGAACGCGCCGCACACGAGCGGGTGCAGCTGGATGGCCTTGCCCTCCACGAGCTGCGGCTCGAACGCCTGGATGCCCAGACGGTGCAGGGTCGGTGCGCGGTTGAGCAGCACGGGGTGCTCCGTGATGACCTCTTCCAGCACGTCCCACACCTGCGGGCGGTAGCGCTCCACCATCCGCTTGGCGGACTTGATGTTCTGCGCGTGGTTGAGGTCCACGAGGCGCTTCATCACGAAGGGCTTGAACAGCTCCAACGCCATCTGCTTGGGCAGCCCGCACTGGTGCAGCTTGAGCTGCGGGCCCACCACGATCACGGAACGACCGGAGTAGTCCACGCGTTTGCCCAGCAGGTTCTGACGGAAGCGGCCCTGCTTGCCCTTGAGCATGTCGGACAGCGACTTCAGCGCACGGTTGCCGGGGCCCGTGACCGGGCGACCGCGGCGGCCGTTGTCGAACAGCGAGTCCACGGCCTCCTGGAGCATGCGCTTCTCGTTGTTCACGATGATCTCGGGGGCACCGAGGTCCAACAGCCGCTTGAGGCGGTTGTTGCGGTTGATCACACGACGGTAGAGGTCGTTGAGATCGGACGTCGCGAAGCGGCCGCCGTCCAGCTGGACCATGGGGCGCAGTTCCGGCGGGATGACCGGGACGGCGTCCAGGACCATGCCGAGCGGCGAGTTGTCCGTGGTCAGGAACGCGTTGACAACCTTGAGGCGCTTGAGCGCACGCGTCTTGCGCTGGCCCTTGCCCGTGGCGATGGTCTCGCGCAGGGCCTCGGCCTCGGCAGCGAGGTCGAAGGTCTCGAGGCGCTTCTTGATGGACTCGGCGCCCATGGAGCCCTCGAAGTACATGCCGTAGCGGTCCACCATCTGGCGGTACAGGGCCTCGTCGCCCTCGAGGTCGTTGACCTTGAGGTTCTTGAAGCGGTCCCAGACCTTCTCGAGGTAGTCGATCTCGCGATCGGCGCGCTTGCGCACGTTTGCCATCTGGCGGTCCGCGGAGTCGCGCAGCTTGCGCTTCTCGGCGGCCTTGCCACCCTCTTCCTCGACGCGCGCGAGATCGTTCTCGAGGTCACGGGCGATCGCGTTGATGTCCGCGTCGCGGGTGTCCTCGAGCTGCTTCTTCTCACGGTCGATCGCGGCCTGCAGGTTGGGCAGGTCGTCGTGACGGGCCTGCTCGTCCACGGACGTGATCATGTACGCCGCGAAGTAGATGACCTTTTCGAGGTCCTTCGGGGCGAGGTCCAGCAGGTATCCCAAGCGCGAGGGCACGCCCTTGAAGTACCAGATGTGGGTCACGGGAGCGGCGAGCTCGATGTGACCCATCCGCTCACGACGCACCTTGGCGCGCGTGACCTCCACGCCGCAGCGCTCGCAGATGATGCCCTTGTAGCGCACACGCTTGTACTTACCGCAGTAGCACTCCCAGTCCCGGGTGGGGCCGAAGATCTTCTCGCAGAACAAGCCGTCCTTCTCAGGCTTGAGCGTGCGGTAGTTGATGGTCTCGGGCTTCTTGACCTCGCCGTAGGACCAGCCGCGGATCTGATCCGCGGTCGCGAGGCCGATACGCATGAGGCCCAGTGAAGAATCGTTGGACATAAGGTCCTGTCCCTCTTTCTAAAATCCTGAAGTGTGTTCGGGCTGATCGATGAACGAAAGGGGTCTCAGACCTCTTCGACCGAGCTGGGCTCGGAGTGGGAGAGGTCGATACCGAGTTCGTCCGCAGCCCGGAAGCTGTCGTCCTCGGAATCACGCATTTCCACCGCGTTACCGTCCGCGGAGAGGACCTCCACGTTCAGGCACAGGGACTGCATTTCCTTGATGAGCACCTTGAAGGATTCGGGCACACCCGGTTCAGGGATGTTCTCGCCCTTGACGATCGCCTCGTACACCTTGACGCGGCCGTGGACATCGTCCGACTTGACGGTGAGCAGTTCCTGCAGGGTGTAGGCCGCGCCGTACGCCTCGAGCGCCCACACCTCCATCTCACCGAAACGCTGACCGCCGAACTGCGCCTTACCGCCCAGCGGCTGCTGGGTGATCATGGAGTACGGGCCGGTGGAGCGCGCGTGGATCTTGTCGTCCACCAGGTGGTGGAGCTTCAAGATGTACTGGTAGCCCACGGACACGGGGTCCGGGAACGGCTGACCGGAACGGCCGTCGTAGAGCTTGGCCTTGCCGGAACGCCCGATCAAGCGGTCACCGTCCCGCGTGGGGTTGGTGTGGTCCAGCAGGTCGAAGATCTCGTCCTCGCGAGCGCCGTCGAACACCGGGGTGGCCACGTTAGTGGGACCGGTGGACTTCGGGAAGTTGCTCAGACCGTGCAGCCACTCGGGGTCGCCCTCGATGTTCCAGCCCTGCTTGGCGAGCCAGCCGGTGTGGACCTCGAGCACCTGGCCCAGGTTCATACGACCGGGCACGCCCAGCGGGTTCAGGATCACGTCCACGGGGGTGCCGTCCTCCATGAACGGCATGTCCTCGATGGGCAGGATCTTGGAGATGACGCCCTTGTTGCCGTGACGACCGGCGAGCTTGTCGCCGTCCGTGATCTTGCGCTTCTGCGCCACGTACACGCGCACGACCTGGTTGACGCCGGCCGGGAGGTCGTCGTCCTCGTCGTCGCGGTCGAACACGCGCACACCGATCACGGTGCCGGACTCGCCGTGGGGAACCTTGAGGGAGGTGTCACGGACCTCGCGGGACTTCTCACCGAAGATCGCGCGCAGCAGCCGCTCCTCCGGGGTCAGTTCGGTCTCGCCCTTGGGCGTGACCTTACCCACGAGGATGTCACCGGCCTGGACCTCGGCACCGATGTGGATGATGCCTCGCTCGTCCAGGGCGGAGAGCACCTCTTCCGACACGTTGGGGATGTCACGGGTGATCTCCTCGGCACCGAGCTTGGTGTCGCGGGCGTCGATCTCGTGCTCCTCGATGTGGATGGACGTCAGGACGTCCTCGGAGACCATGCGCTGGGACAGGATGATGGCGTCCTCGTAGTTGAGGCCTTCCCAGGACATGTACGCGATCAGCAGGTTCTTGCCCAGTGCGAGTTCACCGTGGTCGGTGGAGGGCCCGTCCGCGATCACGGTGCGGGGCTCCACGCGGTCGCCCTCGGAGACGATCACGCGCTGGTTGTACGTGTTGCCCGGGTTCGAGCGCACGAACTTGTTGATCGGGTAGAGCTTGGTGGTGCCGTCGTCGTTCAGGACGGTCACGAGGTCCGCGGAGACTTCCTCGACCACGCCGGACTTGGTGGCCAGCACCGAGTCGCCGGCGTCCAGGGCCGCGTAGCGCTCCATACCAGTGCCCACGAGTGGCGCCTCGGACGTGAGCAGCGGCACGGCCTGACGCTGCATGTTGGCGCCCATGAGCGCGCGGTTGGCGTCGTCGTGCTCGAGGTACGGGATCAGGGCGGTGGCCACCGACACCATCTGGCGCGGGGACACGTCCATGAACTCGATGTCCGTGGGGGCCACGAGCACCGCTTCACCCGAGCCGTCGGAGGCACGCGCGAGGACGGTGTCCTCGGCGAAGCGACCGTCGTCGGTCAACGGAGCGTTGGCCTGCGCAATGGTGAGCCCGCGCTCGTCGTCCGCGGTGAGGTAGACGACGTCGTTGGTTACGGTGCCGTCCACGACGCGGCGGTAGGGCGTCTCGATGAAACCGAACGGGTTGATCCGCGCGTAGGTCGCGAGCGAACCGATCAGACCGATGTTCGAGCCTTCCGGCGTCTCGATCGGGCACATGCGGCCGTAGTGCGAGGGGTGCACGTCACGGACCTCCATGCCCGCGCGATCGCGGGAGAGGCCACCGGGACCCAGCGCGGATAGACGACGCTTGTGCGTGAGGCCCGCGAGCGGGTTGTTCTGGTCCATGAACTGCGACAGCTGGGAGGTCCCGAAGAACTCCTTGATCGCGGCCACGACCGGGCGGATGTTGATCAGGGTCTGCGGCGTGATCGCCTCGACGTCCTGGGTGGTCATCCGCTCGCGCACCACGCGCTCCATGCGGGACAGACCCGTGCGGATCTGGTTCTCGATCAGCTCGCCCACCGCGCGGATGCGACGGTTGCCGAAGTGGTCGATGTCGTCCACGTCCACGTGGATCTCACGGGCCTCGCCGTCACGCGTACCGGGCATGGTGGAGCCGCCGTCGTGCAGGGTCACGAGGTAGCGAATCATGGCGACGATGTCGTCGAGGGACAGCACCGAGGCGTCCGAGTCCGTGAACGGCTTGTCCAGACCGAGCTTGCGGTTGAGCTTGTAGCGGCCCACCTTGGCGAGGTCGTAGCGCTTGGGGTTGAAGTACATGTTGTCCAGCAGGGACTGGGCGGCGTCCACCGTGGGCGGCTCCCCCGGGCGCAACTTGCGGTAGATGTCCAGCAGCGCCTCCTCACGGGTCTCCGTGGTGTCCTTCTCCAGCGTCGCGCGGATGGAGTCGAACTCGCCGAACTCCTCGAGGATCTTGGACTCGGTCCAGCCCAGCGCCTTGAGCAGCACGGTCACGGACTGCTTGCGCTTGCGGTCCAGGCGCACACCCACCTGATCGCGCTTGTCGATCTCGAGCTCGAACCACGCACCGCGGGACGGGATGATCTTGGCGGAGTAGATGTCCTTGTCGGACGTGCGGTCCTGGCCCTTCTCGAAGTAGGCACCCGGGGAACGCACGAGCTGGGAGACGACGACGCGCTCGGAGCCGTTGATCACGAACGTGCCCTTGTCGGTCATCAGGGGGAAGTCGCCCATGAACACGGTCTGCTGCTTGATCTCGCCCGTGTTGTTGTTCATGAACTCGGCCTTGACGTACAGCGGGGCCGAGAAGGTCGCGTCGCGGTCCTTGCACTCGACCATTGTGTACTTGGGGTCGTAGAACTCCGGCTCGGAGAAGGACAGGGACATGGTGCCCTGGAAGTCCTCGATCGGGGAGATCTCCTCGAAGATGTCGGACAGACCGGAGGTCGTGGGAACGCTGGTGTCACCCGTCTCCTGGGCTTCGACCACGCGTGCCTGCCAGCGCTCGTTGCCGACCAGCCGATCGAAGCTGTCGGTCTGCAGAGCGAGCAGGTTGGGGACGTCCAGCGGTTCGTGGATCTTCGCGAAGGAAACGCGGCGAGGAGTGTTATCACTCGTGGGGTGGTTGGCGGAGACGTTCGTATCGGTGCTCGAGGCGACCAAGATGTGATCCTTCCACAGACATGCAGTGAATACGCGAGGTTCCCGGGGAGAGAAAAAGGGGCCGGTTTTCGATGCTCGTCGACAACCGCCCCTGCGGCGCCCACCGCTATATGAAGGCACGCATGTATAAGGGACAACGCAAAGTACCAGTTTAGGCGAACTGCGCCCGTTTGTCCACACCGGTGCTGGACGAAATCCCGTCCGGGCCGTAAGATGCCCGCCCCTCGGGCGGCGCACCCTCAGGCGATCCCGTTCTCCCGGGCCAGTTCGACGGCGCGTCCCACACCTTCACGCCACGGGTCGCCGTGTCCGGGCAGCACCAGGGTGGCTCCCGTGACCTCGAGTGCGGCGAGGGATTCCACGGCCATCGCGCTGTCCGCGGTGGCGGCGCGAGCCACGATGCGGGGGCCCGTGAGACCCGAGTAGGGGTCCAGGGTCACGAGCGCGTCCCCCGATATCACGGCGTCCGCTGTGGGGACGTACAGCGCGCAGTGCCCGTACGTGTGGCCCGCGGTGAACACGACCCGCGGGCGGCCCGGGACGGGGACGGTCTCCCCCGCGGTCAGCTCGCGGGTCACGGTCACGCCCCGCACCATCGCGGCGCCACCGGCGATCATGGACGCGAGGATCGGCACGGCGCGCGGGTGACGCAGCGGGTAGACGGCCGTGGGGTTCTCGTGCGCGTAGCTGTAAGGGTGTGCCGCGAGGTGCTTGTCCCGCTGGTGGGCGTAAACGGGAATCCCGAGCCGGTCCACGAGTTTCGCGGCGACCCCCACGTGGTCGAAGTGCGCATGGGTCAATACGAGCGCTTTGATGTCCTCTGGGGCGTGGCCGAGTTCGCGCACGGCCCACCCGAGTTCGTTCCACACCCTGGGCAGACCGGCGTCCACGACCGTGAGGCCGTCCGAGTCCTCCAGGACATAGCAGTTCACGTTGTGGTTCTGGATCATATGGATCCCGGGGGCGGCGTCGCGCAGGAACACGTCGTTCTCCTTGTCCGTCCCGCCCCGATCACACGGGGCGGGACCCTCACCGGCCCGCGCGGTCCTCGGAACGTGCACGGCGGAGCGGGCCTGCCTAGAGACTACTCCGGGCGGCTCGCTCCCCACACCACCCTTCAGGACCGCTTGTAGAAGGGCAGCGCGGTGCGCGTGACCTCCACGGCGCGCCCGCGTGCGTCCTGGACGCTCACCTCACCGGCGTCGATCCCGTCGACGGCGTCCGTGGCCACGAGCGCCATGGCCACCGGCTTGCCCAGCGTGGGCGAGGGCAGCCCGCTCGTGACCTCACCCACGGTGCGCTCCCCCACGTGCACGGTGTAGCCCGCGCGCACGGGTTTGCGACCCAGGCCCTCCAGACCGATGAGGGTGCGTTCGGGCGTGCCTTCCAGCATCGCCGCGAGCACCTCCTCGCCGACCGTGGTGGTGCCGGCCTCCGCCTTCTTGCGCAGGGCGATCTCCACGAGCTTGCCGAGTCCCGCTTCGACCGGGGTGATCTCCGTGGACAGTTCGTGACCGTACAGCGGCATCCCGGCCTCGAGCCGCAGGGAGTCGCGCGCCGCGAGACCCGCCGCTCCCACGGGGGCCTCCTCCGTGCCGAGCTCGGCCGCGGTCGTCAGGAGCGCGTCCCACAGCACGGGCGCGTCCTGGTTGTCGCAGTACAGTTCGAAACCGTCCTCGCCCGTGTACCCGGTGCGGGCCACGAGCACGGCCACGTCCGCGCAGCGTGCGCGCACGCACGCGTAGTACTTCAGCGCGGCGACGTCCTCGGCCGGTTCCAAGCGCGTGGCCTCGAGCACCTCGAGGGCGCGCGGACCCTGGACGGCGATCAGCGACGTCGCCGGACCGTTGTCCGTGACGCGCACGTCGAAGCCCTGGGCGCGCTCCTGGAGCGCACGCACGACCGTCTCCTGGTTGCCCGCGTTCGGCACCACGAGGTACTCGTCCTCGTCCGTACGGTAGGTAATGAGGTCGTCCAGGATCCTGCCCTGTTCGTCCACGATGATCGAGTACTTGGCGCGGCCCACCGTGAGCCCGGAGAGCACACCCACGAGGGCGTAGTCCAGGAACGCGCCGGCCTGCGGACCCGAGACCGAGACCTCCCCCATGTGGGACAGGTCGAAGATCCCGGCGCCGCGGCGCACCGCGTGGTGCTCGGCGGTGTCGCTCGCGTAGCGCACGGGCATGGTCCAGCCACCGAAGTCGGTGAACCGCGCCCCCAACCGCTCGTGGTCCTCGTACAGTGCGGTGTGCTGCTCGCTCATCGAGTCTCCTCCTGTGCTACTGCCGCGGTGTTGTACGCGGCGTCGAACGCCTCGATGGGCGGGCACTCGCACACGAGGTTGCGGTCCCCCGCGGCGTTGTCGATCCGGCCCACGGGGGGCCAGTACTTGACCCGGCGCAGGGACGCGACCGGGTAGGCGGCCTGCGAGCGCGGGTAGGCGCGCTGCCACTCGTCCGCGGTGAGCACTTGGGCGGTGTGCGGGGCGTTGCGGATCACGGAATCCTCGAGGGACACGGTGCCGTCCGCGATCTCCTGCATCTCCGCGTGGATCGTGCGCATCGCGGCGATGAACCGGTCCTGCTCCTCGAGGCCCTCGGACTCGGTGGGCTCGACCATCAGGGTCCCGGCGACCGGGAACGCGAGCGTGGGCGCGTGGAATCCGAAGTCCACGAGGCGCTTGCACACGTCCTCGGCCGTGACGCCGGAGGCCTTGGTCATGGGCCGCAGGTCCAGGATGCACTCGTGGGCCACGAGCCCGCCGTCCCCGGTGTACAGCGTGGGGAACACGTCCGCGAGCGCGCGGGAGATGTAGTTGGCCCCGAGCACCGCGGTGCGCGTGGACTCGGTCAGCCCCTGCGCGCCCGTCATGGCGATGTACATCCACGTGATGGGCAGAACCCCCGCGGAACCGTAGGGAGCCTGCGCCACGGGGAAGCCCGCGCCGTGCTCGTCCAGGTCCGCGTCCGCCGGGTTGCCCGGCAGGTACGGCACGAGGTGTTCGGCCACGGCCACGGGACCCACACCGGGCCCGCCGCCGCCGTGCGGGATGCAGAAGGTCTTGTGCAGGTTCAGGTGGGAGACGTCCCCGCCGAAGCGGCCGGGCCGTGCCAGCCCCATGAGCGCGTTGAGGTTCGCGCCGTCCACGTAGACCTGACCACCGGCGTCGTGTACCGCGGCGCACACCTCGGTGATGTCCGTGTCGTAGACGCCGTGGGTCGAGGGGTAGGTGACCATGATGCCCGCGAGCTCGTCCCCCACCGCCTCGATCTTGGCCGCGAGGTCCGCCTGATCGATCGTGCCGTCCGCGGCGGTCGCCACGACCACGACCTTGAGGTCCGCGAGCACGGCCGACGCCGCGTTGGTCCCGTGCGCGGAGGACGGGATGAGGATCGTCTTGCGCTGACCCTCGCCGCGGGCCAGCTGGTACCGCCGGATGGCCAGCAGACCCGCGAGTTCACCCTGCGAACCGGCGTTGGGCTGCACGGACACCGCCGCGTAGCCGGTGATCTCCGCGAGCCATGTCTGCAACTGCTCGATCAGTTCGGTCCAGCCCCGGGTCTGATCCGCAGGGGCCAACGGGTGGATACTCGCGAACTCGGGCCACGAGATGGGTTCCATCTCCGCCGCCGCGTTGAGCTTCATGGTGCACGAGCCCAGCGGGATCATGGTGCGGTCCAGCGCCAGGTCCCTGTCGGAGAGTTCGCGCAGCCACCGCATGAGCGAGGTCTCGGAGCGGTGCGTGTGGAAGACCGGGTGGGTCATGTACTCGTCCGTGCGCAGCCACTCGTCCGGCAGTGCGTCCGCGCTCGCGGCTTCCCCGGAGTCCGAGGTGCGCGCGCCGCACGCCTCGGACACCGCGGTGAGCACGTCCTGGACGTCCCGCTGCGTATGGGGTTCACCGAAGCTCACGCCCACCGTGTCCTGGTCGATGCGACGGAGGTTGATCCCGCGGTCCGCGGCCGCGGCCACGATGCCGTCCGCCCGGCCCGGCGCGGAGAAGGTCACGGTGTCGAAGAACCGCTCGTGGGCGACGTCGATCCCGCGCTCCCGCAACCCGGCGGCGAGCTCCGCGGCGAGACCGTGCAGCCGCTCGGCGAGGGCACGCAGTGCGACGGGACCGTGGTGCACCGCGTAGGCCGCGGCCACGATCGCGAGCAGGGCCTGCGCCGTGCAGATGTTGGAGGTCGCCTTCTCGCGTCGGATGTGCTGCTCACGTGTCTGCAGCGCGAGCCGGTACGCGGGTGCGCCCGAGGAATCGGTGGACACCCCCACGATGCGCCCCGGCAAGGAGCGTTCGGTACCCTTGCGGGTCGCCATGAATGCGGCGTGCGGGCCCCCGAAGAACAGGGGCACCCCGAAGCGCTGGGCCGAGCCGACCGCGATGTCCGCGCCCAGCTCACCCGGGCTGCGCAGCATGGTCAAGGCGAGCAGGTCGGTGCTCACGGTCACGAGCGCGCCCGCCTCGTGCGCGGCGTCGATCACCGCGGTGGGATCCGTGACGTCCCCGTCCGCACCGATCTGCGCGACGACGACGCCGAAGACGTCACCCTCCGAGACCGCCCGCGCGGCGGCGTCGGGATCACCGAGGTCCGCCGTGACAAGCTCGATACCCGCGGCACGGGTGCGGCCCGTGAGCACGGCGAGGGTCTGGGGCAGGCTGCGGCTGTCCACGAGCACGCGCAGGCTCTTGGATCGGCGGTTGGCGCGGCGCATCATGAGCACGGCCTCGGCCACGGCAGAGGACTCGTCCAGAAGGGACGCGTTGGCCACCTCGAGGCCGGTGAGGTCGATCACCGCGTTCTGGAACGTGAGCAGCAACTCGAGCCGGCCTTGGGAGATCTCGGGCTGGTACGGCGTGTAGGACGTGTAGAACCCGGGGTTCTCCAGGATGTTGCGTCGGATCGCGGCGGGCGTCACGGTGTCGTGGTAGCCCTGCCCGATCATCTGGCGCATCACGGTGTTGCGCGCAGCGATCGAGCGCAGGGCCGCGAGGGCCTCGGGCTCGTCGAGGGGTTCCGGCAGGTCCAGGGCGTCCCGGACACGGATGCTCTCGGGGACGGCGCGGTCGATCAGTTCGTCGAGGCTGGCTACCCCCACGGTGCGGAGCATGACGGCCATGTCATCGGCGTCGGGGCCGATGTGGCGTGACAGGAAGGACATACGAGGGTCTCCTGGGCTGCTTGTGGGCGCGCGAGGGCCCGGTGAGTCCTCCCCGCTCTGTATCGCAACCTGAGAGATTTCGCCGGCGGGCGCAGCAACTCGCGCCCGTCGACCTGCCCCGTCGGTGCTCTCCCCGTGACAGGGGTGAGCTCTTCAGAGTGGCCCGGTGCGGCGGTACGGGTGCCTGAGAGATTCCCGGGGAGGGTTTGCTCCTTCGGCGATGGCGCGATGCCCGCGGTACCGGTTCACGTGGTTCCGGCTCACGAGGATCCGCCATGCTCTCCCGCCGTACGGTGACGGCCAGATGGTCACACACAGTTTCGCACATCACACCGCTACGGGGAATGCGCGAAACCCCGCACCGATGATCGGTGCGGGGTTTCGCGGGGATGTCGTGCCGGACGGACCCGGGGGTCACGTCACGGGACACGGCGGGCGCACGAGGCGCCGTGGATCACTTGACAGTGACGGAGGCGCCGGCGCCCTCGAGGGCTTCCTTCGCCTTGTCAGCGGCTTCCTTGGTGGCGCCTTCGAGGACGGCCTTGGGAGCGCTGTCCACGAGGTCCTTGGCTTCCTTCAGGCCCAGGGAGGTCAGGCCGCGAACTTCCTTGATGACCTGGATCTTCTTGTCACCGGCGGATTCGAGGATGACGTCGAACTCGGTCTTCTCCTCCTCGGCCCCACCGGCGTCGCCGCCGGCGGGAGCGGCACCGGCCACGGCCACGGGGGCGGCAGCGGTGACGTCGAAGGTCTCCTCGAACGCCTTCACGAACTCGGACAGCTCGATGAGGGACAGTTCCTTGAAGGCCTCGATGAGTTCTTCGGTGGTCAGCTTAGCCATGGTATTGGCTCCTTACTTGTACGTGGTGCCGGTGCTGGTGGCGCCGGCGAGGTGTGCGTGGGAAGAACACGGGTGTTTCCCGGGCGCTCGCCCGGGACCCCGCAACCGGGTCCCCGAAGGGATCAGGCGGCGTTCTCGCCCTGTTCGTCCAGCTTGGCGCGCAGGGCCTCGGCGGTGCGCACGGTCTTGGACAGCGGGGCCTGGAACAGCGCAGCAGCCTTGGACATCGACGCCTTGGCGGCGCCGGCGACCTTGGCCAGCAGAACCTCGCGGGACTCGAGGTCCGCGAGCTTCTTGATCTCGGACTCGTCCATCGCGACGCCATCCAGGTAACCGCCCTTGACGACCAACTGGGGGTTGTCCTTGGCGAAGTCACGCAGACTCTTGGCGGCCTCGACGGCGTCACCGGAGACGAACGCGATGGCCGAGGGGCCCGTGAGCTTGCCCTCGAACGCGTCGATACCGGACTCGCGAGCCGCGATGGCGGTGAGCGTGTTCTTCACCACGGCGTATTCGGCGTTCTCACCGAGGGAACGGCGCAGCGTCTTCAGCTGAGCCACGGTGAGACCGCGGTACTCCGTCAGGACGGCAGCGTGCGAGTTGGAGAAGAATTCCTTCAACTCCGCAACCGCGGCAGCCTTTTCAGGATTCGCCATGGTGCTCCTTCCTTACATGTGGGTGCCGGCCCGCGTCCCGTACGAGGACACGAAAAAAGCCCCGCGCAGATGCCCGGGGCTCGAGACCACGTCCTGATCACACGCATGAAGATGCGGTTTTGAGGAGCGGGATTCGTGCTGGTTCACCTGCGCTGGACGGTTCACGTTTCCGGGAACCTCTTAGATCGCGCGTACCGGGGCACGCGTGATGACCGGCGGTCTTTGGTACATCCATCGTACCCCAGGGCGCGGTGCCCACCAAATCAGCGGGGCGCGGGTGCCCATCAAATCGTCAGGGCCCGGTTCACTCCCCCGTGATGCGCTCCGGGTGGGTGTAGACGTTGCACCGGCCCTTGCGGTTGAACCCCACGACCGTGACCCCGCGCTCCCGCCCGTGGGTCACGGCGAGTGCGGAGGGTGCGCTGACCGCGGAGAGCACGGGGATCCCGGCCATGGCGGCCTTGCTCACAAGCTCGAACGACGCCCGAGCGGAGACCTGCAGGACCGCTTCGTGCAGCGGCAGCAGTCCTCGCTGCACCGCCCACCCGATGACCTTGTCCACGGCGTTGTGCCGGCCCACGTCCTCCCGGACCACGAGGGGTTCGTCCCGGCCCACGGGGAACAGCGCCGCCGCGTGCACCCCGCCCGTGGCGGAGAAGACCCGCTGGTGCTCCCGCAACTCATCCGGCAGGGACACGAGCCGCGCCGCGGTGACGAGTGGACGCGGGTGCGCCACGGGGTACGCGGAGGACTTGACCACCCCGTCCAACGACGGCGTGCCACACACCCCGCACGACGAGGATGTGAACACCTGGCGCTGGGCGTCCGCGCGCGGCCCCGGGGCCGCCGGTGCGAGCCGGACGTCCACCACGTTGTACGTGCGGTGCCCGTCCTGGTCCACGCCCGAGCGGTAGTCCATCTTCACGATGTGCGAGACCTCCGTGATCACGGCCTCGCTCAGCAGCAGCCCCGTCACGAGTTCGAAGTCGTCCCCGGGCGTGCGCATGGTCACGGTGAACTGTTGCCCGTTCAGCCGGATCTCCAGGGGTTCCTCCCCCGCGAGCCGGTCCGGACCCGCGCGCACTTCCCCGTGGGCGTCGAACGTGCGCACGCGGGCGGGGACGATGATCCGAGCGGCCATCTCAGGCGTCCAGCCCCACCCAGTTGTGCTGCCCGTCCTCGAAGCTCTGCCGCTTCCAGATGGGCACGCGTTCCTTGATGAGGTCCACGAGCTGCGCGCACGCTTCGAACGCCTCGCGACGGTGTCCCGCGGCCACGGCCACCTCGAGCGCGCTGTCCCCCACGGCGAGCGCGCCGATCCGGTGCGCGGCCCACAAGCGCACGTCCGGGTGGGCGCTCGCGATCTCACCGACCACGTCCCGCATGACCTCGCCCGCGCTGGGGTGGGCGCTGTACTCAAGCGCCGTGACACCGTCCTTGCCGCCGTCGTGGTCGCGGATCACGCCGCTGAACCCGACGACCGCCCCGCACCGCGGATGCTGGACCGCACGCTGCGCCTCGGCCGCATCCAGGGGGTCGGTCGTGACGAGCGCCAGCAGCACCTCGCCCGCCGAGGGCTCGGCGCCCGGCGCGTCGTCGTCGTCGGACGACGACGCCGCCGCTGCGGGCACCCGCGCGCCGACCGTGCCCGCGGCGGGGGCGGCGTCATGGCCGGGCACGTCCGTGCGCTCGGCGTGGCCCGGGGAGTCCGGGACCGCCGCGGGGACGACCTCCCCCTGCGCGGAGCGCGTCACGGAGCGGTCCTCCCCGTGACCGTGCACGTCCTCGAGCTGCGCGCTGATGTGGTCCAGCAGGGGGTCCAGCACGGTCATCCCGTCCTTGACGCCCCCGCGCGAGCCCGGGAGGTTCACCATGAAGGTCTGGCCGGTGTGCCCCGCGACCCCGCGGCTCATCACGGCCGTGGGGGTCTTCTGCAGCCCCGCGCTCCACAGCGCGTGCATGATCCCCGGCGACTCGCGCTCCAGCACCCGGGCCGTGGACTCGGGCGTGACGTCGTCCGAGTTCAGTCCGGTGCCCCCGGTCGTGATCACGAACCGCGGGGCGGCAGGCCCGGACGCCGATGTGAGGTTGCGCAGCAGCTCGAGGACCTCGGGCCCGTCCGGGATCACGCGCAGCGTCACGTCCAGGCCGCGGCCCCGCAACCAGTCCCGCAGTAGCGGCCCGCAGCGGTCCTCCGCCGTGCCCGACGCCGCCGAGCTGGACACCACGACCACCACGGCGCCGCGCCCCTCCAGGTGGGTGTCGCCCACCTCGTGTCGACGGGAGGGACGGCCGTGGGCCGGATCCGCGTGCTCACTCATCGGGCGCTCCAATCGCCGCTCTTGCCGCCGGACTTGGCGAGCACGCGGGTGTCGGTGATCGTGGCGGCCTTGTCCACGGCCTTGA
Organism: Kocuria sp. KRD140; assembly: GCF_017168375.1. Lineage (NCBI taxonomy): Bacteria > Bacillati > Actinomycetota > Actinomycetes > Micrococcales > Micrococcaceae > Kocuria > Kocuria sp. KRD140. The sequence continues at coordinate 162,081 of NZ_JABFAW010000007.1, forward strand.
TCATGTCGTACAGGGTCAGCGCGGCCACGCTCGCCGCAGTGAGGGCCTCCATCTCCACGCCGGTCACACCGCGGGTGCGCACGGTCGTCTCGATCACCACGCGGTCCTCGCCCGGGGTGAGGTCCACGGTCACCTTGCTCAGGGGCAGCGGGTGGCACAGGGGCACGAGGTCCGGGGTGCGCTTGGCGGCCATGATCCCGGCCACGCGCGCCACGGCGAGCGCGTCCCCCTTGGGTAGCCCCCCCGAGGCCAGCAGGTCGATCACGTCCGGGCGGGTCATGAGCACGGCCTGGGCGGTGGCCTCGCGCGAGGTCACCGTCTTCTCGCTCACGTCCACCATGTGCGCCGTGCCGTCCTCCCGCACGTGTGTCAGGTGCTGTTGTCCGGGCTCCGGCTCTCGTTCGCTCACGCTGGCTCTCCTGTTCGTTCCGTTCCGTCTGCTGCGCCCGCGGGCACCGGGTCGTCGTCCGCGGGCAGCACGCCGCCGTCCACCGGCAGTACCGCCACGGTCGTCCCGGCAGCGAGTTCGTGCTTCCCGGGCGGGATGCGCACCAGGACGTCCGCACGGGCGGCGGCGCTCAGCAGGTGCGACGACGCTCCCCCCACGAGACGCACGCGCGGGACCGTTCCGTCCCCCGGGTGTTCCATACTCCCGCGGCGCAGCTGGGTCCTGGTGTCCAGCGGTCGAACCGCCTCGCCCAATTCGGCCGTGAACCACCGCGGCGACGGGCAACACCCCCACGCGGCCGCGAGCGCGGGACGCACGAAGACCTCGCACGAGACCCACGTGCTCACGGGATTACCGGGCAGGCAGATCACGGGCACGCCACGGAACGTGCCGTGTCCCTGGGGGCCTCCCGGTTGCATGGCCACGTGGCCGAACCACGTGTCCCGGCCCTCCCGCTCGAGGCCCTGGCGCACGACCTCGAACGCGCCCGCGCTGATCCCGCCGCTCGTGATCACGAGGTGGGGTCGTGCCTCGGTGACAACGTGATCCAGGGCTCGCACGAAGGCGTCCGGGTCGTCGTCCACACGGACCCGGGTCACCGATTCGGCGCCCGCCTCGGACAACCACGCGGCCAGCAAGGGGCCGTTGGCGTCGTGGTACATCCCGGGGCGCGGCGCGTGCCCGTCGGGCGCGATCTCGTCCCCTCCGCTCACCACGACCACACGCGGTCCGGTGCGCACGGACACCTCGGTTCCCGGGCCCAGTCCGAGCGCGGCGCACGCACCGAGCGCCGCAGCCCCCAGCCGCGTTCCGGCGGGCAGCGCCACGGCGCCGCGGGCGACGTCGCTCCCGGCCGCTCGCACGAAGGTGCCCTCGGTGACGGACCGGGCGACGTCGGGGCTGATCGTCACGGCCGGGACGTCGAAGCGCGGGGGACGCACCCGTTCCACGGGGATCACCGCGTCCGCGCCCTCGGGGAGCACGGCCCCGGTCATCACGGCGGTCGCGGTACCGGGTGTGTGCCGCGCCGGTTGGGCACCCGCGGGCCGCACGTCCGCGACGGGCAGTTCGATCCCTTCAACATCCCCTGGCTGGGGCGGGACGGAGGGGGTCAGATCGGCCACGCGCACCGCGAACCCGTCCATCTGCGAGTTCGCCAACGGTGGCAGGTCCGCCTCCGCCACGAGGTCCCGGGCGAGCACGCGTCCCGCGGCGCGCGTGAGGGGCAGGAGTGCGGCGTCGTCGTGTGACGCCGAGTTGAGCAACTCGACCAGCGTGCGCTGGTGCGTTTCGATACAGCGGGACATGGCTCCAGGGTAGCCACCCCGCCGGGGGTTCCGCCCGTGCTGGGGGCAGCACCTACACTGGACGGTATGTCCGTTTTCCTCGGTAATCCCCATGTCCTCCCCGTTCGCGGGGTGCCCACGCAGGGGCCGTTGACGGACCGCTTCGGACGTACCGCCACGGACCTGCGCATCTCCCTCACGGACAAGTGCAACCTCCGGTGCACGTACTGCATGCCCGCGGAGGGCATGCAGTGGCTGCCGCGTGAATCGTTGCTGACGGTCCCGGAGATCGTGCGTTTGGCCGCCATCGCCGTCTCGGACTTCGGGGTGCGGGAGATCCGACTCACGGGCGGGGAACCGCTCATCCGCCCCGATCTCGAGGAGCTCGTGGCCGCCCTGACCGAGCGCATGCCGGGGATCCCCGTGTCCATGACGAGCAACGGCATCGGACTCGCCGGGCGTGCCCAGGCCCTCGCGGACGGCGGGATGACCCGCGTGAACATCTCCCTGGACACCCTGTGCGCGGACACCTACGAGAAGCTCGCCCGCCGCGGGCGGCTCACCCAAACGCTCGAGGGCGTGGCTGCCGCCCAGGACGCGGGCATGAGCCCGGTCAAGCTCAATGCCGTCCTGATGCGCGGGATCAACGACCACGAGGCGCCCGCGCTGCTGCGCTGGGCCCTGGACCACGACTGCGCCCTGCGCTTCATCGAACAGATGCCCCTGGACGCGGACCACGGCTGGACCCGGAAGAACATGGTCACGGCCACCGAGATCCGCGAGTCCCTGTCCCGGGACTTCGACATCACCCCGGACACCGCACCCCGCGCGGGCGCCCCCGCGGAGAAGTACCTCGTGCGGGAACGCGGTCAGGACACCGTGGTGGGGACCGTGGGGATCATCGCGTCCGTCACGGAACCGTTCTGCGAGGACTGCACGCGCACTCGGATCACCGCGGACGGCCACGTGCGCTCGTGTCTGTTCTCCCACCACGAGACGGATCTGATGCACCTGTTGCGCTCGAACGCAACCGACCGGGACATCGCTCAACGCTGGCGCGATGCCATGTGGGTCAAGCCGCGCGCCCACGGGATGGACCACGCGGGCCTCGACTCCGGGGACTACGTCCAGCCCGACCGCAGCATGAGCGCGATCGGGGGCTGAGACCGTGCTCGTGCGTTATTTCGCGGCGGCCGCTGCCGCGGCCGGGACAGAGGAAGAGCACGTGGAGACCACCACGGCGCTGACCCGCTCCGAGCTGCAGCAACTGTTGGTCACCCTCCACCCCGTGGCCCCACCGGGCGAACGCACGTTGGCCCAGGTGTTGCCGCAATGCTCGTGGCTCGTGGACGGTGTGGCCGCCCGGGACCAGGAGTCCCCGCTGGCCCCGGCCGCCACGGTGGACGTCCTCCCGCCCTTCGCGGGGGGCTGATCGGATGCCTGGTCCTACCCCACCCGCGTGGAGTAGCGGTCTCGAACCCCTGCACCACGCGGCGCGTGACGCCGCCCGGACCCTCGCACACCGGGCCGGTTCGGTGCTCGCGGACTCCCGGCCCGGCGGCGCGATCGAGATCGTCCCCCTGGACCAGGCGGCGGGTCGCACCGCGGCCCACGACGTCCGCGCGGCATGTTCCGTCCCGCACTACGCCTCGAGCGCGATGGACGGGTACGCGGTCCACGGACCGGGACCGTGGCGCGTCGTCGCCCCGGGCTCCCGTGCGGGGGCATCCGACGGACGGCGACTGGATGATCACCTGGCCGACGGCGCTGCGCCGTCCGCGCCGCTGCCGAGTGCCGCGTCCGCGGTCACGCTTGCGCCCGGCACGGCCGTCCCCGTGGTCACGGGCGGCGTGATCCCGGACAGCACCACCACGGTCATCCGCGAGGAATTCGCAACCCGCCGCGGCGAGCTCCTTGAGCTGTCCCCCGGCAGCCCGCGCACGGAACTCGCGGGCAGGCACATTCGCCCGGCCGGAACGGAATGCGCCGAGGGCGAGACCGTGGTGCGGGCGGGCGCCGTGCTCTCCCCCGCGCACGCGGCGTTCCTGGCCGTGGCCGGACGGGACGACGTGCCCGTGTGTACCGTCCCGCGCGTGGCCCTGCTGCTCACGGGTTCCGAGGTGCGCACCAGCGGGCTCCCGGCTCCCGGGTACGTGCGCGATGCGTTCAGCATGTCCCTGCCGCCCATGGTGAAGGCCTTCGGCGGGCGCACGGTCACGGTGAGCCGCGGTCCCGACGACGCCGCGGCGCTGCGTTGCCTGCTCCGCGAACTGAGTGCCGAGCACGACCTCGTGGTCACCACGGGTGGCACGTCCCGCTCGCACGCGGACTTCGTGCGTCCCCTGGTGCAGGACGAGTGCCACGTGCTCGTGGACCAGCTGGACCTCATGCCCGGTCACCCCACATTGTTCGCAGCCGCGCGGGACACCGCCGTGCTCGCGCTGCCCGGCAATCCCCTGGGCGCCATGGTGGCGTTCCTGCTGCTGGGTGGGGCGTTCCTGGCCGGCCACCTGGGCCGCGATGCCCAACCTTTCGCCCCCGCGATTGCCGGGGAGGATCTGGCCGACGCCCGCTCCGAACGATTGCTACCGGCCCGGCGGCACGAGGACGGCTGGGTGCCGTGCCGCGCGGTGGGCTCCAACATGGTGCGCGGACTCGCCGCGGCGCAAGGGCTGCTGTCCGTGCCCCGGGACGGGCTGGCCCGCGGACAGGAGACCGTGGTGCTGCCCCTGCCGTGGTGAGTGACCGGCCCCGGCGGTCAGTGGATGCTGAAGTCCTGCTCCCAGATCGCGGACTGACCGGCGTCCCGGAAGCCTAGCTGGGCGTTGACCCAGTTCATCCGGTCGTTGCCGCTGTGGGTCCACGAGTACACGGTCCGGACCTCGGGGGCCACGTTCGCGAGCTGCTCGAGGTTGGCGAGCTTGAGCCGCATCCCCAACCGGTGCCCGCGGTGGGTGCGCACCACGAGGGTCTCGTCCTGCAGGGCCAGGGCCGGGCGGTGCTGCGCGAGGATCAGTTCGGTCATCCCCACGAGCTCGCTCGTGCGCACGTCCTGGATCACGGCCATCAGGGACCGGTCGCCGTCCTCCTGACGCAGCTGTTCCGTGCGGCGCACCCGCGCGCTGTCCCACGGGTCCGGGTCCGCCACGATCGGGCGCACGAACGAGTCCGTGGGGATCTTGGCGTGCAGCTGCGCGAGCGGGGCCAGGAGCTCGTCCGGGGCCTCCCCCACCCACGTGTGCAGGCGGTAGTGGTCCGCGAAGGGCACGGCCTCGAGGGATTCGTGGATGCGCGCGGCGCGCTGTTCGTCCAGCGGCACGGGCAGGAGCGCGAAACTGCTGACCGTGCGCAGGGTGTACCCGGCGTGCTGGGCGAAGCGGGTCTGGCGGTGGCTCGCGGGCAGGCGCCCGGAACCATCGGCGGCGTCGAGCCATGGGACGGGAGCCACGGGGCTCGCACCGCCGTCGGCCGTGCCGTCCGCGCTGCCGTCCCCGGGGCCGGAGGGATCGCGCGCCTCGGACGCGGGGTGCTCGGTCACGAGGCGGATGAACCGGCGGGACTCACCCCGCGCAAGTTGCTCCGCAGCACTCAGAAGAGCGCGCCCGATCCCCTCGGAGGTCTCGTCCGGGGCCACGTCCACCGCGATCTGCGCCATGTCGGTGTCCGTGATCAGGGGCATCCGCACCTCGGCGCGCCCCACGAGACGGTCGTCGAAGTACGCGCACAGGACGTTCACGCGCTCGTAGGGGTCGTGCAGGTCCCGGAAGATGTCGTGGGCGCCGTTGCTGAGCTGACCGGTGCCCCACACGTGTCGCCGGGAGGACTGCACGAGCGCGGCCACGCGCCCCAGGACCCGCTGCGCCTCGTCATCGAAGGTGTCGGGGATGCACAACAATTCGATGCGTACCGGTGACGGCTCCGTCACAGTGATCTCCTTCCGCGCCGCCCGGCCGGGACGGCACCCGGGCGACGGGCCCCGTCCACGGAACCCGGCCTCAAGTACATCAAGAATTCGTAACGGTGTTTCCATCGTCCCACGAAAGAAGGGTCCGGCCGGTGACGGCACGGACCCTTCCCTCGACGGCAGGGAATGCGAGCGTTCCCTCGTTACGTACCCGCGATCACGCCTGGGTGGTGACCTCGGTGGCGCTCGGGTCCACAGGGATGCCCGGGCCGAACGTGGTGGCCACGGTAGCCTTGGTGATGTAACGGCCCTTGGACGCGGCCGGCTTCAGACGAAGCACCTCTTCCAGCGCGGCACCGTAGTTCTCGGCCAGCTTCTGGGCGTCGAAGGACGCCTTGCCGATGATGAAGTGCAGGTTGGAGTGCTTGTCCACGCGGAAGTCGATCTTACCGCCCTTGATGTCGGACACGGCCTTGGCCACGTCCATCGTCACGGTGCCGGTCTTGGGGTTCGGCATGAGGTTACGGGGACCCAGGATCTTGCCCAGGCGGCCCACCTTGCCCATCATGTCCGGGGTGGCCACGGCGGCGTCGAAATCGGTCCAACCGCCCTGGACCTTGGCGATCAGGTCGTCGGAACCCACGAAGTCCGCACCGGCGGCCTCGGCCGCGGCGGCCTTGTCACCGGTTGCGAACACGACCACGCGGGCGGTCTTGCCCGTGCCGTTGGGCAGGTTCACGGTGCCGCGGACCATCTGGTCCGCCTTGCGGGGATCCACACCGAGGCGCATGGACACCTCGACGGTGGAATCGGACTTGCTGTTCTCGGCCAGTTCCTTGGCCAGGGCGACCGCCTCGGCGGGAGCGTAGAACTTGCCCGCCTCGATCTTCTCGGCAGCTGCCCGGTATGCCTTGCTGCGCTGTGCCATCTGCTTGTTCTCCTTGTGCAGTTGTGGTCAGCGGGCCGCGCTCGGCCCTGCCACGATGGTTGTCTTCGGTACGAGCTCGGAAGAGCTCAGTTGACCTCGATGCCCATGGAACGGGCGGTGCCGGCGATGATCTTCGCGGCGGCCTCGACGTCGTTGGCGTTGAGGTCTTCCTTCTTGGTCTCGGCGATCTCACGGACCTGGTCCATGGTGATCTTCCCGACCTTATTGGTGTGTGGGACACCGGAGCCCTTGGCGACGCCGGCGGCCTTCTTGATCAGCTGCGCGGCCGGCGGGGTCTTGGTTACGAACGTGAACGAGCGGTCCTCGTACACGGTAATCTCGACCGGCACGATGTTGCCGCGCTGGGATTCCGTGGCCGCGTTATAGGCCTTGCAGAATTCCATGATGTTGACGCCGTGCTGACCCAGCGCGGGACCCACCGGGGGAGCCGGGTTGGCGGCGCCCGCCTGGATCTGCAGCTTGATCAGGCCTGCGACCTTCTTCTTGGGAGCCATGTGATGGTCCTTCTTCTAGCTGTGCGTACCGCCGCACAGGAGCGTACGACGGCGAGTGGTCGCCGTGGCGCGGCGACCGAACGGAAACACCCCGGACCAAAGCACATCCGAGGCCGGATTCCGAAACCTGATGGGACTAGATCTTGGTGACCTGGTCGAAACCGAGGGTCACGGGGGTCTCGCGTTCGAAGATGGACACCAGTACCACGAGCTGCTGGGATTCCACCTTGATCTCGGAGATCGTGGCCGGGAGGGTCTCGAAGGGGCCCTCCTTCACGATCACGGACTCGCCGACCTCGAAGTCCACGGTGACCTGCTGGGCGCCACCCTGGGCACCCGCGCCGGAACCGGCGGTCTCGCCCAGGCCCTTGGCCTTTTCGGGGGTCTCGAACGTGGGGGCGAGCATGTCGAAGACCTCGTCCAGGCGCAGCGGCACCGGGTTGTAGGCGTCCTGGCCCACGAAGCCCGTGACACCCGGGGTGTGGCGCACAGCGCCCCAGGAGGCATCCGTGAGGTTCATGCGCACGAGCACGTACCCGGGGATCCGCACGCGGCGCACGGTCTTGCGCTGCGAGTTCTTGATCTCCACGACCTCTTCCATGGGCACCTCGATCTGGAAGATGTCCTCTTCCATGTTGAGGGACTGGATGCGGGTCTCGAGGTTGGTCTTCACACGGTTCTCGTACCCCGCGTACGTGTGGATCACGAACCAGTCGCCCTCTTGGCGGCGCAGCTTGGCCTTAAATTCCACCGCGGGGTCGACGTCGTCCTCGGCGGCTTCCGCCGCGGCCGCGGCGTCCTCGGTGGGGACGGGCACGGCCTCGCCGTTACCCTCGGCGGCGTCGAGGTCGGCTTCCTGCACGGTGCGCTCGTCGGAGTCCTGCTGCGGATCCGTGGTCTCGGTGGTCTCGGACGTGCTCTGCGCCGACTCGTCCCGCGCAGCGTCCGCCATCAGGGAGTCGAACTGAGCGGGCTGGGTGTCGTCGTTATCGAGCTCGTGATCGGTCACCGGGGATTCCTGCTTTCTGTGGACGTCTGGAAGTGGTGGAAGGACTTACTGGGCCTGGTCGCCGTTCCCGAACAGCCAGATGGCCACCTGACCGAAGCCCAGGTCCAACAGGGAGATCAACACCATCATGAACGCCACGAACGCCAGCACGACCAGGACGAAGTTGACCAGTTCCCGGCGGGACGGGGCGACGACCTTCTTGAGTTCTCCCACGACCTGACGGATAAACAGCCAGATCCGGCCGAAGATCCCACGTTTGTGATCGGAACCGGCAGGTTGACCCGGGGTCTGTCCTGTGACGGTGTGCGACATCGGCTCTCCCCTGCGTGAAGCAACTTCTCGGCGGTGGTGTGCGTGCCGTTGTGGGTCCTGAAGCAGGGCAGACAGGACTCGAACCTGCAACCTGCGGTTTTGGAGACCGCTGCGCTACCAATTGCGCCACTGCCCTTCGACACCGTGCCGCAGCCGTGCGCGACACGAAATCCGGTGCCCGAGCCTATCATCGGCCCATCATCCCGCCGACGGGAGTCCATCCCGGGGCAGAGCGCACCGAACTGGTGGCGGCACCAACAGACCATGGTACGCGCCCGCCGCGTCCCGTGCAAAGCAAGGGTCCGGCCACCTAAGCTGGGAGCGATGTCCGCGTCCCCGGTTGGACCCCGGGCCCGTCAGGTTCCCGTACGGATCCGTGCGCGGGCCAGTGAGAGGCCCGCCCGCCGGGACGACCCGGTCAGTCCAGGCAGCCCAGTCAGCCCAGGAGAAATGATCACCATGTCACCAGCGCAGCAGCGCATCTCGCATCGGATCTCGGCGATCGCGGAGTCCGCGACCCTCGCCGTGGACGCCAAGGCCAAGGCCCTCAAGGCCGAGGGGCGGCCGGTGATCGGCTTCGGCGCGGGTGAACCGGACTTCGCGACCCCCGACTACATCGTGGATGCCGCCGCCGAGGCCCTCCAGGACCCCAAGAACTTCCGCTACTCCCCCGCCGCGGGACTGCCCGAGCTGCGTTCAGCGATCGCGCAAGCCACGCAGCGCGACAGCGGATGGGCCGTGGAGCCCTCCCAGGTGCTCGTGACCAACGGCGGCAAGCAGGCCGTGTACCAGGCGTTCCAGACGGTCGTGGACGACGGCGACGACGTCCTGCTGCCCGCCCCATATTGGACCACCTACCCTGAAGCCATCCGACTGGCCGGCGGCAACCCCGTGGAGGTCTTCGCGGGTGCGGACCAGGAGTACAAGGTCACGCCCGAACAACTTGAGGCCGCATACACGGAGCACACCAAGGCCCTGTTGTTCTGCTCGCCCTCCAACCCCACGGGTGCGGTCTACACCGCCGAGGAGACCCGGGCCGTGGGTGAATGGGCCGCGGCCAAGGGCATCTTCGTAATCAGCGACGAGATTTACCAGCACCTCACGTACGACGACGTGGAGTTCACCTCCATGGCCCGCGCCGTACCCGAGCTGCACGAGAACCTCATCCTGCTCAACGGCGTGGCCAAGACCTACGCGATGACCGGTTGGCGTGTGGGCTGGCTGGTTGGTCCCGCAGACGTCGTGAAGGCCGCGACCAACCTGCAGTCGCATCTGAGTTCCAACGTGAACAACGTGGCCCAGCGCGCGGCCTTGGCCGCCCTGAACGGGCCCATGGACCAGGTGGAGCGCATGCGCGAGGCCTTCGACCGGCGTCGTCGCACGATCGTGGACGGGCTCAACGCGATCGACGGCGTGGTGTGCCCCACCCCCACCGGTGCGTTCTACGCGTACCCAGACATCACGGCGCTGTTGGGCCGCGAGTTCGCGGGCGTCACGCCCACCACGAGCGCGGAGCTCGCGGAACTGATCCTCGAGAAGGCCGAGGTGGCAGTGGTCCCGGGTGAGGCCTTCGGCCCGTCCGGGTACCTGCGCCTGTCCTACGCCCTGGGCGACGACGATCTCGCCGAGGGCCTGTCCCGTCTGCAGAACTTCCTGGGAGGCACCGAATGAGCGTCAAAGAGACCTTGCACGAGCTGGACGAATTGCTGCCCTCCGCCGTGGCCCTGCCCAGCTCGGCTGTGGTGGCCGGCGGACTGATCGGCGGTTACGCGGTGGCCCGTTTCACGGGGGTGCGCGCCCTGGGCGGCGCGGTCCTGCTCGCGAAGGGCGTGGTCGCCGGGCGCACGTGGTACCGCTCCGCGGGACCCGCCACGACCGCGGGCCTGAGCGTACTGTACCTCGCCGGGTTCGGACTGTCCCACCCGCTGGCCAAGAAGATCGGCGCGTGGCCCTCGGTGTTCACCGTGGCCGCTGTCAACGCCGCGGCGTCGTGGGCGCTCGTGGACCGGCACAACTTCCGGGGCGAGACCGCCTGAGGCCCCCGCGCGGACGCACCCTCCCCAGCGCACGCACCCCCGATGGCGGATGACCGCTGTCGGGGGTGCTGCTCGTTCAGGGGCGCTGTTCGTGCGGGGAGCGACATCCGTTCAGACGGCGCGGCCCGTTCAGGCCGTACGGCCCGTTCGGGGAGCGCCGTCCGCACGGATGATCAGTGCGCGGATTCCCGGGCCGAGCGGCGTTTGCGACGACGGCGACCGCGAGATCCACCACGCCCCGTCGCGGGCCTACTACGACCGGAAACGCGCCCAGGGCAAACGCCACAACCAGGCAATCATCGCCCTGGCCCGCCGGCGGACCGACGTCCTGTTCGCGATGCTGCGTGACGGCACCCTCTACCAAGACCCCACCGACCCTCAGACCGCGTCATCAGTGGCCCTGGCTGCTTGACGAAAACCATAGAGGCACCCCCCCCCCGCGTGCGCGGACCACGTGAGTCCCGACGACGCGAGAAACAGGAAATCTAGGGCCAGCCACACGCCCGTGGCCGTGTGGCACGACCGAGTCCGGCGATACGCATTGGCCTCCCCCGGGCGCGGGACCAGGGTGACCCGGGCGCAGCGGCCCCGCCCCACGCGGCGTCGGTGCAGCACCATGAGCACGATCCTGCTCACGGCCATGACACCCAGCCACGAGGCCGCGAGTTCGCTGTAGAGCCGCCCGGGCTCACCCACCAGCAGGTCCCGGCGCAACCGGTCGATCGTGGTGCGCAGCGGCAGAGTGCAGTCTTTGCAGCAGGGCCATGAACCAGGCGTGGGAGGGGCGCGCACCCTCGCAGGCACGTTCGGACGACGGTGCGTTCCGTGTTGCGGACATGATGACGTACCTCTCGACGGCATGTGGTGAGGACACCCCGCAGGCGAATGCCCGGGGTGTGCTCGAAAGGAAAGCGGCTCAGACGGAGAGAGCCGGCGGTCCGCGTGGGGAGATGATGCGCACGGGTGACCACGCGCGCGGGGGCAGGGGGACGGGGCGCAGGGCGTGACCCTGGGCGTAGGCCGTCCCGATCACGTGGGAGGACGGCCCCGCGGCATGACCGCCCAGCGAGAACGGCGCGTGGAAGGGCACCTGGCTCAGCGCCACGGCACACGCGGTTCGTACGGCGCCGAGACGCCGCCCGGCGAGAAGCACGCACACGAGCCCCGCGATCGAGAGGGTCAACGTCAGGAGGGCCATGTTCGGCGGGTTCGGGTCCACCGCGTAGTGGGACGTGGCCTCGCACAGGGTGGATACGCCAGCGGCCGCCCAGCCACGAATCAATCAGGCCGGGCGGCTCACGGGGGTGGAACCAACCATGGACGCTTCCGGGGGACGGTGGGAGGAGCCGGGTATCAGTCGTCCACGGCGTCGCGGCCACGGCGCACGATCAGCGGGTCTGGCGGGTACACCACGGAGGTGTCCTTGTCCTCGTAGTCGAACTGGTTGAGGAAGAAGCGCATGGCGTTGAGGCGGGCGCGCTTCTTGTCGTTGGACTTGATGGTGATCCACGGGGCGTGGTCCGTGTCCGTGCGGCGGAAGGTCTCCTCCTTGGCCACGGTGTAGTCCTCCCAGCGGTCCAGGGACGCGAGGTCCATGGGCGAGAGCTTCCAGCGGCGCACCGGGTCGATCTGGCGGATCGCAAAGCGCGTGCGCTGCTCGTGCTGCGTCACCGAGAACCAGAACTTGGTCAGGTGGATCCCCGAGTCCACGAGCATCTTCTCGAACACGGGCGCCTGCAGCATGAAGCTCTCGTACTGCTCGTCCGTGCAGAAGCCCATCACGCGCTCCACGTTGCCGCGGTTGTACCACGAGCGGTCGAACAGCACGATCTCACCGTTGGTGGGCAGGTGCTGGATGTAGCGCTGGAAGTACCACTGGCCCTGCTCGCGGTCCGAGGGCTTGTTCAGGGCCACCACGCGGGCGGCGCGGGGGTTGAGGTGCTCGGTGAAACGCTTGATGGTCCCGCCCTTGCCCGCGGCGTCCCGGCCCTCGAACACGATCACGTGTTTGAGGTCGTTGTCCTGACCCCAGTACTGGAACTTCAACAGTTCGATCTGCAACTGGTACTTCTCGAGCTCATAGTCCTCGCGGGACATCCGCTCGTCGTACGGGTACCCCTCACGCCACGTCTCCACCGCGCTTCCACCCGGGTCGATCAGATCGGGGTCCGGGGACTGCCCGTCCCGCACGGTGTACCCCTGGTCCACGAGCTTGTCGATGAACTCGCGCAGGTTCTCCCGGGCCGGTTCTTGCTGGGCGGTCATAACGTCCTCCTGGTGGCCTGACATCGCGAACGGCGTGTTCACGGATCCTCCCCCGATCTTAGTTGTCCACATTAACCACGGGTGGACGGGACCCACCATGTGCCGCGCGTCCGTTCATCCGGTGTCCCGGGCAACGCCGAGCGCGCGTCACTAGGATGGAAGGGGAACAACGACACGACACGACAGAGGGGAACTGAGGCACACATGCGAATCGGGCTCATGACCAGCGGCGGGGACTGCCCCGGACTCAACGCGGTGATCCGCGGCGCGGTGTTGCACGGCATCAAATCCTTCGATCACGAGTTCGTGGGCTTCCGGGACGGCTGGCGCGGCGTCGTCGAAGGGGACATCATCGACCTGCCGCGGCAGAGTGTACGCGGCCTCGCGCGCCAGGGCGGGACCATCCTGGGCACCTCGCGCACCAACCCCTTCGACGGCCCCCAGGGCGGTCCCGAGAACATCGCCAAGGTCCTGGAGCGTCACGGGATCGACGCCGTGGTCGCGATCGGCGGCGAAGGCACCCTGGCCGGCGCCAAGCGGCTCGCGGATGCGGGGCTGCCCGTGGTGGGCGTGCCCAAGACCATCGACAACGACCTGCAGGCCACCGACTTCACGTTCGGTTTCGACACCGCGGTCTCGATCGCAACGGATGCGATGGACCGGCTGCGCACCACCGGCGAATCGCATCACCGGTGCATGGTCGCGGAGGTCATGGGCCGCCACGTGGGCTGGATCGCGCTGCACTCCGGCATGGCCGCCGGCGCGCACGCCATCCTGATCCCCGAATTCCGGGAGTCCATGGAGCAGGTTTCCGAGTGGGTCCGTGAGGTCCACGAGCGTGGCCGCTCACCGCTCGTTGTCGTGGCGGAGGGCTTCATCCCCGACGACCGCGAGGAGGCCATCGCGGGCAAGGGCACCGAGGCGTCCGGGCGCCCGCGGCTGGGGGGCATCGGGGACTTCGTGACGCGGGAGATCGAGGAGAACACCGGCATCGAGACCCGCAACACGATCCTGGGTCACATCCAGCGCGGTGGCGCGCCCACCGGCTTCGATCGTGTCCTGGCCACGCGACTGGGGATCGCCGCCGTGGGGATGGCCACCGAGAAGCAGTGGGGCAAGATGTGCGCGCTGCGCGGCACGGACGTGGTGCGCGTGGACTTCTCCGAGGCGCTCGACGGGCTCAAGGTGGTACCGCAGGACCGCTACGACGAGGCCAAGGTGCTGTTCGGTCGCTGAGCCCCGACTCGTGGTGACGCCCCGTTCCCCTCGGAGGGGAACGGGGCGTCACCACGAGTCAGTCGTGTTAGGTCAGAGCCGCATTCCACCGCCGCGCGGACCGCGCATGAGCCCCTGGGCCCGGCCCACCACGGACCCGGCATCCGGGGGGACCACCACGGTCTGGGCGGCGGCCCACTGTTCGGCGGGTGCGTCCGCGGACGTGCCGCCCGCGGCGTCGTCGGACGCGCCGTTGCCGTTCGATGCGGCCTCCCCCGAGCCCTGCACGACGGTGTCCCGCACGGTGAGCACCGCGTCCGGGGCGACCGAGCGTTTGAGCACGGCGAGCGCGATGGGGCCGGCCTCGTGGTGCAACTGGGCCGCGGTCACGCGACCCACGACCTTGCCGTTCAGCTCGACCGTGGCCCCGGGGCCCGGGAGCGTGTGCTGGGAACCGTCCAGGTCCAGGAACGTGAGCCGGCGCGGCGGGTGGCCCAGGTTGTGCACGCGGGCCACGGTCTCCTGGCCCTTGTAGCAGCCCTTGGCCAGGTGCACGGCGGTGCGCATCCAGTCCAGTTCGTGCGGAATGGTCTTCTCGTCCGTGTCCGCGCCCCAGCGCGGCCGCCAGGCCTCGATCCGCAGGGCCTCCGCGGCCCACGAACCGGCGAGCGAGTACCCCTGTTCCTCGAGAGCCGCGACCGCGGTCTCCAACGACGCGAGCGGAATCAGGTGTTCGTACCACGAGCGCGCGGCACCCGGGTGGTCCTCGGTCACGGCGTAGGCGTGACCGCCCGCGCCGACGCCCGGCCACGGGTCATGCCACACCAGCACGGGGTTGGTCTGGGCGGAAAGCAGCTCACGAAGGTCCCGCGTGGCGACGAGCACCGCCCAGCGGTCACTGACGTCCTCGATCTCCACCCGCAGGGCGAAGCGCATGGTGGTCAGCCAGTCGGCGAGCCCTGCGGCCTCCCGGGCCTCGGTGATCAACCACGTGGTCCCGCCATCGTCAACCACGTGCGGAGCGAATTCCACGCGGCCCTGGATGCTCAGGAAGAGGGTTTCGGTACTGACTCCCGGGGTCAGTCCGGTGAGCACCTGCGACGACAAGGTGGTGAGCCAGCTCAGTCGATCGGGGCCACTCACGGTCACGACGCCGCGCTGGGACTGGTCCACCACGGCCCTCCCCCGGGCCAGGGCGCGCTGTTCGTGCACGGGGGCGCCGTAGTGCGCCGCGACCCCCTCGTCCAGCGCTTCCGCGGTCACGGCACCGTGGCGGTGCAACAGGACGGAGGAGTATGAGGGTGCGGTGTCAGTCACTTCTGGGGTTCGACCTTGCTCAGTTCGGCGGAAGCGTGCGTAGCGAGTTCGTGGCCCTGCGCGGCCATGTCCCACGCCCACATGAGGTGGTTGTTGACGAGCCCGTAGAGCCGGGTCCCGGAGACGTACTCCTTGGCACCGCGGGCGCGGATCACGGCGTCCGTGCTGAGGTCCACGCGCGGGCCCTTGATCTGGCCCAGGTACAGCTCGGCGACGCCGCCGGGCTGGGCGATCGTCACGGAGATGTCGAAGCCGCCGTCCGCGTTGCGCAGGTCCTCGACGTCCTGTGCGGACTTGAGCACGGGCACGGGGTCCGGCGGGAGCATCCCGGGTCCGATGTCGCCGTCCTCACGAGGACGGGCGAGCTCCCAGAACCCTTGTTCGTACGTGGCCTCGCGCTGGGGTTCGCCCTCTTCGTTGAGCAGCGTGGTCTGCGCGCGGTAGATCATGAACGGTAAGCCGGTCTGTGCGAACGTGACGCGTTGCCGGAAGGCACGCTGTTCGGCGTCGCCGTATCCCATGAAGCCGTTGCCCTCCCACGTGCCCAACAGCCATGCGAAGGGAACGAGTTCGGGGGTCAGGTCCGTGGGGATCTCGACGGGCACGAGTTACAGCTGGCCCTTGAAGAGGCTGAACACGACCTTCAAGGAGATTCCGAGGATGCACAGGCCCGCGAGGCCGAGCAGAACGAGGTAGAAGATTTCGAGAGCAAGCATGGCTTCACGCTACCACGGCGGCCAGTAGCTGGGTCGCGAAAACGGCCACCATACCGAACAGTGCCACGGGTGTGACACCGAGCGTGATCATGCCCCTGCGGCGCAGGTTCTCGGGGGCCGCGGAGATCACGCGGGCACCGGCGACCACCAGGATGATGGTCAGCGGGGCGCCCACGCCCGCGACGGTGAGCCACCTGCTCAGTCCCTGGTCGTGGGCCACGCGGGAGAACGCAATCCACCCCGAGGCGGCAACCGCGGCCAGGACCCCCGTCGCGGAGGCCAGCGCGGATTCCAGACGGTACTTGGCACCCTCCCCCCGCACGAGTTCGGCCACGCACACGGCCATGAAGGACACACCGATGATCGCGGGCAACCACACGAGGCGCTGGGACGGGACGAGTTGTACGAGCAGGCACGCGAGGGTGCCGGCCACCGCGATGAGTACGTTGTGCCGGCGCCGCGCCTGGATCCCCGCGGCGGCGGGCCACCCCACACCGATCGTCACGGCCATGGCCACGGACACGAGCAGCGGCGCCCACGAGCCGATCACGCCCGCCGTGAGCGCGAGGACGAGCGCCACCACGGCGGCGACGATGATGCGCGCGTACTTCATGGCGGGGTTCCTTCGGGGCCGAGGGCGGGCGGTGTGGTGCGTACCCGTTTCAGCGTAACCGGCGCGGGCCTCGCGGCGGGTCACGTGTACCCCCGCACGTCCACGGGGCCCGCCTATACTGGCCCGGTCATCGGCCGTGCCC
Organism: Kocuria sp. KRD140; assembly: GCF_017168375.1. NCBI lineage: Bacteria > Bacillati > Actinomycetota > Actinomycetes > Micrococcales > Micrococcaceae > Kocuria > Kocuria sp. KRD140. Next base: position 178,787 of record NZ_JABFAW010000007.1, read on the forward strand.
GCGCGGGAGCGGTCACCTCGCATCCGAGCGGATCCCACAGTGACCCACATCGCCCTGCTCAGCACCGCCTCCCCTGCCGTGGAGTCCGCGCTGCCCGCGCTCGAGCTGCTGCCGCACCGGGTGCGGGTGCACGCCCCGGACGAGAGCAGTGCACTGACCGGGTCCGCGCGCCCGGACGTGGTGATCGTGGACGGCACCCGCAACCTCGTGACGGCGCGCAACACGGCCGTCTCCCTGTCGGGGCTCGAACGCCCGCTGCCCGTGCTCGTGACGGTGACCGAAGGCGGGATGGCGGCCGTGGCGCCGTCATGGTGCGTGAGCGACGTCCTGCTGCACACCGCGGGACCCGCCGAGATCGAGGCGCGGTTGCGCCTCGCGCTCGCAGACGCCGGGACGAACGCGCTCGAGAACGACGACGCCGTGATCCGCGCCGGGGCCGTGGTGATCGATGAGAACTCCTACACCGTGAAACTGGGCGGGCGGGCCCTGAACCTCACGTTCAAGGAATTCGAGCTGTTGAAGTTCCTGGCCCAGCACGCGGGCAGGGTGTTCACGCGCCACCAGTTGCTCTCCGAGGTGTGGGGCTACGACTACTACGGCGGGACGCGCACGGTGGACGTCCACATCCGTCGGCTGCGAGCCAAACTGGGTGCGGATCACGAGCACCTGATCACCACGGTGCGTAACGTGGGGTACAGCTACACCGCGGGCAGGGACCAGACGCCCTGATCGCGCGCCATGACCCACCGAGGAGGCATCCCATGTCCGTGACCGTGACCGCCCACGGCGACATCCCGTTCCCCGACGACCTCGTGGCGCTCGCCGAGCGCGCCCACGCCGCGGACGGCGAACCGCCGTTCTCCGACCAGACCCTCGTGGACGTGCGCTCCGGCCGTGCGGGGGTCACGTGCGTCGCGGCCACCGACGGCGAGCGCCTCGTGGGTGCCGCGGTGGTCGTGCCGCAGCCGGATCGCGCGTCCACGTACACGGTGGAGCTCGTGGTGGACCCCGAGCACCGCAACCGGGGTGTGGCCACGGCGATCGCGGGGCAGCTGCGCGCTCAGCTGGACGGCACCGTTGAGGCCTGGGCCCACGGCAACCACGTGGCCGCGCAACGCCTCGCCGAGCTCCACGGCCTCGAGGCCGTGCGGGACCTCTACCAGCTCAAGCGCGCCGTGGCCAGCGCCGAGGACGTCCCCCTGCCCGTGGACCTACCGGAACATCTCGAGATCCGGGCGTTCGAGGTGGGCCGGGACGAGCAGTCGTGGTTGCGGGTCAACGCCGCGGCGTTCGCCGAGCACCCCGAACAGGGCCGCATGACGCTCGCCGATCTGCAGGAACGCGAGAACGAGTCGTGGTTCGATCCCCGGGGTTTCCTGCTCGCGGTCGCCGCGGACGACCCGGACGACGTCGCGGGCTTCCACTGGACCAAGGTGCACCCGGCCTCGGGGGACGCCGCGGCCATCGGTGAGGTCTACGCCGTGGGGATCGCCCCGGACCACCAGGGCCACGGACTCGGCCGCGCCCTGACCGCGGCGGGCATCAACCACCTGGCCGAACAGGGGCTGGACGAGGTCATGCTGTACGTGGACGCGGACAACCCCGCGGCCATGGCGCTGTACGAATCCCTGGGCTTCGAGCGCTGGCACGTGGACGTCATGTACCGCAGCTGACGACGGCTACGATCGTTACCGAACCCCGCCCGCGCCGCGCGGTCGAGTCGAGCGTCCGACTACGGAGAGCAGGTCATGGCGAAGAACAAGACCCTGAGCAAGTACGACATCCTCGCCGCCGGCTGTGTGTGCTGGCGGGTGGTGGACGGCGAACTCCAGGTGTTGGTCATCCACCGCCCCCGCTACGACGACTGGTCCTGGCCCAAGGGCAAGCAGGACGACGGCGAGACGCTGCCGGAGACGGCCGTGCGCGAGCTGCGCGAGGAGACGGGGTTGCACATCACCCTGGGAGTCCACCTCGCGGACACCGAGTACACCGTCCGCGGTCATGACAAGCTCGTGCGCTACTGGGCCGCGGAGGTCTCCCCGTTCGCCCACACGTCCCCGGAGGACGACGAGGTGGACCGGATGAGCTGGTTGCCCGTGGCCCGGGCCCGCTCGATCCTGACCAACGAGGACGACACCGCTCCCCTGGACGAACTCGCCCGCCTGTACGCGCGGGCCTCCCTGGCCACCCGCCCCGTGATCGTGATCCGCCACGCCAAGGCCAAGCCGCGTTCCTCCTGGCAGCGCGCCGAGGGGGACCGCCCGCTCGCCGCCACGGGCAAGCGTCAGGCGCTCGCCGTGACCCGGTTGCTCGCCGCGTGGCAACCGAAGCGCGTGGTGACGTCCCCGTGGTTGCGCTGCATCTCCACCGTGGTGCCCTACGCCAAGAAGTACGGGATCAAGGTCAAGGAGCGCTCACAGCTGACGGAGGCCGCCCACAAGCGCCATCCCAAGCGCGCGGCCCAGGTCACCGAGCAGCTCTTCGACACCGAGCGTCCCGTGGTGCTGTGCACCCACCGCCCCGTGCTGCCCACCGTGTTGAAGGTGCTCGCCAAGCACCTGCCGCCCGCGCTCGCAGCGCAACTGCCGGACGCGGACCCGTACCTGAGCCCCGGTCAGATGATCGTGCTGCACATGCCCCGGGCCTCGCAGAGCGCCCGCGCCGTGGGCTTCGAGATCATTTCCCCGTTCGACGACTGACACCACCCCGACCGCCGGGCCCCCGGCCCGCGTTCATGCCCACGCCGACGCCGCTGTCCCCACCCGGGCGCGCCCCGACCGTTCGTGAGGTGCGCGCCGCGCGGAGGCCACCGCAGCGGCGTCGTGAGAGGAGACCCATGCCCATCCCCACTCCCTACGAGGACCTCCTGCGGGACGTGCTTGAGAACGGGACCCCCAAGACGGACCGCACCGGCACGGGGACGCTGTCGGTGTTCGGACGCCAGATCCGCTACGACCTGGGCAGCTCCTTCCCCCTGCTGACCACCAAGCGCGTGCACTTCCGCTCGGTGGCGCTCGAACTGCTGTGGTTCCTCTCTGGCTCCTCCAACGTGCGCTGGCTGCAGGAGCGCGGGGTGAGCATCTGGGACGAGTGGGCGGATGAGAACGGGGACCTGGGGCCCGTCTACGGCGTGCAGTGGCGCAGCTGGCCCGCCGGGCACGGGGAGACGATCGACCAGATTGCCCGCGTGGTCGAGTCCATCCGCACCACTCCGGACTCGCGCCGGCACATGGTCACCGCGTGGAACCCCGCGGAGGTGGACCGGATGGCGCTACCCCCGTGCCACGCGCTATTCCAGTTCTACGTGCAGCCGCGCGAGGACGGTCCGGACGCCCTGAGCTGCCAGCTGTACCAGCGTTCGGCGGACCTGTTCCTGGGCGTGCCGTTCAACATCGCGTCCTACGCGCTGCTCACCGTGATGATCGCGCAGCAGTGCGATCTGGTCCCGGGTGAGTTCGTGTGGACCGGGGGTGACTGCCACATCTACTCCAACCATTTGGAGCAGGTGCGCACCCAGCTCGCGCGTGAGCCCTACCCGTACCCCCGGTTGCAGTTGCGCCGGCACCCGGAGTCGATCTTCGACTACGAGTTCGAGGACTTCGAGGTGCTCGACTACCAGCACCACCCCGGTATCAAGGCCCCGGTGGCGGTATGAACGGGGACGTCGTGAACGGGCGAGGCTCGGACGCACTCGCCGCGATCGTGGCTCCCGCAAAGGGTGAGCGGCGCCCGAACGGCGGGAGCAACGTCGCCGTGGGCGGGATCTGGGCGCAGTCCCCGGACGGCGTGATCGGGGCGGACGGCAGCATCCCGTGGCACGTGCCCGAGGACCTGAGGTTCTTCTTCCGCACCACCGTGGGGCACCCGGTGATCATGGGTCGGCGCACGTGGGAGTCCTTCCCGGAGCGTTTCCGGCCCCTGCCGGGGCGGCCCAACATCGTGATCACCTCCCGTCCGGACTCGGTGCCCGCGGACGGTTCGCGGGTGTGGGCCGTGGACTCGTACGACGCCGCCGTGGCCCTCGCGCTGCGCCTGCTGCCCCCGGCCCCCGGCGCCGATGATGCCGCGCCCGCCGGGACCTCGTCGCGCACCGACGCTGCCTCCTCGGACGGGCCATCCCTCGTGCCGGGGACCGCGCGCGAGATCTGGGTGATCGGCGGCCCGGGGGTGTGGCGCGAGGCCGCCGCGTACGCTCCGCTGCCCCTGACCCGGGCGCTCGTGACCACCATCGAGCTGGACGTCACCGGCGACACCCACGCCCCACACCTCGACGACGAGTGGGCGCGGCGCGAGGTCGCGGGCTGGGCCGAGTCCGCCAAGGGGGTCCGTTACCGGATCGACGAATACACGCGCGGTGCCGCGACCGGGACCGTGACCAGGGGCGATGGGATAGCGTGATGGGACACACAGCTCGAGATGGAGGTCCCCACCGTGACGACTGAACCCACACCGCAGATCAACAACAGCCCAGACCTGAAGGTCGTCCCCAACCACGACGCTTCACGTTACGAATTGTGGGACGGGGAGCAGTACATCGGGTTCCTGGGCGTGGAGGTGCTCGAGGACGGCACCGTGGACCTGCAGCACACGATCATCTCGGAGGCCTTCGGCCGCCGCGGATACGCGCGGACACTGGTCACGCGCGTGCTGGACGACTACCGGCAGCGCGGCCTCAAGGTCCGGGTCACGTGCAGTTACATCCAGGACTACATGCGTCGCTTCCCGTCCTACCGGGAGCTGCTGGCCACCACCCCGGACCCGCGGACTCGGGGCTGAACACGGTGCCTCGCTAGACTGGGGGGCATGACTTCACAACCCGCCGCCGTAGGTTTCATCGGATGGCGCGGCATGGTGGGCTCCGTGCTCATGGACCGCCTGCGCGCCGAGAACGATTTCGCCCAGCTCGATCCCGTGTTCTTCTCCACCTCCAATGCGGGGGGTCCGGCCCCCTCGGTCGGGAGCGCCGGGGATCCTGGTGTGCTGCAGGACGCCCACGATCTCGAGGCACTCTCCAAGTTGCCCATCCTGGTCACGACCCAGGGCGGGGACTACACCAAGGCCGTGCACAGTGAGCTGCGCAAGAACGGCTGGGACGGCATCTGGATCGACGCCGCCTCCACGCTGCGCATGAACGACGACGCCGTGATCGTGCTGGACCCCGTCAACCGGGACGTCATCGACGCCGCCCTGGACCGCGGCGTCAAGGACTTCGTGGGAGGCAACTGCACCGTCTCGTGCATGCTCATGGGGCTGGGCGGGCTGTTCCGCAACGAGCTCGTGGAATGGGCCACGTCCATGACGTACCAGGCCGCTTCCGGCGGCGGTGCGCGCCACATGCGCGAGGTCATCCAGCAGTTCGGGGACATCCACGCGAGCGTCGCCGACCCGTTGGCGGATCCCGCCTCCGCAATCCTGGAGATCGACCGCGCCGTGCTCGCCAAGCAGCGCGGCGGTGAGCTGGACACCACCCAGTTCGGGGTCCCGCTGTCCGGGTCCCTGATCCCCTGGATCGACGCCGATCTGGGTAACGGCCAGTCCCGCGAGGAGTGGAAGGCCGAGGCGGAGACCAACAAGATCCTGGGCCGCTCCGGGGACCGGACCATCCCGGTGGACGGGTTGTGCGTGCGGATCGCCGCGATGCGTTCCCACTCCCAGGCGCTGACCGTCAAGCTGCGCGAGGAGGTCCCCGTCGCGGAGATCGAGCGCTTGCTGGACGCGGACAACGAATGGGCCACCGTGGTGCCCAACACCAAGGAGGACTCCATGCGGGACCTCACGCCGGTGGCCGCCTCCGGGTCCCTGCAGATCCCGGTGGGTCGTATCCGCACCATGTCCATGGGTCCGCAGTACATCTCCGCGTTCACCGTGGGCGACCAGTTGCTGTGGGGCGCGGCGGAGCCCGTGCGGCGCATGCTCAAGATCGCCACGGGAACCCTCTGATCATGAGGTTCTGATCCGGGCGTTTCGGTGCGCGCGTTGATCCGCGCGTTTGGTGGGGTTCCCGGACCTAGCGAGGATCATCAGGGGTCGTGGCCCGCATGTGCCGCGGCCCCTGCACCATGGTGTGGGGCTTGTCCCGGGCACGCCGGTAGCGCCACTGCGCCATGATGTTGGCCCACCACCGCCACGCACGCAGCGCGACTTGCTTGATCCGCTGATTCAGCCGGTGGGCCCATTCGAACTCGGTGCTCCAGATCCCCAGCCCCAGGAAGATCGCAAGCCACCCGGGCCCGGGCGTCACGAGCATCACGATCCCCGCGAGCACGAACACCCCGCCGAGCACGATCACGGTGGCCTTGTGCAGGACCCGCAGCACGGGGTGGCGCTCGGACCACGCGCGCAGCCGCAGCACCGCCCGGTGCACCCGGCCCCCGCGTTCGCCGCGCTCGATCTCCTCGTGCAGCTCGGAACTCATGCGCGCGTCCCACTCAGGTGGTGCGACGCGCCGGCGCCGCTCGCCCCGATCATCACGACTGCTCCGTTCGTCCCATGGGTCGCGCTCGTCAGAGCGACAGCCCGATCAGCACGGGCTCGGGGGCCAGTCGTACGCCGAAGACCTGTTCCACGCCGCGCTGTACCGTGCTCGCGACGGCGGCGACGTCCTCCCCGGAAGCGGTGCCCCGGTTCGTCATGGCCAGCGTGTGCTTGCCGGACAGCGCCGCGCGTCCTCCGGCGACCTCCCCGCCGTCCAGGTCCAACAGCTCGTTTCGGGTGCCCAGCAGCCCGAATCCCTTGCCGAAACCGGCGTGGTCGATCAACCACGCCGCGGAGAATTTCACCGCACCGGGAACCTCCTGTCCCGTGGCGTCCAGGACCGGGTAGCGGGGGGCGTCCGCGGGGATCCGATCCGTGAGTTCGTCCTCCGGGACCACCGGATTGGTGAAGAAGGACCCAGTGCTGAACGTGTCCCTGTCCTCGGGGTCCAGGACCATGCCCTTACCCGCTCGCAGTCGCAGCACGGTGTCCCTCACGGTCGCGAGCGGTGCGCTCTGGCCCGTCTCGACCCCGAGAGCGGCGGCCAACTGGGCGTAGCGCACGGGCATCGACTGCTCCTGCCTGCGCAGGCGGAACGTCACGGACAACACCACGTAGCGCGGTGAACCGTGAGTCATGCTGCGTTTGAGCAGGGAGTCACGGTAGGAGAATTCCAGGTCCGCGAAACCGAACGTGAGCTCCTTCCGGGCTTCCCGGTCCCACACCCGCACCCGCACGATGCACTGGGAGACCTCCGCGCCGTACGCGCCCACGTTCTGCACCGGCGTGGCACCCGTGGTGCCCGGGATCCCGGCCAGGGTCTCCAGACCGGCAAGCCCGCGCTGCACCGTCTCCCGAACGGTGTCCTCCCACGGCTCTCCCGCGGCGACGTCCACGAGCGCCGTCTCCGAGTCGCGGTCGGCCGAGCCGTCCTCGTCCGTGACCGTGATCCCGCGCGTGGCCACGTGCACCACGGTTCCTGCGAACGGCTGATCGGAGGCGAGGATGTTGGAGCCGCCGCCCACGATCAACACGCGCTCACCGGCGTCGTCGGCGTGGGAGACCGCGTCGACGAGTTCCACTTCCGTGGTCACCTCCACGACCTTCTCGGCGGGGCCCCCCACGGCCGTGGTCGTGAGGTGGGACAGGCGTGCTGCGTTCATGAGGCACCACTCTAGTGCGGGAACTGCACAACCGCCTGAGCCTTGACGAGCACCTTGAGCTCCTTGGCCTCGGCCGGATCCGTGTCCGGTTCGGAGAGGTCCGGAGCGGTCACGGTGAGGTCCACGCGCACCGTACGCGCCTCGGGATCCACGACTCCGATCACCCCGCTCACGGTCAGCGCGGTGCCCGGGACCACGCGGTCCTCGAACGCGTTGGGGACCACCACGGGCTTGCTGAACCGGGTCTGGTAGTCCACCACGGCGCCGGGATCGCCAGCCCACTCGGTCACCAGCGCCACGGCCGCACCCATGGTGAACATCCCGTGGGCGATCACGTTGGGCAAGCCCACGCCCTGCGCGAAATCCTGGTTCCAGTGGATCGGGTTGAAGTCACCAGACGCGCCCGCATAACGCACCAGGTCCGCGCGCGAGACCTCCACGCGGCGCTCCCCGATGGACTGACCCTTCTCGAGCTCGTCGAACGTGATGTTCACTGGTCCTCCCCGCGTACCAACAACGACGACACGGTGGTCGCCACCTTCTCCCCCGACACCGTGGTGATCTCCACGCGAGAGGTCACCATGGCCCCGGATCCCAGGGGACGCACGTTGTCCACCGTGACCGCGGCGGTCAGCTCGTCCCCGGCGACCACGGGGCGGTGATGCGTGAACCGCTGGTCCGCGTGCACTACGCGCGAGAAGTCGATCCCGGCCTCGGGATCGTTGACCAGGGCGGCGTCGGCCCGCTGGGACACAATGATCGCGAAGGTGGGCGGGGCCACGAGGTCCGCGTACCCGGCAGCGCGCGCCGCGGCGACGTCATGGTGGGCGGCATCCGTGGCGTGGACGGCGCTCGCGAACTCGCGGATCTTCTCGCGGCCCACGAGGTACGGGGGGATGGACGGGTAGGTCCTGCCCACTACGTCGGCGGATATGGCCATGACTCTCCTCGATCGCTGGGAAGAATTTCTCCCAGAGTACTGGGCGAGCGGGCCCGCACGAACTACCGGGGCCGTGCACGCGCTCGTCCAGCCGCGCCCGGGCCTGCGCGTAGGCGTCCTCGGACAGCGGGTAGAAGAACGCCCGCGGCACGATCGAGGGGCCGTGGTCCAGCAGGTGACGGACGTAGTCCTCCACCGCGGGGTTCTCATCGAGCGCGGTGCGCGAGACGTAGACGTAGACGTAGAGTTCACGGCCGAGCGGGTAGCGCCCGGAGACCACGGACTCCCGGTCCGATGCCACGCCGTCCACAGACAGCGTGGTGATCCGGTTGCGACCTCCTCGGGTGCCGCGAGGTAGTTGTCGACCCCCATGAAGGCCAGGGAGTACGGTGCCTCGGCGGCCCAGTGCGCGACCTGCGCGAGGTCCGCACTGTGCTCGTAGTCCTCGCGGATGGCCCCGGGTTCCCCGTTGACCTTCTGGGTGAAATCGAGGAACCTCCCGGACCCCTGGTTGCGACCGAACAGGTCCATGGGCTCGTGGGGCCAGCCTTCCCGCAGGTCCGACCACGTGTCCACCGAGGATCCCGGTTCCCAGATCCGCCGCAGCTCCGCCATCATGATGTCCCGGACGGCCTCGTTCTGCTCGTTGGCGATCAGCACGATCGCGTCCAGGGCAATGGGCAGTTCCACGTACTCCACGCCGTTGTCCGCGCACGCCGCGCGGAAGTCCACGGGGTCCTCGGGGCCCGGGATGGGGGTCGAGGCGTTGTTGATGTCCGATTCACCCGCGCAGAACTTCTCGAACCCGTTGTTGCTGCCCTCGGACGAGATCTGCGCGTTCGTGCCCGATTCCCGCACGGCCATCGCTTCTCCCCCGCTTCCCGGTCGGTGCTCGCGGCACCCCCGTCCGCGGCGTCGTCCGCCCGCTCGTCCCACGGCCTGCCGGCACGCTGTTCACGCACCGCGCCGCGTACGAACGCGCCCACCGCCCGCCAGTCGATCCGGGCCTCCTCGAGCAACGTGGCCAACCTGTCGATCTCGCGGTGCTGGGCCTCCAGTTCCTGGGACGTCTCGCGCCATTGCCGGCGCCGCTCCAGCTCCTCTCGCAGCCGGGCCACCCGTTCCTCGGCGTCGACGATCAGTTGCAGCAGTTCTCGTTCGTCCGTCGAGGTGGACGGGTGTCCGGGGTTCATGCGGTCGCTCTCCTCGGCGCTCGATGTGGCTCGCGATCAGAAGACGGAGGTCAGCAGGATCATCACGCCCGGGATGGCGACGAACACACCGAGCACCCAGATCACCACGTAGAGCGTGTTCTCGGCGCCCAGGTTCCCGAGCCACGCGGCGGCTTTGACGGGGATGGGCCGCAGGAAAAGGATCCCCATGATCACGGCCATCGCGAAGACGTTGTAGAGCAGGTGCACGGTTGCCGCCGTCATCCCGGCCGTGCGCTCGATCCCGGAAAAACCGAACGCCGCGATGATCGCCGTCATGGTCGTGCCGATGTTGGCGCCCACCGTGAACGGGAAGATCTGGCGCAGTGAGAACGTGCCGGACGCCGCGAGCGGCACAGCGAGCGACGTCGTGGTGGAGGACGACTGCACCAAGACCGTGACCAGCAGGCCCGCCAGGATGCCGGAGACCGGGCCTCGGCCGAGCGCGGAGGGGAAGATCTTCTCGGCGTGACCGACCAGCAGCAGCTTGAGCAGTTTGGAGATCATGCGGATCACCAGCAGGATCAGTGCCACGCCCACGAGGATCATGCCGATCCCCGCCCAGACCTCGGGGAAGAAGGACGTCAGGGCGCCGCCGATCAGGTCCGCGCCGGGATCCGTGATCGTGGAGACCACGTCCCGAACGTGCCGAACATCATCTCGATCGCCAGGAAGATCACCAGGGCCAGCAGGTTGTACATGTCGTGCACGGACGCCGCGGAGAAACCGCGCCGGAACTGTTCCCGGTCACCGGCCGCACCCAGGGAGACCAGTGTAGAGGTCACGGTTGTACCCACGTTGGCGCCCATCAGGATGAGGATGGCCGTGCCCAGCGGCAGGCCACCCGCGACCATGCCCACCACGATCGAGGCGGTCGTGGACGAGGACTGCGTGAGCACGGTGGCCAGGATGCCGATGGCCAGACCAACGAACGGGTTCTCGGCGACACTGAACAGCTCCTCCGCGCGCCCACCCGTGGCGGCGCTGAAACCGTCACCAATCCACCCCACCGCGGTGATTAGGACATAGATGCCGAACGTCACCAGGAACCACTCGAGGACGTTGCGCGTGCGCTCGGAGACCGGCAGCCGCGCCAAGATGTTGGGTGTCTGCTCGTCCTTCTCGGGACCCGACTGCGCGTCCTTCTCGGTGGGTCGCTGTGCCAGCGTTGATCCGCTACCCGACATGGTGCCTCGCCCCTCCGACGTCCGATTGTGCCCGCCCGCCCCGGAGGCTGCTCCGGAGTGCGGCGCCCTGTTCCTCGAGTGGAACAGGGCCAAGCGGCCGCGAGGTGAATCGGGCTCGTCCGCGAGTCGACCTGACGGACGGGTGGCTCAGCGATCGGCGAGGAGGTCGCCCGTTCCCGGACTGCTCAGCAGCGGGTGGTGCGGGACCGGCTGTCCCGGACCAATTGTGCCCGGGGACGACGGAGGCGCCGCTCCCCGAGGGGAACGGCGCCTGAACGGTAGCGGTGGACGGGCTCGATCCGTCGACCTCACGATTATGAGTCGTGCGCTCTAACCAGCTGAGCTACACCGCCACATCATGGATGAAACCCACGGTTCGCAAAGAGCCGCAGGTTCTCATCATGAGAGCCCCGACCGGGAATCGATCCCGGGACCTCCATCTTACCAAGATGGCGCTCTACCACTGAGCTATCGGGGCAACGCGGAATACTCTAACAGGAGATGAGCGGATCGCAAAAACGAGCACCTCACCCCACAAGCCGCGCCGATTCACCCTCCATGGTGTGCTCCTTGATGAGCCAGCGGGCCTCGGGGGCGTCCGCCCGACCGACCGCTTCCACGAGGTCCCTGTGCAGGTCCAGGCGGAAACGGATGTACTCGTCCAGGGGGCATCTCCAGGGATGACTGCACCGAGGCGGTGCGCACCTCCACGACGTCCAACAGGCTCAGGTAGATGGAACGCAGCAGTTCGTTGGGACTGATCCGGGCGATCCTCGCGTGCAACTGCTAGTTGGAGCGCACGAAGGCCACCGGGTCCGGGGCCTCCCACGAGCTCATGGCCAACAACGTGTGGGCCAGGTCCTTCCCGGGCACCGAGATCGCGCGCCGCAAGGCGTGGGGCGGGCGCGACGACCTGCGGGTCGAGTACAACACCGCGAGCCCTTCGTCCATGTGCAACATCGGCCAGCACGATCTGGAGCCCATCCTGCGGCCGCCGGCGAGCGCCACGGGGCGAGCATCCGGTTCGGCACCGAACTGCTCGAACTGACCCAGGACGGCCGCCGGGTCTCCACGATCGGTCTGGTGGGCCGCGGGCGGTTCACCCTGCTGACCGGGATTGGCGGGGCGCCGTGGCGCGAGGCCGTTCGCGTCGTCGGCGAGGAACTGGGTCTGCAGATCGCCGTCCACGGCATAGGTGCGGGACAGGACCTCGCGGATCCCACCGCCGAACTGCGCGCCGCGCTGCACAGCATCCTGGGCACCCCCGCAAGGGATGCACCCTACGCCCAGAACGCCCCCGCCCGGGGCGAACTGCTCACGGAAGGAGCCTGATCATGGCCCTGGGACTGTTGGTCATGAGCCCGACCCTGGGGCTGTAGCTCTTCGGCTGAGGCACGAGAACCACCACTGCAGCATCACCGAGGCGGAGCTCGCGCACCGCGTCACGAGTGACCCCGAGAAGTGGGGACCAAGGCGGGCCCGCCCATGGCTGCGGACCGCGCCGGGATCTCGTCCGCACCGATCGTGGACGGGCACACGTACCTGGTCGATTGCGGACGCGCCTGCGTGACCCAGTTCCACAAGGCGGGGCTGAGCTTCGCGTCCCTGCGGGGGATCTTCCTGACCCATCTGCATGCCGATCCCGTGGCCGACTACTTCAACGACTTCATGATGGCGTCCACGACGGGCCGAAAGAACGGGGACGTTATCCCCGGCCAGCTCGCGGTGTACGGTCCCGGGCCCGCGGGCGGTCTGCCGGAACCGTTCGGGGGTCGGCCGGTGGGGATCGCGAGCCCGGAGGAACCCACACCGGGCACCAAGTCCATGACCGCGCACCTGCTGCGGGCGTTCGCCTACACGAACAACATCTTCATGCGGGACGAGGACGTCCGGGACTACGACTCCCTCGTGGCCGTCAACGAGATCATGCCCCCGCACTCCGCCCACGTGATGGTTGAGGACATGGGACCCGTGGTGCAGGCCTCCCATGTGGACCACCTGGTGCTCTCGCACATCGAGAACACGGGCGGCACCATCGATCCCGTGGAGTGGCACCGGCTGGCGTGCCGCCGCTACGACGGCGCGGTGACCGTGGGGCAGGACCTGCAGATCATCACGGTGGCCTGAGCCGCACGCGTCAGCGCACCTCACACCTCACGGGAACATGAGAAGCAGAAAAGGGCCGTGGCCGGGACGATCGTCCCGGCCACGGCCCTTTGTGCTGTCACTCACCGGCCACGCCGATGACCGACCACGTTAGCGACCGTCCCGGCTGAGCAGGCCCTGCTCAGTCGGCCGGCTCAGTGGCTCGCAGCGAACCGGCGAATCCGCGAGTCAGCGGCTCACGGTGAGGCAGTGAACCGACTAATCAGCGACCCGAGTAGCCGCCGTTGTCCGGGCGGTTCTTCCGACGCGGCCGGTCCTGCTGGTAGGACCCGCCACGGGAACGGCCGCCGCCGCGATCGTCGCGGTAACCGCCACGATCCTCGCGGTACCCACCGCGATCCTGGTAACCGCCCCGGTCCTCACGGTATCCCCCGCGGTCGTTGCGCGGGCCCCGATCCCCGCGGTACCCGCCCCGGTCGTTGCGGGGTCCACGGTCACGGTCACCGCCGCGGAAGGGCTTGCCCCCGCGCGCGCCACCGGGTCCGCGATCCTCCTGGATCCGGATGGGCGAACCGTTGATCTGGGTGTTGGCCAGCTTGTCGAGGGTTCCCGCGGGGAGGTTCTCGGGCAGACCCACAAGCGTGAACGTGGGGCGGATGTCGATCGCACCGATCTGCGAACCGTTGAGACCGCCCTCGTGCGTGAGGGCACCCACCACGGCGCCGGGGACTACGCGATCGCGGTGCCCCACGGCCAGCTTGTAGGTCTTCATCCCGGCCTCGTCCCCCGGGGAACGGCGATTGCGGGGGCCGTCGCCGTCACGGCGCTCGCGGTCCCGCTTGCGCTGCGGCAGCTCGGGCAGGTCCTCCAGGAGGAACGGACGGCCGTTCTGGGCGATCACGGCGAGCGCAGCGGCGACCTCGACGGCGTCGACGTCGTGCTCGGACTCGTATTGCTTCACGAGCTCACGGAACAGCGAGAGGTCCTCGGAGTCGATGGTCTCCTCGATCTGCTGCGCGAAGTTCTCCTTGCGGGTCTGGTTGACCTCGTCCGTGGAGGGCACGCGCATCTGTTCGACAGGCTGGCGGGTGGCCTTCTCGATCGCGCGCAGCAGGTACTTCTCGCGCGGGGTCATGAACAAGATGGCCTCACCCTTACGCCCCGCGCGGCCGGTGCGGCCGATGCGGTGCACGTAGGACTCGGTGTCGTGGGGGATGTCGTAGTTGACCACCAAAGAGATCCGCTCGACGTCCAGACCGCGGGCTGCAACGTCCGTGGCCACGAGGATGTCGATCTTGCCGTCGCGCAGCGAGTCCACGGTGCGCTCGCGCAGGTTCTGCGGGATGTCACCGTTGATCGCGGCGGCGGTGTAGCCGCGGGCCTTGAGCTTGTCCGCGATCTCCTCCGTGGCGGCCTTGGTACGCACGAAGACGATCACGCCGTCGTAGTCCTCGACCTCGAGCACGCGGGTCATGGCGTCCAGCTTGTGCGGGCCCATGACCTGCATGTACCGCTGCCGGGTGTTGCTGCCCGTGGTGGTTTTGGCCTTGACCGTGATCTCCTGGGGGTCGTGCAGGTACTGCTGCGCGATCCGGCGGATGGCCTTGGGCATAGTGGCGGAGAACAGAGCCACCTGCTTCTCCGTGGGGGTCTGCGCCAGGATCTTCTCGACGTCCTCGGAGAAGCCCATGCGCAGCATCTCGTCCGCCTCGTCCAACACCACGTACGCGATGTCGTCCAGGTTGAGCGAGCCCTTGGCCAGGTGGTCGATCACGCGCCCCGGGGTTCCCACGACCACCTGCGCGCCGCGCTTGAGGCCCGCGAGCTGCGGACCGTACGAGGAGCCGCCGTACACGGGCAGCACGGTGAAGTCGTCCAGGTGGGTCGCGTAGGAGCCGAAGGCCTCGGCGACCTGCAGCGCGAGTTCGCGGGTCGGCGCGAGCACCAGCACGCGCGTGCTGCGCTGCGGGCCGTGCAGGTCGGACAGCTCCGCGAGCTTGGACAGTGCGGGCACCGCGAACGCGGCGGTCTTGCCCGTACCGGTCTGCGCGAGCCCGACGACGTCGCGGCCGCTCAGCAGCGCGGGGATCGTCGCGGCCTGGATGGGCGAGGGGTACTCGTAGCCCACCTCGTCCAGTGCCGCCAGTACGCGCGCGTCCACGCCCAGTTCGGCGAACGTGGGCGGGTTCGGTTCGGACTTCTCGGCGTCGGCGGGCTTCTCCGCGGAGCTGTTCTCGGCGCGCTTCTCGGCAGAGTCGTTCTCGACGGGCTGCTCCGCCGGCTCGGCGGCGTCGTCGTCCCGGGCGGTCTGCTCGGTCTCGGAAGGCTGGTCGGCGGGCTCGGTTGCCTCGCCGCTGTCGGTGCGCTGCGCGTCGACGACGACGTCGTGGTTGTCGGGGGCGTCGGTCACGGCGGGAGCGGCGTCGTGCTCGGGGGTCTCGTTGTGGGGATTTTCGTTCTGGGACAGGGAGTCAGTGGACACGGAAGAACCTCGCTTCGGTGGAATGGAGTGATTGTCACCGGTGCGCGCGGTACTACCGCTGAAGTCCTGGACCGACATGCCCGCTACGGCGAAACGGTTACGACAGACAAGAAACCGGGATGATAAACCACTAGCCTACCGCACGGCCGGGCCATGTCAGGCCGATCTGCGGGCCACCACGATGTTCGCCTCGTCACTCACGACCGTGTAGCCCGCGCCGTACATGTCCCGCGCGTAGCCCGTGACGTCCGCCGGTGGCTCGCCGCTCCACGTCCCGCCGAGCCGGTCCACGACCACGTACTCGGGGGCGGGATCGTCCCCGTTGCCGATCCAGTGCACGCGGGTGGTGCTCACGAGCCCGTTCATGAGCGAGAGGTCCGTGGCCACGCTCGCCCCGTGCGGGATGCGCTCCACCGCGGCGGCCTTGGCGTTGTGACGCGGATCGGGTTGCCATGCCTCGGCGGTGGCCAGTTGCGCGAGCGGTTGCTGGGTGCCCACCGCGAGCGCGACGACCAGCGCCGCCCACGGGGCCGCGCGCGCCATGGTGCGCAGCACCGCACCCTCGCCGGGGAGGAACGGTAAGCGGTCACGGGTGAGGCGTCCGTTCGAGGCCCCGCTCCCGGCATGATCCCCCGCGGTTCCTCGGCGCGCCGGGCCGTCTCGGACGGTGACGTCGCTCCCCGCCTTCCGCGCGCGATCCGCATCGTTGCGGAGCCGATCGATGGCGTCCACGAGCGCCACGAAGACCACGGGCATCAACACCGCGCTGTAGTGCCACCCCGGCCCCCAGTAGCCGTGGTTGGGGGACAGCATGCGCCACGCGAGCGTGGGCAGCGCCACCAGCGCGAGGGGTGAGCGCACCGCCACCACGGCGCCGATCAGCAGCAGGAGCAGCCACGTGACGAGCTTCTCAACCGGGACGACCTGCAGCACGACCACGGAGGCGGGATCGCGCAGCAGGAGTGCCAGGTCGATCTTGTCCGAGTACGCGAACTCCCCCGCGGGGTTGAGCGCGGGCAGGATCACCCCCACCGCGAGCGCGGAGGCCAGGACGCCCCACACCATGAGTGTTGCGCCCCACCGCGCGGCCGGATCCCGCAGGACCGCTCTCGCGGGATCCGCCGATGTCTGTCCGGCGCCGCGGTCCCCATCGTGGCGGGCATCCGCGGTGACACGATCCTCAGTGCCGTGCACGTGCGCGGCACTGCGCCCTGCGCCGCGGTGGGTGTAGGCGCGGAACTCGGCCCAGCGGCGTCGTACCGCGCGGCTCCACCCACGCGCGAACGGGACCAGCGCGTGACCGAGCATGAGCGCCCCGATCGCCGCGACCGTGACCCCCAGGTCTTCTTTGACGAGGGCCACGGGCGCGCTCCACAGGGCGGCCGCGCGCCACCGCCGTTCCCGCAGTGCGCACAAACCGAGCGCGAGCAGCGGCACGGCGAGCGCGATCTCGTGGAACTGCACCGCGACCGCGTTCTGCAGTCCGAAGCTCGCCGCGTACGCCACGCCGATCGCGACGGCCGGGGCGGGGCGCAGGACATGCAGGGCACACCGCGTGACGACGGCGGCGGAGCTCCCGAAGAGGACGTCCTGCAGGATCATGAGGGTGAGCGCGGAGGGGAACACGGCGTAAATCGGTGCCAGGACGATCAGCAGCGGGTGGAAGTGATCCCCCAGGAGATTGAACCCGTGGCCCTTGATGTCCACGATCGGTGCGTGTCCGGAGGCGTACGCGGAGAGCAGTTGCGTGAAGATCGCGTTGTCCCACGAGGGGACGTCCCAGCGGATCCACTGGCTCCAGGAGAACGCGCAGTACACCGCGGTCGTGAACGCTCCCACGAGGACGGGTAGCAACCATGCGGGACGAGTCCGCCCGGGGTCGGCCGATGCGGGGGAACGGGCCACGGTCCTCCCTCCGGGGTGCCTGTGCCGGGCGGCGGGGTTGTCGGACCCAGTATGCCAGCCGGGTGCGCGCGAGGGTGTCGGAGACCCGTGGCATCATCTGCGCATGACCACCACGGTGCGGACAGCGCGAGTCACCGGTTCGGGGGACTCCCCCGCCCGGTTGCGCTGGACGCCACCCGGGCCCGTGCACCTGGGCCAGACCCTGCGGGTGCTCGGGCGCGGTGCGGACGATCCCACGGTGCGCATCCTGAACGAGGACTGCGTGTGGATCACCACGCGCTCGAGCGGGTTGCCGGTGAGCGCGCGGTTCTCCCGCCCACCTCGCGTCGCGGGTGAGAACCCCCTAGACCGGGACGTCGTCGTGGACGCGTGGGGTCCGGGCGCGCAGCAGTGGTTGCCGTCCGCGCCCCGGTGGGTGGGCCACGACGATTCGTGGGAGGAGTTCGAATCCTCGGCGGGTTTTGCGCAGTTGCCGCACCGGCTCGTCAGGGCGCGCCACGACCACCCGGGGATGCGCTTGCCGGCCACGGGCACCGTCCTGGACCGCGCCGTCGTCTCCATCCTGGAACAGCGTGTCACGGCGATCGAGGCCGTGCGGGCGTACCGGGCGCTGCTGCGCTGGATCGGTGAGGAGGCACCCGGGCCCGCTCCGCGCGGGATGCGGGTGCCGCCCACGGCCGAGCAGTGGCGCAGGGTGCCGTCCTGGCAGTGGCACCGGGCGGGCGTGGACCCCGCCCGTTCCGCGACGGTCATGCGCACGGTGCAGCGGGCGTCGGCCCTGGAGCGCCTTGGCCGGGAGCCGGATCCGGCGCGGGTGCGGGCCGCAGTGCAATCGATCAGCGGGATCGGTGTGTGGACGGCCGCGGAGATTACCCAGTGCACCCACGCAGACCCGGACGGCGTGAGCGTGCGGGACTTCCACCTGGCCGACTACGTGTGCTGGTTCTTCGACGGCGCCCCCGGATCGGACGAGCGCATGCTCGAACTGCTCGAACCGTGGCGAGGTCACCGGCAGCGGGTCGTGCGGCTCATCAAGGCCAGTGGGCACCGCAAACCCGCGTTCGGACCCCGCCTCACACCCCAGGATCATCGTCACCACTGACGGGGTTTGATGGGCCCGCCCCTGGATCGGCGCCGCCGCGGCGAACGGGCTACTCCAGAGCGGCGTCGCCCCAAAGAGCGGGCGGGGCATGATGTCGCGTGCCACGCGTGCTGCTCTCCCGCGGATGACAGCCCGACTGAGGTTTGGCTTGCCTGCCTGGCGGGGTTTCCATGTGCGACGCAAACTATCTGCATGGCACAGCACACCGCGGTGGAACCGCACGCGACCAAGTCCGGGGAGAAAATGAACAAGCTGCGCGCCGGGGTCCTGGGCGCGAACGACGGCATCGTGTCCGTGGCCGCGACCGTCGTCGGCGTGGCCGGGGCCACCGCGGCCACGACGCCCGTGCTCGTGGCCGGTTCGGCCGCCGTGATCGGCGGCGCACTGTCCATGGCGCTGGGCGAGTACGTGTCCGTGTCGAGTCAGAAGGATTCGCAGGAAGCTCTCATCGAGAAGGAGAAGTGGGAGCTACAGGCCATGCCGGAGGCCGAGCTCGACGAACTCACGCAGATCTACCGGGATCGCGGGTTGAGCGAGACCACGGCCCGACAGGTCGCGGTGGAACTGTCCGAGAAGGACGTGTTGCGTGCCCACCTGGATGCCGAACTCGGGATTGACCCGGATGACATTCCCAGCCCGTGGGGTGCCGCGATCTCCTCCGCGGTGGCGTTCCTGCTGGGTTCATTGTTGCCGCTGCTGGCCATCCTGCTCCCGCCCGCCCCATGGCGGATCCCCGTCACGTTCGTGGCCGTGCTCGTGGCGCTCGCGCTCACAGGGACGCTCGGTGCCCGGTTGGGTGACACCCCGCACGTGGCCCGTGCCGCGACCCGCGTGGTGGTGGGCGGTGCGCTGGCCCTGGGTGCGACCTTCCTCATCGGTTCCCTGCTGGGGGTTTCCGCGGCGTGACGGGCCGCATGAAGAACGACTGACGGGCGGCGGGGGTCCCACATCCCGCCGGACAAGCGGCCCGGGCATTCAGACCGGATATACGGAGAGGGCGACTCCTTCGGGAGCCGCCCTCCGTGTTTCATGGGCGTGTGCCGTGTGGCGCGGGGATCACATCATCTGTGTATGACGAGAAGTGCGCGCCACTACCGGGTCTACATACGCCGTGGAACTCAGGATCAGTTCTGCTGATCCCCCGCGGCGCCGGTCTCCGCCTCGGCGGCCTGCTTCTCGACCTCCGCGCGGACCTCGTTCATGTCCAGGTTCTTGACGGCGTCGATGACCTGCTCGAGGGAGGATGCGGGAAGCGCGCCGGGCTGCGAGAACACCATGATGCCCTCGCGGAACGCCATGAGCGTGGGGATCGAGGAGATCTGGGCGGCGGCAGCCAGGCCCTGCTCGGCCTCGGTGTCCACCTTGCCGAATACGATCTCGGGGTTGTTCTCGGAGGCGGCCTCGTAGGTGGGTGCGAACTGCTTGCACGGTCCGCACCAGTCCGCCCACCAGTCCAGCAACACGATGTCGTTGTCAGAAATGGTCTGGCCCAGGGTGTCCTGGGTGATGTCTACAGTAGCCATGAAACCAGCGTAGGACTCCGTTCCGCCGGGCTCCAGAACGTTCACTGCGGGCACAAGGAACGCCCTGGGCGCCGCGCCGTCGGCATTCCCAGGAATCACCCGTGAGGAGCCACCCGTGACCTTCAGACTCGGTATCGCCACGTGGGGGGAACGCGCTCCCCACCCCGACACGGGTGAGCTTCCCAGTCCGCGGGAGGGGTTCCTGCAGCTCACCGAGTTGGCCCGCACCGCGGACCGGGTGGGCCTGGACATCGTGGCCGTCGGTGAGGGCCACGGGGCGGAGCACGTCAACCCGGATCCGTTGCAGCTGCGGGCCGCGGGACACGGGATCGGCGTGATGCTCAACGTCATGGAAGGCCGCTGGGACCAGCTCGTGCCGTACGTCAAGGCGTACCGGGAGGCGTTGCGCGGCTTCAGGCACTCCACGCGCGGCGCGGTGGGCCTGCTGCTGCCGGGCCTCGTGGTGTCCGACGACGACGACGCCCGCTCCCCCGACGCCCTCACCCTCGCCTATCCCCACTTCGCCGCCAGCACGAGAACCTTCGGCGCCGCAAGCGCCGACGAACCCGCGTGGACACCGGAGGAGTTCCGCGAACAGTGCGGGCCGGAGGGTGCGCTGCTCGTGGGCGGTGTGAGCGACGTCGTCACCAAGCTGCGGGCCCATGCGCGAGACGTTGGAGCTGGATCGGGTGCTCGTGCGCGTGGACGTGAACGGCCTGTCCCACGACGCGGCGCTGCGGACCGTGGAACTGCTCGGTCGAGAGGTCCTCTCGGCGCTGCGCTGAGCCCACCCGCGCTGCTCGGAACTCCCGCACCTGCCACCCACCCCGC